>NZ_JBFBOP010000003.1:0-386553 GCF_040686395.1 Microbacterium sp. NPDC080220
GAGAGGCTCCCAGCCAGACTACTGGGTTGATAGGCCGGATGTGGAAGCGTGGTAACACGTGAAGCTGACCGGTACTAATAAGCCGATGACTTGATAACACACCGTTTAGGTGCTTGCGTCCACTGAGTGGTTCTCGATGTACGGTCGAGAACCGCATAACGAACAATCGTTGTGCAGACTGAAACATCAATAGTGTTTCGGCGGCCATAGCGTGAGGGAAACGCCCGGTCACATTCCGAACCCGGAAGCTAAGCCTCACAGCGCCGATGGTACTGCAGGGGGGACCCTGTGGGAGAGTAGGACACCGCCGGACTTCTTTCGATCGAAAGCCCCTACCAATGCTGGTCGGGGCTTTCGTGGTTTCCGGGCATAGTCGTGAGAACCTGCGTTCTCCGATGAGCTGATCGGCACCGCTCTCGGGGCGGAAGGACCGCCCATCGTGGCTCAGATCGACGTGCAGAACGTCTCGTTCACCCTCCCCGACGGGACCCCGCTTCTCGAGGACGTGGCGTTCCGCGTTCCGGCGGGATCGACGACAGCCCTCGTCGGGCAGAACGGGGCCGGCAAGATCACGCTCATGGGCATCATCCGAGGCGAGCTCCGCGCGCACGGCGGCGCCGTCACGATCGGCGGTTCGCCGGGTGTGATGGATCAGTTCATCGGGCACGGGGCTTCCGGCCAGACCGTCCACGACCTCCTCATCACCGTGGCTCCCGCTCGGATCCGCGCCGAGGCGCGAGAGTTCGAGGACGCCGAGAACGCGCTCAGTGAGTCCGACGATCTCGATGGGCAGATGCGCTACGCCGAGGCGATCGCCGATTACGCGGATGCCGCCGGTCACGAGTACGAGACCGTGTGGGACACCTGCACGACGGCGGCCCTTCCCAATCCACCCTGATGGGGTCTGCTGATCCTCTCGATGAGAACACAAGCCACCCAACCCGACCGTCCGGGAAGCCGGGGCACGTCGCATGGCCTGTGCTGCGGGCATGTCGAGTGGGTCGTCCAGGGGCGACGCAGGAGCGCGGACGCGACGTGCTGAGAGGTGGTTCTCAGGCATGGCGATCGGTCAGGAACGGCGTCGCTCCCTGCGCAGGAGGGAGCGCAGAGTCTCGGCGTTCGCGTAGCCGACCCGTAGCGCGATCTCGGCGGAGGTGAGGTCCGTGGTTGCTGAGAGGTGCCGAGCTCGTTCGATGCGAAGCCGTTGGACGAAGCCGAGCGGAGTGAGGTTGAGCGCCGCACGGACTCGTCGTTCGAGGGTGCGCCGGCTGGTGCCGAGCGACTGCGCGACGAAGGCGACGTTGAACGGTTCGTCCAGGCGGGCGCGCACGAAGCGTTCGAACTCGACGATGATCGGGTCCTCGTGCCGGAGATGATCGTAGGCGACGAAGGCCGCCTGCGACGGGCGCTCGTCGATGATGAGGAGCTTGGCGACATGTCGGGCCAGGTCGGGGCTGATCGATCGCACGAGTGAGAGCGCGAGGTCGATGTGGGCGAAGGCGGCGCCGGCGGTGACGAGGTTCCCGTCGGCCACGACCATGGTGTCGAGATCGAGGGCGACGGTCGGATAGCGCTTCAGGAACTCCGGCCCCAGGAACCAGCTGGTCGTCGCCCGCCGATGATGCATCCGTCCGGTCTCGGCGACGGCGAACACGCCGGTGCACGCCGCGGCGATCCGGGTGGTCGCCTCGTCGAGGCGCCCGAGCGAGGCGATGACCGAACGAGCATCTCGGCTCTGCAGGACGTCGTTGGTAGCGGCGGCCGTAAGGGTTCCAAGCGCAGGGACGACGACCACGTCGAACTCTCCGGACTCCGACAGCGGTTGGTCCACCGACAGGGTCATCGATGCCGTCGTGGTCACTCGCCGTTTCGGTCCGAGGATGGCGAGTTCGATCGGGTCGATCCGCGGGTCGACATCGCCGCGAGCTCCATCGGCCACCCGCACGATGTCGATGATCGACGCGATAGCCGAACCGAAGCAGCCGTCGATCGCGATCAGTCCGATACGCATGACGTAAACAGTAGCAATCCTGCCGTATACGCCACTGCCGGCCGGCCCTTGCCCGTCATACGCTGAACTCGTCCCACGAAGAACCCCGACTGCAAGGAGAGTCCCTCATGTCCACACCCGCATCACTTCCGTATGCCTTCGTCGCCAAGATCGTCGCGGCGGATGGACAGCACGACGCGGTCGCCGATCTGCTCGCCGGCGCTGTCGCACTCGCCAACGAAGAAGTAGGAACGGTTGTCTGGTTCGCGGTCAGGACCCACGCCGACACCTTCTGGATCTTCGATGCATTCCCCGACGAGGCCGCTCGCGATGCCCACGCCAACGGCGCCATCGTCGCAGCCCTGATGGCCAACCAGCACCTCCTCGGCGCAGCACCCGAGATCCTGGCGGCCGACGTCCTCGCGTCCAAGCTCCCGTAGTCCGCCAACGCACGAGACGATCGCGCCCCGCCGAGCCGTCGGACCCGACCAGGTCGCGACACAACGCCCCGTCGCGTTGCCGAGCGGTGCGAGGTCTACCGGCACACGGACAGGATGCCGGCCGCGAGCGCTCAGCCGGCGAGGGGGCCGTCGCAGAGGAGAGCGACGTCGGTGTCGGGCAGAGCCGTGAGGCCAGCGCATCGCGCGGCCACCAGAACCGAACAGCCCCTGCTCTGCGTTTCCGCAGGTCAGGGGCTGTTCGCCGGAGCCGCCTGTCGGAATCCAACCGACGACTCAATCAGGCTCATCTCAAAGCACTGGTCGAGCCCAACACGCTCGGACGGACCTTGAACAAGCGCGCCGACGACGTTCTCGCTTACGTCGACCGACCCGGCACATCCAACGGTCCGACCGAGGCGATCAGCCGCCTCGAGCACCTCCGCGGCTCCGCGCTCGGGTCCGGCGGCCAGCAGGCAGGGTTCCAGATCCTGCTGCTCGAACTCTCGGGCGCGACCCTGCTGCTCGACGAGCCGACCGACAACCTCGACCTCGTGTCGGCCGAGGCGCTGGAGAACGCCTTGACCGCGTTCTCGGGGACCGTGCTCGCGGTCACCCACGACCGCTGGTTCGCACGGTCGTTCGACCGGTTCCTCGTCTTCGGGGCCGACGGCACGGTCTACGAGTCCGACGAGCCCGTGTGGGACGAACGGCGGGTGGCGCGTGCCCGCTGAGCAGGCGGGGCGCGCGTCGGGCCCCGACGGTAGGCTGGGACGGTGACCATGGAAATCGAGCTCGGCCGCGCCAAGCGCGCGCGTCGCGCGTACGCCTTCGACGACATCGCCGTCGTGCCCTCGCGGCGCACGCGCAACCCCGAGGACGTCTCGACCACCTGGTCGATCGATGCCTACAGCTTCGGCATCCCGGTCCTCGGCGCGCCGATGGACTCGGTGATGAGCCCGCGCACGGCGATCATGCTCGGCCAGCTCGGCGGCCTCGGTGTGCTCGACCTCGAAGGGCTGTGGACCCGGTACGACGACCCGGAGCCGCTGCTCGCCGAGATCGCCGCGCTCCCCGCGGACGGCGCGACCCGTCGGATGCAGGAGCTGTACTCCGCGCCGATCAAGCCCGAGCTGGTCCGCGACCGCCTCGCCGAGATCCGCGCCGCCGGCGTGACGGTGGCCGGCGCGCTCACCCCGCAGCGCACGCAGGATCTGTACGAGACCGTCGTCGCCGCCGGCGTCGACCTGTTCGTCATCCGCGGCACCACGGTCTCGGCCGAGCACGTGTCCAGCGTCGACGAGCCACTCAACCTCAAGAAGTTCATCTACGACCTCGACGTCCCGGTCATCGTGGGCGGTGCGGCGACCTACACGGCCGCGCTCCACCTCATGCGGACCGGCGCCGCCGGCGTCCTCGTCGGGTTCGGCGGGGGAGCGGCATCCACCACTCGCGCCACCCTCGGCCTGCACGCGCCGATGGCCACCGCGGTCGCCGACGTCGCCGGCGCGCGCCGCGACTACCTCGACGAGTCGGGCGGGCGCTACGTGCACGTCATCGCCGACGGCGGTGTCGGCACGTCGGGAGACATCGTCAAGGCCCTCGCCATGGGCGCCGACGCCGTCATGCTCGGCGTCGCGCTCGCGCGCGCGACCGACGCCCCCGGCCGCGGCTTCCACTGGGGACCCGAGGCGCACCACGCCAAGCTGCCGCGCGGCACCCGCGTCGAGGTCGGTCAGGTCTCGCCGTTGGAAGAGATCCTCTACGGCCCGGCCCCCGTCGCCGACGGCACGGCGAACCTCATCGGTGCGCTGCGGAAGTCGATGGCGACGACCGGCTACTCGGATCTCAAGGAGTTCCAGCGCGTCGAGGTCGTCGTCGCGCCGTACGCCTCGTCCCACTGATGACCGGAACCCCCGCCGTCGACGATCTTCCCGACGTCTTCCCGCCGACGCTGCGGGAGGTCATGACCCGTCCGTTCTGGATCGGGATGCTGGGCCTCGCCCTGCTCGTGGCCGGGATCTTCGCGTGGCTCGGGCAATGGCAGCTGGGGAACGCCATCGACACCGATCCGCCGCCCGCGGGCATGACCGAGCAGGTGCGTCCGCTGGGTGAGGTCGTGGCTCCCGGCGCTTACCTGCCGGAGCCGCTCGTGGGCCAACGGGTCGAGGTGAAGGGTTCCTTCGTGGCCGGCGACTTCCGCGTCGTCACCTCCCGCTACGACGACGGCACGCCCGGATACTGGGTGGCGGGACAATTCCGCGTCGACCCGACGACCGCCGGGGTGGACGGTCCGACCTCCCTCGCAGTGGCGGTCGGGTTCACGCCTGACCGGGAGAACGCGGATGCCGCGGCATCCGCTCTGAGCGACGCGCCGCCGCAGGACGTCACGCTGACGGGACGGCTCATCTCCGACGAGGGCGCGAAGGAGCCGCCGCGGGACGCCGACCCTCTCGAGATCACCGCGATGTCTCCGGCCGCGCTGCTCTCGCAGTGGAGCGACATCGAGGGGCTCGACGTCTACCGTCCCTACCTCGTCTCCGCGGAGGCCTTCGGCGCGCTGCAGCAGATCCATGCGCCGGCCCCGACCGAGCTGTCGTCGGTGAACTGGCTCAACATCTTCTACGCCATCGAGTGGGCGGTGTTCGCGGGCTTCGCCTTCTACATGTGGTACCGACTGGCGCGCGACGCGTGGGAGAAGGAAGTCGAAGCGCTCTCCGACGACGGCGAGGGCGCCGAGCAGCCCCTGCCGCGCCCGTAGACTGGAAGCCATGCCCGTCCAGCCCAAACTCGCCACGTTCCCGGCGATCCGCGGCGCCCTGCGGTTCTACCAGATCGCATCGATCGTCACCGGTGTCGGCCTGCTTCTGCTGGTCGCCGAGATGATCCTGAAGTACACGCCGCTCCACGTCGAGCTCTTCGCCGGCGGCTCCGGTGGGCTGCTGTGGTTCGCGACGGCGATCCCCGGCCCCGACTGCCAGTGGTACTCGCTGTTCGCGCCGATGACGAACACGTGCGACATCGTCTCCACCGGAGACGGCGTCAACATCTCGCTCGCGATCCTCGTCGTGCACGGGTGGTTCTACGTCGTCTACCTCTTCGCGTGCTTCCGGGTGTGGAGCCTCATGCGGTGGCGCTTCCCGCGTTTCGTCGTGCTCGCGCTCGGCGGCATCGTGCCCCTCCTGTCCTTCTTCATGGAGGCGAAGGTCGCCCGCGAGGTCAGGGAGTACCTGGCCGAACGGGAGGCCGCCGCATCCGTCCCCCTCGAAACCCCCACGGAGACCCGGTGACAGAGCAGACCGAAACCTCCCAGCGACCCGTGCTGGTCGTCGACTTCGGCGCCCAGTACGCGCAACTGATCGCCCGTCGCGTCCGCGAGGCCGGCGTGTACAGCGAACTGGTGCCGCACACCGCGACGGCTGCGGAGATCGCCGAGAAGAACCCTGTCGGGATCATCCTCTCGGGCGGTCCCTCGTCGGTCTACGAGGAGGGAGCGCCGCAGCTGGATGCCGGTGTCTTCGACCTCGGTGTCCCGACGCTCGGCATCTGCTACGGCTTCCAGGTGATGGCCAAGACCCTCGGCGGCGAGGTCGCGAACACCGGCCTTCGCGAGTACGGGGCGACGGATGCGACGATCGTCACCGACAACGTGCTGCTCGACGGACAGCCCGTGGACCAGAACGTGTGGATGAGCCACGGCGACCAGGTCAGCGCCGCTCCCGACGGCTTCGAGGTCCTCGCGCGGACCGCGGCCACCCCCGTCGCCGCCTTCGCGAACGACGCCCGTAAGCTCTACGGCGTGCAGTGGCATCCCGAGGTCAAGCACTCCGACCACGGCCAGCGCGTGCTGGAGAACTTCCTGCACAAGGCGGCGGGACTGCCCGCCGACTGGAACAGCGACAACGTCATCGCCGAGCAGGTCGAGAAGATCCGCGCGCAGGTCGGGACGGGCCGGGTCATCTCGGCGTTGTCGGGAGGCGTCGACTCGGCGGTGTCCACCGCCCTCGTGCACAAGGCTGTCGGCGACCAGCTCACCGCCGTCTTCATCGACCACGGTCTGCTCCGCAAGGGCGAGCGCGAGCAGGTCGAGAACGACTACGTCGCCTCGACCGGGGTGCGCCTGATCACCGTCGACGCGCGGGAGACCTTCCTCGACGCCCTCGCCGGCGTGAGCGATCCCGAACAGAAGCGCAAGATCATCGGCCGGGAGTTCATCCGCGCCTTCGAGAAGGTCCAGTCGGACCTCATCGCCGAGGCCGCCGCGGAGGGCGACCCGATCCGGTTCCTCGTGCAGGGCACCCTCTACCCGGATGTGGTCGAGTCCGGCGGCGGTGCCGGCACGGCCAACATCAAGAGCCACCACAACGTCGGCGGGCTTCCCGAGGACCTGCAGTTCGAGCTCGTCGAGCCGTTGCGCACCCTGTTCAAGGACGAGGTCCGCGCGATCGGTCGCGAGCTGGGTCTGCCGGAGGCCATCGTCGGGCGCCAGCCCTTTCCGGGGCCCGGCCTCGGCATCCGGATCGTGGGTGAGGTCACCGCTGACCGCCTCGAGATCCTGCGTGACGCCGACGCCATCGCCCGTGCGGAGCTGACGAAGGCGGGACTGGACGGCGAGATCTGGCAGTGCCCCGTCGTGCTGCTGGCCGACGTTCGCTCGGTGGGCGTGCAGGGGGACGGGCGGACCTACGGGCATCCGATCGTCCTGCGCCCCGTCTCGAGCGAGGACGCCATGACGGCGGACTGGACCCGGCTGCCGTACGACGTGCTCTCGAAGATCAGCAACCGCATCACGAACGAGGTGCGCGAGGTCAACCGGGTGGTGCTCGACGTCACGTCGAAGCCCCCGGGGACCATCGAATGGGAGTGAGTCGCGGGGGGAACCCCCGTGACGAGCCGCGTCGCCAGCCCTTGACACGGCGTGTCCGGCCCGGTCAGAGTGAGCGCGGGCTCCTGCCCCGGTCTGCACCGCCGTCTGAGGAGGGGGTGAGGCGTTGATCGAGCGTCCGCGTACACAGCCGTACGCGCAGTTCGTCCTGGCCATCTCGGCCCTCATCGTCGTGCTGATCCTCGGGACGATCGACAGCGCCCGCATCACCCCGCTGCTGCTCGCCGGCTTCGGCGTCATCGTTCTGAGCACGGCGGCCATGACCGCCGTCTGGCTCGTCCAGCCGACCACGCACACGGAGTGGCTGGCGGCCATCCCGCTCGTGCAGATCCTCGCGTGCCTTCCCCTGCGGGACGCCGGTGTAGAGGTCCTGCCCGCGGCGGGCCTGCTGGTGATCTTCCCGCTCGGCTGGCTCGCCTTCGCCTTCCCGCCCGCCACCGTCGTGGCCGGCGTGCTGCTGACCGCTCTCGGACCGCTCATCCAGATCATCCGGACCGGTGGATTCCGCGACGCCGCCGACGTCGTCTCGGTCGTCGCCCTGCCCATCATCGCGGGGCTCATCGCGGGGACCATCGCCCTCATCGCCCGGGACCTCGGGCGGATGCGGGCGCACACCGAGGCCGTGTCGGATGAACTCGATCACGCGCTGCGGCTGTCGGGCCGCGACACCGCCATGCTGCGCGCCACCCTCGACGCGACCGACAACGCCGTCGCCGTCTTCGGACCGGATGGACGCCCGATCCTGCTCAACGCCGTCGCCGCCGAGATCAGCGGACGATCCGGGATAGACGAGATCGACCGGGACGGATTCCTCTCGGTCATCTGGCGCGCCGACACCTCGATGCCCGCCGAGGCCACCTCGGCCGACTTCGTCGAGCGCGTGCGCTCGGGGGACTTCGCCGCGCCGCGGACGGTGGAGTTCGGCGGCGACCCGCGGCGCGTGCTGCAGGTCATCGTGCGTCCCGTCGTCGCCGGCGGCGAGGAGGTCGGGATCGTGATCGTCGGTCAGGACGTCACCGAGCTCGTGGGTGCCGTCGAAGTCCGCGATCGGTTCCTCAGCACCGTCGGTCACGAATTCCGCACGCCCCTCACGGTGATCCTCGGTCACACCGACATCGCCCTCATGAACGAGTCGGCCGAGACCGAACGGTGGGAAGCCGTCGAGCGGTCAGCGGAGCGCCTGCTGCGGCTCGTCGAGCGCCTCATCGCGGCCGGACAGTCGACACGCGACGTCGAAGCGCGCTCGGGAGCCTCCCACGTCGGTCCCGTCGTCAAACACGCGATCTCGGAGGTCGCGGCCCGCGCGCGGGACCGCCGCATCCACATCCAGATGGGCGCGATGCCCGACCGGGCCGCCCGCATCGCCGTCCGCGATCTCGCGTCGATCCTGGAGGAGCTCCTCCGCAACGCCGTCGAGTTCACCCCCGCGGGAGGCGGCGACGTCGTGGTCTCGGCCTACGAGGAGGGACGCGAGATCGTCGTCACCGTCGCGGACCAGGGTGTCGGGATGACCGAGCAGGAGCGCACGCACGCCTTCGACCGGTTCTACCGCGCTCCGTACGCACACGATGCCGCCATCCCCGGCACCGGCATCGGGCTCTCCAACGCCGCGTCGCTCGCCGAGGCCTACGGGGCGACCGTGACGCTCGAGTCGCACGCCCCGCGCGGCACGGTCGCCGTCCTGCGGCTCCCGTCCTGAGCACGCGGATCGCCCGCAACGACGAAGGCCGCCCGGTTTCCCGGACGGCCTTCGTCGTGTGAGGCGGGGGTCAGTCGTTGCCCCGCAGGATGGCGATGATGCGGAGGATCTCGACGTAGAGCCAGACGACCGTGACCATGATGCCGAAGGCGCCGATCCAGCCGAACTCGCGGGGAGCGCCGTTGCGGGCACCCTGCTGCACGAGGTCGAAGTCCTGGACGAGCGAGTACGACGCCATGAGGACGACCAGCAGGCCGATGATGAGGCCGAGCGGGATGCCGAAGACCTCCTGGCTGTAGAGGCCGAAGGTGCCCTGGGTGACGCCCGTCCACATGAGGACCAGGTTGACGAGGCCGAACACCAGGTAGCTGACCATCGCGATCATAAAGATCTTGTTGGCCTTCTTGCTGACACGGACCTTGCCGCTCGCGAAGAGAGCGAGGGTCACGCCGACCACCACGAGGGTCGCGATGGTCGCCTGCAGGACGACGCCCGGCCAGATGAACTCGAAGTACGCCGAGATTCCACCGACGAACAGACCCTCAGCCGCCGCGTACGCCCAGACCAGAGCCGGGCGGACCTTTTTGCGGGACGTGAAGCTGATGACGAGCGCGAGGACGAAGCCCACGAGCGCGCCGATGATCCAGGGCATGATCGTCAGGTCGGCCGGCTCCACCTGCGTAGGCATGAGCGACCCGCCGAGGGTCCAGAACCAGCCCACGAGTGCGGTCACGAGCAGGATGCCGAACAGGCCCGCCGTCTTGACGACGGTGTCCTCGACCGTCATCCGGCCGGTGTTGGCGGAGGATGCGGTGGGGGCCGCGTACATGCCCTCGAGCTGAGCGCTCGCGGCGAGGTCGGCGGCCTGGTGCGAGGCGGCCGAGTAGTTCGTCGGCGCGGCAGGGGGAGTCAGGCCGGGACGGCGCTGATCCTCCTGGAACACCGGATTGTTGAAGGCGAAATTGCCGGACGCTGCCATTGTGTGTCTCACTCCAAAAGTCGACTCACAGCGCTGTGCTGTCGATCCAGCGTATCGGACCGTGTTTCCGCGGGTGCGGGCCCCCGCTGTGAGAGGACTATGAGGCCCCTCTGGCCGCGCTCCTGCGGCGGATCGCGTCACCCGAGCTGGGTACCCTGACCGCATGTCCGTGAACCGCCCGCTCGTCATCGGTCACCGCGGCGCGCCGGGGTACCTGCCCGAGCATTCGCGCGCCTCCTACGACCTCGCTCTCGCCGCCGGGGTGGACGCCGTCGAGCCCGACGTCGTCTTCACCGCGGACCGCATCGCCGTGGTCCGGCACGAGAACGAGATCGGGTCGACGACCGACGTGGCCGACCATCCCGAGTTCGCGTCGCGTCGGACGACGAAGGTCGTCGACGGCGCGGACCTGACCGGATGGTTCACCGAGGACTTCACGTGGGACGAGCTGGCCACGCTGCGGTGCCGGGAACGGCTGCCGCACCTTCGGCCGGGGAGCGCGGCGAGCGACCGCGGTCAGCCGATCCTGCGGCTGCGCGAGCTCCTCGACCTCGTGGCTGCCGCCCCGGCGGGAGCCGGCGTCGTGCTGGAGGTGAAGCACGCGACGTACTTCGGATCGATCGGGTACGACGTCGCGGGGCTGCTCGCCGACGAACTGCGCAGCGCCGGATGGGATGTCGGGGAGCGGCCGCTGGTGATCGAATCGTTCGAGCAGCGGATCCTGCAGGAGCTGCGGGGTCGCGGCCTCCGTGCCCGCTACGTCTACCTGCTCGAGGCGGAGGGGTCCGCGTGGGACCTCCGGGCGGCGGACGGCGACGACGCGGTCACCTACGCCGACCAGCTCACCCCGGAGGGGCTCGACCGGCTCGCGGGCGAGGTGAATGGGATCAGTCTCGACAAGCGGATCGTGCTCGAGCATCCGTCCGTCGTGGCGGACGCGCACGGTCGCGGGCTCGAGGTCTACGTGTGGACGTGCCGACCCGAGAACGCGTTCCTCGACCCGCTCTTCCGCGGACCCGGCGACGACGCGACGTTCGGCGACTGGGAGGGGGAGTGGCGCCGGATCGCGGAGACCGGCGTCGACGGCGTCTTCGTCGACCACCCCGACCTCGGCGTCGCCTTCTTCGCCCACCCGGGACGCTCAGGTGACGCGCGGTAGAATGGATGCCGGTGCGCCAGCACCCCGTGTAACTACCTGATCCGTGGAGAGTCAAGGCGGCACGACGCCTCAGCTGCACGGAGGTCATGACACATGCCCCTCACCGACTCGACACCGGTGCGCGCCCCCGAACGCGACAGCCCCCTCCGGACGCTCGCCGCTTCTGTGGGTATCGGATACTTCGCCATCGCCCTGATTGCGCGACTGCCGTACGCGATGATCGTCGTCGGCGTCCTCACGATGGTCGTCGACGCTCGCGGATCGCTCGCCGTCGGCGGGTTCACCTCGGCGATGGTCGGCCTCGGCACCATCGCGACCGGCCCCCTCATCGGCGCGGCCGCCGACCGCTGGGGTCAGCGACCGGTGCTGCTGCTCGCGACGCTCGTCCAGAGCGCCGTCCTGGTGACCCTCGTCGCCGTCGCCTACGGCGACACCCCGGACGGTGTGCTCCTGGCCGTCTCGGTGCTCGCCGGGGCGACCGCCCCGCAGGTCTCGCCGATGTCGCGCGCCCGACTGGTCGGTTCCATCGGCCGGATGCGGCTCGACCGCGTCGCCCGCGGCCGACTCCAGGAGTCGACGATGGGCTACGAGTCGGCCGTCGATGAGATCGTCTTCGTCTTCGGGCCGGTCCTCGTCGGCGTCGTCGCGATCGCGGCGAGCCCCGCCGCTCCGGTGCTCGCCGCCGCCGCCCTCACCGTCGTCTTCGTCACCGCGTTCGCGCTGCACCCGACCGCGCGCACCGCGGGCCACGCCGACCAGGGTGCGGGGCGTGAGCCGGCGCGGGCCGTGCTGCGCCCCGGCATCCTCGTCGCCGCCGCCGGCACCTTCGCGACCGGACTGTTCTTCGGAGCGATGCTGACTTCGCTCACCGCCTTCGCGGACGAGGGCGGGTTCCCCGAGCAGACCGGCATCCTCTACGGGATCATGGGCATCGGCTCGGCGATCCTCGCGCTCGGGGTGGGCCTGTTGCCGCGACGCTTCGCGTTGCCGTGGCGCTGGATCGGCTTCACCGCCGTCCTGCTGATCGGTGCGGTTCTCGCCGCCGGGGCAACGGGAGCGATCTCGATGGGGTGGGCTCTCGCGGTCGCCGGCTGCGGCATCGGCCCGACGCTCGCGACGATCTACGCGCTCGCCGCCGCTCGTTCGCCGCGCGGACGCGAGGCGACGGTCATGGCCGTGCTCGGTTCGGCGGTCGTCGTCGGCCAGGCCTTCGCGAGCATGGTGGTCGGCGCGCTGGCCGAGTCCGCCGGGGCCGCGGTGGCCCTGTCGGCACCCGTCGTCGCGGTCGCGCTGCTGCTGACCTTCGGCCTGCTCAATCTGCGCGTGCGTCCGCGCGTTCCCCAGGAGGACACCTCCGCCCCCTAGGGTGAGCGGTATGACTGCTGCCGGCATCGTCGCCCAGGGGGTGCGACGATCCTTCGGGAACGTCCACGCCGTCCGCGACGTCACCTTCCAGGCGCCCGAGGGCGCGGTCACGGGCCTCGTGGGCCCGAACGGCGCGGGCAAGACGACGCTGCTGCTGATGCTCGCTTCGCTCCTGGCCCCCGACGCCGGCACCATCCGGATCGCCGGGATCGATCCCGTAACCGACCCCGCGGCGGCGCGCGCGAAGCTCGGGTGGATGCCGGACAGCCTGGGCGCGTGGCCCTCGCTCTCGGCCCGCGAGACGATCGCTGTCACCGGCCGGCTCTCCGGCCTCGACCGGACGGCCGCCGCGGCACGCGCCGCGGAACTCCTCACCACCGTCGGCCTCGAGTCCCTCGGGGATGCTCCGGCCCGGGTGCTCTCCCGCGGCCAGAAGCAGCGCCTCGGCCTCGCGCGCGCCCTCGTCCACGACCCGCGGGTGCTCCTGCTCGACGAGCCCGCCTCGGGTCTCGACCCGCAGGCGCGCATCGACCTGCGCCTGCTGCTGCGCTCGCTCGCGGCGGAGGGACGCACGGTGCTGGTCTCCAGCCACATCCTCTCCGAACTCGAGGAGGTCGTCGACGACGCCGTCTTCATGACGCAGGGCGAGACCGTGAGCTCCGAGCGCGTCGCCGAGGCGGCCGGTCGTGCACGGACGTGGCGGATCCGCCTCGCGGATCGGGATGCCGCGACCGCCGCCCTCCCGGTGGCACGGGCCCTCGGGCTCGACGTCGCGACCCTCCCCGTCGACCGACGCGACCTGCTCGTGAGCTTCGCCGGCGACGCGGCCGCGGCGCAGGGACTCGCCGCGCTCGTCGCGGCCGGTCTGCCGGTCGCGGAGTTCTCCGCGGCCAGCGGCATCCTGGAACACACCTTCCTCGACCTCGAAGGAGGTGCGCGATGAACCTCTCGCGACTGTGGACCATCGCCCGCCTCGACCTGACCCAGCGCATCCGTACGGTGTCCTGGTACGTGCTGCTCGGTGTCTTCGCGCTCGTCCTCGTCGGGACGACCGCGCTCGCCTTCCTCTCCTTCTCGGGCCAGGAGGATTCCGGTCCCGGCGTCTACTCGGTCGTCGTCTTCGTCACGCTGCTGCTGGTCGTGCTCGTCTCGCCGACCCTCAGCGGCAACTCCATCAACGGTGACCGGGATGCCGCGACCCTCGCCCCGTTGCAGGTCACCCAGGCGACGACCCGCGAGATCGTGCTCGGCAAGTTCCTCGCCGCGTGGCTGACGGGGCTCGCGTTCGCCGTGGTCGCCGTGCCGTTCCTCGTCATCGCCACCTTCGGCGGGGGCATCAACCCGCTCGCCGTCGTGGTCTCGGCCGTCGTGCTGGTCGTCGAAGCGGGTGTCGTCGCGGCGCTCGGGACGGCGTTCAGCGGCATCCTCGCCCGTCCGCTGTTCTCCGTCGCGACGACCTACCTCGTCGTGGCGGCCCTCACCGTCGGGACGGTCATCGCCTTCGGCTTGCTCGGGTCGAGCGTCCGCACCGAGCGCGTGGACCGGTATCAGTCGGCGCAGTACGACGAGACCGGCGCGCCCGTGTGCGCGGACGGCTCCTCGAGCTGCCCGAACGATCCGGAGCAGTGGGTCTGCGGCGACTGGGAGAGCACCACCTACGAGGTGCCGCGGTTCGACTACTTCTGGTGGATCCTGGCGGCGAACCCCTTCGTGATCCTCGCCGACGCGACACCGTCGAGCTTCAACGAGTACGGGAACCCCGACGACCTGTTCGGATGGACGAAGTACTCCGTCCGGCAGTCGCAGATCGCCCCCGAGCCGGTCAGCTCGTACAGCGACTGCGTCGTGCAGGACAGCGGCCCGACACCGGAGGAGATCATCGCGTCGACGGTGCCGAGTTGGTTCGTCGGCCTCGGCGTGCAGGTGATCGCGGCGGGCCTCCTGCTGTGGTGGGCGGGTGTGCGAACCCGCACGCCGGCGCGTCGTCTTCCGCCGGGGACCCGCATCGCGTGACGCCCGCCGGGTGAGGATCCTCTCATCTGCGCATCTTCCTCTTGGGGAACGGTCAGGGGATGCATAGCCTCCTATCAGCCTCGGCCGCGGCATCCGATCGGATCCCGCCCAAGCCAGCCGAGCGCTCTTCCCAGAAGGAAAGGCGGTCCCCCCCTTGCACCGACGCATCCTGGCGGTTGCGGGCGTCCTCGCGCTCTCACTGCCCACCACCGCGGCCCTCGCCGCGACACCGAACGACGACCCCACCGCGCGGTTCGACCGCAGCACGTCGACCGGCGCCCTCGACAGCGACATCTCGGCGGCCGCGATCGACCCCGATCGGCAGGTGTCGGTCGTCATCGAGATGGAGGGCGAGCCCGTCGCCGTCGTCGAGGCCGAGGAAGGCCGCTCGCTGAGCAAGACCGAGCGGACCGACGTGAAGAAGGACCTGAAGGCCGCGCAGGACGCCATCCGCGGCGACATCACCCAGCGCGGCGGCAAGATCCGCGCGCAGATGCAGTCCGCCTACAACGGCATCCAGGCCATCGTGCCCGCCGCCGAGCTCGACGACGTCGCCGCGCTCCCAGGTGTCGTCGCGGTCCACCCCGTCGTGACGCACGAACTCGACAACGCCGTCTCCGTGCCGTTCCTCGGGGTCCCCTCGGTCTGGCAGAGCACCGGATACACCGGTGAGGACGTCAAGGTCGCGATCATCGACACCGGCATCGACTACACCCACGCCGGCTTCGGCGGCCCGGGCACGGTCGAGGCCTACGAGAAGGCCGCGGCCGCCTCGGATGCGCCCGCCGACCCGAAGCTCTTCGGGCCGAGCGCCCCGCGCGTCAAGGGCGGCATCGACCTCGTCGGTGACGACTACGACGCCGGCGGCACCGGCGACGCCCTCATCCCGAAGCCCGACAACAACCCCCTCGACTGCGAGGGCCACGGCTCCCACGTCGCCGGCACGACCGGCGGATCGGGCGTCACCACCGACGGCAAGACCTACACCGGTCCGTACGACGAGACGACGCCGTCCGTCGACTTCCGGGTCGGACCGGGTGTCGCGCCCGAGGCCGACCTGTACGCCGTCCGCGTGTTCGGCTGCGACGGCTCGACCGACGTCACCATCCAGGCCATCGACTGGGCCGTCGACAACGGCATGGACGTCATCAACATGTCGCTCGGCTCGTCCTTCGGCCGCGGCGACGACCCGAGCGCCGTCGCCGCCGCCAACGCGGTCGGGGCGGGCGTGGTCGTCGTGGCGTCGGCCGGCAACTCCGGACCGAGCCCGTACCTCACCGGTTCGCCGGGCAGCGGTGACGGCGTGATCGCGGTGTCGGCCGTCGACAGCACGGCATCCTTCCCCGGCGCCACCCTCACGGTCGGCGGCAAGAAGGTCCAGGCGATCAACGCGAACAGTGCCGCGCTCGACGACGTCGGGCAGCTGACGGTCGTGCGACTGACCGACGACCCCGCGACCACCGCCAACGAGGCGCTCGGGTGCGCGGCATCCGACTACACCCGTGCCGGCATCACACCGGGCGGCGGCCAGATCGCCGTCGTCGAACGCGGCACGTGCGCCCGCGCGGCCAAGCCGATCTTCGGGCAGCAGGCCGGAGCCGAGGCGGTCGTCATGGTGAACTCCACGAACGACCTGCCCCCGTACGAGGGTGTCATCACGGAGAACCCCGACGACGGCACGCCGTACGAGGTCACGATCCCGTTCTTCGGCGTCCGCTCGTCCGACGGTGCGGCCTTCACCTCGGGGGCGGCCGTGACCGTCCAGGCGGCGCAGATCGCGAACCCCGCGTTCCGCGATTATGCCTCGTTCAGCTCGTCCGGTCCGCGCAGCGGCGACAGCTCGATCAGCCCCGACGTCGCGGCGCCGGGCGTCTCGATCTCGTCGGTCGCCGTCGGCACGGGTGGCGACGCGTCGGTGCTCTCGGGCACCTCGATGGCCGCCCCGCACGTCGCCGGCGTCGCCGCGCTGACGGTGCAGGCCCACCCGACGTGGGACACCGAGCGGATCTCGGCGGCGATCGTGTCGACCGCCGACCCGGACGGCGTCGCGCGGATCAACCCGACCCGCGGCGGCGTCGGCCTCGTCGACACCGCGCAGGCGGTGCGGACGACGGTGACCGCCACGGGCGACAGCTTCCGCACCGACAGCGGTCGTGTGCGCGAGGCGGCGCTGAGCTTCGGCTTCGACGAGTCGAGTTCGACGCTCGGCGGGACGAAGAAGGTCACCGTCCGCAACGACGGCAAGAAGAGCGTGACCTTCACGGTCTCGACGCAGGCCTCGCCCCAGTCGGTGAAGGCCAAGGTCACGACGAGCACCAAGAAGGTGACGGTGAAGCCGGGTCGCACGGAGAGCGTCCGGGTGACGGTGTCCGCTCCGGCGTCCTCGGTGCCGGGCTCGCTGAGCGCGGACGACCAGTTCTCGTTCGCCGAGATCTCGGGTGATGTCGTGTTCACCGCGCCGGGGTCGACCCTGCGCGTGCCCTACCTGCTCGTCCCGCGCTCGAACAGCGACGTGACGGTGAAGGGCTCGCTCAGCTCGCGCGGCCGCGTGGCCGACGCCGACCACGTCCTCGACCTGCGCAACCGCAAGGGTGCGCTGGATGCGGCAGCGGACGTCTACACCTGGGGTCTGACGGACAAGAAGGATGCCCCGAAGGCGATCGCCGACACGGGTTACGACCTGCGCGCCGCGGGTGTGCAGTCGTTCGCGACCGCGAGCGGTGACCAGCTGGCCGTCTTCGCCGTGAACACGCACTCGCGGTGGTCGAACGCTGCGAGCAACGAGTTCGACGTCGTCATCGACACGAACCGCGACGGCACGCCCGACTGGGTCGTGTTCTCGTACGACTCCGGCGCCGTGCGCAGCGGTTCGGTCGACGGTGTCGCCGAGGTGTTCGTGCAGAACGTGAAGACGGGCGCGCTCACCGCGAGCGGGTTCCTCGCGCAGGCGCCGACCGACAGCAGCACGATCCTGCTGCCGGTGAACCTCGCCGACCTGAAGATCACGGGGCCGTTCGACTACACCGTGCAGTCGTTCAGCCTCACGACCGATGGCAGCGACGCGTTCGCGGGGACGGCGACGTACAACCCGGGCGATCCCGCGATCACGAACGGGCAGTACGAGGTCGTGCCGAAGGGCGGCCGGGCCTCGGTGACCGTTCGCACGGACGCCTCCGCCTACGCGGCCCAGAAGCCGCTCGGCGCGATGGTGGTCGTCGTCGACAACGAGTCGGGCACCGACGAGGCGCTGCTCGTCCCGGTGAAGTAAGGCCGGATTCACGAGAGGGGCGGTGCGTCAGCGGACGCACCGCCCCTTTCGGCATCCGTCGTCAGCGCTCGCAGAGGCGGGGCTCGTCACCCGACCCGAAGCGGTAGTCGAGTGTGCGGCCGTCGGCCCGCACGACGACGCGATATCCGTCGACGATCGCCTGCGTGTAGGACATGCCGGGGGAGGGGCACCCGAGCGAGCCGTCCGAGAACTCGACCCGCTCCGCCGACACGAGGACGGGCTCGCCGCCCACTCCGCGCGCGGCGAGATCGGCGACGATCGCCTCCCACTTGGCCGGCGGGAGGTCGGCCGGCGATCCGGTCGGGCCGAGCGGGGCGGGGCTCGCCGTGCGGAACGGCGGTCGTGCGGAGGGGCTGGTGTCGCTCGTGTCGCCGGGGGAGGGCATCGAGGTTCCTTCCGTCGCGCAGGCGGCCAGGGTGAGCGCCGACAGCAGGATCGCTGCGGCGAGGGCGGCGCGTGGTGCGGGCATGATTCTCCTCCCGGCGAGGTTACGCCGGGATCCGGCCCGGAGACAGTGCCGGCCGCATAGCCTGAAGCCATGACCAGCGCTCCGGCACGCACCGCTCTCGAGGTCGCCGACTGGCGTCGTCGCGTCTTCGCCCTGTACGCGGAGGTGCGGGCGGCCGGCGATCCGCGACGTGCGCACGACCGGTGGCGGGCGGAGCGCGACGACCTGTTCGCGCGGCATCCCGCCAGCCCCCTCCTCCCCGAGGACCGCGACGGCTTCGCGGGACTGCCCGTCGCGCCGTACGACCCGGCCTGGCGGTTCGAGGTCCCGCTGCGCGAGGCGGAACCCGGCGGATTCGAGTTCCCGACCGGCACCGACGGCGTCGTCCCGTTCGAGCGCATCGCGGTCGTCGACCTGCCGGAGGTCGGCAGCCTCGACGTCTGGCGGTTGACGACCTACGGCGGCGGGGTCTTCATCCCGCTCCGTGACGGCCTCGCCGGCGTCGCCGGGGGGACGTACGGCGGCGGACGCTATCTGATCGACACGATCAAGGGTGCGGACCTCGGGACGGATGCCGCGGCCGGCACGATCGTGCTCGACCTGAACTTCGCCTACAACCCGTCGTGCGCGTACGACCCGGCCTGGGCGTGCCCGCTCGCGCAGCCGGGCAATGTGCTGGCCAGGGAGGTCCCGGTCGGCGAGCGGTACGCCGCGTCCTGATCGCCTCCGGGCGCCGGCTGCTTCGTGACGCCGACGGCACGGATCACACCCTGTGCGCGCAGATCGAGGAGGGCAGGCAGCGCCTCGCGTGTCGTCTGCTCCTCATGGTCGTCGGGATCGTGGAGGTAGACGATGTCGATCCGGTCCGTGCCCAGACGGGTCAGGCGCACGTCGAGAGCAGCATCGACAGGCGCACGACGGACATTCCAGATGAACTGTGGGTAGAACTCGACGCCGAAGGACTCGCTCCGGATCTGACGAAGGGGAACTGACAGAGGCTGTCCGGTCGAGGCCCAGGTCGGTCGACCTCGCGATTCGATCGATCAGACCTCCGACGCGACGGCGGGAGTCGAACCCGCTTCACATCCGGTATGACCCGGTGCCCGGGACCACCCGGACCGTCGCGATGACCTCACGCTAACCCGAGGCTCCGACCGGCGGTCGGGTCATGACCCGGGATGACGTCAGGTGTCCCCGTGTGACGCGTTCATTCTTTCGCGCCCTTGCCTTTGGCGTTGTCGTTCTTGCCGTTCTTGTCCTTGTCCTTCGCGTTCTCCTGACCCTTGCCGACGTTCGGGGTCTTCCCGTGGACGGCGGCGTTGTCCGCGGCGCGCTCCTTCGCCTTCTCGTTCGCCTTGTCCTGCGCCCGCTGGCTCGGTTCGTCACCGGCGTCTTGAGAGTTCTCGGGAGCGACGCCCGATGCGGGCTGTGCGGGAGCGACCGACTCGGTCGGGGTGTCCCTCGTCGACGCCTGGTCGTCGGGCTGATCGACGGTGACGACGGCGGAGTCGCTGTCGTCGTCCGCGACGAGCTCGGCGGGGGCCGGTGTCGTCGGCTCGGTCAGCGTCTGCTCGGGCGCGGGCGCCTCACCCGGCGTGCCGCCGGCCCAGAGAGCGCCGACGAGGATGTGGACGGCGACGAAGGCGGTCGCCGCCCCGGTGAGGAGCCAGACGCGCATCCGCCGCGTGCGACGTGCCGGTCGCGAGGCGCGGCGGGTGCGGGGGACGTGATCCTGCAGGGCGGTCGGCGCGGACGCCGCGCCGACGACCGCGGGTGCCGCAGTCATCGCGTCGAACGCCTGCGTGTCCTCGTCGAGGGTGACGGTGGCGGGCCGCGCCGGGCGGACGAGGTCGCGCGGGAGTGAGCGGGCGCGGCAGGCCACCTGCGCCGCGGTCGGCCTGTCGGCGGGCTCGCGCGCGATCATCGACGCGATCAGCTCCGACCACTCAGGGCCGAGCCACACCGGGATCTCGGGGGTCTCGACGAGGCGAGCCATGACACGACCGATCCCGGATGCCTCGGGGAAGGCCCGGTCGCCCGTGATCGTCTCGAGCAGCAGCAGACCGAGAGCGTAGACGTCGGCGGGGGGACCGGCGGGTTCGCCGCGGACCTGCTCGGGGGCGAGGTAGGCGGCCGTTCCGATGACCGTGCCGGGGCTCGTATGCCGTGTGCTGTCGGCGAGGTAGGCGACACCGAAGTCGGCGAGCTTCGGCCAGAATCTGCGCCCCGGCGCCGTCGATGCGGCGAGCAGCACGTTCGACGGCTTGACGTCGCGGTGGACGATGCCCGCACGGTGGACCGTGTCGAGACCCGACGCGAGTTCCGCGGCGATGCCGGCGGTCTCGGAGGCATCCAGGGGGCCGTCCTGCAGCGCGACGGCAAGCGACGTGCCCTCGACGAACTCCATCACGAGGTACTGGGGCTGGCCCGGGACGACCTTCGCGTCGAAGAGCGTGACGAGGGACGGGTGGTTCAGGGACGCGAGCAGGGACATCTCGGTGTGCGCGCGCGGCGGGGTCGCGGGATGCTCCGACTCGGTGCGCATGATCTTGATCGCGACGGTACGGCCCAGGACGACGTCCTCGGCGCGGTACACCCGCGCCATGCCGCCCTGACCGACGCAGGGCCCGAGGACGTAGCGCCCATCGAGCATCCCCGAGGTGATCGGTTCGGCGGGCGGTTCGGTCACGTCCACTCCTGCGGGTGTTCCGGGCTGCGGCGGGCCCGTCGGTACGTCGCCTGCGGCGCGACGGTCCGACGGTATGACCTCTACGGATTCAGGTCTGGCGGCTTGACTCCGGGCTCGTTTGGTGTATGCACCGCACGCCGACGGCTACGACGCCGCCGCCGTGGACGCAAGGGGGCCGCGGGGGTGGCGTGTGCGCGGCTACGGTTCCGGCATGGCCCCTTCGCTTCCTCGACGCACCGCGGCGCAGGTCGCGCTCGGCGTGCGTCGGGCCGGAGGCGACGTGTTCACGCCGCGACGACTGATCCTCGCGCTCAAGACCGCCGTCGCGGCTGCGGTGGCGTGGTTCTTCGCGCCCCTCGTCCCGTTCGCCGACGCGGACTACTCCTACTACGCGCCCCTCGGTGTGCTCGTCAGCATGTACCCGACCGTGGCGGACTCCGCCCGCGCGGGCGTCCAGTCGCTCGTCGGCCTGGCCTGCGGCATCGCGGTCGGGTTCGGAGGCCTCGCGATCGTCGCCTCGGGCGCTCCGGGGATCGTCGCCGTCGGTGCGGTGGTGCTGGTCGGCGTGGCGGTCGGCGGCATCCGTGCCCTCGGTGTCGGCCGGGACTGGGTGGCGCTGGCCGGGCTCTTCGTCCTCCTGCTCAGCAAGAACGATCCCGACGGTTTCTCGTCCTCGTACCTCGCCACGATGGCCTTCGGGGTGCTCGTGGGGGTCGTCGCGAACTACGTGCTCGTGCCGCCGCTGTACCTGCAGTCGGCGCGCGACCGGTTGTCCGAGCTGCGCGCCGCCGTCGCCACCGCGCTCGACCGTGCGGCGGACTCCGTGGCACAGGGCCGGCCCGACGCCGGGGTGCTGCGCGAGGACGGCGAGGCGCTCGCCGAACTGTCGATCGCGGTGTCCGCCGACGTCGACGAGGCGTCCCGGTCCGAGCGCGCCAACATCCGCGCCCGCGGTGTCGGCGGTGTGCACGACGAGAACGCGCAGCGGTGGTGGGGTCTCGAGCGCGCGACGTATCTCGCCCGCGACCTGCTCGACGTCCTGGCGCAGCACGAACGGCTCGACGAGCGGCACGGCGATCCGCAGGCGCTCGCCACGGCGATGAGGTCCGTCGCGGACCTGCTCGCGACGCCGCCGGGAGACGCCGAGACGGGGGCGCGGACGGATGCCGCGTGGCGCGACATCGACGCCTACGGCGCGTCGCTGCCCGCCCCCGACGAGGCCACCGACACGCACGACCAACCGGGGCTCTGGCTGGCGGCGACGCTGGGACGGATGACCGACATCTCGATACGGGTCTCGGACGCCCTGCCCTGACCAGGTTGCGACGCACAGGAGACTCATATCAGAGTGGGGGGATGACGACGGTGGACGTGGATGCGGCGGCGCGCGAAGCGGCGAGGCAGCGCGCGCTCGAGCAGCTCGACATCCTCGATCACCCGACGGACGAGCGTGTCGACCGCGTCACACGGCTCGCCCGCGAGATCTTCGGTGTGCCGATGGTGAGCGTCACGCTGCTGGACGACGACCGGCAGTGGCGACTCTCCGAGCAGGGGTTCGATGGGGAACGCGAGGCCCCGCGCGAGGGCTCCTTCTGCGGCGCGACGGTCGAGCGGGGATCGATGCTCGTCGTCGAGGACGCGGCATCCGACGGGCAGTTCCGAAGCAATCCCTTCGTCGTCGGCGATCCGCACCTGCGCTTCTACGCGGGCCAGCCCCTCGAGGCGCCGGGCGGCGAACACATCGGCACCCTCTGCATCCTGGACACGAAACCCCGGACGCTCACGGAACCCCAGCGCGAGCTCCTGCGCGAGATGGCGCTCTGGGTGCAGTCGGAGATCGCGCGGGAGCACGAGTTCGACCGTGCCGGCGAAGTGCAGCGCGCGCTCCTGCCGAAGCGCGCGCCCGAGGTGGCCGGCTTCACTCTCGCCGCCGACGCGATCGCCTCCGGCTCCGTCATGGGCGATCTCTACGACTGGTACCTGCACGAGGGACGGCTGCGGCTGACCCTCGCCGACGTGATGGGCAAGGGGATCGGCGCCGGACTCATCGCCGCAGGTGTGCGCGCCTCGCTGCGCACCGCCCGTGATCGTCCGTTGATCGCCGCCGTCGAAGACCTCGATCGCCAGGTCTCGGACGACCTCGCCGATCTGCACATGTTCGTCACCGCCGTCGTCGCCGATGTCGATGGCGCGACGGGCGACGTCGAGCTCGTCGACGCCGGGCACTCCCTCTCGTTCGTGGTCCGGGCCGATGACACGTGGCATCCCGTGCGTTCGACCGGTCTGCCGCTCGGGATGGGGATCGAGGATGCCCGCACGTCCGCGCGCCTGCGGTTGGAGCCGGGCGACGCCCTGCTGTGCTGCAGCGACGGCGTCCTCGACATCCTCGACGTCGACGACCCCTTCGGTCAGGTGCTGCGCGCACTCCGCCAGCGGGGTCCGGCGGGTGCGGTCGCCGAGGGCATCGCGCTCGCACGCGAGCGGAAGGCCCCCGACGACGTCACCCTCATGGTCGTCCGGCGGGACGCATGAGCGGGCGTTTCCTCGCCATCCGCGTGCTGGCCCTGCTGTCGGTGCTCCTGGGGCTCAACTACGTGCTCTGGCGATGGCTCGCGTCGGTCAATTGGGAAGCCTGGTGGATCGCCGTGCCGCTGGTGGTAGCGGAAACGTACAGCCTCGTCGACACGATCCTGTTCGCGGCGACGATGTGGCGGGCGAAGGAGCGTCCGCGTCCCACGTCGCCCCCGCAGGGGACGGTCGACGTCTTCATCACGACCTATAACGAGCCGATCGAGATGGTGATGGCGACGGCCCTCGCAGCGAAGCGCATCACCTATCCGCACCACACCTGGATCCTCGACGACGGCGCGCGAGACGATCTGGCGCAGGCAGCCCGCGAGGCCGGCATCGGCTATCTCACCCGGTCGGCCGACTGGGCGGACAAACCGCGCCACGCCAAAGCCGGCAATCTGAACAACGCCCTCCTGCAGACCGATGGCGAGTTCCTGTTGATCCTGGATGCCGACCAGGTGCCCGACCCGCTCATCCTCGAGAACACGCTCGGCTACTTCGCCGACGACCCGCAGGTCGCGCTCGTGCAGACGCCGCAGTGGTTCGTCAACGTCGCCGAGGCGGACCCCCTCGGGAGTCAGGCGCCGCTGTTCTACGGTCCGATCCAGCAGGGCAAGGACGGCTGGAACGCAGCCTTCTTCTGCGGGTCCAACGCGATCCTCCGTCGCGACGCGCTCATGCAGCTCGGCATCGTCGGGTACGTGCGCGACCTCGAGGACTCGGTCGTCACTGCGCTGAAGGCGTCCCAGCGGATGCTGCGACGCGCGGCATCCGATCGCTCCCTGACGCCGGAGGTCACCGCTGAGGTCCGGCGGCTCGGCGAGGCGGTGCAGCGGGCCCGGGCGGAGCTGGCCCTCGGCGGTCCGATCGCGGAGGTGACCGCAGCCGTCCACGCGGAGGTGCAGGCAGCATCGCGGCGCCTCGTCGACGCCGACATGGCGGCCATCCGCGCGGACGTCGCCGAACTCGCGGCGCTCGCGGTTCAGCGCGATGCCGAGCTCGACGCGTTCGTCGTGGACGAGAGCGCCCTCGAGTCGCTGTCGGTGCGGGAGATGTCGCCCCTTGCCACGATCGCGGCCGTCGACGCCCTCGTCGAAGCCGTGCGCGTCGATCGCCCCGGCGAGGCGCAGCCCATCCAACCCCTCGCGACCATCTCGGTGACCGAGGACATGGCCACGGCGATGCAGCTGCACGCGCTGGGCTGGAAGAGCGTCTACCACCACGAGATCCTCGCCCGCGGTCTCGCCCCTGAAGACCTGCGCACGATGCTGAAGCAGCGGCTGCGGTGGGCCCAGGGCACCATGCAGGTCCTGCTGCGCGACAACCCGCTGCGCAAGAAGGGTCTCTCGGTCGGGCAGCGGCTGATGTACTTCGGCACGATGTGGAGCTATCTCAGCGGGTTCGCCGCGGTCATCTACCTCGCGGCCCCGATCATCTATCTGCTCCTCGGCGTCCTACCGGTGACCGCGTGGTCCGTCGACTTCTTCGCCCGGTTCCTGCCGTACTTCATCGTCAACCAGATCCTCTTCGTGGTCGTCGCCAAGGGGATCAAGACGTGGCGCGGTCAGCAGTACTCGCTCGCGTTGTTCCCCGTGTGGATCGCCGCGTGCGTCACGGCGTTCGCGAATGTGGTGCTCGGGAAGTCCCTCGATTTCGTCGTGACGCGCAAGGACGGTCGCGCGGCCGGCGGACCGCCCTGGCGCGAGATCTGGCCGCAACTGACGGCGATGGTCCTGCTCGCCATCGCGACCATCGTGGGGATCGGCCGCGTCATCGCGGGCACCGCCGACGGTACCGGCACCCTCGTCAACACCATCTGGGTCGGGTACGACCTCGTCGTCCTCAGCGTGCTCATCCAAGCCGCTCGGTATCAGGGCTTTCAGCCGCCCGTCGCCGCGGCGGAACCCACCGCATCCATCGAACAGAAGGAGCCTCCGTGGACATCACCGTGACACCCGCCGACGGGTACGCCGTCGTCGCGGTCGAGGGACGACTCACCGCGCCCGGTGTGGCCCGCTTCCGAGACGCCGTCGACGACGCGATCGCGGCCCGCTCGGCGCGGGTCGTCGTCGACCTCTCCCGCACGGAGTTCATCGACTCCTCCGGCATCGGGGCCCTGATCGGTGGGTTGAAGGCGGCTCGGCTCGCCGACGGTGACCTCCGAATCGCGGACGTCCCCCCGGCCGTGGCCCGCGTCCTGACACTGACGAACCTCGACCGGGTCCTTCGGGCATACCCGAAGGCGGAAGCCGCGTTCGATGGGCAGTGATCCGGTCGTCCGAGAGGTCATCGGCCCGGCTGAGCTGGCGCTGGTCGATGCGGTCCACGATGCCCTGGATCAGATCTGGCGGGACGCCCCCGGCGTCACGGACGAGGACCGGATGCTGTTCGCCCTCGCCGTGAGCGAGGTCGCGACGAACGTCGTCGAACATGCCGCGGGTGACGAGCGTCCGACCGTGTCGATCCGGCTGTCGGCCGACGACACCGAGCTGGTCGCCGTCATGTCCGACGACGCCGATCCCGCCCTGATCCGGCTCGATCAGGTGACCATGCCCGGCGCGGACGCCGAATCGGGACGGGGCCTCGCGCTCGCGCTCGCCGCCCTCGACGAACTGCGTCACGAGACCGACGACGGCAACGTCTGGATCCTGCGCAGGGAGCGACGCCCGTCGGCGTGAGCCGCGGATCGATGTCGGTGGGCGAACGTAGACTCGTGGGGACATGAGCGACTCCATCAAGCCCGTGATCGTCGGCGCCGGAGCGTCCCGCCCCGCCGGCGATTCCCGACCCGACGAGGACCTGCTGGCAGGGCTCAACCCGCCGCAGCGCGAGGCCGTCATCCACCGCGGTCCGGCGCTGCTGATCATCGCCGGCGCCGGCTCGGGCAAGACGAGCGTTTTGACTCGGCGCATCGCGTCGCTGCTGCGCACACGGGAGGCGTACCCCAGCCAGATCCTCGCCATCACCTTCACGAACAAGGCCGCGGGTGAGATGCGCGAGCGCGTGCGGCAGCTCGTCGGCGAGAGCGCCCAAGGCATGTGGATCTCGACCTTCCACTCCGCCTGCGTGCGCATCCTGCGCCGCGAGGCCGACCAATTCGGCTTCACGAAGAGCTTCACGATCTACGACTCGGGCGATTCCCGCGCCCTCATCAAGCGCCTCGTGAAAGAGCACGAGGGCGACTCGTTCGGCTTCACCCCCGCGGCCGTTCAGGGTCGTATCTCCAAGCTCAAGAACGAGTTGGCGGATGCCGAGTCCTACGCGCGCCAGGCGAACATGAGCGACCCCGCCGAGCGCGTCTTCGTCGACATCTTCGCCGACTACCAGCGCTCGCTGCAGAAGGCGAACGCGTTCGACTTCGACGACCTGATCGCGCAGACCGTCTACCTGTTCCGCGCGTTCCCGCACGTCGCCGACGTCTACCGCAAGAGGTTCCGGCACATCCTCGTCGACGAGTACCAGGACACGAACCACGCCCAGTACGCGCTCATCCACGAACTGACCCGGCCCGTCGTCGGCAAGGCCGGTGACGCCTTCTCCAGCGGCGGCATGATGATCTTCGAGCCCGATGAGGCGCCTGAGGTCGAGGGAGCGTCGCTCACCGTCGTCGGCGACTCCGACCAGTCGATCTACGCCTTCCGCGGGGCGGACATCCGCAACATCAGCGAGTTCGAGCGCGACTTCCCCGGCGCGAAGGTCGTGCTCCTCGAGCAGAACTACCGCTCGACGCAGAACATCCTGTCGGCCGCCAACGCCGTCATCGGCCACAACTTCGACCGCAAGGACAAGAAGCTGTGGACCGACGTCGGCGACGGCGACCCGATCATCGGCTTCACCGGCTACTCGCAGCACGACGAGGCGCAGTTCGTGGCCGACGAGATCGAAGCGCTGCACCGCAAGGGCGTCGATTACGCGCAGATGGCGGTGTTCTACCGCACCAACTCGCAGTCCCGTGCGCTCGAGGAGATCTTCATCCGCTCGGCCGTCCCGTACAAGATCATGGGCGGCACGAAGTTCTACGAGCGCGCCGAGATCAAGGACGCGCTGGCCTACCTCGTCTCGGTCGCGAACCCCGCCGACGAGATGGCGGTGCGCCGCATACTCAACAAACCCCGCCGCGGCATCGGCGACGTCACCGAGACCGCGATCGCCCGCTATGCGGCATCCGAGGGGATCACTTTCCGCGACGCGCTCGCGAACTCCTCCGCACTCGGCGTCGGCGCGAAGGTGCAGAAGGCGATCGCCGACCTCGACGCGGTCCTCGCCGAGGCATCCGAGATCATGCTGCCGAGCTCGGGCGAGATCGCGCCGTCGACGTCGGTGACCGAGGGGCTCCACGTCCTGCTGAACAAGTCCGGCTACTACGACGCCCTGCGCATGTCGAAGGACCCGCAGGACGAGGCCCGCGTCGAGAACCTCGACGAGCTTGTCGCGGTCACGCGCGAGTTCGCCCGCAACAACCCCGACGGCACGCTACTCGACTTCCTCACCGAGGTGACCCTGGTGTCGGATGCCGACGACCTCGACGACGCCAGCGGTTCGGTCTCGCTCATGACGATGCACACCGCGAAGGGCCTCGAGTTCGACGCCGTGTTCGTCACCGGTGTCGAGGAGGACCTCATCCCGCACCGCATCTCGGCGGGGGAGCCCGGCGGGCCGCAGGAGGAGCGGCGTTTGTTCTACGTCGCGCTCACCCGCGCCCGCAAGCGTCTGCACCTCTCGTTGGCGATGACCCGCGCGCAGTTCGGCGAGGTGTCTGCGGCGATGCCGAGCCGCTTCCTGCAGGAGATCCCGCACGAGCTCATCGACTGGCGGCAGTCGCCCGGCGACGTGAACTCGCGCGGCGGGACGCAGTCACGGGCGCTCAACGGTCGGTCCGGCTCGCGATTCGGCGGCTCGAACCGCTACGGGGACGACCTCGTGCCGCTGCCGCCCCGTGAGAAGTCCGACGCGCTCGCGAAGTTCGCCAACCGCATCCCGGCGAAGATCCGCGACAACGGCGACATGGAACTCGCGGCGGGCGACCGCATCCGTCACGACGATTTCGGCGAAGGCAAGGTCGACATGGTCACCGGCGAAGGCGCGAAGCGCGTCGCGCACGTGCGCTTCGACACCGCGGGTCCGAAAAAGCTGCTGATCAAGGTCGCGCCCATCACCAAGCTGTGAGGAACGTCCGGCCGCCCGCATCCCGCGTACCCTGAAGCAATGGCCCTGTTCTCCCGCCGCCCGAAGAAGGACTCCGACCCGAAGGGCGAGGTCCCCGTCGACGCGCAGGCCGACGTCGACGAGGTGCAGCAGGACGTCAACGCCGCCGTCGCCGCCGAACAGGGCGAAGACACGGATGCCGAGCCGGTGCCCCACGTGCCGATCTCGGTCTCGACCTACGGCAAGCCCGTCCCGCGCCCGGCCCCCGAGCCGGAGCGTCTGCCGAAGACCCCCGAGACCGCGCCCGCCCCGAGCGAGAGCCGTCCCGGGATGCCCGACAACACCCTGCTCAGCACGGTGCTGCAGGAAGTCCCCGAAGAGGTCGACAACGCCGCGATCCTCGCCGTCATGCGCCAGGCGCTGCAGGGCACCCTGTACCTGCGCATCCTCGGCGACGCTCGCGCCCAGGCCGCTGCCGGTGAGCCGCTGCGCCTCGCGATCTCGATCGTGAACGACAAGAAGTTCCTGCTCGCCTACACGGGGGCGGCCGCGCTGCAGGCGGGGCTCGGCGACGAGGCGCAGAGCACGTCGATCCTGGCCCAGCCGTCGCAGCGTGTGCTCCGCAACGTCATCGACGCCGGGTACGACGGCATCGTCTTCGACCACGCCGGCCCCGGCCGCCGCATCGTCCTGCCGACGGGCCTCATCCAGCGCAGCCTCGACCAGGCCGACCCCGAGTTCACGATCAAGAATCTCCTCGCCGGCCCGCGTACCGACGAGACCGCCCGCGCCGTCGTCGACGCGCTCGTCGCGCGCGGCGCCTGGATCGCGGCAGGCCCGCGAGCCGACGGTCAGGGGATGGGCGTCGCGGAGGCCCGCTCGGCCGAGGGCGGCCGCTACCTGCAGGTCTTCTCGCACCCGCTCGAGGTGCTGACCCTGCGTCGCGAGGACCAGCCCATGCCGCTCACGGCCGCCCAGCTGGGCGCCGCGCTCAAGAGCGAATCGGGCCTCGACGGATTCCTCATCGACCCCGCCGGCCCGTGGATCCGCATCGAGCGCGCCGAGCTGGATGCGCTCATCACGATCGCCGACGCGGCGGAAGCCGTCGACGCCGCTGCCGACACCGACGGCGACAAGGCCTGAGCAAGCCCCTGTCCCGACCCCGAGTCCGCCCCTAGGGTGGGGCGCATGGCGTCGGAGCGGATCACCCTGCAGTTGCCCGGAGGCAGGGAGCTCTCGCTCTCGAGCCCCAACCGGGTCGTCTTCCCCGAGGCGGGGATCACGAAGCACGAACTCGCCGAGTACCTCCTCACCGTCGAGGTCCCGTTCCTGCGCGCGAACGGGCACCGCCCGGTGTCGCTCGAACGGTTCCCCGACACGGTCGACGGCGACAGCTTCTTCTCGAAGAACCCGCCGAAGGGGACTCCGGACTACGTCGACCAGGTGATGTGCACCTACAACAGCGGACGCCGGCACCCGCAGGTGGTGCTCGGCGAGATCGCCGCGGCCGTCTGGGCCGTGCAGATGAACACCGTCGTCTTCCACCCGTGGGCCTCCCTCGCGTCCGACACCGACAACCCGGTCGAACTGCGCATCGATCTCGACCCGCAACCCGGGACGGATTTCGCGGATGCCGCCGCCGTCGCACCCGTGCTGCGCGAGGTGCTGCGCGAGGCCGAGCTCGAGCCCTGGCTGAAGACGAGCGGCAATCGCGGCCTCCACGTCTTCTGTCCCATCGAGCCGACGCACGAGTTCCTCGACGTCCGCCACGCCGTGATCGCCGCGGGTCGCGAGCTGGAACGGCGGATGCCGGACCGGGTCACCACGAATTGGTGGAAGGAGGAGCGCGGCGAGCGCATCTTCGTCGACTTCAACCAGGCCAACCGCGATCGCACGATGGCCGGCGCCTACAGTCCGCGCGCGCTGCCGGGCGCGACGGTCGCGACCCCGATCACGTGGGATGAGCTCGCCGACGGCGTCGACCCGACCGCGTTCACCGTGCGGACCGTGCCCGAGAGGCTGGCGGACAGCGGGGACCCCTGGGAGGGGTTGCAGGACTCGCCCGGACGCATCGACACGCTGCTCGAGTGGTGGCAGCGCGATCTCGAGGCGGGCCTGGGCGAGCTGCCGTTCCCGCCGGAGTTCCCCAAGATGCCGGGCGAGCCGCCGCGGGTGCAGCCGTCGCGCGCGAAGAAGGACTGACGCTCAGTCGGCGGTCCGGGGCGTGCCCGCCGTGACCGTGTCGGCCTTCTCCTCGATGGGTTGTTTGCGTCGTGCCCACCGGGCGGGCGTGTTCGGCCCGTCCCACACCTGGATGATGCCCCACACGGCCGCCGTGAGCGGCACGGCGAGGATCGCGCCGACGATGCCGCCGAGCACGGTGCCGATCGTCAGGGCGATGAGCACCGCGAAGGCGTGCAGCTTCATGGACCGTCCCATGAGGAAGGGCTGCAGGAAGTTGCCTTCGAGCTGGTTCACCGCCACGACGATCACGACGACCCAGATCGCTGCGATGAGGCCGTTCGTCACGAGGGCGACCAGCGCCGCCAGGATCCCGGCGACCGTCGCTCCCACGATGGGAATGAACGCGAGGACGAACACGAGTGCGCCGAGCGGGAGGGCGAGCGGGATCTGCAGGACCAGGAGACCGATCGTGATGCCGACCGCGTCCACCGCCGCAACGGCCGCCGTTCCCCGGAGGTAGGCGCCGAAGGTCTGCACGGCCTTGTGGCCGACTCGTACGGCGCGCTCGTAGTCCGATCCGCGGAAGGGGCGGATGAGGAACTCCCAGAGCTGCGGGCCGTCCTTCAGGAAGAAGAACAGCGTCACGATCATCAGGACGAGCCCGGTCAGGAAGTTGGCGACCGCGCTCACTCCGGCGAGCGCGCCCGACCCGAACTGCGCGCTCGTGAGGAAGTCGGTGGCGTTGCCGACCCACTCGTCGATCTGTTTCTGGTCGATGTCGAACGGCAGAGACTCGGCCCAGGCGAGCACGCTCTGGAACCCGTCCTGCGCCTTCTTCGACAGGTCGTCGAACTGGTCGCGGACGGCGTTGACGACCAGCCAGCCGATCCCGCCGAGCACGACGACGAACGCGAGCAGCGTGAGGATCGTCGCGAAGACCGACGGGATGCCGCGGCGACGCAGCCAGGCCATGAGAGGCGCCGCCGCCGAGGCGACGATGAGGGCGAGGAGCACCGGGATGACCACGACGGTGAGCTGCAGCATCCCGAGGATGAGCGCCGTCGCGATCACGCCGACGATGATCACCTGCAGCGACCGGGTCGCGAGGGTGCCGAAGCCGTCGGACCACATGCTGCCGGGCTTGCCGGCTGAGGTCACCAGCAATGGCTTGTTCTCATCGGGTCGCACCGTGCGGGAGGAGGAGAAGAACAGGCCCATGCAGCGACCCTATCGACCGGCTGTCTCCGGTGAGGGCCCTTGACTCAGCTGAGGACGTCGGCCAGGTCGTACGCGGTCACGGTCTCGAGCTGGTCGAACGTGCACGAGCGGGCGTCGCGCTCGGGACGCCACCGCTGGAACTGCACGGTGTGGCGGAAGCGGTCGCCCTCGAGCTGGTCGTAGGCCACTTCGAGCACCCGCTCGGGTCGCAGACGCACGAACGAGGTGTCCTTCGAGGCGGTGAAGCGGGATCGGTCGGACTGGCCGGTCACCGCGTCACCGTCCTCGTTGCGGACGACCAGCGGTGCGAGCTCGTCGATCAGTTCGAGCCGGCGGGCGTTGCTCCACGCCGCCACGCCACCCACCTGATGCAGGTGCCCGTCGCCGTCATAGAGCCCGACGAGCAGCGAGCCCACTCCCTGACCGCTCTTGTGGATGCGGTAGCCCACCGCGACGACGTCGGCCGTGCGCGCGTGCTTGATCTTGAACATCGTGCGTTTGCCCGGCGCGTAGGGGAGGGCGAGCGGTTTTGCGACGACGCCGTCGAGTCCGGCGCCTTCGAACTCCGCGAGCCACCGCTCGGCGACGGTCGGGTCGTCCGTCGTGCGGGTGAGGTGGATCGGATGCGGCACACCGCCCAGCAGGTCCTCGAGCTGCATCCGCCGCTCGGCGAACGGCTCCTCGCGCAGGTCGCGCTCGCCGCGGGCGAGCAGGTCGAACGCCACGAACATGGCGGGGGTGGTCTCGCTCAGCATCGCGACCCGCGAGGCAGCGGGGTGGATGCGCTGCGACAGCTGCTCCCACTGCAGCCGCTGCGCGCCCGGCTCGCCGTCGGCGACGACGATCTCGCCGTCGAGCAGGCACGGCTCGGGCACGAGACGGGAGATCGCGTCGACGAGCTCGGGGAAGTAGCGCGTAAGCGGCTTCGAGCCGCGCGACCCGATCTCGACCTCGGACCCGTCCCAGCCGATGAGGGCGCGGAAGCCGTCCCATTTCGGTTCGTAGAGCAGGCCGCCGGCGGTCTTTCCCGGATCGGGGATGCCGGGGACGGACTTCGCGAGCATCGGCGCGGGGATCTCGTACATGCGGCCCATCCTGCCCCGCCCGTCGGGCCGCCGGAACGGGGTTGCGGCGACGGGTCAGGCGAACGCGCTCACGCCGGTGATGTCGCGACCGAGCAGCAGCGCCTGCACCGACTCGGTGCCCTCGTACGTGTGGATCGCCTCGATGTCGGCCATGTGCTGCATGACCCCGTTCTCGAGCAGGATGCCGTTGCCGCCCAGCAGGTCGCGTGCCGTCGCGGCGACCCGCCGTGCGGCACGCGTGTTGTGGAACTTCGCGAGCGACGCCTGCGTGGGGCGCAGCCCGCCGGCGGTTTCGAGGTCGGCGAGGCGCCGGCAGTAGAGCTGCATCGCGGTGAGGTCCTCGAGCATGTGCGCGAGACGCTCCTGCACCATCTGGAACCGGGCGAGGGGCTTGCCGAACTGCACCCGCTGCTGCGCGTACTGCAGCGCCGTCTCGTAGCAGGCCGTCGCGTGGCCGAGCGCCGACCACGCCACGCCGGACCGCGTCGCGTACAGCACGGTCGAGGCATCCTTGAACGTCTTCGTGCCGGGGAGGACGGCGTCCGCGGGCACGCGCACGTCGTCGAAAGCGATGTGAGCCTGATGGATGCCGCGCAGCGACGCCTTGCCCGCGATCACGGTGCCGGTGTAGCCGGGCCGGTCCTGCTCCACGAGGAAGCAGCGCACATTGCCGTGGTGCTCGTCGCCCTCGGCGTCGACCCGCGCCCACACGAAGGTGATGCCGCCCGAGGCGCCGTTGCCGATCCACTTCTTCGCGCCGCGGATGACCCACTCGTCGCCGTCGCGGCGGGCGACGGTCTCGAGCGACACGGAGTCGGAGCCGTGGTCGGGTTCGGTCAGGGCGAAGGCGGCGGGCACCTCGAAGCGGGCGATGGGAGTCAGCCAGCGCTCCTGCTGCTCGTCGCTGCCGAAGAGGGCGAGGGTGCGCAGCGCCAGCCCGCCCTGGACGGCGAGGACCGTGCCGAGGGATCCGTCGCCGCGCGAGATCTCCATGTTGACGAGGCCCGCGGCGAGGGGCGAGAACCGGGTGAGCCGCGGGTGGTCGATCCCGTCGTTCAGCAGGTCGAGCTCGCCGAAGCGCCGGGCGATGTCGAGCGGGTACTCGGCGGTGTCCCACGCGTCGCGCATCCGGTCGCCGACCTCGTCGACGAAGGCCCGCGTCCGCTGCCACACGTCCCGGTCGGCGCCCGGGATGTCGGCGAAGACGGCGTAGTAGTCGGTGTCGAGGGGGCCGAGCACGTCGTAACGGCCCGAGGCGCCGCCGGGCAGGGGAGTGGTCATCGCGCCAGGATACGCCGGGTTGGCATCCAGTTCCACCGAGGGTGGAACGGCGTATCAGGCTCTCGGTGTCACCGGAGGGAGCCGAGCCGACGTGCGACCTCGGCGGGCGGCATCCGTCGGGGGAACGTCGCGACGACGATGTCGTCCGCCGCCGGCGGCTCGGGGTCGGGGTGCACACCGAAGCGGCGGAGCAGCTCGTCGTAGGCGGACTCGAGGACGGCGGCGGGGACCCGCTTCGATCCGCGCAGCAGTCGACGCAGCACATGGTTGTGCACGGCGGTCACCGCCGCGGCGAAGGCCACGGCGTCGACGGGGTCGAGCCCGGGGACCGAGCGTCGCAGGTAGTCGTCGAAGAGTCGCTCGTAACGGAAGACGGTCACGATCTCGCGGTCGCGAAGCGACGGTACCTGACGGACGACGGCGTAGCGGCGCCGGGCGACCTCGGGGTCGGCGGCGAAGTGGCGGTACACCTGCACCGATGCCTCGCACACCGCCGCCCACGGGTTCTCGTGGGTCTCGGCGAGATACGTGCGGAGCATCTCGAGCAGGACCTCGTGGTCGGCGAAGACGACGTCGTCCTTGCCGCCGAACTGCCGGAAGAACGTCGATCGCGAGACGCCGGCCGACTGGGCGATCTGCTCGACCGAGGTCTGCTCGTAGCCGTGCTCGGCGAACAGCGCGAGCGCGGCGGCCACCACTGTGCTGCCCGTGGGACGGAGGTCGTCGGCCATGGAGGGAAGCCTAGTCCGGCGGCCGTCTGTCAAGGCCTGTGCCGTCGGCGACGCGACATCGTTGACTCGGCCCATGTCCTCCCTGTGGAAGCAGCACCCCTCCGAGTCCCCCGGCATCCCCTTCACCCCCGGCAGTCGCCACGAGGTGGTCGTCGTCGGTGCGGGACTCACGGGACTCGCGACCGCGTACGAGCTCGCGCGGTCCGGCGTCGACGTCGCCCTCGTCGAGCGCGGCGGCGTCGGCGAACTCGCGTCGGGGTCGAACACCGGCAAGGTGTCGCTGCTGCAGGGGACGACGCTCTCGTCGCTGCGGTCGGGGCACCCGGCATCCCTCGTCCGGGCCTACGCCGAAGCGAACCGCGACGGCTTCGCGTGGATGACGGACACCGCCGACCGTCTCGGCGTGCCGCTCACCTCACGCACCGCCTACACCTACGCCCAGGGCGACGAGGGCCGGCGCTCGGTCGTGAAGGAGTACGACGCCGCGCGCGAGGCGGGCCTCGCGGTGCGCCTCGTCGACGACGCCGAGCTCCGCGAGGCGGCCGTGCCGATGGTGGCCGCGGTCGCGCTCGACGACCAGCGCGCCGTCGATCCGATGCAGCTGCTCGCGGCGCTCGCCGACGCGTTCGTCGCCGCGGGCGGGACCCTCCATCTCGGCGTCCATGTGCGCGGGGTGAAGGTCTTCCCCGAGCCGCGGGTGGAGACCGACCGGGGGCCGCTCTTCGCCTCGCAGGTCGTGGTGGCCACCGGCATCCCGATCCTCGACCGCGGCCTCTACTGGGCGAAGGTGAGCGGGATGCGGTCGGCCTGCGTCTCGTTCACCCTCACCGCTCCGCTGCCCGACGGCATGTACCTCTCCGCCGACGAGCCGACCCGTTCGGTGCGCACGATCCTCCCCGGCGACGGACCCTCCGACGTCGCGCAGATCGTGGTCGGCGGAGCCGGCCACCCCGTCGGACGCACCGCGTCGGAGCGCGCGATGCTCGATGAGCTGTCGCAGTGGGCGCAGCAGACGCTGCCGGTGGGGGAGGAGACCCACCGGTGGTCGGCGCAGGACTACGTCTCGCACAACCGCATCCCGTTCATCGGCGCGATGCCGCGCTCGCTCGGCCGCGTCCGTTTCGCGACCGGCTATGCCAAGTGGGGGCTGACGAACGCGCCCGCGGCGGCGCTGCGCATCGTCAGCGAGCTGCGTGGCGAGAGCTGGCGTGACCGGCCGCGGTGGATGACGCAGATCGGCACGCGTCTGACGATGCCCGCCGACATCGCACAGGGCGCGGTCGAGAACGCGAAGGTCGGGCTCGCGGCGGCGAAGGGATGGGCCGCCGCCGAGGCCGAGGCCGTCCCGGTGCCGCAGCCGGCCGAGGGGGAGGGCGTGGTCGCGCAGCGCGGCGGCCGTCCCGTCGGGATCTCGACGACCGGGGGCGAGACCCGCGCGGTGAGCGCCGTGTGCCCGCATCTCGGCGGGGTCCTCGAGTGGAACGACCTCGAGTGCACGTGGGACTGTCCGCTGCACGCGTCGCGGTTCACGGCATCCGGGGAACGCATCGAAGGCCCCGCATCGCGAGGCCTCCGACGCGTGGACTGACTCAGCCGGCCGCGGCGATCACCCCGGTGATGATGAGGGTGACGAGGGTGGTCCACAGCACGATCGCGAGGCCCTGCCAGAAGAGCACGGTGCGCGTCGGCACACCGGTGCCTTTGAGGGCGGCCGCGGTGAACTGGGTGGGCAGGATGAGCGGGCCGAGCAGGCTCACCCCGGGTGTGCCGTAACGGTGGTACGCCTTCTGGAACTTCTCGGAGCGCGCCGACACGGGCTTCTCGGACGCTCCGGCACGGGTGGTGACGGCGGTGCGCACGCGGGCGGTGGCGAGCACGACGATGGCGACGCAGAGGAAGTTGCCCGCGGCGCCGGCGAGCGCGGCGACGACGGGGTGGATGCCGCCGATGATGCCGATCGCGGCTGCGCCCTCGCCCTCGATGAAGGGGACGGCGCCCGCCAGGGCCACGATGAGCGGCTGCACGAGGTCGGGCACCTGCGCGACGAGGTCCTGGAAACCGGCGACGAGGTCGGAGACGGGGTTCGACATGATGTCCTCTCGGATGCGGCGACCGGATCTCGTATCGCCGTGTTCCCATCCCACCGAGGATGCGGTGGCGGCGGCAGTGCTGCGGCGTCACCTCGCGCCGGGAGATCCGATGACCCGAGGGGTGACATTCGTCATGGTCGTACTGTGGCCGCGTGACCAGCCCCGACCCGACCCCGACGCGCACCGCCGTCTCCCTCGCCCGCGGGGTCACTGCGACCGGGTGGTACATCGCGTCCTCGATGGTGTTCTTCCTCATCGGTGCGCTGCTGGTGTGGGGTGTCATCGTCCTCGTCGCGCGCGGCGGCTGGCGCGACCCCGTCACGCTCGTGGGGTTCCTCGGCTTGTCGACCGTCGTCGTCGTGACGACGATCGCGCTGCTCGCCCGCTACCGCCGCGACGGCGACCTCGATGACACCGACCGTCCGTCCGGCGGTCGGCGCTTCCTGTCGCTGCCCGTCGTCGCCGGGGTGCTCGCATCAGTCGGCGTCGGCCTCGTGTCGGCCTCGGCGCTGCTGGGGGCGGCGCTCGTCGGCACGGTCCTCTGCCTCGTCCGGTGGGCCCCCGGCATCCGCTGGCGCGGTGTCGTGCTGCTCGAGGTCGCCCTCGCCGTCCTGTGGGTCGTCGAACTCAGTCGGGCGTCGGGGGGCAGCGACGCCTTCCTGCCCGCGTTCTTCGCGCTCAGCCTGCCCGCGATGCAGGCGCTCTCGCTCTGGTCGTGGGACGTCGTCCTCGAACTCGACCGCGCGCGGCGGACCGAGGCGCGGCTCGCCGCGATGCAGGAACGCCTGCGTCTGGCGGGCGAACTGCACGACCTGCAGGGGCACCACCTGCAGGTGATCGCGCTGCAGCTCGAACTCGCCGAGCGCATGATCGGACGCGACCCGGATGCCGCCGCGCACCGGATCGCGCTCGCGCGCGCGTCCGTCGACGAGGCGCGCGAGGGCACCCGGTCGCTCGCCGGCCGCTTCCGCGGGGTGCCGCTGCCCGACGAACTCGCCAACGCGGCGGACCTGCTGCGTGCGGCCGGTCTGGAGGTCACCCTCGACGTCGCCGCGGATGCGGCATCCGCTCCCGCCGACCTGCTGGGGCCGGTCGTCCGCGAATGCACGACCAACGTGCTCAAGCACGGCGGCGGCCGGTGGGCGCGGCTCGGTCTCGAGCGCGCGGGACAGTACTGGCGGCTGACCGCCGCGAACGACCCCGGGCCCGGCTCGACCATCGGCGCGGGCGCGGGGCTCGAGGGCATCGGCCACCGGGTCGGCGTCGTCGGGGGCGACGCCGTCACCCGCCGTGCGTCCGGGGGTGCTGCGCCGTGCGCTCGGCGCGGGGGTCGACGGCTTCGTGCCGAAGTCCCGGCCCGCAGGCGACGTCGCCGCCGTCATCCGCGAGGTCGCCGCCGGCCGCCGGTACGTCGACCCCGAGATCGCCGCCGACGCCCTCAGCGACGAACGCTCCCCGCTCACCGACCGCGAGCTCGACGTGCTGCGGGCCGGCGCCCGCGGCGAGACGATCGCCGACATCGCGGCATCCCTCCACCTCTCCGCCGGCACCGTCCGCAACCACGTGTCGTCGATCCTCGGCAAGCTCGGCCTCGCGACCCGCCAGCAGGCGGCGATCACGGCGCGCGAACGCGGCTGGATCTGACGGATGCCGCACGAAGAGCCCCTCGCGGGCGGCAACGCGAGCGGGGCCGTCGTCCGCATCGGCGACACGGTGCGCAAGCCGTGGACGGCGTCGACGCCGAGCGTCATCGCCTACGTGCAGGCGCTGCGAGCGGCGGGTGTCGACGCGCCCGAACAGCGCGGGCGGGACGATGCCGGGCGGCAGATCCTGGAGTACGTCCCCGGTGAGCTCGCGATCGGGCGCGGGCCGATGTCGGCGGGCGAGTTGCGGCGCGTGGGCGCGATGGTGCGGGCCATCCACGACGCGAGCGCCGCGTATGCGGTACCCGCCGACGCCGTCTGGGAGACCGCGATCCCGGCGCCCGGCGCCGAGCTCGTGTGCCACAACGACCTCGCCCCGTGGAACCTCGTCGTCGGCGAAGACCGGTGGGTCTTCATCGACTGGGATGCGGCCGCCCCCAGTACACGGCTGTGGGACCTCGCCTATGCCGCGCAGGCGTTCACGCTCAACGACACCTCGGTCGTCGCCGCGGAGGCGGCGCGCGGACTCGCCGCCTTCGTCGACGGTTACGGCGCCGAGGCTCGGCTCCGCCGCGAACTGCCCGAGGCGATGGCGCAGCGGACCGCCGCGATGTACGACCTCCTCCGGACATCGCACGAGGGCGGCACCGAGCCGTGGTCGTCGATGTTCGCGGACGGGCACGGCGCGCACTGGCGGAACGTGACGGCGTACGTCGAGCGGCACCGGCGGGTCTGGCGCGCCGCACTCGAGCGCTGAACGCGCCCCCGCCGAACGAGGGTGCTCCCGCGCGGGGCACTCAGGCGCGGGTAGTAGGCTTTTCGACCGGGCGATCTCTCGACATCGAGATAATTCGGCGCCCGTCACCCCCACCGTCGCCCAGCGAAGGATTGCAGTGGACCTTTACGAGTACCAGGCACGAGACCTGTTCGAGAAGTACGAGGTGCCGGTGCTCGCCGGCATCATCGCCGACACCCCTGAGGAGGCGAAGGCGGCTGCCGAGAAGATCGGCGGTGTCGTCGTCGTCAAGGCTCAGGTCAAGACCGGAGGTCGCGGCAAGGCCGGCGGCGTCAAGGTCGCCAAGACCCCCGACGAGGCCTACGCGGCAGCCGAGGCCATCCTCGGCCTCGACATCAAGGGCCACGTCGTCCAGCGCGTGATGGTCGCCCAGGGCGCCGACATCGCCGAGGAGTTCTACTTCTCGGTGCTGCTCGACCGCTCGAACCGCTCCTACCTGAGCCTCTGCTCGGTCGAGGGCGGCATGGAGATCGAGGAGCTCGCCGTTGAGCGCCCCGAGGCGCTCGCGCGCATCGAGGTCGACCCGCTGCAGGGCATCGACAAGGCCAAGGCCGTCGAGATCGCGAAGGCCGCGAACTTCCCTGAGGACCTCGTCGAGAAGGTCTCGGACGTGTTCGTGAAGCTCTACGACGTCTACAAGGGCGAGGGCGCGACGCTCGTCGAGGTCAACCCGCTCGTCCGCACCGGCGCCGGCGACATCGTCGCCCTCGACGGCAAGGTGTCGCTCGACGACAACGCCAGCGAGGTGCGCCACCCCGAGCACGAAGAGCTCGAGGACAAGGGCGCCGCCGACCCGCTCGAGGCGAAGGCGAAGGCATCCGGCCTCAACTACGTCAAGCTCGACGGTCAGGTCGGCATCATCGGCAACGGCGCGGGCCTGGTCATGTCGACCCTCGACGTCGTCGCTTACGCCGGCGAGAACCACGGCGGCGTCAAGCCCGCCAACTTCCTCGACATCGGCGGCGGCGCGAACGCGCAGGTCATGGCCTCGGGTCTCGACGTCATCCTCGGTGACGAGCAGGTCAAGAGCGTCTTCGTCAACGTCTTCGGCGGCATCACGTCGTGCGTCGCCGTCGCCGAGGGCATCGTGAAGGCCCTGGAGATCCTGGGCGACGCGGCCACCAAGCCGCTCGTCGTCCGCCTCGACGGCAACCAGGTCGAGGAGGGTCGTGCGATCCTCGCAGAGGCCAACCACCCGCTCGTCACGCTCGCCTCGGGTATGGACGAGGGCGCCGACAAGGCCGCCGAGCTGGCGAACGCCTGAGACGCGCCGAGACTACCGAGACACAGGGACAACAGACATGTCTATCTACCTCAACAAGGACTCCAAGGTCATCGTCCAGGGCATCACCGGCGGTGAGGGCACCAAGCACACCGCCCTCATGCTGAAGGCCGGGACGAACGTCGTCGGCGGCGTCAACGCCCGCAAGGCCGGCACGACCGTCACTCACGAGAAGCCGCACGAGGGCGAGGTCGACCTCCCCGTCTTCGGCTCGGTCGCCGAGGCCATCGAGAAGACCGGCGCGGACGTCTCCATCGCGTTCGTGCCGCCCGCCTTCACGAAGGATGCCATGATCGAGGCGATCGACGCCGAGATCCCGCTGCTCGTCGTCATCACCGAGGGTGTGCCCGTCGGCGACACCGCCGAGGCGTGGGCCTACGCGAAGAGCAAGGGCAACAAGACCCGCATCATCGGTCCGAACTGCCCCGGCATCATCACGCCCGGCGAGGCGCTCGTCGGCATCACGCCCGCGAACATCACCGGCAAGGGCCCCATCGGCCTCGTGTCGAAGTCGGGCACGCTGACATACCAGATGATGTTCGAGCTCCGTGACCTCGGCTTCTCGACGGCCATCGGCATCGGCGGCGACCCGGTCATCGGCACGACGCACATCGACGCCCTCGAGGCGTTCGAGGCCGACCCCGAGACCAAGGCCATCGTCATGATCGGCGAGATCGGCGGCGACGCCGAGGAGCGCGCGGCCGACTACATCAAGGCGCACGTGACGAAGCCCGTCGTGGGTTACGTCGCCGGCTTCACCGCTCCCGAGGGCAAGACCATGGGCCACGCCGGCGCCATCGTCTCGGGCTCGGCGGGCACCGCGCAGGCCAAGAAGGAGGCCCTCGAGGCCGCCGGCGTCAAGGTCGGGAAGACCCCGTCCGAGACCGCCGACCTGATGCGCGCCATCATCGAGGCGCTCTAAGCCACTCGAACGAAGGGGCGGATGCTGCGGCATCCGCCCCTTCGTCGTTCCCGGAATGCCCGTGAACGACCTCGACGTGGGGGCGGTCAGACCCCGAAGGCGGCTTCGATGGGGCCGCGGGCGAAGTACAGGACGAAGCCGGCCGCGACGATCCAGAGCAGCCAGTGGACCTGCTTCGCCTTGCCCGAGAACGTGTTGAGCACGACCCAGCTGATGAAGCCGGCGCCGATGCCGTTCGCGATCGAGTACGTGAGCGGCATGACCGTGGCGGTCAGGAACACGGGCAGCAGGACGTTGAAGTCCGACAGGTCGATGTTCTTGATCTGCGTGAGCATGAGCGCGCCGACGAGAACGAGCGCGGCGGCGGCGACGAAGCCGGGCACGAGGCCCGTCACGGGCGTGATGAACATCGCGAGCAAAAACAGCACGCCGGTGACGACGTTGGCGAGACCGGTGCGGGCTCCCTCGCCGATGCCCGAGCCGGACTCGACGAAGACCGTCGCGGAGGATGACGAGGTGCCACCGCCGACGACGGCGCCGACACCCTCGACGATGAGCGCCGACTTGATGCGCGGGAAGTTGCCGCGCTCGTCGGCGAGTCCCGCCTCGCGCGCGAGGCCGGTCATCGTGCCCATGGCGTCGAAGAAGTTCGTGAAGACGAGGGTGAACACGAACATGACGAGCGCGAGCACACCCACCCGTCCGAGGTCGAACCCGAAGTCGACGGCGCCCACGAGGCTGAGGTTCGGCGCGGCGACGATGCTACCGGAGAGGCCGAAGTCCGCGACCGGCGTGAAAATGTTCACGATCGCGGCGAGGATCGTGCCGGCGACGAGGGCGATGAGGATCGCGCCCTTCACGCGCAGCGCCATGAGGATGCCGCCGATCAGCAGGGTCGCAATGAACAGCAGGGTCGCGGGCGAGGTGATCGAGCCGCCGACGCCGAGCTCCAGCGGGGTGCCCTCGGCGGGGTTCACGAATCCGGCGTTGACGAACCCGATGAAGGCGATGAACAGGCCGATGCCGACCGTGATGGCGAGCTTCAGCTGCACGGGCACGGCGTCGAAGATCAGCTTGCGCAGGCCGGTCGCGGCGAGCAGCACGATGATGAGACCGTTGATGACGACGAGCGCCATCGCCTCGCCCCACGAGACCTGTCCGACGACCGAGAACGCGACGAAGGCGTTGATGCCGAGACCCGCCGCGAACGCGAACGGCAGGCGCGTGACGAGGCCGAACAGGATCGTCATGACACCGGCGGTGAGGGCGGTCGCCGTGGCGACGGCCGCCGGCGCGAGGGTGATGCCCTCGACGTCGGGCGTCGACAGGATGGCCGGGTTCAGGATGACGATGTAGGCCATCGTCACGAACGTGACGACGCCGCCGCGGATCTCGGTGCCGACGGTGGAGCCGCGGCGGCTGATCTCGAAGTAGCGGTCGAGGAACGACGCGGATGCCGGGGCTGCGGCCCCGCGGGACGAGCGGGATGTGGTGCTGTTCACCCTCCGAGGGTAGTGCGTCCTGGCGGGCCTCGCGGGGCGGGCGTATCCTCACCGCATGCACCGCATCTTCGGCACGCCGTTCGCCGCGGTCTACCCGCTCTACCTCGCGAAGGTGGAGCGCAAGGGGCGTACCAAGGCCGAGCTCGATGCGGTCGTGGAGTGGCTCACCGGCTTCGACGACGCCGCCCTCGCCCGGCAGATCGAGAGTGAGGCCACGTTCGAGCAGTTCTTCGCCGCCGCCGAGCTGAATCCCGCCGTGACGCGGATCACCGGGGTCGTCTGCGGGGTGCGCGTCGAGGAGATCGAGGACCCGTTGATGCGCCGCATCCGCTACCTCGACAAGCTCGTCGACGAACTCGCCCGGGGCAAGGCGCTCGAAAAGGTCCTGCGCGTCTGATGCGTCGGTCCGCGCCGGAGCGGGAGCCCGGCGGGAGGCCTGCGCGCGGGTAGGGTCGGTCTGTTGTGAATCGCCTGCTCGTCTCCCTCCTCGCCGCCGTCGACGCCCTCCTGGCCGTCGCGGTCGGTGTCGGTGTCGTGCTCGCGCCCGTGACCCTCGTCTGGATCTTCGGGATCGGCGGCGACGCGGACTGGGCGGCGTTGTGGCCCGCGGTCGCGACGATCTGGCAGCTCGGCCACTTCGCGCCGGTCGCCGTCTCCCTGCCCGCCGAGCTCGTCGTCTCGGGCGGTCTGCCGTCGGGCGGTGCGCAGTTCACCCTGTCGCTCGCCCCCACCGCCCTCGCGGCGTTCACCGCGATCTCGGCGTGGCGCTCCGGCGCGCGCGCGGCGCGGGCGGGCGCGTGGGTGACGGGCGTGGCCGGCGGCACCGTCGCGGTCGCCGTCGTGTCCACCCTCATCGCCCTGTCCGGTCGCGCCTCGATCGCCGCGGTCGACCTGCTGCCCGCCGTCGCCGGCCCGACGCTCGTGTTCGCCGTTCCCGCCCTCGTCAGCGCCGTCATTCGCGCCTGGAACGACGGCGACGACGGCATCATCGATGCGCTCTCCGAGCGGCTCCCCGACGACGTGCAGGAAGCAGTGGATGCCGGTGCCCGCGGCGTCGCGATCTGCGTCGCCGGGATCGTGGCGGTCGGTGCCGTCGTCCTCGCCATCCTGTTCTTCGCCCGCGGCGGCGAGGTCATCGCATTGACGCAGGCCGCGCAGGCCGATCTCCTCGGCGTCGTCGTCCTCGCCCTCGGCAGCATCCTCTACCTGCCCACCCTGGTGATGTGGTTCGCTGGCTTCGCGGTCGGCCCCGGCTTCGCCGTCGGCACCGGGACGGCCGTCTCCCCGGCAGGGACGAGCCTGGGTGTCGTCCCCGGCATCCCCGTTTTCGGCGTCATCCCCGACTCGACGTCGGGGTGGCTGCTGCTGCTCGGACTCGTGGTGGTCGGCTTCGGCGCGCTGGCCGGCGCCGCGACGCGCAGCGCCCTGCTGGTGGGACCGGGGGCGGATGCCGAGCCGCTCCGCCCGCGCCTGGTCGCCCTCGCCATCCTCGTCGTCGGCACCGGGGCCGTGGTCGCCGTCCTCGCGTGGGCGGCGCAGGGGTCGATCGGCCCGGGCCGCCTCATCCACGTCGGGCCCGAGCCCTGGCTCGTCGCCCTCGTGGCGGCGGCCGAGGTGGCCGTCGGTGCCGCCGTCGTCCTCCTCTCACCGCGCGGTGAGGACGCCGAGCAGCCCCTCGTGCGCGAGACGCCCGCGACGACTCCGACCGCCGAGTCCCGTCCGGCACCGGCCGCCGCGGTCTCGCCCGATGAGTTCCCCACCACCCCGCTAGACTGAGCCGGTGCTCACGGTCGCCGTCCTCATCTCGGGCACGGGATCCAATCTGCGTGCCCTCCTCGACGCCGCGAGCGAGCCCGACTTCCCCGCCCGCATCATCGTGGTGGGGGCCGACCGGCAGGCCGACGGCTTCGCTCATGCGGAGGCGTACGGCATCCCGACCTTCATGGTCCCGTTCCAGGAGTTCGACAGTCGTGAGGCCTGGGGCGAGGAGCTCCTGGCGCACCTGGACGTCTGGGAGCCCGACCTCGTCGTGCTGAGCGGGCTCATGCGCCTGCTGCCCGCCGCCGTCGTGGCGGCGTGGGCGCCGCGCCTGATCAACACGCACCCGGCCTATCTGCCAGAGTTCCCCGGCGCTCACGGTGTGCGGGATGCGCTCGCCGCCGGTGTCACCGAGACCGGCGCGAGCGTCATCGTCGTCGACGACGGCGTCGACACCGGGCCGATCCTGGCGCAGGAGCGCGTGCCGGTGCTCCCCGACGACACCGAGCACACCCTTCACGAGCGCATCAAGCCCGTCGAGCGCCGGCTGCTCATCGACGTCGTGCGTCGCATCGCGACGGGCGAGCTCGACCTCACTTCCTGAACCGCACCCGAACGCCCCCGACCCGAGGAGTTCCCGCATGGCCGGACCGCAGATCGATCCCTCCCTCTACCGCGACCGCGACGTCGTGCCGGTGCGCCGGGCGCTCGTGTCGGTGAGCGACAAGACCGGGCTCCTCGAGCTCGCGCAGGCCCTCGCCGCCGCCGACGTCGAGATCGTCTCGACCGGCGGATCCGCCGCGCTGCTGCGCGAGAACGGCATCGCCGTGAAGGACGTGTCCGAGATCACCGGCTTCCCCGAGTCGCTCGGCGGACGCGTGAAGACGCTGCACCCGAGCGTGCACGCAGGCCTCCTCGCCGACCTGCGGCTGGAGGACCACGAGACCCAGCTGGGCGAACTCGGCATCCTTCCCTTCGAGCTCGTCGTCGTGAACCTGTACCCGTTCGTCGAGACCGTCGCCTCCGGGGCGGAGGGCGACGCGGTCGTCGAGCAGATCGACATCGGCGGACCGGCCATGGTGCGCGCATCGGCCAAGAACTTCGCCAACGTCGCGATCGCGGTCTCGCCGGAGTCCTACCCGGCGATCATCGACGCGCTCGGGCAGGGCGGGACGACCCTCGCGCAGCGGCGGGAGCTCGCCGCCCGCGCCTTCGCGCACACCGCCGCCTACGACCGCGCCGTCGCGACCTGGTTCGCGGAGGAGACCCTCGAGGGCGAGGGCGACCTGCCGCAACACCTCACGATCAAGGCCGAGCGTCTCGCGACGCTGCGTTACGGCGAGAACTCGCACCAGCGCGCGGCGATCTACACCCGCGTCGGCGGGCACGGCATCGCGCAGGCGACGCAGCTGCAGGGCAAGGAAATGTCGTACAACAACTACGTCGACGCCGATGCCGCGCTCCGCGCCGCGTTCGACCTGATCAAGCCGGCCGTCGCCATCATCAAGCACGCGAACCCGTGCGGCATCGCGATCGGCGCCCCGCAGGCGCTCGACCCGATCGCATCGGCGCACCTGCGCGCGCACGAGTGCGACCCCGTATCGGCGTTCGGCGGCGTCATCGCCGCCAACCGCACCGTGACGCTCAAGATGGCGGAGAACCTGCGCGACATCTTCACCGAGGTCATCGTCGCCCCCGACTTCGAGCCCGAGGCGCTCGAGGTCTTCAAGCTGAAGAAGAACCTGCGTGTCCTGCAGCTGCCCGCCGACTGGCGCCAGGAGCCCATGGACGTGCGCCTCGTCTCGGGTGGCCTGCTGCTCCAGGACGCCGACCGGTTCCCGAACGAGATCGAATCGCTCGTGGACAGCTGGCAGCTCGTCTCGGGTGAGCGGCCCGCAGACGACCAGCTCGAGAACCTGTCGTTCGCGTGGAAGAGCTGCCGTGCCGTGAAGTCGAACGCCATCGTGCTGGCCAAGAACTCCGCTACGGTCGGCATCGGCATGGGGCAGGTCAATCGCGTCGACTCCTGCCGTCTCGCGGTGGAGCGCGCGGGTGACCGTGCTGCGGGCTCGGTCGCGGCATCCGATGCGTTCTTCCCGTTCGCCGACGGACCGCAGGTGCTGCTGGATGCCGGGATCACGACGATCATCCAGCCGGGCGGGTCCGTGCGCGACCAGGAGGTCATCGACGCCGCCCAGGCCGCCGGGGTCACGATGTACTTCACCGGGGAGCGTCACTTCTTCCACTGAACAGGTGGCGGCGGATACTAGCGGGTCGGAGCCGGGGGAGTTCTCCCCATCGAAATCGGTCCCGTCGTTCGCCTAATGTCGTCGCGGGAGGTTCCGCCATGGGAATGATGCTGCCGAACGAGCTCATCTGGGTGATGGAGAAGCTCGGCTTCGACTGGCCTGACATCGATGAGGACGAACTCCGCCGCGGCGGCCACATCATCGAGGTGTTCCGCACGGAGCTCGAGGGCAAGCTGCAGGCGATGGACCGCAAGGTCAACACCGAGCTCGCCGTGGCGCTGCGCGGCCAGGCGGGCCCGGCGTACGTCGGGGCCTGGAACGCGAACCGCGCCCAGAACCTGCAGAAGCTGCTCGACATCCTCGGGCCCGTGCCGACCGGGGTGGACATCGCCGCCGGTGCCGTCACCGCGCTCAAGATCAAGGTCATCGCCGACGTCACCTCGACGATGATCGCGCTCGTCGCGATGCTGACGAACCCGATCACCGCCGCCGGGGCCGGCCCGATGCTCATCATCAAGAAGAAGCTGCTCAACGCTGCCGTCGACATGGCTGTCGAGCAGGTGCTGAACCAGGTCCTCCCCATGGTCATCGAACCGCTCGCGAACGAGCTGCCCGGTGTCATCATGGCCGCCCTCGACTCGCCCATCGTCGAGGCTGTCGCGGGCGACCCCGACGAGTTCTACGCCGACCTGCAGGCTCTCGAGCAGGCGCAGGGCGAGATGGAACAGCACGCCGCCGACGTCGAAACCCTCACGGAGAGGCTCATGTCCGACCTCGCCGGCCTGAACATCGGGGGCGACTGACCGTGCGGGACGCCGTGGTCGCCGACGACGATCTGAGCGCCGCCATTATCGCTCTGCTGGGGTGGGGGACGTCATCGCACCCTCGCTCTCGCGTGCAGGAGACCCCGGGCGGGGCCTCGCCCCTAGAGGAGCGCGCCCAGGCAGCAGTGACCGAGTGTCTCGCCATCGCTCCCGCTTGGACCCGCGACGATCTCCCCACGGCGGGTCGCAGTGCGCGGGCGGAGATGGCGGCGCGGCATCCGGAACTCTCGTCGGGCGCCCTGGATGCGCTGGCCTGGGCCTACACGTACAACTGGCGATGAAAGGGAGTGAGGTGAGTCATGAGGATCGGTAGCGAGGTCGTTCGACCCATGATGAATTCGCTCGAGGGGATGCCTGTCCACGTCCGTCAACTCGCGCAGATGTTCCGCAAGCACGGGCAGAAGCAGAATCAGAGCACGAACCGGGTGACGGACCTCGACGCGACAGACGTGCCCCAGCCCCTCCGCGACGGCTGGAAGAAGGACTCCTGGCACACGCCGGACCGCGTCGTCGGATCGGGGAAGCCGAATCGGCCCTACCCGGCGGAATACCTCGACGCCGACTACATCCAGCAGCACCTGCAGCGGTTCGAAGGTGGCGCGACTCGGTTCTACCGCAGCGAGAGCCTGGACCGTTACGGGCCCGGCAATCAGGGCACGACGTTCGTGTTTCCGACCTCCGAGATCGACAACATCATCCAGCAGGCCGACGGTGACCCGAAGAAGCTCGGCGTCATGCTCGGCTTGGGGGAGAACTTCTTCGTCGATGCCAACGGCAACGCCGTCGACATCACGCGGGCCGACTTCAGCTACGAGGAGATCGTCAACGGGAACCTCCGGATGCCGCGGGGTAACGAAGCCGGCGCGAACGAGGCGTGGATCCCCGGCGGCTATCTGCCCGAAGGGATCCCCGAGGCCGTGCTGAACACGCATCCCGATGCCGGTCGCGGTGACCCGTCGGCCGGCGGGACGTGGGGCTCGTACACGCCCTTCCGACTGTGACCCTCGGCGACGCGGGCGCGGTCCGATACCCGGAGCGCTTCGAGATCCACCGGCTCGAGGCGCTCGGCGAGAACCCCTATCTGACCGACGACGATGCCCGCCGCCGGTACGACGAGGGCAAGGGACTGAGCGTGGTCGCGGCGTCGACCCCGCCGACGTGGTTCCTCGATGTGTCTGTACGCCGCCACCGGTTCTCGGTCACGTTCTACGCACCGACGAAGACGCCGATCCGCCGGGTCGGGTGGGAGGAGATCGGCGGGCGCCTGCTGCGTCGGAATGCGGTCGATCTGTTCTATCCCGAGGGCGATCCGGGGCGACGCGTACCGTACTCCCGGCTGCTGCGAGTCGAGCACCGCTGGTACGCGGACGGCGTCGTCCACATCGAGCGCTCCTCTCCGATCGATGAGGATCTCGTCGCCGAGATCAGCGCGCCGCAGGAGCTGCGGTGGCTCGACGTGCCGGCCTTCGGCGACTGGGGGCCGCTCATCTCGGCATCCGCTCCTCCGGAGTTGACCCGGTTCGATCTGGATGCGATCGACGGGGCCGAGGCGTACGCGCGTGCGGAGATCGCCGCCGGTGGTTCCGCCTCCGAGCAAGGCGGCTGGATTCTGCCGGCATCCGATACCACCGTCCTCGACGCGGTCACAGCGCTCACCCGTTTCGAGCCGGTGCCCTCGGCGGTTCCGGTGATCGAGCGAGAGGCGGCGAGGATCGTGCCGGTGATGCTGCAGGGCACCGCGCCGCGCGCGTCCGGGCGGGATGCCGCGGAGGAGCGTCGGCGCGTCGACGATCGTGCAGCGGGGCTCGCCGGCGCCTTCGAGTACGCCGCCGGGCGACCGATCGATCTGCCGCTCGACGGACGCGGCGACGGACCGGTGGCCGCCTACGCGGCGGCGCTGCGTGCAGTCGGCGTTCGGAACGCACGATGGTGGGTCCTGAACGAGACCGGCGTCGTCCTCGTCCGCTCCGGAGATGCGGAGGCGGGCGATCTGGCGCTCGCGGTGCACCTCGTGCCGGCGCGCTGGGTGTCGGGGCGCAGTGCGACGACGTCCGGACGTGCGCCCGCCGACCTGCAGTGGTCGAGGGGGGACATTGAACCATGGACCGCGTGAATGCAAGACCTGGGTGGCCGGTGATCGTCGTGGCTACCCTGACCGGGGAGGGGGATCATGGGCATCGGTGAGGTCATCAGACCGTTGAAGAACTCGCTGGACGGCGTTCCCGTCCACGTGCGTCAACTCGCGGACATGTTCCGTAAGCACAGTCAGCGCCAGGACCTGAACCGCTCGCAGGTCACTGCGCTCGACAACGTGAGCGGTGCGTGGCGCACCGACACGCACTGGACGCCGGACGCCGTCGTGAGCTGGAAGGGCGACGCGCCCGACCCCGGCGACTACCTCGACGGCGACTACATCTCCCAGCACCTGGCGCGTTTCGACGACGGCGCCAGCAGGATCTACTTCTCCGACACGCTGCACACGTACGGCCCCGGGCAACGGGACGGCTCGACCTTCGTCTTTCCGACGTCCGAGCTCGACGAGATCATCCGCAATGCCGACGGCGATGTGAACATCATCGCCGATCAACTTGGCATGGAGCGCAGCTGGTTCTTCGACGACAACGGCAATCCGCTGCCCCTCGAAGTGCGCCATTGCGACCCCTCTGAGTTGACGAACCTCCGGATGCCGTCCGGCAACGAGGCGGGCGCGAACGAGCACTGGATCCCCGGCGGGTATCTGCCCACCGGCATCCCTGAAGCGGTCATCGACATTCCCTCCTCGGCGACGGGCGTGGGGCGCGACCTCGACGGCGACTACAACCCGGGCTTGTGGCCGGGCAGGGCGCAGAGGTTGGACCTGAACTCATGACTCAGCCCGACGCCACCGTGTCGGGAGAGCCCTGGCTCACGGGTCACGTGATCGACGCGGCCGACGTCCGCTCGGACGACGGCGAGGGCGCCCTCGTCAGAGGCGGCCGCATCGTGGAAGAGATCGAAGCGCGGCTCGTCGATGCCCGCGCCGACGAGCCTGACGGCGATCTGATCCCGGGGACGCCGCTCCTCCGCCGCGGCGACGTGTCGATCGTGCCCCTCTCGTGGGAGCCCGCGACGAGTGACGAGATTCGCGCGGCCGTGCGCGAGCGCGCCAGCGAACTGTGGCGGAGCATCCGCAGCGCTTGCGAGTACCGTCACGGCGCCGCCCTGGCCGTGGAGCCGGGCGACGCGCCCTCCAACGCGTATGTGCGGGCGTTGGAGCGCCACGGGGTCCGCCGCGCCGACTGGTGGGGCTCCGGCGACAGGGCGATCGTCCTCGTCGTGCACGGCGAGCCGCTCCCGGCGCTCGCGTCGGCCAGTGCCGTCCACATCGTCCCCCTCGGATGGCTGTCGACGACCCGGCCGACGCGCAGGATCCCGCCCGTGGACCTGACGTGGTCGCCGGCGACGGACCGGTGAGGGACCGAGGACTTAGTCTGTGAGAACGCTGATGAGAGGGCTGAACCGATGAGTGCGATCGCGACGGATGTGACCGTGCGTATCTATGGTGCGAGCGAGCTGGGAGTGCTCGCGCAGACGGCTCCGGGACCCGCGCACCCGCGGGTCGAGTACGTCGGCGGTGAGGTCTTCGTCGGGCTCGATCACCGTGATCGGGGCTCCGCCGTCACTCAGGGGGAGACGGAAGGGGCGGATGCCGGGTTCCGGGACGCCCTGCGCGCTGCGGTCTCGCTCGTCGGTGAGCTCCCCTCCGCGGTGGAGGGGACGGTGGTCATCGAGGACGAGGCGCTCGCCGCTGCGGTGCTGCTCGACCCGTCGCGGGTGGCGGGGCTCGAGCTCTCCGGCGACCCGGTGGTGTTCCCGTACGCCCGTGATCGAGTGGTCATCGTGGGTGCGGAAGATCAGGCCGCCATCGCGCGGACGCTGGACGTCGCGGAGGAGCTGTTCGACGCGGACCGGCCCCTGGTGAGCGCGCACCCGATGGTGCGGGCCGACGAGGGGTGGGCGCCGTTCCCGTGGCGGGAGCGAGTGTCGGAGCTGGCGATGCGGTTCGAGCGCGTGCTGCGGTTGTTCTCGGTGCGCGCGTACGACGTGCAGACCGTCGCACTCCAGCGCCCCGACGTGCACATCGCGCCCGCGAAGATCCGGGTGCTGGAGTCGGGAGTGACGACGACGTTCGCGACGTGGCCGCGGGGCACCGCGACGCTCCTGCCGGTGGTCGACAACGTCATCATCGCCGACCCGTCGGGGACCCTCAGCGTCGCGACGCTGACTCAGTTCCTCGACGCCGCCGGTGATGCGGTCGTGCGCACCGGGCTCTCACCCGCGCGCTACTTCGTGCCCGGCGATCAGCCCGCAGCACCGACGGCATGATCTGGGAGATCGATCAGCCGGAGGACCGGCCGGACGGCGTCGACGCGATGGGTCGGCCCGACCCCGCGTACGCGGCCGCCCTGGGCCTCGTCCGTGCACCGTTCGGTCGTCGATCCCTCGCCTTCCTCCTCGACATCCTCATCTGGGTCCTCCTGCAGCTGCCGCTGTGGCTCGGGGCCGTCCCGCTGCTCCTGAAGCTCGCGACCGGGGCGATCTCGCCCTATGGACTCGTCAACCACCCCGGCTTCGTGCTGGCCGCCGTGATGGCGAGCATCACCGTGGCGCTCTCGCTCGCCTTCCTCATCGTGCAGTGGGTCCTGCAGGCGCGGCGCGGACTGACGATCGGCAAGGGGTTCACGGGGCTCCGGAGCATCAACGTCCGCACGCTCGAGAAGCCCGGCGCCGGAGCCGTCCTGCTCCGTGCGCTCATCGTCGGCCTCGCCGGCGTCATCCCGGTCATCGGCACCGCGGTCATCCTCGCCTCACCCACCTTCGACCCGCAGGAGCGGGGCCGCGGGCTGCACGACCGTGCCGCGCGGATGTGGTTGGTCGACATCCGCCGCGGCTTGAACCCGTATGACGAGAAGCGGATACGGATCGCCCGGAAGACCGTCAAGGCGGAGCCTGTCCCCGAACGCCCGGAGCGCCCGTCGCTCGCCACCCCCACCCGTCCCGGCGCGCGTCCGGACTACCGTCCCGGCAACCGCATCAGCGCGGGGGTCCTCGGCGTGAATCGCGGATCCGACGGCCGCCCTGCGGCGACGGAGGATGCCGCGGCGTCGGAGGATGCCGCGGCGTCGGCCGCTCCGGGGGTCATCAATGCCGCCCCCGGCCTCGCGACCCCCCGCGTCGCGCCCGCGCCGACGCCGGTACCGGCCCGCGAAGCCGCGCCCGCGCCCGCACCCGAGCTCGTGCCGGCACCGGCCCGCGAAGCCGCGCCCGCGCCCACACCCGAGCCCGCGCCCGCGCCGTCGCCCCGGTGGGGCCTGCGCTTCGACACGGGGGAGACGGTCGCCGTCACCGGGCCGCTCCTGATCGGTCGCGATCCCGACCCGGCGAGTGCACCGGGTGCCGAGCCGCACCGCCTGCTCGACGAGAGCCGTTCCCTCTCGAAGACCCACGCGATTCTGACGCCCACCGCCCACGGGCTCGAGGTCGTCGATCGCGGGTCCACCAACGGCAGTGCGGTCGTCCGTGCGGGCGTCGAGACAGCGGCCGTCGCCGGGGTGGCACTCGCCGCGGCCGTCGGCGACACCGTCCGCCTCGGAGACCGCCTCGCCGAGGTCGTCGCACTGTGATCGTCCCGCCCGCACCCGTCCGCCCGACGCGTCCCCACCCCCTCGGAGAAGAGCGATGCGGCTGAAGCTCACCCTGCACCGGCACGACAACGACCCCGTCGACATCGTCGTGACAGCCGACTCCACGGCGACCGTCGGCGACGTCGCGCGGTACATCGCGGCATCCGATCCCGCCCGGTCGACCACATTCGCCGAGGACGACGTCCTCACCCTGTCGGTCGCGCCGCCGACCGCGTCCCGCGCCGTCGAACTGCCCCACGACCTGCCGATCGGCGAAGCGCCCCTCGGGTCGGGGTTCGCGGCATCCATCGTCAACTACGGCGCCGGATACATCCGCGCCGGACGCGGCGAAACCGTGGGCATCCTGCGGGCCACCGCCGGGCCCCTCGCCGGACAGGAGTTCGCCCTGTCGGCAGGTCACGTGTCCATCGGGCGCGACCCGGGCAACGACGTCGTGCTCACCGACCCCATGGTCTCGAAGCGCCACGCACGACTCGAGGTCGGTGCGCACGCCGAGGTCGTCGACCTGAACTCCGCCAACGGCGTCCTCGTCGACGGCGTCGAAGTGCAGCGTGTCCGCGTCGAGGACGGTCGGCCCTTCGTCATCGGCGCGACGACGCTCGTCGTCTACCTCACGAACGCGTGGGACGGTGCCGCCGCCGACGACCCGATCATCGAGCGTGGCGGCGGGCTGCTGTTCAATCGCAGTCCGCGCGTCGAGGTCCGTTACCCGGGCACGCGCTTCAAGCCGCCGCGCCTGCCCACCGAGAAGATCGGCAAGATCTTCCCCTGGCCGATCATGGTCGCCCCGATCCTCATGGGTGCGGCGCTGTTCGCGCTCAACGGCAACCCCCGCTCGCTCCTGCTGATCGTCATGACACCGCTCATGGCGTTCGGCAACCTCATCAACCAGTCGGTCCAGAGTCGCAAGAGCGAGGACCACGAGCGACTGCTCTTCGAGCGGCAGTTCGAGCAACTGGAGGAGGACTTCTTCCGCGGCAAGCCCGAGGAGGAGGCGGCTCGCAACGCCGAGGCGCCGGCGGTCGCCGACGTCTTCGAAGAGGCGATGCGGCTCGGTCCGCTGCTGTGGACCCGACGTCCCGAGCACTGGAACTTCCTCGCTCTGCGACTCGGGACCTGCTCGCTCCCCGCGCGCAACGGGATCGACGACGCCGAGACGCCCGACGGGCTGCCCGAGTACATCGACCGCGTCGATCGGTTGCGGCTGCGCTACGAGATGGTCGACGACGTCCCCGTCTTCGAGACGTTCCCCACCTCCGGTTCGATCGGCATCGCCGGTCCGCGCGCGCTCGTGGCCGATGCGATGCGCGGCGTGGCCGTGCAGGTGTTCGGCCTGCACGCGCCCAACGACGTCGTGACCGTCGCCTTCTCGGACTCGTCCTGGACGCCCGAGCTCGAGTGGCTCAAGTGGCTTCCGCACACGACCGCCGAGCGCAGCCCGTTCCGCTCGGCGCCGCTGGCCGATTCCGCGCCGAGTGCCGCGGGCCTGCTCAACTCGCTCGAGGAGTACGTCCGTCGCGCCTCGGCCGGTGGCCGCGAGGGCGAGCCCCGTGGCCCGTTCAAGGACGACTGGAATCCCCTCCTCTACGGGACGGATGTCGCTCGTGCCGCCGAGGACCGCGTCCGCACGCCCCCGATCTCGGTGGTCGTCTTCGTCACCGGCGATGCGCCGGTCGACCGCGGGCGCCTCACCGACGTCCTCGAGCGGGGCGCCGATCACGGTGTCCACGCCGTGTTCATCTCCGAGACGGTCGAGTCGCTGCCCGCTGTCTGCCGCAGCTTCATCGAGCTGCGGAACGACCTCGCCGATGCGCGGGTCGGTCTCGTCCGCAACGGCGAGGCCTTCGAGCACGTCGCCGTCGAGGGGGTCTCGAACGCCTACATGGAGATGTTCGCGCGACGCCTGTCGCCGGTGGTGGATGCCAGCACGGTCGTGCACGACGCGTCCGACATCCCCAACTCGGTCAACTTCCTGCAGCTCATCGACCCCGCGATCGCCGAGAACCCGCACGCGGCGATCGAGCGCTGGCAGCAGAACAACACGATCGTGGACCGCACGCCGACGCCGCGGCCCCGTCTGAAGAAGGCCGGCACGCTCCGCGCGATCATCGGGCAAGGGCCGAGTGACGCGATGGCGCTGGACCTGCGGACGCAGGGACCGCACGCGCTCGTGGGTGGCACGACCGGTTCGGGCAAGTCCGAGTTCCTGCAGGCGTGGGTGCTCGGCATGGCCGCCGCGCACAGCCCCGACCGCGTGACCTTCCTCTTCGTCGACTACAAGGGCGGCTCGGCCTTCGCCGACTGCGTCGACCTGCCGCACTGCGTCGGCCTCGTCACCGACCTCAACCCGCACCTCGTCCGCCGGGCGCTGACGAGCCTGCGCGCGGAGCTGCAGCACCGCGAGCACCTGCTGAACCGCAAGAAGGCCAAGGACCTCCTCGAACTCGAGAAGCGCCAGGACCCGGAGTGCCCGCCGTCGCTCGTGCTCGTCATCGACGAGTTCGCCGCCCTGGCCTCGGAGATGCCCGAGTTCGTGGACGGCGTCGTCGACATCGCCCAGCGCGGCCGCTCCCTCGGCATCCACCTCATCATGGCGACCCAGCGCCCCGCCGGCGTCATCAAGGACAACCTCCGCGCGAACACGAACCTGCGCATCGCCCTCCGCATGGCGGATGAGGCGGACTCGCGCGACGTGGTGGACGACGATGTCGCGGCGAGCTTCCCCGCGTCGGTCCCCGGGCGCGCGATCGCCAAGACCGGCCCCGGCCGCCTCGTGCCGTTCCAGTCCGCCTACACCGGCGGCTGGACGAGTCTGGAGGACACCGCGGTCGCCGAGGTGCGCGTCGCCGAGCTGCGTTTCGGTGCGGCCGCCGAGTGGGAGCCCGACCGCCCCGCCGAGTCGGACTCGCACGAGGAGGACCTCGGACCGAACGACCAGAGGCGCATCGTGTCGAACCTCGTGACCGCGTGCGAGGTCGCGGGTCTGCCGCGCCCCCGTCGTCCCTGGCTCGACGACCTGTCGGCGCTGGTCGACCTCGCGAACCTCGCGAACGAGGGCGACACCCGCATCCCCATCGCCCTCATGGACGTGCCCGAGAAGCAGCAGCAGGAGCCCGCGTTCTTCGTCCCCGATCGCGACGGATCGCTCGTCGTGTACGGCACGTCCGGGTCGGGCAAGTCGACTGTCCTCAAGACGATCGGCACGGCGGCGGGCATGCGACCGGACCGCGGCCGGGTCAACGTCTACTGCCTCGACTTCGCGACCGGCGCGCTCGGCGCGCTGTCGGCCCTCCCGCACGTCGGGTCGGTCGTCGACGGCTCGGACGTCGAGCGCATCCAGCGCCTGCTGCGCACCCTCGACGGCGAGATGGACCGCCGCGCGTCGGCATTCTCGGCGGCCAGCGCCGCGACGCTGCAGGAGTATCGCGAGATCGCGGACCCGAACCTCCCGCGCATCATCCTGCTGATCGACAACTTCCCCGAGTTCAAGAAGGACTGGGAGGTGGCGCCCGGTCGCGGCCCGTTCTACCGCACCTTCATGCGTATCCTCGGCGAGGGTCGCACGCTCGGGGTGCACACGGTCCTCACGGCCGACCGCGGCAACGCGGTCCCGAGCGCCGTCGCCTCGAACATCTCGCGCAAGGTCGTCCTGCGGATGGGCGACCCGTCGCAGTACATGCTGCTCGGCACTCCGCGCGACGTGCTCGACGAGCAGTCCGTCCCCGGCCGCGCCGTCATCGACGGTCACGAGGCGCAGATCGCCGTCCTCGGCGGGACCTCCAACGCCGTCGAGCAGACGAAGGCGCTCGGGGTCCTCGGCGACAAGCTCCGCGCGGAGGGCGTGCGCGATCTCCCCGAGATCGGTGCCCTTCCGACGGCGGTGCCGGCCACGGACATGCCGGCCCGGGTCGACGGGATGCCGGTGTTCGGCGTCGCCGACGACACCCTCTCGGCGCACGGTTTCGAGCCGATCGGTTCGTTCGTGATCTCGGGGCCGCCGGCATCCGGTCGCACCAACGCTCTCAAGTCGCTCGTCATCGCGATGGAACGCTTCGACCCGGGCGTCCAGCTCTACCACTTCGGCAGCCGGCGCGCCGAGCTCAAGGACTTCCGTCCGTGGGTGAAGAGCGCCACCCGTCCCGACGACGAGAAGGAGCTGGCCACCGAGCTGGCCGAGCTCATCACGCGGGATGTGTCGGAAGGCCGCATCCTCATCGTGATCGAGGACATGCCGCACCTGTCGGACGGCCCCGCCGACCGCCCGATGCGCACCCTGCTGCAGGCGATGAACGACAGTGAGCACATGCTGATCGGCGACGCCGAGATCTCGCGGGCGAGCGGCAGCATCGGTGTGCTGGGGGAGTGGAAGGCGGGCCGTCAGGGCATCGTCCTCAAGCCGGACACCTACGACGGCGAGGCGATCTTCAAGACGCCGTTCGGTCGGGTCAAGCGGTCGGACTTCCCCGTCGGTCGAGGCATCTTCGTGCAGGCGGGTCGCTCGGTCACCGTGCAGATGCCGCTCGTCGCCGATGTGGCACCCCCGCCGCAGCCGACGGTCGCGCCCCCGACGACACGGGCGGCCGCCCGCGAAGCGGTGACGGCGGATGCCGCGGGTACGACGTTCGGTGCCTGACCCCCGATGAGCCGGGGACTTCTCCCCATGTACCTCACGGCCGATCTTGCCTACTCTCGCTGGGGAGGTGATGCGCTGTGGGCATGATGCTGCCGAACGAACTGATCTGGGTGATGGAGAAGCTCGGATTCGAATGGCCCGACGTCGACGAGGACGAGCTCCGGCGCGGTGCGCAGATCATTTCGCATTTCCGGGACGACCTCGAGGACTCCCTGCAGGCCATCGACCGGAAGGTGAACGGCGACCTGGCCGCGGCGATGCGAGGCCAGGCGGGACCCGCGTTCGTCTCGGCGTGGAACACCAACCGTTCCCAGAATCTGCAGAAACTCGTCGACCTGCTCGGGCCCGTTCCGCCCGGGATGGACATCGCTGCCGGCGTCGTGCTGGGGCTCAAGATCAAGGTCATCGCCGATGTCACGACGACGATGATCGCGCTGGTCGGCATGCTCACGAACCCCGTCACCGCGGTCGGCGCCGGCCCTATGCTCATCATCAAGAAGAAGCTTCTGAACGCCGCCGTCGACGTCGCGATCGAGCAGGCGCTGAACCAGATCCTGCCGACGGTCATCGAGCCGCTCGCCGATGAATTGCCCGCTGTTGTCATGGCGGCGCTGAACGCTCCCGTCGTCGAGGCCGTGGCCGGCAACCCGGACGAGTTCTACGCCGACCTGCAGGCGCTCGAGCAGTCCGAGGAGGAGCTCGATCTGCGCGCTGCCGACATCGAATCGTTGATGGACCGGCTCATGACCGACCTCGCCGGACTGAACATCACGGGGGACTGACACATGGCTCGAGTCGGAGACGAACTCATCAAGCCGATGCTGCGGGCGCTGGACGACATCCCGGTCCACGGTCGGCAGCTCGGCGAGATGGTGCGAGGCTTGCGCGGCAAGCAGCGACGCAACCGCGACGGCGTCGAAGACATCGACACGTTCGATGTCACCTTGCGTCCGTTCAAGCGGAACAAGAAGCACGACCCGGTCGAGTATGACCGCCAGTACAACGAGCAGATGGACGCGCTGCAGCAAATGCCGCTGTCCGACTGGCTGCGCAACCGTGCGGAGTACCTGCAGAACGGCCGCACACCCGACTCGCTCCGGGCGCAGGAGTATGCGCGGGAGCTGTCGTTCGAAGAGAAGGTGACCGAGCTCGTGGAAGCCGGCCAGGACTACGACGATGCGTATGCCTCCGCTACCGACTGGATGCATACCCAAGCGGCGACGCACCGCCTGGATGGAATCGCCGGTGGGGACGTCACGGACATCTCCGGTGTGGGTGACTCACGGGTCAACTCGTCACTCGGATCGCAATGGCGCACGCGTGTGGGTGACATCGACCAAGCTGTCGTTCGGTATCTGGAGGCGAACCCGGGTGTCGACATCACCAGGGTCTATATGAACGTCGTCATTCGATAGGTTGTGGGAATGATCGAGATTGCTGACTTCGTCGAGCACGCGCCTGTCGCCCCCGACGTCATCGCCGCGTATCGCGATCGGGTACCCCCGGAACTGGTCGAGATCTGGGAACAGTACGGATACGGCACGTTCGGTGAGGGTTTCATCCGCGTCATCAATCCCGCCGTCTACGAGGCGGAGCTGGGGGACCGGCTCGGCAAGACCCAGGGCGACGGTATCGCGATCCCCGTCATGGTCACCGGTCTTGGCGATGTGATCACCTGGGAACCCAGTATGGGCGGCCTGATCGCGCTGATGTTCCGTAGCAATCGAGGCGCGGGTTTGGGCAAGGTGTCCAGCTTCCTGACCTTGACGCGTGCAGGCGGCGCACGTCACCTTGCGCGTGTTCTGGACTGGGGTGTATTCCCACAAGCGGTCGCGGCCCAGGGCGCGCCGGACTTCGACGAATCGTTCATCTTCGTTCCGCTGCCTTCCATGGGTGGTCCGGGCACAGTCGACACTTTGCAGAAGCGGCCGACGATCTCCGCCATCCAGGTCATGGTCGATCTCCAAGGGCCCATCGGTCACTGATCGACCACACCTGGGTTCTTCCCTAGGTTGGAAACCGTGGTAGAGATCGCAGATTTCGTCCCGCATGCTCCGGTGGAGCCGGAGGTGATCGCTGCGTACCGTGACCGGGTTCCCGCGGAGATCGTCGAGATCTGGGAGGAGTACGGTTACGGCACTTTCGGGGAAGGCTTCATCCGCGTCATCAACCCCGGCGTGTACGAGGCGGAGCTCGGCGACCGCATCGGTAAGACACAGGGTGACGGAATCGCGATCCCCGTCATGGTGACCGGGCTGGGAGATCTCATCACGTGGGAGCCGAGTCTCAACGGGCTCGTCGTACTCATGTTCAGGAGCAACCGCGGGACGGGGATGGGCAAAGCCGCTACTTTCCTCGGTCTGTTGAAGCTGGACGGCTCGGATTACTTGTCGGAGAAGTTCGGGTGGGATGTCTTCCCTGAGGCGGTCCAGCAGCAGGGGGCGCCCGCATTCGACGAGTCGTTCATCTTTGTTCCCCTTCCTTCCTTGGGTGGACCTGGCACGGTCGACACCCTGCAGAAGCGTCAGACGCTGTCGGCTATTCAGGTCATGGTCGACCTGCAGGGGCTCATCGGTCACTGATCGGCCGCACCTGGGTTTGTCCCTAGGTTGGAGACCATGGTTCAGATCGCAGATTTCGTCCCGCATGCTCCGGTGGAGCCGGAGGTGGTCGTGGGCCGCCCCCTTCATTCGGTCCGGACGGTCTGTGAGTCGTCGATTTCGATGTGATGGGTGCACTGCCGAGCGTACTCGGCCGGGGGTAGGTAGCCGAGCGATGAGTGCCGGCGGTGATGGTTGTACTCGTCCTTCCAATCGCCGATCACGACCTGTGCGTGCAGCAGCGAGTAGAAGCTGTTGATGTTGAGGCACTCGTCGCGGATCCGTCTGTTGAACGACTCGACGTATCCGTTGCGCCACGGCGAGCCTGGCGGGATGTAGGACAGGCCGGTGCGGGTGCCGGCCCAGTCGGCCATCGCGTCGCTGATGAACTCCGGCCCGTTGTCCGACCTGAGCACCGCGGGGGCGCCGCGGACAGCGACGAGGTCCTCGAGATGAGCGGTGAGCCGGTCTGCGGTGATCGACCGTTCGGTAAGCCCGCCGATGCACTCGCGGGTGTGTTCGTCGACGATCGAGCAGATCTTGATCGGCCGGCCCTGCTCATCGGCGTCGAACTGGAAGTCCACGGCCCACACCACGTTCGGCGCGTCTGCCGTGGCCGCATCGACCGTCGAGGATCCGACGCGTTTGCGGCGGCGTCGTTGCGGGACGCGCAGGCCCTCGTCACGCCAGAGGCGTTGGATCTTCTTGTGGTTCACGACCCACCCCTCGGCGCGGGCGTCGTGATACGCCCGCCGGTATCCGTAACGGGGATGGTTCTTCGCCCAGGCGCGCAGCCAGTCCCTGAGCGCCCGATCCGGGTCCGTGACCGTGTCGCCCTTGAGCGGGCGCCGGTACGCGGAGCGTGACAGCCCGACCAGGCGGCACGCCATACGTTCGCTCACCTGCAGTGCCCTGACCAGGTGAGCGACGGCGGCGCGGCGCCTGCCCGGGCCTAGAAGTTTCCCTCGGCCAGCTCCTTCAGCGCCGCCTTCTCCAGCTCCGCCTCAGCGAGCAGCCGCTTCAAAGTGGCGTTCTGCTTCTCGAGTTCCTTCAGGCGCTTCGCGTCGTCGGCCTTGAGACCGCCGAACTGGTTCCGCCACCGGTAGTACGTCTGCTCGGACACCCCGAGCTCCCGGCACACCGCCGCGACATCCTGCCCGTCGGCGAGCATCCTGTCGGCCTGACCGAGCTTGCGGACGACCTGCTCCGGGGTGTGACGCTTCCTGCTGTTCGTCATGATCTGACCAGTCTCCCTGCCCGCAGCCGCGGGCGACAGGACGACTCTCAGAACCACCGGACCTACGAAACGGGGTCAGCCCAGTCGCTGCGTACCGTGACCAGGTTCCCGCGGAGATCGTCGAGATCTGGGAGGAGTACGGTTACGGCACTTTCGGGGAAGGCTTCATCCGCGTCATCAACCCCGGCGTGTACGAGGCGGAGCTCGGCGACCGCATCGGTAAGACGCAGGGTGACGGGATCGCGATCCCCGTCATGGTCACCGGCCTCGGTGACCTGATCACCTGGGAGCCGAGCCTCAACGGGCTCGTCGCCGTCGTGTTCCGGGGGTTCCGCACCGTCGGACTCGGAAACGCCAACACATTCCTCACCCTCGCCCGGCTTGTGGGGACCAAGCACCTCACCGAACGTCTCCAGTGGGACCTCTACGACGAGGCGGTCGCGATGCACGGCGCGTTGGGCTTCGACGAGTCGTTCATCTTCGTCCCGCTGCCGTCGTTGGGTGGTCCGGGCACGGTCGACACTCTGCAGAAACGTCCCACGCTCTCGGCCATTCACGTAATGGTCGATCTGCAGGGTCCCATCGGCCACTGAAGTCGACCGCCCCCGGGGTCGAGACTGTTCGCTGGCTCGAGTCGGCGACGAAACCACCACCGTGATCGTCGATAGGTTGTGGGGATGATCGAGATCGCGGACTTCGTCGAGCATGCACCTGTCGAACCCGAAGTCGTGGCTGCCTATCGCGATCGGGTTCCCGCGGAGCTGGTCGAGGTCTGGGAGCAGTACGGATACGGCACGTTCGGTGAGGGTTTCATCCGCGTCATCAATCCCGCCGTCTACGAGGCGGAGCTGGGGGACCGGCTCGGCAAGACCCAGGGTGACGGTGTGGCGATCCCCGTCATGGTCACCGGGCTGGGAGATCTCATCACCTGGGAGCCGAGTCTGGGTGGACTTGTGGGCCTCATCTTCCGCGAGAACAGAGGCGTCGGCCTGGGGGATGTCGATTCATTCCTTCTTCTCACCGAGGCGTTGGGCGCGGACCATTTGGCCTCGGAGTTCAACTGGGGCGTCTTCCCCGAAGCGGTTGCGGCGCAGGGCGCGCCCGACTTCGATGAGTCGTTCATCTTCGTTCCGCTGCCGTCGTTGGGTGGGCCGGGCACGGTCGACACCCTGCAGAAGCGTCAGACGCTGTCGGCTATTCAGGTCATGGTCGACCTGCAGGGGCTCATCGGTCACTGATCGGCCGCACCTGGGTTTGTCCCTAGGTTGGAGACCATGGTTCAGATCGCAGATTTCGTCCCGCATGCTCCGGTGGAGCCGGAGGTGGTCGCTGCGTACCGTGACCGGGTTCCCGCGGAGATCGTCGAGATCTGGGAGGAGTACGGTTACGGCACGTTCGGTGAGGGGTTCATCCGCGTGATCAACCCTTCAGTGTTCGAGGCTGAGCTCGGTGATCGGATCGGGAAAACTCAGGGCGACGGCATCGCGATCCCCGTCATGGTGACCGCCCTGGGCGATCTCATCACCTGGGAGCCGAGCGTCGATTCACTCGTTGCGATTCTCTTCCGGAAGTTCGAAACGGTGGGTCTGGGTTCGCCCAAGACCTTCCTCGGCCTAACTCGCCTCGACGGGGCGGAGCACCTGGAAGAAGAATTCGCGTGGGACCCCTACCCGGAGGCAGTCGCCCGTCATGGGGCCGTGGAGTTCGACGAGTCATTCATCTTCGTCCCGCTGCCGTCGTTGGGCGGGCCTGGCACGGTCGACACCCTGCAGAAGCGCCCCACCCTCTCGGCGATCCAGGTCATGGTTGATCTGCAGGGCCCTGTCGGCCACTGAAGCGCCACTCGGTCATTCTCGAGGTGAGCGGTGCCCGGCGCCTGCCGGCATCCCGGTGCGCGCTGCGATCCGGGACGGCTCTCGTGCCCGCGGAATTCCGCCGCCGACACCAGCCCTTCGCCTCGGCGAGCGACCGGCCCGACGGAGGATTGTCAAGAGGGGACTTCTCCCCATGGGGCGGGGGAGACCTCTTCGCTAGCATCGTTCACGCGGGGGAGGAAAACGGTTCTCCGCACCACGACGACACGCTGGGAGGCGGGTTCATGGCTCACGATTTTGGTGCAACATACAGCGAGATGGAGAGCGCGGCGGCGCGGCTTCGCGACGGTCGCCAGACCGTCACCGACACGCTGAAGGAGCTCCAGGGCATCATCGACGACCTGGTGCAGGACGGCTTCAAGACCGAGAACGCGTCCGAGGCCTACTCGACCGCGTACTCGGAGCTCACGACGTCGCTCGACGACGCCGCTGAGGCCGTCAACGACATGGCGCAGGCGCTTGACCAGATGGCGGACCGCATCCGCGACACGGACGCGGAGATGGCCGCAAACTGATCCCCGGCTCGCTCACGGGCCGCGATGCGATCTCAGGATCCGCATCGCGGCCCGTTGCCCGTGTTCATGATGATTAGGATCAGGACGACGAACGGAGTGTCGCGACGATGACCACCTCGCAGACCTACTGGTACAACCTCTCCACCCAGTCCGTGGTGCGCGACGACGAGCGCCCGTCGGAGGACTGCCTGGGCCCGTTCGCCAGCGCAGCCGAGGCGGAGGACTCGCCCGCCGTGCTGCTCGAGTACGCGAAGAGCTGGCTCGAAAGCGAAGAGAGCGAGCCGTACCGGCAGATGGCCGAGGAGCTCGGCGACGACACCGACCGCATCTGATCAGCGGATGCGAGCTTCCCGCCGCACCGCGGTCGCTGCTGTCGCGGTCGCCGTCCTGGCGTTGAGCGCGTGCGCGCCGGCGCTCCCGCCGTCCGTCGTCCCCGACAGCACGGTCACCGTCGGCTGGGCCGGTCCGGTGACATCCTTGAACGCCCGGGTCGATCCGACGCCGGGCAACCGCGACATCGCGGCGGTGACCCGATCGTCCTTCGGTCGCGTCGTAGACGGTGAGGTCGTCCCGGACGAGTCGTTCGGCACGGTCCGCATCCTTCACGAAGACCCGTTCACGGTCCGCTACGACCTGGCGGAGCCGTCGTGGTCTGATGGCATCCCGCTCGACGCCGCCGACCTCGTCCTCGGATGGGCGGCATCTGTAGGTCTGCTGTCCGAGGACGGCCCGTCGGATGCTGCGCTGGCGGCGCCCCGTCCGAGGATCGACGAGTTCGCGCGGTCGATCGACGTCACGTTCGCAGCCCCGACCATCGCGTGGCAGACCGCGGTGTCGGCGGACGCCCCGGCGCACACGGTCGGCATGCGTGCCTTCGACCTCGACGACCCGATGGAGGCGAAGCAGGCGGTCATCCGGGCCGTCCTCGAGCGGGATGCCGGTGCCCTCGCCGCGATCGCGGAGGTCTGGAACACCGACTTCACCGTCTCGGGCGACACCGTCGACGCCGATCTCGCGCTCTCCAGCGGCCCCTACGTCGTCGCAGACATCGAGGACGAGGGCACGAGCGTCACGCTGGCGCCCAACCGGGCCTACACCGGTGCGGCCGCGCCGAAGATCGCCGACATCGAGCTCGTCCCGCGCGGCGACGATCCCGTTGCGGCGGTGGGGGAGTCGCTCGACATCGTCTCCCTGAGCCCGACCCCCGACGACCGGGAAGCCGTCCGTCAACGCGAGCGACGGGACTTCGTCGTGCAGACGACGCACGACGGCACCATCTGGACGCTGCTCCTCAGCCCCGACGGGATCTTCACGGAGCGCGCCGCGCGCGCGGCCTTCCTGCGTGTCGTCCCCGCCGACGAGATGGTCGCCGCCGGTGCGGGCGAGTGGGCGCAGGCGTACCCGAAGACCACGTCGATGGTCACGGCGCCGGGGTCCCGCGCCTTCGACGTCGTCACGGAGGATTCCGGATTCGCCGAGGCGCTCGGCACGCCGGCCGACGACGCCGCCCGGGACCGGACGGCGGCGGGTGTCCGCGACGACGCGCGCGTGTGCGTCCTCTACGACTCCCGCAACGGCTTCGCCAAGGGGGCGTTCGGTGCTCTGAAGACGGCGGCCGCCGAGGCGGGATGGGACGTCGTCGACTGCGCCACGGACGACCTCGACGCCGCCGTGAAGGCGTCCGGGTGGGATGCCGTCATCCGGCGCGTCCGCGTGCCGCAAACCCCTCGGGCCATCGCCCAGCAGTGGGGCACCGACGGACCGTCGAGCCTCGTCGGCCAGGCGGACCCCGCGCGGGACGAGCTGATCTCGACGCTCCAGCAGACCGTCGACGTCTACGCCGCGCGGGATCTGCTCGCCCGGATCGAGTCGACGATCGTGCAGGCCGCCGTCGCACGGCCGCTCGCCGCCGTCCCGCGCGTGACGATCGTCGCCCCCGATGTCACCGGGGTCACGGTGCGGGACGGTGACGACGCTCCGCTGCTTTCCGACGTCGCGGGGTGGACGCCGGCCGGCTGAACCGCGGCATCCGCTGTCGTGTCCGATTTCCGCGAGTCGGTGTCGGTGGCGCGTGTCAGGCTGGAGCCATGACGATCGCGCCGATGACCTTCGACGAGCGGTACCGCGCGATCGACGCACGGGACGCGCGGTTCGACGGACAGTTCGTCACCGCCGTCCACTCGACCGGCATCTACTGCCGACCGAGCTGCCCGGCCCGCACGCCGAAGGCCGCGAACGTCACCTTCTACCCGACGAGCGCCGCCGCGCACGAGGCCGGTTTCCGCGCGTGCAAACGCTGCCTCCCCGAGGCGACCCCGGGCTCGCCGCAGTGGAACCTCCGCGGCGACGTCGCCGGTCGCGCGATGCGCCTGATCGCCGACGGCGTCATCGACCGGGAAGGGGTGTCGGGGCTCGCACGGCGTCTCGGCTACTCGGAACGCCACCTCACGCGTCTGCTCGCCGCCGAGCTCGGGGCGGGCCCGCTCGCCCTCGCGCGGGCCCACCGGGCGCACACGGCCCGGACCCTGCTCGTCGACACCGAGCTGCCGATGGCCGACGTCGCGTTCGCGGCGGGCTTCGGCAGCATCCGTCAGTTCAACGACACGATGACCGAGGTCTTCGCGCTGTCGCCGACCGAGCTGCGCGCGAGGCGGCGGGGCGGGACCACGACCGCCGGCCGCATCGACCTCGTCCTGCCTGTCCGCGAGCCCTTCGACTCCGTCGGCCTGTTCGGGTGGATGCGCGCCCATGCGATCCCGGGTGTCGAGGTGGGTGAGACGGCCTCGTTCGCGCGCACGCTCCGGCTGGACGGCGGGCCGGCGTGGTTCGAGGTGCGGCAGGATGCCGCGGGACGAATGCGGCTGCGCGCCGACCTCGCCTCGTTGCGCGACCTCGCCCCGCTCCTGTCCCGCGTCCGTCGCCTGTTCGACCTCGACGCCGACCCCGCCGCCGTCGACGCGGCGCTCGCCGCGCACCCCGAGCTGCGGCCCCTCGTCGCGCGGGTGCCCGGCGTGCGTCTGCCCGCAGCGATCGACGCGGACGAGATGCTCATCCGCGCGATGATCGGCCAGCAGATCAGCGTCGCGTCGGCGCGGACGGTGATGGGCCGCCTCGCCGCCGCCCTCGGCGAGCCCGTCGAGACGCCGCTCGGACCCGCCGTCCTGTTCCCGACGCCGCAGGCCGTCGCCGAGCACGGTGCCGAGGTGCTGCGGGGACCGGGCGCGCGCATCCGCGCCATCGTCCACGCGGCGACGGCCCTCGCCGACGGCTCGCTCCGGCTCGGACCCGGCGACGACACCCACGAACAGCGCGCCGCCCTGCTCGCCCTCCCGGGGATCGGGCCGTGGACCGCCGACTACGTGCGCATGCGGGTGCTCGGCGACCCCGACGTCCTGCTGCCCGGCGACGTCGCGGCCCGGGCGGGAGCGGCGGCCGCCGGCATCCCGTCGGACGCGAAAGGCCTGACCGCCTGGGCGGCGCGGGTCGCGCCCTGGCGCAGCTACCTCATGGCGCACCTCTGGTGCGCCGCGCCCGTCACGCAGGCCTGGCGTGCCGTGGACCTCGATCCCTCTTCCCGGAAGGCCGCCTCATGACCGCGATCCTGCAGACCATCGACACCCCCGACGGCCCGTTCACGATCCTCGAGGACGACGGTCGGGTGCTGTCGTCCGGGTGGACGGACGACCCCGAGCGCATCCTCGGGCGCCTCCGCGCAGACCGCGTGCCGCCGCACGTCGCGCCGGGGCGGACGCAGGCGGCGGCGCGGACGCTCGCGTACTACGACGGCGACCTCACCGCGATCGACGACGTGCCCGTGATGCAGTACGGCACCGCCCTGCAGACCGCCGGGTGGGCGGCCCTGCGTCGCATCCCGGCCGGGGGGCCGCTCACGTACCGCGAGTTCGCGGCCCACCTCGGATCGCCGAACGCGGTCCGGGCCGCGGCATCCATCTGCGCGCGCAACGCGCCGGCGCTGTTCGTCCCGTGCCACCGGGTCCTCCGCACCGGGGGAGCGCTCGGCGGGTTCGCCTGGGGGCTGCACGTGAAGCAGAGCCTGCTGCAGCGCGAATCGGGGAAATGATCAATCCATCTGAGTAAGCGCTTGTTTACAGCGAATCCTCAGGGATATCCTGGAGGGCTCCCGCACGATGCGGGCGCCTCGTCCGGCCCCATCAAGGAGGAAGCCATGTCCCCGGAGATCGTCTACACGAAGTCCGCCGCCTTCCTCGTCGCCGGACGCCCCGTCCGTCGGGGATGACGACCGAGGTCTGACCTCGCGCGGAAGCTTCCCGCGCCTTTCATCGTTCTCCCTCGACGGGTCCCCGAGACCCCGATCGTCCGCGCCCCCGTGCGCTCCTCGCCGCTTCGGCATCCGCTCCTCACCTGTGCAGGATCATGACCTCCTCGACGCATCCCCGTCTGTCCACCGCCCGTTCCCTCGCCCGCCTGATCCCCTTCGCGAAGCCCGTGCTCCCGCGCCTGGGGCTCGGCGCCCTCAGCGCGCTCATCGCGAGTCTGCTGGGTCTCACCATCCCCCTCGTGCTCGAGCAGATCGTCGGCACGAACGGCCCCATCGCCTCGGGTGACCCGTGGCTGATCGCCCTCGGCGCCGGCGCCGTGCTGCTGCTCGGCCTCCTCGAGGCGCTCATGGTGTGGGCGCGCCGCTGGTTCGTGCTCGCCCCGGCCACCGCCGTCGAGTACGAGCTGCGCACCGACTTCTACGCGCGCCTGCAGCGGCTGCCGGTCGCTTTCCACGACCGCTGGCAGTCCGGCCAGCTGCTCAGCCGCATGATGCAGGACATCGGCCTCATCCGTCGATGGATGGCCTTCGGTGTCGTGCTGCTGGTCGTGAACATGATCACGATCGTTGTCGGCTCCGTCATCCTGTTCAGCTGGCACTGGCTGCTCGGCACGATCTTCGTCGTCGTCTCCGCACCGCTGTGGATCGCGGGCTTCGTGTTCGAGAACCGATACGGCATGCTCTCGCGGCAGAGCCAGGACCAGGCCGGCGACCTGGCGACCGCCGTCGAGGAGTCGGTCCACGGCATCCGTGTCCTCAAGGCCTTCGGCCGCGGCAGCCACGCCCTGCGCAAGTTCACGCGTCAGGCGGAGACGCTCCGCGAGACCGAGATCAGCAAGGCTAAGGCCGTCGGCTGGATCTGGTTCTGGCTGGTGCTGCTCCCCGACATCGCGTTCGCGCTGTGCCTGGGCGCGGGCATCTACCTCGTGTCGGTGGAGCAGATCGACACCGCGGCGCTCATCGCTTTCTTCGCGATGGCGACCATTCTGCGGTGGCCCGTCGAGTCCATCGGGTTCCTGTTCTCGTTCCTCGTCGACGCGCGCACCGCGACGGACCGCATCTTCGAGGTCTTCGACGAGCAGAACACGATCGTCGACCCCGAGAACCCCGTCTCGATCGCCGAACCCCGCGGCGAGCTGGTCTTCGAGGGGGCGCGGTTCCGCTATCAGGATGCCGCGGCCACCGAACGCGACCTGCTCGACGGCATCGACCTGTCACTGCGGCCGGGTGAGACCATGGCGCTCGTCGGTCTGACGGGCTCGGGGAAGACGACCCTCACCACGCTGCCCGGACGCCTGTACGACGTCACCGGCGGACGCGTGCTGCTCGACGGCGTCGACGTGCGCGCGCTGCCGCTGACCGAGCTGCGCCGTCACGTCGGCATGGCCTTCGAGGACGCCACGCTGTTCTCGCAGACCGTGCGCGAGAACGTCCTCCTTGGTCGTGAGGACCTCGACCCGCACAGCCCCGAGGGCGAGCGCGTGCTGCGCGAAGCCCTGCAGGTCGCGCAGGCGGCGTTCGTCGACGACCTGCCCGACGGCGTCGACACCGTCATCGGCGAGGAGGGGCTGAGCCTCTCGGGCGGTCAGCGTCAGCGTCTCGCACTGGCCCGCGCCGTCGCCGCCCGCCCGGCCGTCCTCGTACTCGACGACCCGCTGTCGGCTCTCGACGTCGACACCGAGGCGCTCGTCGAGGACGCCCTCCGCGTGGTGCTCGCCGAGACGACGGCCCTCGTGGTCGCCCACCGGCCGTCCACCGTCACGCTCGCCGACCGCGTCGCCCTCCTCGAAGAGGGGCGCATCACCGCTGTCGGCACGCACTCCGAGCTCCTGCGCACCAGCGAGCACTACCGGCACGTCATCTCGAGTCTCGAGGACGAGCAGGAACGTCAGCAGAAGAGGGAGGTGTCCCTGTGAGCACCGTCACGGGCACCAGCGGCGAAGACCGCTCCGACTACACCCGCGAGGAGAGCCGGCAGATCCGACGCCGCTCGCTGCGACTGCTCGGGTCGCTCGTCACGCCGCTGCGGATGCAGCTGGTGCTGGCGGGGATCGTGCTCGTCATCTCGACGATCCTCCGGGTCGCCGGTCCCGCCCTGGTCGGTTGGGGCATCGCGAACGCGCTGCCGGCCGTCCAGAAGGAAGCCGACTGGATGCCGACGATCGCCGTCGTGGCGGTGTTCCTCGTGTCCGCGGTCGGCGGTGCTGCCCTCATCGGCTGGTACGCCGTCGTGGTGGCCCGGCTGACGCAGGCCGTGATGCTCGACCTCCGCAAGCGGATCTTCCTGCACACGCAGAAGCTCAGCCTCGAGTTCCACGAGTCGTACACGTCCGGCCGCATCATCTCGCGTCAGACGAGCGACCTCGACACGATCCGCGAGCTGCTCGACGGAGGACTCAACGAGCTGGTCTCGGGTCTGCTCTACGGCGGGTTCACGCTCGTCGCGCTGATTCTGCTCGACTGGCAGTCCGGCCTCGTGCTCGCCTTCATGGGCATCCCGCTGTTCTTCCTCATGCGCTGGTTCTACCTGCGCTCGCAGGTCGTCTACCGCGAATCGCGCGTCGTGAGCGCGAAGGTGATCGTCAAGTTCGTCGAGACGATGACCGGCATCCGCGCCGTCAAGGCCTTCCGCAAGGAGCCGGCCAACGACGGCGAGTTCGGCGGGCTCGCGAGCGACTACCGCGACATCAACATGCGCTCGATCCGCCTGTTCGGCACGTTCGAGCCCGCCATGATGGCGCTCGCCTCGTTCGCCCTCGCCGCCGTCGTGCTGTGGGGCGGGCTGCGCGTGGTCAGCGGTGCGCTCGAGCTCGGCTTCCTGCTGTCGGCGGTGCTCTACGTGCGCAACTTCTTCGCGCCCATGCAGGAGGTCGCGTTCTTCCTGAACTCGTACCAGTCCGCCACGGCCGCGCTCGAGAAGGTGTCGGGTGTGCTCGAGGAGGACCCGACTGTCCCCGACCCCACGAAGCCGGTCGACCTGCGCCAGGCGACCGGCCACCTGCGCTTCGAGGACGTGACGTTCGGATACTCCGAGTCGAAGACGATCCTGCCGCACTTCCAGCTCGACATCCCGGCCGGGCAGACGATCGCCCTCGTCGGCACGACGGGCGCCGGCAAGTCGACGCTCGCCAAGCTCGTCGCGCGGTTCTACGACCCGACGAAGGGTGCCGTGACCCTCGACGGCGTCGACCTGCGGGAGCTCCACCCGAAGGATCTGCGTCGCGCGATCGTCATGGTCACGCAGGAGGCCTACCTGTTCAGCGGGACCGTCGCCGACAACATCGCGCTCGGCAAGCCCGATGCGACGATGGACGAGATCCGTGCGGCTGCCCGTGCGGTCGGTGCGGACGGCTTCATCGAGAAGCTGCCCGACGGGTACGACACCGACGTGAACAAGCGCGGTGGTCGGGTCTCGGCCGGTCAGCGTCAGTTGATCTCGTTCGCGCGCGCGTTCCTTGCCGACCCCGCGGTGCTGATCCTCGACGAGGCGACGGCGTCGCTCGACATCCCGAGCGAACGGCAGATCCAGGAGGCCCTCGGCACCCTGCTCGCCGACCGCACGGCGATCATCATCGCGCACCGTCTGTCGACGGTCGCGATCGCCGACCGCGTGCTCGTCATGGAGCACGGCCGGATCATCGAGGACGACACCCCCGACGCCCTCATCGCCGGCACGGGCAAGTTCGCGCAGCTGCACCGCGCCTGGCGCGAATCGCTCGTCTGAGCCGGCGCTGAGCTGCTGACGGATGCCGGGGCCCGAAGTCGGGGCCCCGGCATCCGTCGTTCGTGGTGCGGTGTGTCCCGGATTCGGATCGCGGCCTCGGATTCGGACGCGCAGGCGCGGTCCCGTCCGAATCCGAGGCGGATGTCCGAATCCGAGGCGTGCGGTGTCGGCGACGAGCGGCGCGGGGAGGGGTCTTCAGATGGAGAGGTGCGCGCCCTGGGCGATGGCGCGAGCGATCGCCCGCTCGACCACGTCCCAGCGGTGCAGGACTTCTGCGTAGGTGAACCGCAGCACGGTGAAGCCGCGGGCGATGAGTTCGCGATCATGCGCGACGTCGCGGGTGCGGTCGGCGGAGGTCGAGTGGAATGCGAAGCCGTCGAGTTGCACGACCAGTCGCTCGCCGATGAGCGCGTCCACGGGGTGGCCGGCCACGAACTGCTGGAAACGCACGGCGACTCCGGCGCTCCTCATCCTCACCGCGAAGATCGTCTCCAGACCGGAATCGTGCAGTCCGGTAATCTGTTCGCAGAGCTCCCGAGCGGATGCTGACCGCCACCGCACCCGCCGGAGATCGGCAGGCGTCAGTCTCTCGACACGGCAGGCCGACTCCCAGAGGACGGTCGCGGTTTCGCGGTCGACGCACGTGGAGATGTGGTCGAGAGCGTCGTGGACGGACTCCACGAGCGATGCGCGTCCCACGGGGGCGAGCGGCCGCGTCCAATGCGCGACGCGGTCGCCGCGCGGAGGCTCCGCGTGGGGGAGGACGTGCAGGTGCAGCCTCGCATCGACCTCGGGCGGCATCCACCACCCGCGGTGACGTGCGGCGGAGACGCAGGCGACGCGCGCGGTCGAGAGTGCTGCGGCGCGCAGATCCGCCGGCGCGGAGGGCGTGGCGAGCCAGTATCGGCGCACACGCTCGATCTCGCCACGCGCTGCCGCGCGTTGCAGCGCCCGCGGGGATGCGCAGGCAGCGAGGAGCACCGAGCGGTGCACGATGCCACCGCGAATGTCGACGAACGCGCGAAGTTCCATACGGTGAGCGTGGCGCGCTGGAGGCCGTGCACACCCGCAGGAGCCGGTTCTTGTGCGCGCGTGCCGCGCCGGCCTGTTCGTGGAGGAGACGAGGGCGTGCGTCGGATTCGGATCCCGGCCCTGGATTCGGACCTGTTCGCGCGATCACGTCCGAATCCAGGGCACATCTCCGAATCCGCGACAGAGGGTCGGATGCCGCTGGGCGGCACGCAGGCCGCCGCACGCCGGCCGCGGCGCGCCGACCGCGGGTCGGACCAGCCGGCCGCGGGTCAGATCGCGCCGGCGCGGTGGACGGCCGCACCCAGGGGGTGGGCCGTCGTGATCTCGGCCAGGGCGAGGGCGCCGTCGATCCCGACGCCCTGCGGGGCGACGAGCCGCAGCCCCGCGCCCTCGCCGAGCGCGGCCTCGAAGGCGTCGTGCAGCGTCCGCGAGGCGAACACCCCGCCGATCGCGCAGACGTCGAACACCGGCTCGTCGGTGCGCACGCGGCGGACGGCGGTCCGAGCGGACCACGCGAGCTGCTGCGCGGCACGGTGCGAGATCTCCCGCGCGACGGCGTCGCCCGCATCCGCCGCCCGCGCGACGTCCCGCGCGAGCGACGCGACCACCCGCACACGATCGTGATCGGCCTGCAGGGCCATGTACGCCTGCGAGAGGTCGGGCCACCGGGCGAGGGCGTCGTCGGTCAGCAGCGTCGCCGGTCCGCGGCCGTCGTATGCGCGCATGACGGCGTCGAGCGCCTCTCGACCGATCCAGTAGCCGCTACCGGCGTCGCCCATGATCCAGCCCCACCCGTCGACACGGGCCGTGTCCGTCGCACCGACGGCCAGGGTGACCACTCCCGTTCCGGCCGCGACGACGGCGCCGTGCCGGTCGCCGAGCGCGCCGAGGAACGACGTCGTCGAGTCGTGCGCGAGCATCGTGGCCCGCACGCCGTCGGCGTGGACGAGCGAGAGCAGCGCGTCGGCATCCGCGTCGCGGTCGGTGAGTCCCGAGATCCCCGCCGCGACGACGTCGGGTTCGGTGCCCGTGCGCTCGAGGGTCTCGTGGACGACGCGCGCCAGCTGGGGCAGGAGCGGTGCGCCGGTGTGGATGCCGCGGAACGCGAGGTCCTCCCGACGGGAGCCGTCATCGACCCTCACCTTGATGTCGCTCTGGCCGGCGTCGATGGCCAGCACGCGGCGCGCGCTCATCGTCCTCCTCCCGCGGCAGCCGTCGTCAGCGCACGATAGTGCGAGCGCAAGAACTCACCCGCCGGCTTCCCGTATGGACAGTAGTCGTCGTTGTCCTCCGCCGCGTCGGGGGCGTAGAGCTCCGCCGGCCAGTCCCAGAGGAAGAAGCCCGACACCCACTCCCGCTCGCCGCACGCGTCGAACATCGCGCGGTAGTAGTCGAGTTGCGCCTGGCCCGACGGAGCGCCCTCGAGAGCCCAGTCGTTCGGCCTCATCGGGGAGTTCTCCCGCGAGGGGCATCCCGCCTCGAGGAACACGAAGGGCGTGCCGGATGCCGCGACCACCGCCTCGATCCGGTCGAGGTTCTCCTGCCACGCATCGATCGGGTAGTAGCCGCTGGACGAGATGACGTCGACCGCGTCCCACCAGCTGATCCGGTCCTCCTGGTACTTGTCGCAGTTGTACGTGAGAAGTCCGGAGTACACCTCCCGCACTGCTCGGATGAGCTCGCGCCAGTGCGCCTCCTGCCCGTCGGCGCGCACCATCTCGCAGCCGATGCAGAGCATCGCGCACCCCTCGGCCTGCGCGATGCGGGCTGCATCGAGGATGAACGCGCGGTAGGACACGAACCACTCGGTCCAGCTCGGTTCGCCGGGGACGTCCCAGTCGAAGAAACCGATGAAGGCGCGCCAGGTCCCGTCGGCGACGTTGACGACCGGCTTCAGGCACACCTTCATCCCACGCTCGTGCGCGGCGCGGATCGCGTGCACGATCTCATCCTCGGTCACCGTCGGCTCGTCGCGGAACGGGATGTCGGTCGAGAACGCGGTCGCCTGCTCGGCGGCAAACGCGAGCGCCGTCCAGGTGACGCCGTGGTCGGCCATCGCGTCGAGGGATGCCGCTGCGGCGGGCGTCGTCCACGTTCCGCGGACGCCCGTCCACCCCCACGTCATGCCGCAGACGGGCCTCTCGAGGGCGATCATCCGGTCACCAGCTGGTTGGCGGAGCGGAGCACGCGCGGATCGGCGAGGGCGGCGGCATCGAGTGCGATGCCGGCGTCGTGGTGCACGACGATGCGCCCGGTCTCGCCGGGGAGCAGCGTGAGCAGGCCGTCCGCCGGCTGCGCGGAGGCGTGCACCTTGTCGGCGAGCAGCGAGACGTCGCGGGCGAAGCGCTCCGCCGTGACGCTCACCTCCGTGCCGCGCTCGACGGGGCGCGTCGCGACGGTCAGGCCGGGGTCGCCGAGCGTCGAGTCGCGCGGCTCGGCGAAGTACCAGACCCCGCGCGCGGAGTCGGCGTCGACGACGAGCGCTTCGGCGGCGGCATCCGTCGGCGTGGTCAGGTCGGTGTCGATCGGCACGACGAGCGTCCCCCGGGCCTCGACGGAGACGTCCACCGCGCCGTCGGCGAGCACGTCGCCGCCGAACGAGACGCGTCGGGTGCGCAGCGGAACGCTCCACGTCTCATCGGTGTCGTTGCCGAGGACGGCGACGAGCCGGCCGTCCCGCGGCTGCACCGTCACGACGCGCGGGGCGAAGGCGTTCTTCAGCGCGTGGAACAGCGGCTTGACCCGCTCGGCTCCGTCGATCGCCGCCCACGAGGTGACCGGCCAGCAGTCGTTGAGCTGCCACACGACGGCGCCCATCGTGTGCGGCGCCCACGAGCGGAAGTGGTCGAGCGCGGCGCCGACGGCGAGGGCCTGGTTCAGCTGCATGGCCCAGTGCCACGTCTCCATGTCGGCCGGCATCCGGAAGTGGGGGAGCAGCCCGTTCGTGAGCTTCGTGTTCCCCTCCATCGCCTTCTGGTGCACGATCATGCCCGGCGACTCGGGGGTGAGCGGACTGTCGTCGACGGAATCGACGAGCGTCGTCCACGCCGGCGGCGCCTGCCAGCCGAACTCGGCCACGAAGCGCGGCGTGTGCTCGCGGTAGGTCGACCAGTCGCGGCGGTTCCACTGCTCCCACAGGTGCATGCTGCCGTGCTTCTCGTCGTTGGGGTGCGGTCCGGTCTGGCGGCCGGATGCGGCATCCCACCCCGTCTCGGGACTGAACGGGCTGCCGGGGGCGTACGGCACGTGAGGGGCGAGTTCGGCGATGATCGCCGGGAACAGCTCGTAGTAGTACGTCGCGCCCCAGCTCTTGCCGTCCAGGCTCAGCTTCCACCCCCAGTCCTCGAAGCCCCACAGGTTCTCGTTGTTGCCGACGAGTTGGGCGAGCGAGGCGTGCGACGCCAGACGCACGACGTTCTCGCGCGCCTCGGCCTCGATCTCGGAGCGCAGGGGCTCCTCCTCGGGATAGGCGGCGCAGGCGAACAGGAAGTCCTGCCAGACGAGCAGTCCGAGTTCGTCGGCGAGGTCGTAGAAGTCGTCGGACTCGTAGAGGCCGCCGCCCCACACGCGGATGAGGTTCACGTTCGCGTCGATCGCCTGGCGCAGTCGGCGCTCGTAGCGGTCCCGATCGATGCGCACGGGGAGTGCGTCGTCGGGGATCCAGTTGACGCCTTTCACGAAGATCGGCCGGTCGTTGACGACGAGCGTGTAGGGGGTGCCCGCGGCATCCGGTTCGATGTCCCAGTGGACCGTACGGAACCCGACCCGTCGGGTGGTCGCGTCCAGCGTCCGACCCGCCGCGTGGAGGACGACCTCGACCGTGTAGAGCGGCTGCTCGCCGTGACCGACCGGCCACCAGCGTCGGACGGCCGAGAGGTCCACCTCGACGCGGCCCGTCTCGCCGACGACCGCGGCGCTCGCGGTCGCCTCGCCGTCCAGGCCGGGACCGCGGACGATCGCGTGCACCTCCAGGTTCGAGCCGGCGGCATCCGTCCGTTCGACGTCGACGTCGACGGTGACCCGTCCGCCGTCGCCCATCGGTGTCGCGACGACGCGTGTCCGCGACAGGCGCGCGGTGGACCACGACTCGAGGTGCACGGGCTTCCAGATGCCGCTCGTGTAGGTGGCGATGCCCCAGTCCCAGCCGAAGCTGCAGGCGGATTTGCGGATCGCCTCATAGGGCAGCGGGTAGGGGCGCGGGCGGGCACCGAGGTCGAGGCTGGCCTGATTCGCGTAGGGCACGGGCGCGCGGAAGGCGACCTCGAGCTCGTTGTCGCCGTCCTGCAGGTGCGCGGCGACGTCGTAGCGGTACGACCGGTGCTGGTTGGCGACATCGCCGACGGCGCGGCCGTTCAGGCGGATCGTCGCGACCGTGTCGAGGCCGTCGAAGACGAGGTCGTGGCGTTCGCTGCCGTCGGGGGTCCAGGCGAACGTGGTGCGGTAAGTCCAGTCCACGAGACCGATCCAGGCCAACAGCGACTCGTTGTCCCCGTGGAACGGGTCGGGGATGCGCCCCTCGGCGAGCAGGTCGACGTGGATGCTGCCGGGCACGACCGCGTCGACGTCGACACCCGCGAGGGCGTCGGGGACGGGCCCTGCGGCGGCGCGGACGGTCCACCCGTCGTGGAGGGGGCGGCGGGAGAGGTGGGTCACTTGACGGCTCCTGAGGTGAGGCCCTGATAGATCCAACGCTGCAGGAGCAGGAAGGCGATGAGCGTCGGGATGATCACGACGAGCGTCCCGGCGGCGATCACCTCCCACTGCGCGCCGAACGGCCCTTTGAATCGGAAGAGGGATGTGGAGATCATGCCCTCGGAGGGCAGGTAGAGGAAGGGGGCGTAGAACTCGTTGTACACGGCGATGCCCTTGATGATGACGACCGTCGCGATCGCGGGACGCAGCAACGGCAGCACCACACGCCAGTAGATGGTCCACCGGTTCGCCCCGTCGATCATGGCGGCTTCGTCGAGCGAGATCGGGATGGACTGCATGAACTGGATGAACAGGTAGATCGCGATGATGTCCGTGCCCATGAACAGCAGGATGAGCGCGGCCTTCGTGTCGTAGAGCCCGAGGCCGTTGACGAGCTGGAAGGTCGCGACCTGGCTCGTGACCCCCGGGATGAGGGTCGCGAGCAGGAAGAGTCCCATGACGACCTTCTTGCCGCGGAACTGGAAGCGGTCGAGGGCGTAGGCGGCCATCGTGCCGAGCGCGATCGTGCCGACGAGCGACACGGCGAGCACGATCGTCGTGTTGACGAAGCCCTCGAGCATCTTGCCGCTCGTGAACGCGGTCACGAAGTTGTCGACGTTGAACCAGTTCGAGGGCGGGTCGAAGGGGCCGGTGCTCGCGTACTCGCTCGAGCTCTTCATCGCCGCGAACAGCAGCACCGACAGCGGCAGCAGCGTCACGATCGCCGCGACCACGAGGCTCGTGTACTTCGCCGCCGTCGCGCTCAGGCTGCCGAGGCGCTGCAGCGGCGTCCGCGCGGACCGGCGCCGGGGGAGCGCCGTCGGCTTCGTGGGCGGCATCAGGGTCGCGGTCACGTCAGGTCCACCTTCTCGTCGGGGAACACGCGTCGTTGGATCACCGTGACGACCAGGACGATCACCAGCAGGACGACGGCCATCGCCGAGGCCAGGCCCACCTGTCGGAACGAGAACGCGGTCTGCAGGGTCTGGATGACGAACGTCGCGGATCCGTTGGCGCCGCCGGTCATGATGAAGGGCACCTCGAACACCGACAGGCTGCCGGCGATGGCGAGGATGAACGACAGGCCGATGATGCGACGGATGCCGGGGGCGATGATCGACCAGAACTGCTGCCACTTGTTGGCGCCGTCGAGCTCCGCGGCTTCGTAGAGCTCACGCGGGATCGACTGGATCGCGCCGAGGAACAGGACGAAGTTGAGGCCGGTGTAGCGCCAGACCGAGGTGCCCGCCAGCGACCAGTTGACGACGTCCGGGTCGCCGAGCCACTGCGGCGGGTCGGCGAGGCCGAACCAGCCGAGGACGGTGTCGAGGGTGCCGCCGGGCTGGAAGAGGTAGAGGAAGACGAACCCGATGGCGACGCCGTTGATCAGGTATGGGAAGAACAGGATGCCGCGGAAGAGGTTCGAGAACCGCGTCGAGAAGCTGAGGATCGTCGCGAAGTAGAGGGCGATCCCCATCTGCAGGAACGACGCCGCGAAGTAGTACAGACTCACCCAGAAGACGCTGAAGATGCGCGGGTCGGTGAACACCTGGATGTAGTTGTCGAGCCCGACGAGGTTCTTCTCGAGGTCGATGCCGTCCCAGTCGGTGACGGAGTAGTAGAAGAGGTTCAGCGCGGGCCAGTACGTGAACAGGAGGAGGAGGCCGACGGCCCCCGAGAGGAAGAGCCAGGGCGTCAGCCGCTGGACGATCCCGCGTCCCGCCCCGCGCGACCCGGCGCCGGGTGCGCCGGTCCCGCGGCGCGAGCCGCGAAGCCGGCGCACCCGGGCGGGTGCGGACAGGACCGCAGGGGCGTCCGCGGGAGCGGAGCCGGGAGTTGCGATCGCCATCGTGGATGCCTCTCTCAGCCGAGCTTCTCGACCGATGCGCCCCAGCGCTCGTTGAGTTCGGCGAAGTAGCTCTCCTTGTCGCCGTCGGCGGCGCCGCGGGCGATGTCGATGAGCTTCTGGCGGTAGAGGGGCCCGTAGAGGTCGATCTGCGAGTCGTCAGCGACGGCGTTGATGAGGCCCTCCTTGCCGGCGGGGGCGGGGTTGATCTCCATGAGCTCCACGCCGGAGTCCTCGAACCCGGCGAGGTTCTCGGGGAGCGGCTTGTCGAGCACGGGCGAGATCATGCCCTGCGCCTCGGTGTAGCCCGAGTCGGCCGCGACCCACTGGATCCATGCCCACGCGGCGGCCTTCGCCTTGGAGTGCTTGCTCACGGCGAGGTTGTAGTCGCCGCCGATGACGGCGTACTGCGTTCCGTCGACGTTGGCCGGGAAGGCCATGTAGCCGATGTCGTCGGCGGATCCGCCGTTGGCCTCGGCGGCCGCCTGCATCTGCGAGATGGCCCACGAGCCGAGCGGCATCGTCGCGATCTTGCCCGTGCCGAGGTCGACCTTCGACTGCTCCCAGTTGGTGGTGAGCGGGTCCTCCTCGGTGAGCCCCGCCTCGACGGTGTCGTAGAGGAAGGAGTCGACCGCGTAGGCGTCGGTGCCCTCTGTCCAGGGCGCCGGGTCCTCGGCCATCGTGATGGGCGCGTCCGGGTCGTGCGTGATCGCGCCGAGGTTGCCGAAGGCCTGCGTCAGCGGCCAGCCGTCCTTGTAGTTGGTGTACATCGGGATCGCATCGGTCCCGTCCTTCACCTTCTGCAGGGTCTCGAGCCAGCTCGCCTCGTCGGTGGGCAGCTCGGCGATGCCGGCCTCCTCGAAGACCTTCTTGTTGTAGACGATGCCGTTGGCGTTGCCGCCGAAGGCGATGCCGTACTGCGTGCCGTCGTAGCTGGCGGCCGGAAGGAAGCGGTAGGTGTCCTCGAACGAGGACGTGTCACCGAGCGGCTCGAGGAACTGCTCGTACTGGTCGGGTTTGATCGCCGGGATGCCGATGACGTCGCCGTAGTTGGTGGTCGACATGCGGGTGAGCATCTCGCCGGCGTAATCCGTGATCCCTTCGAAGGTCACGTTCACGTCGGGGTAGGTCTTCTGGAACTCCTTGGCGTACTCCGCGAACGTGCCGTCCTCCACGAGGTCAGTTCGCCATGTGATGACCTTGATGTCGCCGGCGACCTCGCCGTCGATCGTGTTGTCGCCGGCCGGCTGGGCGCCGCCGCCGGCGCAGCCGGCGAGGGCGATGCCGGCGACGGTGAGCGTCGCGAGTGCGACGCCGATCCGTGTGCGTGCCATGTGTGCGTCTCTTGTCAGGTTCGTCTTCGAAACCACTCGGGTGCGGGTCGGCGACTTCGCCGATGGCGCTCACGTTAGCCGCGCGGAGGACCCTCCACAAGGACGGAATGACAGCGCTGTCTCTGTCTGTCCGGTCTCTTTCAAAGTCGAGAAAAATGCAGCTGAACTGGATTTCATTAGCGGGAAGGGGACAGCTCGATGTCGCCTATGTCGCCGTGATGTCTATCGTCGTCATTGCCGCCCTGCTGCTATCCTCGGGGTCAGGAGGAACCATGACGGTGCAGCAGCGCGCCACCCTCGAGGACGTCGCACGTCTGGCGGGGGTCAGCTCGAAGACGGTGTCCCGGGTGTTCGCACAGCGCGAGCTGGTCTCGCCGCAGACGGTCGAGCGCGTGCTCACGGCGGCCAAGCGGTTGCGGTTCCGACCGAACAGCCTCGCCCAGGGGCTCCGACGCGGAGGCAGCCGCACGGTCGGCTTCATCATCGGCGAGCTGAGCAACCCGTTCTACTACAAGGTCGCCGCGGGGATCGAGAAGGAGCTCTCGTCCCACGGGTTCAGTCTCGTCGTGGCGACCACCGACGACACCGAGGAGGGCGAGGGGCGTGTCGCCGATGCGCTCCTGGCGCAGCGCGTCGGGGCTCTGCTGCTCATCCCCGTCGGCGAGGACCAGTCCTACCTCGAGGGTGAGCGACAGTTGGGCACACCCGTGATCGCGATCGACCGTCCCGCCCGCAACCTCGCGGCGGACGCGATCGTGCTCGACAATCGCACCGCCGTCCTCGACGCGACACGCAGGCTGACCGCGCTCGGCCATCGCCGCATCGCGTACGTCTGCAACCCAGCATCCGTCTGGACGCAATCGGAGCGACTCGCCGGTTACCGGCAGGCCATGGCCGAGGCGGGTGTCGATCCGACCCCGTGGGAGATGCTCGGCGACGACCTCGAGATCTCTCCCGTCGACCTGGTGCAACGGCTCTGGCGGGGCGACGCCGCGCCGACCGCCATCATCGCGGGGAACAACCGCGTGACGGTCGGCGCCCTCCGCGCGCTGCGCGCACGGGACGACCAGCGGACAGCCCTGATCGGCTTCGACGACTTCGACACCGCCGACGTCCTGGGGGTGTCCGTCATCTCCTACGACCCGCTCGAGCTGGGGCGTCGCGCGGCGACGCTCGCGATGGAGCGCATCGGCGACCCGTCGGGGTTCGTCCGCCAGATCACCCTGCCGACGTGGATCATCGAGCGGGGGACCGGCGAGCGGCCTCCGTTCGACTGATCCCGGTCAGACCCGCGCGGCGAGGAACTCGGCCTGCCGCAGCCACTGGTGCGCCTGACCGCCCTCGTGCTCGTTGAAGGGGAACACCTCGATCTCCTTGTCCGCCCCCGCCCATGCGTTGAACGCGGCGAACACCGTCGACGGCGGGCAGATCGGGTCGAGGAGCGCGACGGAGAAGAGGGATGCCGCATCCGCCCGGGCGGCGAAGCTCACCCCGTCGAAGTACGACAGGGTCTCGAAGACGCGTTCCTCGGCGCCGCGGTGCACGGCGAGGTACCGCGCGACCTCCTCGTACGGGTCGCGCCCGGTCATGCCCACGGCGCGCTCGAAGTGGCAGAGGAACGGCACGTCGGGCATGGCGGCGACGAGCCCGTCGCTCAGTGCGGCCGCGGCGATCGCGATGCCGCCGCCTTGGCTGCCCCCGGTCACGGCGACGCGGGAGGCATCCACCTCGGGAAGGGTGCGGACCGCGTCGATCGCACGCACCGCGTCGGTGAATACGCGCCGGTAGTAGTAGGTCTCGGGGTCGTCGATGCCCCGCGTCATGAAGCCGGGGAAGGCGGGGCCCGAGCCGTGCGGATCGGGCGTCGCGCCGCCCGCCCCCCACGCGCTGCCCTGGCCGCGCGTGTCCATGAAGAAGTGCGCGTACCCGGATGCCGCCCACCCGAGCCGCTCGACGGGGAGCCCGCGTCCGCCGCCGTAGCCGTTGAACTCGACGACGGCGGGCAGCGCCCCGTCACGGTGCGCGGGCAGGAGCAGCCAGCCCTTGACCGGGTCGCCCGCGAACCCGGGGAACGTGACGTCGAACGCCTCGATGCCGCGCAGCGGCGTCGTCACGGGCGTGACGACGGGCGCTCCGCCCGCCTCGCGAGCACCCGCGATCGTCGTCGACCAGAAGTCGTCGAAGTCCGCGGGGACGCGGACCTCGGGACGGTAGTCGCGGAGGTCGGACAGAGGCAGATCGAAGCGCGGCACGCGCTCACCCTAGCGGTCATCCGGCCGCGCACGCAGGTGTCGTCCGCTCCGGCCGAGATATCTCGACATCGAGAGAAACGGGGGTGGTGCGATACGCTGAGACCGATCCGCGACGCCCTTTTCTTGGAGACGACACGTGCCCGATTCCACCATCATCTACACCTACACCGACGAGGCTCCCGCGCTGGCGACGGCGTCCTTCCTGCCGATCGTCGAAGCGTTCGCCGGAAAGGCGGGCGTCGGCATCGAGACGCGCGACATCTCGCTCGCGGGGCGTATCCTCGCCGCCTTCCCCCAGAACCTCACCCCCGAGCAGCAGGTCGGCGACGCGCTCGCCGAGCTCGGCGGTCTCGCGACGCTCCCCGAGGCCAACATCATCAAGCTGCCGAACATCTCGGCATCCATCCCGCAGTTGAAGGCGGCCATCGCCGAGCTCCAGTCCCAGGGCTACGACATCCCGGACTGCCCGGACGAGCCCAAGGACGTCGCCGAGAAGGACGTCCGCGCGCGCTACGACCGCATCAAGGGCTCCGCGGTGAACCCGGTCCTGCGCGAGGGCAACAGCGACCGCCGTGCGCCGCTGTCGGTCAAGAACTACGCGCGCAAGCACCCGCACCGCAATAAGCCGTTCGCGGAGGGTTCGAAGACGCGCGTCGCGACGCTCGGCCACGACGACTTCAAGTCCAACGAGACCTCGACGGTCATCGAGAACGACGACGTCCTCACGATCCGTTTCACGGGGGAGGACGGCTCCGTCACCGAGCTGAAGTCGGGTCTGAAGGTCCTGCCCGGTGAGGTCGTCGACGCGACGTTCCTCTCGGCGAAGGCCCTCGACGCCTTCCTCGCCGACACGATCGCCCAGGCGGCGGCCGACGACGTGCTGTACTCCGTACACCTGAAGGCCACGATGATGAAGGTCAGCGACCCGATCATCTTCGGCCACGTCGTGCGCGCGTTCTTCGCCGACGTCTTCTCGCGCTTCGGCGACACGCTGGCGGCTGCCGGACTCACCCCGAACGACGGCCTCGGCGCGATCCTCGCCGGTCTCGGTGGCGTCGAGGGCGGCGACGAGATCCGCGCGGCATTCGAGGCGGCCATCGCCGACGGCCCGCGCCTGTCGTACGTCAACTCCGACAAGGGCATCACGAACCTGCACGTCCCCTCCGACGTGATCGTGGATGCCTCGATGCCGGCGCTCATCCGCAACGGCGGCAAGCTGTGGGGCGCCGACGGCGGCGAGGATGACACCATCGCCGTCATCCCCGACTCCTCGTACGCCGGCGTCTACCAGGCGACGATCGACGACGTCATCGCCAACGGTCCGCTCGACCCGGCCACGATCGGCTCCGTGCCGAACGTCGGCCTCATGGCGCAGGCCGCCGAAGAGTACGGCTCGCACGACAAGACGTTCGAGATCGCCGCGGCCGGCACCGTCGAGGTCGTCAACGCGGCGGGCGAGGTCCTCCTCTCCCACGCCGTCCAGCCCGGTGACATCTGGCGCGCGACGCAGACCAAGGACGTCGCCATCCGCGACTGGGTGAAGCTCGCCGTCACCCGTGCGCGTGCGACGGGTGCGCCCGCCGTCTTCTGGCTCGACGAGAACCGCGCCCACGACGCGAACCTCATCGCGAAGGTGAAGACCTACCTCGCCGAGCACGACACCGACGGACTCACGATCGAGATCCTCGCCCCGGCCGATGCGACCCGCTACTCGCTCGAGCGCATCCGCCGCGGCGAGGACACGATCTCGGTCACGGGCAACGTCCTGCGCGACTACCTCACCGACCTCTTCCCGATCCTCGAGGTCGGCACGAGCGCCAAGATGCTCTCGATCGTCCCGCTGCTGGCCGGCGGCGGACTGTTCGAGACCGGCGCGGGCGGCTCCGCCCCCAAGCACGTGCAGCAGCTGGTCTCGGAGAACTACCTGCGCTGGGACTCGCTCGGCGAGTTCTTCGCGCTGGCGGCATCCTTCGAGCACCTCGCCGACTACACCGGCAACCCGCACGCGAAGGTCCTCGCCGACACGCTCGACGCCGCGACCGGGACCTTCCTCGAAGAGGACAAGTCGCCCGGCCGTGCCCTCGGCACGATCGACAACCGCGGCAGCCACTACTACCTCGCGACCTACTGGGCGCAGGAGCTGGCGCGCCAGACCGTCGACGCCGAGCTCGCGGCGGCGTTCGCCCCGGTCGCCGAGGCGCTGACCGCCGGCGAGGAGACCATCGTCGCCGAGCTGGTCGCCGTGCAGGGCTCGCCCGCCGAGATCGGCGGCTACTACCGTCCCGACCCGGCGCGGGTGGAGAAGGTCATGCGGCCCTCCGCGACGCTGAACAGCATCATCGACGGACTCTGATCCGCGCAGACGGATGCCCCGGCCGCGAGTGCGGGCCGGGGCATCCGTGCGTTCGGGGGAGCGTCAGAGCCGGATCTGCGCGACGACCTCGCCGTACTCGGTCTCGTCGACGGGGGTGAAGCCGACGCGGCGGAAGAACGCGTCGGGCCCGCCCTCACCGGCTTCATAGATGACGTTCACGTGATCGAACCCGCGCGCGCGGGCCTCGTTCATGAGCTGCTCGACGGCGTAGCGCCCGACGCCGCGACCCTGGTCGTCGGCATCCACGTTGATCCGCCACAGCACCGAGCGGAAGTGCTCGTGCGGGGCGTCGGCGTCGAAGCCGGCGCTCACGAAGCCGACCACCTCGTCACCGTCGAGGATCACACGCTGCCACGAGGTGGCGGGGTCGACCACCGTTGCGGCGATCGCGTAGCTCTCGGGCGCGATGAAGCGTTCCTGGCCCGGCTTGAGCGAGAGGGTGTTCACGGCGACGATCGTCGACGCCGACAGTTCTTCCACGCGGAGGTCAGCCATGAGCACAGGCTAACCGTGATCGCAGCCCGTCGCACGGGGACGACGGATGCGGGTCGTCAGATGACGCTCAGGAGTGGATCCAGACGTCGCCGCCGTCGGGCATCCAGTAGTACAGCTGCTTGGCCAAGGCGGGCGGCATGTTCACGCAGCCGGCGCTCATGACGTTCCCGAAGTTGGTGTGCCAGTCCGCACCGTGGAAGGCCTGGTTGCCGTTGAAGTACATCACCCATGGGACACCTTCTCGGGTGTACGGCTCACCGGTGTCGCGAGCCGTTCCAGACATGTCCTGGCTCTTTAGCCGCCAGCCGATTGAGTATCGACCGGTGTGAGTCTCTGCCCCCACGCGACCACTCGAGATGAGCCAGGTGTCGACGACCTTGCCGTTCTCCTTCAGGTACAGGCGCTGCTCGCCCAGGTCGACCTCGGCCAGGCGCACCGTGCTCACGGTCTCCCGCGGCGTGACGTCGACCGGCAGCGCGTACGACGCATCGCCCGTCGCGAGCTGGTCGGCGAAATCACGCGCGACGCCGGACGTGTCGCCCAGCACGCGCCCGTCCTGGCCTTCGACGATCGCGGTCAGGACCTCACCGGCCTCGTTCGCGAGCACCTGAGCCGTGATCGGGTCCTGGTTGACGACCTCGGGGAGCTTGTCGACGGCGAGCTGGATCGCGGCGGCGTCGGCGGTGATCGTGAAGGCGCCGGAGGCGTCGGTCTCGACGTTCAGCCACGAGGCGAGCTCCGCGGCGGAGACGGGGACCGCACGGCCGTCGCCCGCGTAGAAACCGGCCTCGGCGATCATGCCGTTGAGGCGCTCGACGGCGGACTCGGCGGCGGCGGTCGTCACGGTGGCGGGGACGGCTTCGGGAGTCGCGTCGACCGTCGCCGTGGAGGCGCCCGACGCGAGCGCGGATCCGAGGGCGTCGCTGACGGCGGCGAGCGAGATGCCCGTGCCGTCGACGGCGGGCGTGCTGACGTAGGCGCCGTCCTGGAAGGACACCGCGGCGGGAGTGGGATCCACGTACGCGTCGGGGAGCGCGGCGCGCAGCGTCGTCGCGGCGCGCTCGGCGTTCAGGGTGACCGTCGGCGTGCCGTACTCGGCGAACCACGCCGAGACGTTCCAGAGGGGGCTGCCCGCGAAGGCCTCGTCGGCGAGGGCGGATGCGTCGACGGTCGCGCCGAGGTCGGCGGCGGACACCGTCGGGCCGCCGTCGCCCAGGGAGACCTGGATCGAGGAGAGCCGAGACGAGATGGAGTCGGCGGCCATGCCCACCGTCTGCCCGCCGACGGGGACGCCGGCGGCGGTCGTGCCGGGAGCGATCAGCACGAGGGAGCAGACCGTCGCGGCCGCCACGACCGCGGCGGCGGGCAGGCCGATCTTCAGCCAGAGGCGACGGGGGCGCGGCGCGGGCTCGGCGGGAGCCCAGCGCACGTCGAGGTGCTCGCCCGAGGCGGGCGTGTCGCCGGTGTCCTGGCGTGTGATGATCTCCGACATCGGTCTCCCCCGAGCTGCGGCCCGGCGTTCCGGACGCCGCGGGGATCCGGGGTCTCGTCGTCAGGCGAATGTCGCTTCAGGAAATGGTACGTGACGAGGGCGGATCACCGATCATCCGCTGCACAGATCGTGATATTCGGCGAGGCCGGTGCGGATGCGATCGGTGGCGTCGGCGAGACCCGTCGCGCCGGCGATGTCGCCCGCCGAGGCCGCGGCAGTCGCCTCGGCGAGGACGTCGAACCCCGCCCGCAGATCGGCCGCGACGGCCTCGACGCGTGCGTTGCCGATCGACGTCACCGCGGCGGCGAGGTCGTCGCGCACCTCGGCGGTCGCCTGCGCCGCGGCGGCCGGGTCGGCGGCATCCGCCTCGGTGAACGCCGTCATCGCCTGCTCGACCGTGTCGGCGAGGGTCGCGCACGCGGCGGCGACGCTCTGGCCGTCCGCCTCGGGATGCGACGACGACGTGCACGCGGCGCCGCCCAGCGCGACGAGGCCGGCCACGACCAGCGCACCGGTCGTGCGGACGGAGCGGGATGCGGGCACGGCGGACCTCCTCGAGGACGGGACCGTTCGAGACTGCCACGATCGCCCTGAGGGAACGGTGGACCGGGGGCGGGCGGACCCGTCGGGGTGCTGCCCGCGACCATCCCGGGTGTCGTCGGCATCGTCTCCATGGTGCTGGTGGTGACGACGAGTCCCGCCGCGCCGCGCGAGACGACCGCGGCGGCCGGCGCGACCGCGCGTCACGGCTGAGCGGCGAACACCTTGCCCGGATTGAGGATGCCGGCCGGATCGAACACGGCCTTGATGCCGCGCTGCAACGCCCACTGATCGTCGCCGATCTCGTCGGCGAGCCACCGGCTCTTGAGGACGCCGATCCCGTGCTCCCCGGTGAGGGTGCCCCCGAGGGCGAGCGCGGCGCGGAAGAGCGCGTCGGCGGCTTGCCAGACGCGCTCGGGGACCTCGTCGCCGTCGAAGATGAAGTTGGGGTGCAGATTGCCGTCGCCGGCGTGGCAGACGGTCGGGATCGTGAGGCCGAACTCCGCCTCGATGCGCGCGATCTCGTCGAACATCGCCGGAAGGGCGCTGCGCGGCACCGACACGTCTTCGATGAGCGCCGTCCCGAGGCTCTCCATCGCGGGGTGCATCGCCCGGCGCACCGCCCACAGCTGCGCCGCTTCGGCGTCGTCGGTGGCCAGGCGCACCGCGCCGCCCGCGGCGGTGAGGATCTCGGCGATCTCCGCCTGATCCGCGGCGGCGGCGACGCCGTCGGTCTGGACCGTGAGCTGCGTCGCACCCGGTGTGGGGCTCGGCAGCCCGAGCAGCGCGTGCGCGGCCGCCAGGCTCACGGCATCCATCAGCTCCATGATCGCGGGCTGCACCCCGGCGGCGGTCACGGCGGCAGCACCCGCGGCGGCGGAGCGCACATCGGCGAACTGCGCGGTCAGGGTGCGGGACTGCCCCGGTACGAGCCGTCGGAGCTTGAGCGTCGCACCCACGACGACCCCGAGCGTGCCCTCCGAGCCGATCATCAGCGCGGTCAGGTCGTAGCCGGTCACACCCTTCACGCTGCGGTGACCGGTCGAGATGAGGCGCCCGTCGGCGAGGACCACGTCGAGCGCGAGCACCGCGTCGCGGACGACGCCGTATTTCGCGCAGAGCAGTCCGCCCGCCCCCGTGGCGATGTTCCCGCCGACCGTGGAGATCTCGCGGCTGGCGGGGTCGGGCGCCCACCACAGGCCGTGGGGAGCGAGGGCGCGGCCGAGATCCGCATTGAGGATGCCGGGTTCGACGACGGCGAGGAGGTCGTCGGGCCGCACCTCGAGGATGCGGTCCATGCCGCGCAGCGACAGGGCGATCTCGCCCGAGCCGGTGTTCGCGCCGCCGGCGAGGCCCGTGCCGGCGCCGCGGGTGACGACCGGCGTGCCCGTGGCGGATGCGATCCGCATCGTGGTCTGCACGTCCGCGACGGATGCCGCCCGCACGAGCGCGAGCGGTCGTCCCGACGCGCGGTGTCCCGACTTATCGGCGCGGGCGTCTTCGAGGGCGGCCTCGCTCATGTCGACGCGCTCGCCGAGCGCGTCGCGGAGGCGGTCGACGACGTCGGTCACGACAGTCGTCGACGACCCGCCAGGACGCCGACGACGACGGCGACGAGCGCGAAGCCCAGGCCGATCCAGGCCTGACCGGCGCTCCACCACGCGATCGTCGCCGACAGGTAGATGAGCAGTTCGACGAGCCCGCGCACGAACGGGTGGACCCGGACCACGGCGCGCGGTGAGGCGAACAGGCCCCAGACGATGAGGGTGGCGAGCGGGGTGGCGATGCCGAGGACGACGTTCCACGGAGCATCCCACGCCGTGAAACCCCAGATGGCGAGCGACACGACGGCGAACATCGCGCACAGGAAGCTGAGGAGGTCGAGTCCGGACAGACGTGCCGGGGCGGTCGCGGCGGGGGCGGGCTCCGCGGGTCGTTCGGGCCGGACGTGGGGGAGCTCGGACATGGTTCGATCCTACGCGGGCGGGGAAGTGTAACGAGTTTGTTAAGACTGCTCGCAAACAGGGTCGGGCATCTTGTGGCAGCCCTATTCGTAAGGTCTACTAACAAACATGTCGACCCCGACGCGACCCGCCCCCGCGACCCGCAGCCGCCGCACCGCCGGCAAGATCCTGCCCGAGCACGCCCGCGCCCACAACCGCGCGCTCGTGCTCCAGGCGCTCTTCACGCAGGGCGCCATGAGCCGCGCCGACCTCGCCCGCGAGACCGGCCTCACCCGCGTCACGATCTCGGACCTCGTCGCCGGCCTCATCGACGACGGCTACGTGATCGAGCAGGGGGTGCGCGAGGCATCCGGTCCCGGAAAACCGGCGATCCTCGTCGACATCGACCGCGACGGCCACCGCATCGCCGGGCTCGACCTGTCGGGCAGCGAGCAGTTCGCGGGCGCCGTGCTCACCCTCGACGGCGAGATCGTCGCCCGGCACGCCGTCGACGTACCCGCCGACCGCAGCGACGTCTTCGCCGCGATCGTCCGCCTCGCGCGCGACGTCATCGCCGACGCGCACGCGCCGGTGCTCGGCCTCGGCGTCGGCACGCCCGGTGTCGTCGACGACCGCGGCGTCGTGCTCGCGGCGCCCGGATTCGGGTGGACGGACGTCGATCTCGCCGGGCAGCTCGAGGCCGAGCTCGGTCTCCCCGTCCTCGTCGCCAACGACGCGAACGCGGCCGTCCTCGCCGAGCACACGTTCGGGGGAGCGGGCGACGACGTCATCCTCGTCCGGGTCGGCCGCGGTGTCGGTGCGGGGCTCCTCACCGGCGGCGAGCCGCTTGCCGGCGCCCGCTTCGCCGCGGGCGAGATCGGCCACGTGACGGTCGGCACCGACGGCGGCCCCGCGTGCGCCTGCGGCAAGATCGGATGCCTCGAGGCCTGGCTCGCGGTCCCCGCCCTCACCGAGCGGCTCGCCGCCGCGGACGACCCGCAGGGGGTGCTCCGCGACGCCGGCGAGCGCCTCGGCATCGCCCTCGCGCCGATCGTCGGCGCCCTCGATCTGTCGGAGATCGCCCTCTCCGGCCCCGCCGACCTGCTCGGCGGCACCCTCGCCGAGGCTGCCGCCGAGACGGTACGCACCCGGACCCTCGCCACGTTCCACGACGGGCTCCAGGTGCGCATGTCGACCCATAGCGAGGACATCGTCCTGCGCGGTGCGGCCGTCATGGTCCTGTCCGGCCGTCTCGGCGTGTCCTGAAAGCGCCGAATTCGCCGACCTGACCGTCTGGCTCCTCAGCACCGATACCCCCCAGGACGCGCGCGACGACCTTGAGGAGACCTTCGAGGAGCAGAACGACGGGTGGACCCTCACGATCCGAGGAGAAGACCTGGGCCGACACGGCTGAAGGGTACGACGCCGCGCTGTCGTCCAGCGATGCGCCCGACATCGTCGAGGTGGGCAACACCCCGGCGCCCGGCGCTCCTGGCGGGCGCGACCGCGGTGACCGGGGTCTGAGGCGGGCCGCGGTACCGAATTCAGTCCCCGCGCGCCGCTCACGGTCCAAACGGCCCACGGGTGCCTGATCCGGGACGACGATGCGAACCCCGCGGACTGCGTACGGAACGCGCTGAGCGGATGCCGCGTCAGACCGTGCCGGCGAACACCCGCCGCACCTGCAGATCGGCGTCGAGCAGCACCGCGTCGGCGACGGCGCCGACGGCGAGCGAGCCGAGCTCCGGCCGGCCGATCGTGCGCGCCGGCGTCGAGGTCAGGGCCGTGACCGCGTCCGGCAGCGCGACCCCCGCCGCGACGGCGGTGCGGAGAGCGGCGTCCTGCGTGAGCGTCGACCCCGCGATCGTGCCGTCCGGGAGCCGCGCGACGCCCGCCTGCACCGTGACGGACAGCGATCCCAGGCGGTAGGTCCCGTCGGTCGCCCCGGCGGCGGCCATCGCGTCGGTCACGAGCGCGATGCGGGCGGGGGCGGCGGCGAAGAGGATGCGGATGACGTCGGGGTGCACGTGCACGCCGTCCGCGATGACCTCGATCGTCACGCGCGGGTCACCGGTCGCCGCGCCCACCGGCCCGGGGGCGCGGTGGTGCAGGCCGGGCATCGCGTTGAAGGCATGTGTGACCAGCGTGGCCCCCGCCTCGAACGCGTCGCGGGTGAGGTCGGCGTCGGCGGAGGTGTGACCCACCGCGACGACAACGCCCGCGGCGGTAAGGCGTGCGATCGCGTCGAGCCCGCCGGGCAGCTCGGGGGCGAGGGTCACCTGCACGAGCGAGCCGCGCGCGGCGGCGATCAGCGCCTCGATCGCGTCGGGTGTCGGGTGAACGAGAAGTGCGGGGTCGTGCGCGCCGTGGTGACCCGGGTCGAGGAACGGTCCCTCCAGGTGCGCGCCGAGGACCGAGGCATCCGTCTCCGCCAGATCCGCGATGACTCCGAGGCGGGTCTGCAGATCCGCCGGCGAGCCGGCGACGAGGGAGACGACGGCGCGGGTCGTGCCGTGGGCGAGGTGCAGCGCGCGGGCCGCGAGGATCGCGTCGCGCCCCTCCTCGTGCGCCCGGCCGCCGCCGCCGTGGCCGTGCAGGTCGACGAAGCCGGGCGTGAGCAGCGCCGCGTCGCCGGCGACCTCCCGCGCGTCGACGACCTCGTCCGCGTCGAGCCCGCGCCAGGCGTCACCTGTGCCGGATGCCGCGACCCGGCCGGCCACGACGCGGATCCACGCGTCCGGGGTCTCGGTGCCGCCGTCGACGAGTCGGACCGAGTGGACGATGCGGCTCAGGTCGTCCACGGGACCTCCTCCAGAGCGGGGAAGCGGATGCCGAGGGTCGTCCACAGCGGTCCGAGACCGCCGACCCGGCTGCGGAAGGACGCCCACGAGCGCTCCGCGCCCGACGCGGGCGACCAGGCGATCTCCGCCGCGGCCGCGATGCGGGGGAACGCGAGGGCGTCGATGTCCTCGAGGGTCGCGACGGTCTCGGTCCACAGGGGCGCCTCGACGCCGAGGATCGCCGCCTCGTCGACACCGTCCACGACACGGGTCGGCTCCCAGTCGTACGCACGGGCGAGGCTCGTCGGACCGTTCGCCCAGGTGAACCCCAGCGGGGAGTCTGCGATGGGCTTCATGTCGAGGTAGACCGCGTCGGCGGGCGACAGGATGAGCCGGCCGCCCCGCTCGGCGAACGCGCGCGCGTGCCGGGCCGCGGCATCCGTCGGCGAGACGAAGCCCCAGAACTGGCCGACCGTGCCGGGCGCGAGACCCGCCGCGGCGCCGGCCTCGTGCCAGGCGACCGGGGTCTTGCCGAGCGCCGTGATCGCGGCGCTGGCGGACGCGACGAAACGCGCGAAGTCCTCGGGCGTCGTGCCGAGCGACTCGTCGCCGCCGAAGTGCAGCCACGGGCCGGGGGTGAGCTCGGCGAGCTCGGCGAACACGTCGCGCACGAAGGCATCCGTCGCCTCCTCGCCGATGCGCAGCGACGAGAACCCGACGCCGATCCCGGTGTAGGGCGCGCCGGCGACCGGCGTCGACCCCTCGGTGATGACCTCGACGGCCGGGGCCTCTGCGAGTTCGGGGTACGCGAGCCCGACGGCGTGCGTGTGGCCGGGCATGTCGAACTCGGGCACGACCGTCATGTGCCGGGATGCTGCATACGCGACGATCGCGCGGTAGTCGTCCTGCGTGTAGTACCCGCCGGGGGCGCCGCCGACGGCGGTGGCCGACGCCTTCGCGGTGAGCTCGGGGCGCGAGCGCAGCTCGAGCCGCCAGCCCTGATCGTCCGACAGGTGCAGGTGCAGGACGTTGAGCTTGAGGGATGCCGCACGGTCGATGTACGCCCGCACGGTGTCGAGGTCGTGGAAGTGCCGTGCGACGTCGAGCATGACGCCCCGGTACGCGAACCGCGGGCCGTCGACGATCCGCACGGCGGGGACGACCCACGCGCCGCCGTCGCGTCCGACCAGCTGGACGAGGGTCTGCACGCCGTAGAAGAGGCCCGCGGCATCCGCTCCGGTGATCCGGATGCCGGTGGTCGACGCCTCGAGTCGGTACGACTCCGCCGGGCCCGACCCGTCGACCGCCAGTGCGATGCCGTCGCCCGTGCCGAGGTCGAGTCCCGTGCGGGTCCGGACGAGCGCACGCAGGTGCGCGGCGGCATCCGGATCGCCCGTCACCGCCGCCCCCGTCAGCGCGAATGGGGCGCCGTCCGCGACGGCGACGTCTGCGGGAAGGGGCACGAGGGGGAGGGGGAGCACCGCCACCGCCGTTCTGTAAGGTGTCCTAACAAAACCGATCGGGCCAGCCTAGCAGCGGCGGCATCCGTTATGCTCGCAGTGTCGCGACTGGCGTTGAGGTGGGCTACCACCGGGGAGCGATTGACACGGCATTCGACCGCGCGCCTGGGCCGATGCGAGATTCCTCATCCCGAAAGCCGTCGTCAGGAGATCGTCATGACCGATTCGCTGTTCAACGCCCCCCTCTCCGAGGTCGATCCTGAGATCGCCGATGTGCTCGAGCGCGAGCTCGACCGCCAGCGCGGGTTTCTCGAGATGATCGCCTCCGAGAACTTCGTTCCCGTCTCGGTGCTGCAGTCGCAGGGCTCCGTCCTCACCAACAAGTACGCCGAGGGCTACCCCGGTCGCCGCTACTACGGCGGCTGCGAGGTCGTCGACGTCGCCGAGGAGCTCGCCATCGAGCGCGCCAAGGCGCTGTTCGGCGCCGAGTTCGCGAACGTCCAGCCGCACTCGGGCGCCTCGGCCAACGCCGCCGTCCTGCACGCGATCGCTCGCCCCGGCGACACGCTGCTCGGCCTCTCGCTCGACCACGGCGGCCACCTGACCCACGGCATGAAGATCAACTTCTCGGGCCGTCTCTACAACATCGTCGCGTACGGCGTCGACGCCGAGACCTCGCTCGTCGACATGGACGAGGTGCGGCGTCTCGCCCTCGAGCACAAGCCGAAGGTCATCATCGCTGGCTGGTCCGCCTACCCGCGTCAGCTCGACTTCGCCGCGTTCCGCGCGGTCGCCGACGAGGTCGGGGCACTCCTCTGGGTCGACATGGCGCACTTCGCCGGTCTCGTCGCGGCCGGCCTGCACCCCTCGCCCGTGCCGCACGCGCACGTCGTCTCGTCGACCGTGCACAAGACGATCGGCGGCCCCCGGTCGGGCTTCATCCTCACGAACGACGCCGACATCGCGAAGAAGATCAACTCGGCCGTCTTCCCGGGCCAGCAGGGCGGGCCGCTCATGCACGTCATCGCCGCCAAGGCGACCGCGTTCAAGCTCGCGGCATCCGACGCCTTCAAGGAGCGCCAGCAGCGCACCGTCTCGGGCGCGGCGATCCTCGCCGACCGGCTCTCGCAGCAGGACGTGAAGGATGCCGGCATCTCGGTCCGCTCCGGCGGCACCGACGTGCACCTCGTCCTCGTGGACCTCCGCGACGCGGCGATCGACGGCAAGCAGGCCGAGGACCTGCTCCACGAGATCCGGATCACCGTCAACCGCAACGCGGTCCCGAACGACCCGCGCCCGCCGATGGTCACGTCGGGGCTCCGCATCGGTACGCCGGCGCTCGCGACCCGCGGCTTCGGCGACGCCGAGTTCACCGAGGTCGCCGACGTCATCGCGCTCGCGCTGCAGCCGGGCGCGGACCTCGAGGCGCTGCGCGCGCGCGTCGCAACGCTCGCCGACGCCTTCCCGCTGTACCCCGGCCTCCAGCATTGACCCCCGGCATCCGGCCCCTCCTCCGCCCGCGAGACTGCACGCACGCCTCGAGACAGCGGTCTTGGACCGCAGTCTCGAGCTTTCCGTGCAGTCTCGCGGTCGAGGGGCGACGACAGGAGACACGATGACCGCGCAGATCCTCGACGGCAAGGCGGCCTCGGCCGCGATCAAGACCGAGCTGGCGGAGCGAGTGGCCGTGCTCAAGGAGCACGGTGTGACGCCCGGGATCGCCACCGTGCTCGTGGGGGCGGACCCGGCATCCCAGCTCTACGTGGGGATGAAGCACCGGCAGTCCGAAGCGATCGGGATGAACTCGATCCAGCGGGAGCTTCCCGCCGACGCGACGCAGGAGCAGGTCGAGGCGCTGATCGACGAGCTCAACGCCGACCCGGCGTGCCACGGCTACATCGTGCAGCTGCCCCTGCCGAAGCACCTCGACACCGACCGGATCCTCGAGCGCATCGACCCGGAGAAGGATGCCGACGGCCTCCACCCGACGAACCTCGGCCGCCTGGTGCTCAACGTCAACACCCCGATCACCTCGCCGCTGCCGTGCACGCCGCGGGGCGTCATCGAGCTGCTGGTGCGCAACGGTTACGACCTGGCGGGCAAGCACGTCGTCGTCGTCGGCCGCGGTGTCACGATCGGGCGGTCGATCGGTCTGCTGCTCACGCGCCGCGAGTACAACGCGACCGTGACGCTCACCCACACCGGCACGACCGACCTCGGCGCGCACCTGCGCGAGGCCGACGTCATCGTGGCCGCAACCGGTGTGAAGCACATCGTCACCGCCGAGCACGTGAAGCCCGGCGCGGCGGTGCTCGACGTGGGCGTCACCCGCGAGGACGATCCCGAGACCGGCAAGAGCCGCGTCTACGGCGACGTGCACCCGGACGTCGCTGAGGTCGCCGGCTGGCTCTCGCCGAACCCCGGCGGCGTCGGCCCCATGACCGTCGCGCTCCTCATGACGAACGTCGTCGAGGTCGCCGAGCGCGCGGCGGGCCTGCGCGCCTGACGCGACGGCTGTGAACGAGGGATGCCGGGTGTCGCCCGGCATCCCTCGTTCACGTCTCGGAAGCCGCTCCCCTGTCGCAATCTGCGGAGGCGCGCGGCGTGTTGTGACAGGGGAGCCCTGGGGGTGGTGCCCGACGCCGCTCGCCTGTCGCAAACTGCGGGGGTGCGCGGCGTGTCGTGACAGGGGAGTGACCCGCGCGGGGCCTCAGGCGGTGAAGCGGGCGAGGAAGGCGCGGGTGCGCTCCTCGCGAGGATGCCGCAGCACCTCCGACGGCGGGCCCTGCTCCACGATCGTGCCGGCGTCGAGGAAGACGACGTGGTCGGCGACATCGCGGGCGAACGCCATCTCGTGCGTCGCCATGAGGATCGTCGCGCCCTCGGAGGCCAGATCGCGGACGAGCTCCAGGACCTCTCCGACGAGCTCGGGGTCGAGCGCGGACGTGATCTCGTCGAGCAGCAGCACCTCGGGGTCGGTGGCGATCGCGCGGGCGATCGCCACGCGCTGCTGCTGACCTCCCGACAGCCGGTCGGGGTGGTCCTTCGCCTTGTCGGCGAGGCCGACGCGGGCGAGCAGGTCGCGGGCGCGGCTCTCGGCCTCGCGCCGCGGCACCCGGTGCACGACGCGCGAGGCGAGCGTCACGTTGTCGAGCACGGACAGGTGCGGGAAGAGGTTGAAGCTCTGGAACACCGCGCCGAGCCGTGACCGCACGCGGTTGCCGTCTACGCGCGGGTCGGAGATGTCCTCGTCGCCGAGGAAGATCTGCCCGTCGTCGATGGGTTCGAGCAGTCCGAGGCAGCGCAGCAGCGTCGACTTGCCCGAGCCGCTCGCGCCGATGAGGGCGACGACCTCGTGCGCGGCGAGTGACACGTCGACGCCCTTCAGCACCTCGCGATCGCCGAAGGACTTGTGGATGCCGGTGGCTCGCAGGACCGCGCTCACAGCACCGATCCCGTCTGCTCGCGCTCGCGCAGCCGCGCCGTGTACCAGTCCGCGAGGCGGATCGTGGGGATCGCGAGCAGGATGAACAGGATGCCGGCGACGACGTACGGCGTGAAGTTGTACGTCGTCGCGGTCACCGATCGCGCCCCGGCGATCGCGTCGATCCCCGCGATGATCGAGATGAGTCCCACGTCCTTCTGCATCGAGATGAAGTCGTTCATGAGCGCCGGCGTCATCTTGCGCAGGGCCTGCGGCAGGACGACCCGGCGCAGGGTCTGCACGTGGCTGAGACCGAGGGCGCGGGCGGCGAGGCGCTGCGACGGGTGCACCGACTCGATTCCCGCGCGGATCACCTCGGCGACGTACGACGAGTAGGTGAGGGTCACCGCGAGCACACCGAGGAACAGCTCGTCGATCCGCTCGCCGACGATCGTCGGCAGACCGAACCCGACCAGGTAGAGGACGATGATGAACGGCAGGCCGCGGAACAGGTCGGTGTAGCCGGCCGCCAGCATCCTGACCGGGAAGAACACCGGGCCGCGAAGCGTCCGCAGCAACGCGATCACCAGCGCGACGCCGCCGACCGTGAAGAGCGAGATGCCGAGGACGGTGAGGTTGACGAGGAACCCGTCCCACACCTTGGGCAGCGCCTGCAGCGCGACGGCGGGGTCGAAGAAGCTCTGCTGGACCTTCGACCAGCCCTCGGTGTTGATCACCGTCGCCCAGACGACGACGGCGAAGACGAGGGTCGACGCGATGGCGATCAGCACGGATCGCCGTTCGCGGCCGCGCCGGTAGGCGCGACGGTCGAGCTCGAGCTCGCTCGGGATGCGGGTGGTCACGGATCGACGCTAGCGCGCCCTCACTGGAGCTCGGTGACGCCCTCGGTCAGACCCGAGAGCCATTTCTCCTCGAGGTCGGCGAGGGTGCCGTCCTCGCGGAGCTCGTCGACCGCGGCGCTGACGGCGGGGGTCAGCGGCGAGTCCTTCGCGAGGAGGAGGCCCCACTGGTCCTCGATGCCCGACTTCGGCAGCTCGCCGACGAAGAACGAGTTCTCGATGTAGAAGTTCACTGCGACGTAGGCGGTCGGGGTGTCGAGGACGACGGCGTCGACCTGGCCGGCGCTGAGGGCGGCGGTGGCGTCCTCGTTCGAGTTGTAGAGCTTCGGCTTCAGTCCGAGGTCGAGCGCGTCGAGGGTGAGGGCGCTCGTGGAGTTCGCCATTGCGCCGATCGTGATGTCCTTGAGCCCCGCGAGGTCGGTGACGCCCTCGGCCTTCCCGCCCTTGAGGGCGATCAGCGACTGGCTGGCGGAGTAGTAGGGCGAGGAGAAATCGACACCCTGCTTGCGCTCGTCGGTGATCGTGTACTGCTGGACGTTGAAGTCGAAGCTCTTCGGCCCCGGAGCGATCGCCGCGTCGAAGCTCGTCCGCACCCACTCGACGTCGTCCTTCGCGAAGCCGAGCTTGTCGGCGACGGCGTAGGCGACGGCGGCTTCGAAGCCTTCGCCGGACTCCGGGTCGTCGTCGATGACGTACGGCTCGTACGCGGTCTCGCCGGTCGCGATCGTGAGCTTGCCGGGGGTGACGTAGTCGTCGGGGGAGGGGCCTGCATCCGACGAGGACGAGGCGCTCGGCGCGGCGCTCGACGCGCAACCTCCGAGGAGCAGGGCGAGGGCGGCAGCGGATGCCGCGAGTGCGGTGCGCAGGGCGGGACGACGGGACATGAGGGCCTCCGGAGGCGCCGAGCAGGCTCGGTCGAGGGGGTTCGGGTGGCGACGCCGCGCGATCGGGCGGGTGCCGACCCTCATTCTCGCGCGGGGAGGGATGCCGCGGGCCCCGGAGCGTCGCTTTGTTACACGCCCGTCATCGCCGGGGGCCGGTGCGCGCTTGAGAGGATGACGGGGTGACTCCTTCTCGCACTCTCATCGTCGGGTCCGGTCGGATCGGCTCGCGTGTCGCGGCCGCGCTGCGCGACGCGGGCGGCGAGGTCTGGACACTGCGGCGGTCGGCGGCATCCGAGCCCGACCATCATCACATCGCGGCCGACCTCTCGCGTCCGCTGGAACGCCCGCTGCCGGCCGTCGACGCCGTCGTCGTGACACTGCCGCCCGGGGACGACGACTTCCTCGCTATGGCGGCGAGCCATCTCGCGGCGGCGCTCCCCGCGGCGCCGGGGCGGACGGTGTGGGTCTCGTCGACGCGCGTCTTCGAGGGGTACGGCGACGACCGCCCCCTGACCGAGACCGACGAGCCGCGCCCGGCGGGTCCGCGCGCGCAGCAGCTCGTCGACGGAGAGGTGCGCGCCGTCGACCTGCTGGACGCGGTCATCCTGCGGCCGGCCGGGATCTACGGGCCCGGGCGCGACCGCCTCATCCGCCAGGTGCAGGGCGGCGTGCCCGTCGACCACGAGCGCCGGACCAACCGCATCCACGAGACCGACGTCGTGCGGACGATCCTCGCCCTGCTCGCCGCGGACACCCCGCCGCGGGTGGTGCACGGCACGGACGAGCGCCCCGCCACGCTCGGCGAGGTCGTGACGTTCCTCGCCGGACGCCTCGGGGTACCGGTGCCGCCGCGCGGCGCACCGGGTGATCGGCGCGGCACCGTGCTCGACGGTGCGCTGCTGCGCTCGGTCGTCGGACCGCTCGCCTACCCGACGTTCGAGGACGGCTACGGCGAGATGCTCGCCGAGCGCTGACCGCCGCGGGAGCCCTGGGCGTCGACCCCTGGCCGGTGTCGGAGGCGCGCGGGAGGATGAGCGCATGAGCGTCGACCCCCGGATCGTGGACTGGCTGCGCGACTCCGACCCGTCGCTGCGATGGCAGGTCGAGCGCGACCTCGCGGGGGAGCCCGCCGAGGTGTGGCGGGCGACGCGCGCCCGCGTCGCGACGGAGGGCTACGGCGCGGCCCTGCTCGCGCAGCAGGGTGAGGACGGACAGTGGGAGGGCGGCGCGTACTTCCCGGCCGGGTTCTTCGGCAGCCCCGAATCGGAGATGCCGGGGCAGCCGTGGACGGCGACGACCTGGACGCTGAAGGATCTGCGCGAGTGGGGAGTCCCGGCATCCGCCCTCGGGGACACCGCTGACCAGCTCGACTCAGCTCGCCGACGGCGGGTGGAACTGCGAGGCCGAGGAGGGTGATTCCGTCCGCAGCTCGTTCCACTCGACCCTCAACGCCCTGCGGGGCATGCTCGCCTACGAGGAGTTCACGGGCGACACCGCCCTGCGCGACAGTCGCCGACGCGGTCAGGAGTATCTGCTCGAGCGCCGCTTGCTGTACCGGCTGTCGACCGGCGACCTCGTCGGACCCTTCGTGACGCAGTTCGTCTACCCGAACCGGCACCGTTACAGCGCACTCGCCGCCCTCGACCACCTCCGCGAGGCATCCCTGCACGACGGCGTCGCCCCCGACGAGCGACTCTCGGACGCCGTCGACCTGGTGCGGGCCGCGCAGCAGCCCGACGGGACGTGGCACCAGGGTCGCGTCCTCGAAGGGCGCCGCTGGTTCGATGTCGACGCTCCCGAGGGGCAGCCCTCGCGCTGGCTCACCTTCCTCGCGCTCCGCGCCCTGCAGTGGTGGGATGCCGCGCGGTGAGCGGACCGCGTAGGGTCGGGGACGTGATCGTCAACCCGCTGCTCCCGTCCGGCTACGACGTGGTCTGGTCGCTCGTCGCGGTGATCGTGGTCGCGCTGGCCGTCGTCGCGCTCGTGTCGCTCACGCGCGCAGGGCGAGGCTTCACGTCGGTGCAGGCGCTCGCCTGGGTCCTCGTGGTGCTGTTCATCCCGGTCCTCGGCCCCGTCGCCTGGCTCGCGGTCGGTCGGCGGGCCGGCCTCGAGGGCCGCCCCGACTCCCGCACCTGACGGTTCGCGCCTCAGCGCCGCAGGTTCACCTGCAGGATCTCCTCCTGGTACGGCGCGCGGACGGCGCCGGACACGCGCAGGTCCAGCAGGAGGAACGGGCGCTCGTCCGCGGGCAGCTCCCGCCAGTGTGCGAGCGCGTCGAGGTCGTCGAGGGTGCGCACGACGACGCCCTCGGCACCGACCGCGCGGGCAAGGCCGGCGAAGTCGACCTCGGGGATCTGCATCGGCCCGCGCGCCAGTCCCATCACCCCGTACAGGTGCACCTCGGCGCCGTACGCGCCGTCGTTCCACACGACCGCGAGGCCTCGGCCGCGGGCGACCCGGACGGCGGACTCGAGGTCGGCGATCGCCATGAGTCCGCCGCCGTCACCGGTCGTGAGAACGATCGTCGACTCGGGACGCGCCGTCGCCGCACCGGGGACCGATGGGAAGCCGAGCCCGATCGACTGATACGCGGTGCCGACCATCATCATCCGGTCGGGTGAGGCGACCGGCCAGAACATGTTGGCCCAGCCGATGAAGTGACCCCCGTCCGAGACGACGACGCGGTCCTCGGGCAGCAGCTCCGCGATGGCCGCCGCCGCGCTGCGGGGATCGAGCCGGCCGTCGGGGGCGATGCCGTCGCCGTGCTCCCGCGCGCGCAGTGCGGCGACGTCGACGCCTTCCCGCCAGCGCGACGCGCCGCCGCCGAGACGCTCGAGCTCGTCGGCGATCGCCCGCGCGGCGAGGGCGGCATCCGCCCGCAGGTACCGGCCGACCTGCGGATGCGTCGCCGCGGGTGCGACGTCGACCTGAACGATCGTCGCGTCGGGGGCGAACAGTTCGCCGAAGCGCATCGTGAACTGATTGAGCGAGGCGCCGAAGACGACGACGACGTCGGCCTCACGGACCGTCGCCATGGCCCCCTCGGCCCCGAAGCCACCCGTGACCCCCAGGTCGAACTCCGCGCGCGGGAAGATTCCCCGGCCGAGGGCGGTGGATGCCGTGAGCGCCCCGGCCGCGTCGGCGAGACGTCCGAGCTCGTCGCCGGCCCCCGCGGTCCACGCGCCCCGACCGGCGAGCAGCAGGGGGCGCTCCGCCGTGGCGAGCAGACGCGCGATCGCCGCGACGGTCGCCTCGGCGTGCGCACCGGTGGGTACGAGCGGGGCCGGCAGCACCGGATCGGGTGTCGCGGGGATCTCGCCCGCCTCGCGGCCGCCGACGTCGTAGGGGATCGCGAGGACGACGGGGATGCGGAACGACAGGGCGTGCTCGATGGCGATGACCGTCGTGGCCGCGGCATCCGTCCGTCCGACGGTGTAGGTCCGGACGCCGACCGCCGACGCGAGCGAGAGCTGGTCGACGTCCCACGGCCGCGGACCCGAGGTCGGTTCGTCGCCGACCACGAGCACGAGCGGCACACGCGCCTGCGCCGCCTCGGCGAGCGGGGTGAGCGTGTTCGTGAACCCGGCGCCGTAGGTGGCGGTCGCGGCGGCGAGCCCGCCCCCGGCCCGATGGTGCGCGTCGGCGGCGACGACCCCGCCCGCCTCGTGGCGGACGGCGGTGAAGGTGACGTCGTCGCGACGCTCGAGGGCATCGAGGACGAGGGCGTTGCCGTTGCCCATCACGCCGAAGACATGGTCGATGTGGGCGGCGAGGGCGGAGGCGACGTGGGCGGCGACGGTGGGCATGGATGCTCCTGGAGACGATGACGACGGATGCCGTATGTGTCTCGCTCCCCGCGGCGTCGCGGGTGGCTGCGTGCCCCTTTTCCGAGCACCAGGGTCGGTCGCGGCCCTGGACGGCATTCAGTGTAGCCACGACGCGTGCAGGAATCACGCCCGCGTGCCACACTGCGGTCATGCTGCAGACGATGGAGATCAGCCTCACCCCGTTCGACGCGGCACGCATCGTCCTCGACCACGTGCAGTCGTCGGGCATGACGGTCGAGTGCGTGGGGCAGCACGCCACGGCGACGGAGTCCGGTCATCAGATGGCGCTGCTGATCTTCGAGAAGTACTACATGCGCACGAGCAGTCGCGCGTCCCTCACGGTCGTGATCGAGAACCTCGCCGGCCCGACGAAGGCCGTCTTCCGCGGATCCGGCGGCGGCGAGGGGGCGCTGTTCCGCTTCGACTGGGGCGCGAGCGCCGACTTCGCCTCCAGCGTGATCGACGCACTCGAGCCGTACGCGACGTCGGCCTGAGCGGGCGGATGCCGAGATGACGGATGCCGCGACGGTCCGCGCGCACCGGCTCCGCTCGCACCTGCTCGCCTCGCCCGCGGCGAGCGTCGTGGAGGTCGCCGAGCAGCAACGCTCGAACGGGACGGTGTCGTCACCTCCGCGCGCCAGGCCGGCAGCATCCTGCTCGCGCTCTCCTTCCGGGGCGTCCTGGGTCTCGGCCCGTCGTCCCGAGCGGTGACGGTGTCGCCCGCGAGCAGTTCCTCGTAGCGCTGCCCGCCGCTCAGGACATCGCCGGCAAGGCGAAGGAAGCGATTGGCAAGGCCACCGACAACGACAAGCTCGTTGCGGAGGGCAAGGCCGACCAGACCACGGCCGACGCGAAGAAGGCCGGAGAGAACGTGAAGGACGCCTTCAACAAGGACTGACCTTCACGACCTCGCGCAATTTGGGCAGCGCGAGGATGCGGGGAGCACGTGGGGGCGTGCTCCCCGCCCTTCCGTGTGCGGAGCTGTTCTCCCTGATCAGGAGAACAGCTCCGCACCGATGTATGAGCCGGGGCGCGCACCGCGCGGAATCGCCCAGATCCCCGACGCCACATGACGCACGTACTCGTTCATCAGGTCCGTCGAGAGCGCTCGCTGCAGGGTGATGAACTGCTCGGGGGAGCGCTGGTAGGACAGGAAGAACAGCCCCGCGTCCAGTCGGCCGAGCGCGGTGTTGCCGTCCACGTAGTTGTAGCCGCGCCGCAGGATGCGGATCCCGTCGTTGAGGTCGGGATGCGCCAGGCGCACGTGCGAGGCCGCATCGATGGCGGGGGTGCCGGCGGCATCCTTCTTCGCGAAATCGGGCGCCGTCGTCTCGCGGCCGCCCGACAGGGGAGCGCCCTCGGACTTGTCGCGTCCGATGATGCGCTGCTGCTCCGAGAGGCGGACGCGGTCCCACGTCTCGATGAGCATGGCGACCTTGCGCGCCACGAGGTAGGAGCCGCCCGCCAGCCACGCGGGCTCGTCGTCCTCCGCGACCCAGACGTGGTCGGCGAGGGCGGTGGCGTCGTCCGCGAGGATGTTGGCGGTGCCGTCCTTGAACCCGAAGAGGTTCCGCGGCGTCGCCTGGGCGGCGGTCGTCTTGGATGTCTTGCCGAAGCCGAGCTGCGACCACCGGAGCCTGGCGCGACCGAACGCGATGCGACTGAGGTTGCGCACCGCATGGACGGCGACCTGCGGGTCGTCGGCGCACGCCTGGATGCACAAGTCGCCGTTGGACAGTGCCGGGTCCAGATCGTCGCCGAGGAAGGCGGGAAGCTTCGCGAGGCCCGCCGGGCGGAGCGCGGCGAGGCCGAACCGGTCCGTCCCGTCCGCAGCCTGGAAGAGGGTGGGGCCGAATCCGAACGTGATGGTGAGAGCGGATGCCGGGAGCCCGAGGGCCTCGCCCGTGTCGTCGGGCGGCGCCTCGGGCGACCCACCGACCGCACCCGTCGCGCTCACCTCGAGCCCCTGGGTCATCCGTGCCGCCGCATAGCTCCAGTCCTGCAGCAGCGATTGCAGGTCGGCGCGATCTGTCCCCTCCATCATGTCGAAGGACGCGAAGTGCAGGTGATCCTGCATGGGGGTCGTGATCCCGGCCTGGTGGTCGCCGGAGAAGGGGTGGACGGATGCCGCATCCGTGCCGGAGCGGCTGAGCGCGCCCGCGGCCCACGCGCCGCCGCCGGCTCCCAGGGCGATGCCCGCGGCGCCGACGCCGGCGGCGAGGCCGAACAGGCCCCGGCGGCTGAGCCCCGGACGCGGCGCGTCCTCAGGGCCCGGCGCCGCGGCGGTCGCCTCCTCGCCGGTCACTGCAGGACGGTCGCGGTCAGCTGCGACAGCGGTTCGGCGAGCGCGTTGAGGAGATCGGTCAGCGCGCGCTTGTCGTCGTCCGTCAGGGTCCCGTAGGCGACGAACCCGTCCTCCAGCGAGCCGTACGTCGCGAGTGCAGTCTCGAGGTCGTCGTAGCGCCCGGCGATCTCCGTCGTCAGTGCCTCCCCGTCGGATCCGGTGGCGGCGGCGAAATCCTGAACGAGCGAGAACGCCATCTTCGACCCGTCGACATTGGCGGCGAAGTCCGAGAGGTCGGTGCCCGACCACCAGTCCTCCTCGCCGGTGATCTTGCCGGTCGCGACCTCGTCCAGCAGAGCGATGGCCCCGTTGGAGATCCCGGCGACCCCCTGGGCGTCGAGAGCCTGCTGGAAGGCGTCCGAGTGGACGTAGTCGTTGAGCTCGGCCACGTCGGCGATGAGCTGATCGCCGAAGGCGGCGCGCTCCGCGGTCGTCGAGGGCGCCCAGTCCTGCCAGGCGGGGGTCTCGCCGTCCGCGTTCAGCGCATCCTTCGCCGGCACCCAGAGATCCTTCTCGATGCGGTGGAAGCCGGTCCAGTCGAGGCCCTCCGCGACGGCGTCGACCTCGCGGTAGTCGATCCGCGGGTCGAGGTCGCCGAGAGACTCCGCGACGGGCTCGATGCGCTCGTAGTACGCGCGGACCTTCGGGAACTGCGCGCGGGCCTCGTCGTCCTTCCCGGACTCGTAAGCGGTCACGAAGGTCTCGACGGCCGGCACGAGCTGCTCGACCTGATCCTTCACGAAGGCCGCGTAGAGAGCGACGGCCTTCTCCTTCTGCTCGGCGTCATCGCCGGTGGCCGCGACCGTGTCGCCTGTCACCGTGAAATCCGCACGGCCGATGCCCTCGCCCACCATCCCGGGCTTGCAGAGCGTCTTGTAGGCGCCCGGCTGGGCGACGACGGTCAGGGTGCGTTCCGCGCCGGGGGCGATGTTCTCCACTTCGCCGATGATCCGCAGGCCATCCTCGGCGAGGAGGTAGAACTCGCTCACCTGGGAGCTCTCGTTCGAGACCGCGAACGTCAGCGTCCCGCTGGCGGCCGTGGCAGCCGAGACCTCGCACGAGGTGTCGGTCGAGGTGACGGTCAGCGCGTCGGCCGACGCCGTCTCGGTCTTGGCGACGCAGCCCGAGAGGGCAACGGCGCCGACGGCGGCGAGGGCGACGACAGCGTGGGCGCGGATGCGGGTCATGATGCTCCTTGAGGTGCGGGGCGGGAGGTCACGGGGCGAGCGGATGCCGCTGCGTCGGGACGACGGCGACCCTTCAGGCCGCCGACGAAGAACGCGCCGACGACGGCCAGGTACAGAGCCCACGCGATCACCTGCAGCCAGGTCATCTCTGGCATGAAGCCGACGGTCGCCTGCAGGATCGCGGCGAGGGTGCCGCCGGGGGCGATCTGGGCGCTGAGGTCGAACGCCCAGCCGAAGGGGAACCCCGCCCAGCCGACGCCGACGGCGCCGGTCGCGGGATCGATCGTCGCGGCGGTGCCGAAGGGGCCGGGGAGGGCGCCCGCCTCCTGCAGGTCGTGGAACGCGTAGGCGAGCACGCCGGCAGCGACGATCACGAGGAAGCCGCCCGTCCAGGCGAAGAACCGGCGGAGGTTCAGGCGCACCATGCCGCGGGCGAGCAGCCAGCCGAGCACGGCGGCGACGGCGAGGCCGAGGAGGGCGCCGAGGAGGGCGGACGGCGCGTCGCCGAAGGACTGCACCATCGACCACAGCAGGAGCGTCGTCTCGATCCCCTCGCGGGCGACCGAGACGAAGCCGATCGCGACGACGCCCCAGAACCCGCCGAGGGCGAGGGCGCGGTCGACACCGCCCTCGAGGTGCGACTTCAGGGTGCGCGCGGTGCGCTGCATCCAGAAGATCATCCAGGTGACCATCGCGACGGCGAGGAGCGACAGGCTGCCCCCGATGAGCTCCAGCGCCTCGAACGTGAGGGCGTAGGCGCCGAAGGTGAGGACGGCGCCGATCCCGAGAGCGAGCACGATCGCCAGACCGACGCCCGCCCACAGGCGAGGGAGCACGTCACGACGGTCGATCCGGGTGAGGTAGGCGACGAGGATGCCGACCACGAGGGCGGCTTCGAGGCCTTCGCGGAGGCCCATCAGGAAGGTGGCGAGCACGGGATCTCTTCGGGTGTGCGGACGTGAGGCCGGTGCCGCTGCCCCGTCGCAGCCCTGGTCGAACGAACCGTTCAGGCCCGATGTCTATTTAGGTTAGGCGAACCTCACCGCGTGAGCGTACACCCGCGACGCTCGGCGATCAACACGACGCTCACGCGTGTCGGTCGAGGAACGCGTACACCTCGCCGTCGTCGACTCCGGGGAACATCCCGCGCGGCAGCGGCGAGAACATCTGCATGTGCACGCGGGCGCTCGGCCACGCCTTGCCCTGCCAGCGTTCGGTGAGGTCGGCGTCCGGCCGCCGGCAGCAGGCCTCGTCGGGGCACGTCGACGTGGCGCGCTTCTGCGTCTCGCGCCCCCGGAACCAGCGGGCGTCGTCGAAGGGAACGCCGACGGTGATCGAGAACTCGCCCTCGGCGGTCGTGCCGGTCTGACTCGAGCACCAGAAGGTGCCGCCGGGGGTGTCGGTGTACTGGTAGTGCTCGGTCGTGCGGTTCTGCTCGGCGAACGCCGAGCGCGCCGCGAACTTGCGACAGACGACCTGACCCTCGACCGAGCCGGTGACGTCCATGGGCAGCGGAAGTCCGTCATTCTCGTAGACGCGGTTGATGGCACCCGCCCCGTCGACGCGCAGGAAGTGCAGCGCGATGTCGAGGTGCTGCGTCAGGAGGTTCGTCAGTCGCATCCCGGCCGCCTCGTGCGTGACGCCGAACGCGTCGCGGAAATCCTCGACGGCCAGGTTGCGGTCCTTCTTCGCCTGCGACAGGAACGCGACGGATGCCGTCTCGGGCATGAGGCAGCACGCGGCGTAGTAGTTGATCTCGAGGCGCTGCTGCAGGAAGTCGGCGTAGTCCGTGGGCGGGGCGTGCCCGAGCAGGCGGTGCGCCATCGCCTGCAGGGCCATCGAGCGCAGGCCGTGTCCGCCGGGGATGGATGCCGGGGGCAGATAGATCCGGCCGTTCTCCAGGTCGGTGACCGAGCGAGCGGAGTGGGGGAGGTCGTTCGCATAGATCAGCTCGAAGCCCAGCTGTTCCGCCATGATGCTGACGGTGCGGTGGGTGAGCGCACCAGTCGTGTGGCCGGCTGCCTTCAGCTTCTTCTCCGCGAGCTTCTCGATGTCGGGCAGATAGTTGTTCTGCTCTCGCATCCGCAGTCGCAGTTCCGTGTTGGCGCGACGTGCCTCCTCCGGGGTCGCGATCGACTCGCGCTCCCGGCGCTCGAGTTCGCGGTGGAGCGCCAGGACCCCCTCGATCGTCTCGTCCGTCATCGTCTTGGTGACCTTGACCGGAGCCACGCCCAAGCGGCGGAAGACCGGGCTCTGCTGCGCGCGCTCGAGCTCGAGCTCGAGTGCGGCCCGCCGGTTCGGTGGCTCGTTCGAGAGCAGGTCGGTGACATCGGTCCCGGTCGCCGTCGCGATCGCCTGCAGGACCGACAGTTTCGGCTCGCGCTTGCCGTTCTCGATCAGGCTGAGCTGGCTGCCGGCGATGCCGACGATCGCCCCGAGCTCATCGAGTGTGTACCCGTGGGCCTGGCGCTGATGACGGATGCGGTGGCCGAGGGTCGAGAGCTGGAGGGGCGTCGCCATGATCTTGAGCTTAGCGAAAGATTCCAGATTCTTTACGTCAGACGTCCTGGAAAGCGCCGCGATCCATCCCTCACAGTGGAACCACGACCACCCCGACCGAGGAGCGCCGAATGGCCATCGCAGACCTGTTCACTCGCCCCACCCACACCGCCCCCACGCCCGCTGTGCACACAGCCGCGGCGGCGCCCACCGGCATCCGCCCCACCGTCACGGGTGAGGGCATGGCGGCCCTGCACGCCTGGGTCGACGAGATCGCCGCCCTCACGCAGCCCGCCCGCATCCACTGGGTCGACGGCTCCGCCGCCGAGAACGAGGCGCTCCTGCGCCAGCAGGTCGACGAGGGCAAGCTCATCAAGCTCAACCCCGAGTGGCGGCCCGGTTCGTACCTCGCCCGCTCGCACCCGAGCGACGTCGCCCGCACCGAGGCGCGCACCTTCATCGCGTCGGAGCGTGAAGAGGATGCCGGGCCCACCAACAACTGGATCGCGCCCGACGAGATCCGCGCCACCATCACGCCCCTGTTCGAGGGCAGCATGCGCGGTCGCACGATGTACGTCGTCCCGTTCTCGATGGGAGCCGTCGGCGGGCCGCTCTCGCACATCGGTGTGCAGGTCACCGACAGCGCCTACGCGGTCACCTCGATCGGGATCATGACGCGGGTCGGCGCGTCGGTGCTGGAGCAGATCGCCGACGGCAAGCCCTGGGTGAAGACGGTGCACTCCGTCGGCGCTCCGCTCGCGCCCGGCGAGCAGGACGCCGCCTGGCCCTGCAACGACGAGAAGTACATCGTGCACTTCCCCGAGACGCTCGAGGTGTGGTCCTTCGGCTCGGGCTACGGCGGCAACGCGATCCTCGCGAAGAAGTGCTTCGCGCTGCGCATCGCCTCGGTCCTCGGACGGGACGAGGGCTGGCTCGCCGAGCACATGCTACTCATCCGCGTCATCGACCCGGCGGGCAAGGCCTACCACGTCGCCGCCGCGTTCCCCTCGGCCTGCGGCAAGACGAACCTCGCCATGCTCCGCCCGACGATCCCGGGCTGGCGCGTCGAGACCCTCGGCGACGACATCGCGTGGCTGCGCCCGGGCGACGACGGACGCCTCTGGGCGATCAACCCCGAGGCCGGCTTCTTCGGCGTCGCGCCCGGCACCGGTGAGTCCACCAATGTGACGGCGGTCGACACGCTCTGGGGCAACACGATCTTCACGAACGTCGCGCTGCGCCCCGACGGCGACGTCTGGTGGGAGGGTCTCACCGACGAGGCGCCGGCCGAGCTCACCGACTGGGAGGGCAAGCCCTGGACCCCGGCATCCGGTCGTCCTGCGGCCCACCCGAATTCGCGCTTCACGGTCAGCGCGGACCAGTGCCCCCAGATCGCCGAGGACTGGGATGCCCCCGAGGGGGTGCCGCTCGACGCGATCCTCTTCGGCGGACGCCGCGCGACCAACGTGCCGCTCGTGGTCGAGGCGACCGACTGGACCCACGGCGTGTTCATGGGCTCGAACATCTCGTCGGAGCGCACCGCGGCCGCCGAGGGACTCGTCGGCGAGCTGCGCCGCGACCCGTTCGCCATGCTGCCGTTCTGCGGCTACAACATGGCCGACTACTTCGCCCACTGGCTGAAGGTCGGGCAGCAGCTGCGCTTCGACCGCGCTCCGCGCATCTTCCAGGTCAACTGGTTCCGCAAGGGATCCGACGGACGCTTCCTGTGGCCGGGCTTCGGCGACAACGCGCGCGTCATCGACTGGATCATCCGCCGGATCGACGGGTCCGTCGGCGCCGTCGACAGCCCCGTCGGACGCCTGCCGCGCACCGAGGACCTCAACCTCGCGGGTATCGAGGTGCCGCAGGCGGATCTCGACGAGCTGTTCGCGGTGGACCCGGCATCCTGGCTCGCCGAAGCCGACCTCACCGAGGAGTTCTACCGCACCTTCGGCGGCAAGGTCCCCGCGGCCCTGTACGCCGAGCTCGCCGCCCTCCGCTACCGCCTGCAGCGCACCCAGCCGCGCGCCTGACGCGCGACGTTTCGGCCGCCGACCCGACGCGAACGGCTGTTCCCGGATGCCGGGAGCCGCCGTTCGCGTCGGGTCGCGGTGCGTTCGGGTCAGACGATCAGCTGGCGGGCGGCGAGGTCGCGGTAGAGCGGCACGTCGCGGATGAGCTCGTCGTGCGTGCCCTGGCCGACGACGCGGCCGTGGTCGAGGACCACGATGAGGTCGCTGTCGACGACGGTCGAGAGCCGGTGGGCGATCACGACGAGCGTGCGGCCGGTTGCAACGGCGTCGATCGCCTCCCGCATCCGTTGCTCATTAAGCCCGTCGAGCGACGACGTCGACTCGTCGAGCAGCAGGATCGGAGGAGCGGCAAGCAGCGCCCGCGCGATCGCGAGGCGCTGGCGCTCGCCGCCCGAGAGCATGACGCCCGCTTCGCCGACCGGCGCCTGCAGCCGCAGCGGCGACCGCTCGAGCACGTCCGTCAGGTTGACGGCGGCGAGGACCCGTTCGCAGTCCGCATCGGAGGCGTCGGGTGACGCGAGCCGCAGGTTGTCGGCGATCGTGCCGGCGAGGGTCGGGGCGTCCTGCTCGACGTAGCCGAGGCGGGCGCGCAGCGAGAGCCGGTCGAGCGCGCGGGCGTCGACCCCGTCGATGAGCACGGCGCCGGCCGTCGGGTCGTAGAACCGCTCGATGAGGGCGAGGGTCGTCGACTTCCCGGCGCCGGACGGGCCGACGAGGGCCACGCGGGAGCCGCGCGGGACCCGGAACGAGACGCCCCGCAGCACCGTGGCCTCGGGCTCCGGCTCGGCGTCCTCGGGCAGGGGGGCGCGCGCGTCCGCGAGGGTCTTCAGCGCCTCGTCCTGCGCGCTGCGGCGGGCGCGGACGACCGCGTCAGGGTAGGAGAAGTGCACGTCGCGGAACTCGATGGCGGCCGCGCCGTCGGGGGAGGGGGCGACGGCGGATGTGGCAATCGCGGCATCCTCTGCCGTCTCGTCCGGCAGGTCGAGGACCTCCTGGATGCGGCCGAGCGCGCCGAGGGCCTGGTTCACCGACGTGATGGCTCCGAAGAACGAGGCGAGCGGCTGGACGAGGAAGAAGAGGAACATGACGAACACGACCAGCTGGGCGATCTCGATCGCGCCCGACGCGACGCGGAAGCCACCCACGCCGAGGACCACGAGGAGCGACACCTGCAGCGCGATGCCCGCGACGGGGACGACGACCGCCGACGCCTTCGCGACCGACACGCCGGCGTCGTACGCCTCGCTCGCGGTGGCCGAGATGGCCGCCTGCTCACGGGATTCGGCGCCGGATGCCCGGATCGTGCGGATCGAGCCGATCGCGCGTTCCACACCCGAGGCGAGGGCGCCGACCTTCTCCTGCTGCACGGACGTCGCCCGCCGGATGCGTCCGCTCAGGACGCCGACGACGGCGGCTGAGGCGCCGATCACGACCACGATGAGCAGCAGCAGCACCGGGTCGATCACGAGCATCGCGACGATCGCGCCGACGAAGATGAGCGCGTTGCCGATCGAGTCCGCGAAGCCCTGCGTGAGGACGGCGTAGAGCAGTGTCGTGTCGGTGCCCACGCGCGAGACGAGGTCGCCGGTGCGCCGCGCGTCGTACTCCTGCACCGGCAGGTGCAGGAGCTTCGCGATCAGACGTCGCCGGCTCGAGTAGACGACCGCGGTGCCGGTGCGCTGCAGGAGGTAGTGCTGGAACCCGCCGATGAGGGACGAGACGACCACGAGGCCCACGAGGACCCAGACGAGGATGCCGAGGGCCTGGCCGGCCTGCACGCGCCCGATGACGTCGCCGACGAGGAGCGGCTGCACGAGGGTGGCGACCGCCTCGAGGACGCTCAGGACGGCGACGACGACGAGGACGCCCTTGTGCTCGAGCAGGAACGGGAGGAGCTGGCGGAGGCTGGCGCGGGGGCCGTCGTCCTTCGAGGGGCGACGCAGACCGCGGCGGGGCGTGGACATCCCTCTATCTTCCCCCTCGCGGCTGAGGGGATGTCCGGTGCCGTCGGTAGGGTGGTGCGGTGCCAGAAGCCGTGATCCGCGCCGAGCGCCTCGTGAAGGCCTACAAGACCAAGGGCAAGCCCGACTTCGTCGCCGTCGACGGCCTGTCGTTCGAGGTCGCGCCGGGCGAGTCGTTCGGACTCCTCGGCCCCAACGGCGCGGGCAAGTCGACGACGATGAAGATGATCGGCGCCGTCTCGACCCGCACGAGCGGCGATCTCTCGATCCTCGGGCTCGATCCCGACCGGTACGGACCCGAGATCCGGTCCCGGCTCGGCGTGGTCCCGCAGCAGGACAACCTCGACGGTGAGCTCAACGCCCGCGAGAACCTCTACATCTACGGCCGGTACTTCGGGCTTCCCGGCAGGGTGTGTGCCGAGAAGGCCGACGAGCTGCTCGCCTTCGCGCAGCTCGAGGACAAAGCCAAGAGCAAGGTCGACCAGCTCTCCGGCGGCATGAAGCGTCGCCTCACGATCGCCCGCGGACTCATCAACGACCCCCGCATCCTGCTCCTCGACGAGCCGACGACGGGGCTCGACCCGCAGGCGCGGCACGTCCTGTGGGATCGCTTGTTCCGCCTCAAGGAGCGCGGGACGACCCTCGTCCTCACGACGCACTACATGGACGAGGCCGAGCAGCTCTGCGACCGGCTCGTCGTCGTCGACAAGGGGCGCATCATGGCCGAGGGAAGCCCGGCCTCCCTCATCCGCGAGCACTCCAGCCGCGAAGTCCTCGAGGTGCGCTTCGGGTCCGACCGCAACGAGCAGGTCGCGGCGCAGCTGCAGGGGGTCGGCGATCGCATCGAGGTGCTGCCCGACCGCATCCTCGTGTACGCGCACGACGGCGAGGCCGCGCTCGAGCGTGTCGCCACGGCGGGCCTGCAGCCTCTCACGAGCCTCGTGCGCCGCTCGAGTCTCGAGGACGTCTTCCTCCGTCTCACCGGACGGTCGCTGATCGAATGAGTGAGACGACCCCGTCGGTGCAGCCGACGCTCGACGAGTTGCGCGCCGAGGCCCTGGAGTGGGGCCGCAAGCCGCGCCGGCACGGCAGCTGGTACGTGACCGAGCACATGGTCCGCGCGATGCGCGCGTATGGCTGGACGATCGTCGTCGGCGCCCTCGGACAGCCGGTGCTGTATCTCCTGGGCCTCGCGGCGGGTCTCGCCGCCCTCATCCAGGCGCCCATCGACGACCGCGGCGTGCAGGTGGACTACCTCGTGTTCGTCGCCCCTGCTCTCCTCGTCACTGCGGCGATCTCGGTCGCCTCCGAGGAGATGACCTACCCCGTCATGGCCGGGTTCAAGTGGCGGCGCTACTTCTTCGGGTTCAACGCGTCCGCCCTGTCGAGCCCGCAGATCGCGAACGGCGTGGTCATCGGCGCCGCCGCGCGCATGGCGTTCGCGGTCGCGGCGTACTACCTCTTCATCTGGCTTCTGGGCGCCCTCGGCATCGGGTGGACGACCGTGCCCCATCCCGAGACCGGCTGGCTCGCGATCCCGGCGGGACTGCTCGCGGGCCTCGCCTTCGGCATCCCGCTCATGGCGTACGCGGGGTCGATCGAAGACGACAAGGGGCAGTTCGCGCTCGTGCAGCGGTTCATCTTCATGCCGATGTTCCTGTTCTCGGGCACCTTTTACCCGCTCGAGACCCTGCCGGTCTGGCTGCAGTGGATCGGCTGGGTCTCGCCCCTCTGGCACGGCGCCGAGCTCGGCCGACTGGCGACGTACGGTGCCGCCGTGCCGCCGGCGATGATCGCCGCCCACCTCGCGTACCTCGTCGTGCTCGCGGGCGTCGGCTACCTGTGGGGCCGCAAGGTCTTCGTCGAGAGGCTCGCGAAGTGAGCGCCGCGACCGTCGAGGCCACCGCGCGTCGCGGGGGAGTGCGGGCGCTGTGGGCGGGCAACCCCGGCGCGGTCGTGCAGCGCGGCTTCCTCGCCGCCCGGTCGTCGAGCTGGGCGGTCGTCCTCTCCGGCTTCTTCGAGCCGGTGTTCTACCTCGCGTCGATGGGGCTGGGGCTCGGCGCGCTCATCGGCGACGTCGAGACCTCCCAGGGAGTCCCGGTCAGCTACGCCGCATTCATCGCTCCCGCCCTTCTCGCCGTCTCGGCGATGAACGGCGCGATCTACGACTCCACCTGGAACGTCTTCTTCAAGCTCAACTACGGCAAGCTCTACGAGGGCATGCTGGCGACCTCGCTCGGTCCGCTCGACGTGGCCCTCGGCGAGATCCTCTACGCGCTCCTGCGCGGTCTGCTCTACGCGACCGGGTTCATGATCGTCATGCAGATCCTCGGGCTGAACCTGGCGTGGACGGCGATCCTCGCGATCCCGGCGGTGCTGCTCATCGCGTTCGGCTTCGCCAGTCTCGGCATGGCCGTCACGAGCTACATGAAGACGTTCCAGCACATGGACTGGATCAACTTCGTCCTGCTGCCCATGTTCTTGTTCTCGGCGACGTTCTACCCGATCACCGTTTACCCCGAGTGGGTGCAGTCGATCGTCATGGCGCTGCCGCTCTGGCACGGCGTCGAACTGATCCGCGGGCTGACCACCGGCATCCTGTCGGCGGGCATGCTGTGGCACGTCCTGTACTACGTCGTGATGATCGCGGTCGGACTCGTCTTCACGACGAAGCGCCTGCGCGCGCTGTTCCTCGACTGAGGGTCATCGTCCCGATTCCATGACCTCGCGCGCCTTGCGGATGGGGCGGGGGTTGACCGGATGCGTCGCGAGCACGACCTTGCCGCGCGAGTGCAGCTTCTGCAGGTCGTCGTATGCTTCGGCGACGTCGGCGAGCGGGTAGAAGCCCGACACGAGGACGTTGACCGCCCGCTTCTCGGCGAGCTCGACGACCTTGCGCAGCTGGTCGGTGCCATGGGCGACGGCCGCGGGGTCGTCCGACAGCAGGGCGACCTCGCGATCGCGACGGTCGGCGCTCGAGCGGAACTTGCTCGCGGGGACGCCGAGGGCTTCGGCGATCTCGTGTCCGTCCTGCCCGAAGTTGTCGATGTACGCGCTGACCCCGTCGGGGGCGAGGGCGCGGATCCGGTCGACGATCCCCTCGCCGTAGCGCACCGGCTTCACACCGAGCTGACGCAGGTAGTCGAAGTTGCGGTCGCCGCACGTCCCGATCACGCGAGCACCGCGGTGCATGGCGATCTGCGCCTCGACGCTGCCGACACCGCCCGCCGCGGCTGAGACGACCACCGTGTCGCCGGCGCCCACCTTGAGTTCGTCGAGGATGTCGAGGGCCGTCGTGCCGGCCAGGTACAGACCGCCCGCGGTCTCGAACGTGACGTTCTTGGGCTTGCGCACGAGCCGGTCGGTCGACACCGTGAGGTGGCTGGCCTGCGCTCCCGAGCGGACGTGACCGACGACGTCGCTGCCGACGGGGAAGCCCGCCGTGTCGGGGCCCACGGCGATCACGGTGCCGGCGAAGCAGCTGCCTGATCGGCGGGGGAACGGGTCGTCCCATTCCTTCTCGGCGCCCGAGCGGACGAAGCCGTCGATGTGGTTGAGGCCCATCGTCATGACCTCGACGGTCACCTCGCCCGGGCCGGGCTCCGGAAGCGGGCGGGTGACGAGGTGGAGCACCTCGGGTCCGCCGGTCTCGTCGTACTCGACGACCGATGCCTGTGTAACTTTCTTGCTGGCCATCGTCCACTCCTCACGTGCCTGTGGGGCCGACGATAGCCCTGCGCCCGCACGGAGGGGAGCTCTTGACAGACGGATGCCGCGACCCTCCCGGTGGGGTGGGGCGCGGCATCCGCTCGTCAGGGTCAGGTCAGCGTGCGCCGAGGTCGACGTGTCCGATGTTCGTCTCGTACTCGACGTCCTTCGTCTCCTTCGACAGCCACAGGGCGATGAAGGTGAGGACGGCCGAGCCCGACAGGTAAACGCCGACGAGCCACGGCGATCCGCCGGCGGCGGCCCAGAGGGCGGTCGCGACGATCGGGGCGAGCGCGGCGCCGAGGATCGACGACACGTTGTAGGAGATCGCCGACCCGGTGTACCGGACGTTCGTCGGGAACAGCTCGGGGAGCAGGGCACCCATCGGACCGAACGTCGCACCCATGAGCATGAACCCGAAGATCAGGAAGGCCTGCACGAGGGCGCCGCTGAACTTGGGGTCGAGCTGGGGCAGGAGGAAGACGTTGAAGAGCAGACCGAAGACGGCGATCGCCCCTGTGATCCACAGCAGCAGGCGGCGACGGCCGATCGTGTCGGCGACGGGGCCCGAGAGCAGCGTGAAAACGCCGAAGAAGACGACACCGACGATCTGCATGATGACGAAGTCGGTATACCCGAACCCGAGGCCCGGCACGTAGGTGGCCGCGTCGAACGCCGCGCCCGCAGCCTCTGCCGCGGCGGCGGCTCCCTCGGTCGTCGCCTTCGTGCCGTAGGCGAGGGTGAAGCTCGTCATCAGGTAGAAGAGCACGTACGTGGCGAGCATGATGAACGTACCGAGGATCAGCTGCTTCCAGTGGCGACGGACGACCTCGCCGAGGGGGAACTTGCGGATCGCGCCCGTCTTCTCGGCCTTGGCGAACGTCTCGGACTCGACGAGCTTGAGACGCACGTACAGGCCGACGATCACCATGACCGCCGAGAACAGGAACGGCACGCGCCAGCCCCAGGCGAGGAACTCCTCGCTGCGCTGCGCGGGGCCGTCGGGGTGCGGCAGCAGGAAGTAGATCACCAGGAACACCGTGTTGGCGATGATGAAGCCGATCGGCGCGCCGAGCTGCGGGAACGTGCCGTACCAGGCGCGCCTGCCCTTCGGGGCGTTCTCGGTCGCGACGAGTGCGGCACCCGACCACTCGCCGCCGAGGGCGAAGCCCTGCGCGAGGCGGAGGACGAGCAGCAGGATCGGGGCGAGCACGCCGACCTGGTCGAACGTCGGCAGGAGGCCGATGAGGAAGGTGGCGACACCCATCGTGAGCAGCGACCCGACGAGGGTCGCCTTGCGTCCGAACTTGTCGCCGAAGTGGCCGAAGACGACGGCGCCGACGGGGCGGGCGACCATGGCGGCGCCGAAGATGCTGAACGACAGCAGCAGGTTCGTGGTGTCGTTGCCGGCGGGGAAGAACAGGATGGGGAAGACGAGGACGGCGGCGGTCGCGTAGACGTAGAAGTCGTAGAACTCGATCGTGGTGCCGATGAGGCTCGCCGTGATGACGCGGGAGCGGGGATTGGCGGGTGCGGTGGATGCCGCGGGTGCTGCGGATGACATGCGGGGGACCTTCGGAACGAAGCGGTGGGTCCTCATGGGACGCGTCGGCGGCGGACGTCCTCGCAGGGGTGATGCGAGGGCGTCACAGCTCTGGGATCACCGAGGCGCCGACGGAGTCGCCGGCGCCAAAGCTCCACCCTACTCCCGCGTCATCCGGCGGGATCGGCCGGTCAGCGCCAGATGACCGCGAGCCCCGCGTTGAGGAGGGTGAGGATGCCGATGGGCCAGAAGATCCCGGCGGGCACCGACCCCGACTTCCGCAGGCGTCCCGCGCCGGCGCCGAGGAGGCCGCCGATGAGGACGAGGACGACGAGCTTGATGCCGATCTTGGCGTAGTTCAGGTCGTGGTCGAGACCCCACGGCGCCGAGAGCGCGAGGCCCGCGACGAGCGCGATGCCGAGGCCCCAGTGCATGATGCGCGTCACTCGGCGCTGTCCGACGAGTTCGACCACCCAGGCCCCGAAGAGCGTCGCGAAACCGACGAGGTGGACGAGGACGACGACGCTGCGCAGGATCTCCATGCCCTCAGGCTACCTGAAGGTCGAGACCCCCCGCAGCATCTCGCGATGGTGTGCGCGTCGCGCGTCAGCCGCGGAGGTCCCGCAGGGCGAGCGCGGTGCGGATGGCGGCATCCGCTGCTTCTGCGCCCTTGTCCTCCTTCGAGCCGTCGAGGCCTGCGCGGTCGAGGCCCTGCTGCTCGTCGTCCAGTGTGAGCACGCCGAAGCCGACGGGCTTGCCGGTGTCGAGGGCGACGCGGGTGAGTCCGTCCGTCGCGGCCGACGAGACGAAGTCGAAGTGCGGGGTGCCGCCGCGGATGATGACGCCCAGCGCGACGGCCGCGTCGGCGCCGGCGTCGAGCGCGGCCTTGGCGACGACGGGCAGCTCGAACGAGCCAGGAACGCGCACGAGGCGCCACGTGGCGCCCGAGGCGTCGAGGATGCGCTTCGCGCCCGCGATCAGGCCGTCGGTGATCGTGTCGTGCCACTGCCCCGCGATCACGACGACGGACAAGCCGCTCGCGTCGACCGCTTCGGCCCGGGGTGCTCCGTGTCCGCTCATGCGGTGTGCTCCTCACTGTGCGCGAGGGCCTCGCGCAGTTCGTCGGCGTCGATGATGTGGCCCATGCGGTCGGCCTTCGTCGCCAGGTACTGATGGTTGTTCGCGCCGACCCCGACCAGCAGGGGCACCTGGTCGACGATGGTGAGACCGAGGGCACGCAGCTGCGCGACCTTGTCGGTGTTGTTGGTCAGCAGACGGATCTGCTTCACGCCGAGGTCGGACAGGATGCCGCCGGCCGCCGCGTAGTCGCGGGCGTCGGCCGGCAGGCCGAGCGCGAGGTTCGCGTCGACGGTGTCGAGCCCCCGCTCCTGCAGGCTGTACGCGCGCAGCTTGTTGATGAGGCCGATGCCGCGGCCCTCGTGGCCGCGCATGTAGATGACGACGCCGCCGTCCTGCTCGATCGCGTCGAGCGCCGCCTCGAGCTGCGGTCCGCACTCGCACTTGAGCGAGCCGAACGCCTCACCCGTGAGGCACTCGGAGTGCACGCGCACGAGCGGTGCCTCCTCGGTGAGGTCGCCCGAGACGACGGCGATGTGGTCGGTGCCGGTGATCCGGTCCTTGTAGGCGAGGAAGCGGAACTGGCCGTGCGAGGTGGGGACCGTCGCCTCGGCGCGCAGGCTCACGCGGCGCTTGGCGGTGTGGTCGGCGTGGGCGGCGGTGCCGTCGCCGTCGGCCGCGCTGACGTGCGCGATGAGCTGCTCGATCGTGATGACGGGGATGCCTTCGCGCTCGCCCATCTCGAGGAGTCCCGGCATCCGCATCATGCTGCCGTCGTCGGCGACGACCTCGCCGATCACGGCGACCGGCTGCAGGCCCGCGAGCTGCATGAGCTCGACGGCGGCCTCGGTGTGGCCGGCGCGCTCGCGCACGCCGCCGTCGACGGCGCGCAAGGGGAGTACGTGCCCCGGGCGGATGAGTGAGGACGGCACCGAGTCCGGGTCGGCCAGCACGTTGGCCGTGCGGGCGCGGTCCGAGGCGCTGATGCCGGTCGTGACGCCCTCCGCGGCGTCGACGCTCACCGTGTACGCCGTGCTCCGAGCATCCTGGTTCTGCTCGACCATGGGAGGCAGGTCGAGGCGGTCGGCCCAGTCGGCCGGCATCGGGGCGCACAGGAACCCGCTGGACCAGCGGATGGTCCACGCGAGCCACTCCGGCGAGGCGAGCTCGGCGGACAGGACGATGTCGCCCTCGTTCTCGCGGCTCTCGTCGTCGGCGACCAGGATCGGTCGGCCTTCCTTGAGGGCTGCCAGGGCGTCGGGGATGGACGAAAGGCTCATCGGGAGCCTCCTTCTTCTGCGGACGGGATGCCGTCGGTTGAGGCGAATCGGAGCAGGCGCTGCACGTGCCGCGCCAGGATGTCGGTTTCGAGGTTGACGCGGTCGCCGGGGGCGAGCGTGCCGAGGGTGGTCACCTCGAGCGTCTCGGGGATGAGGGAGATCTCGAACCAGTGCGACGCGGCGTCGGGCTCGGACACGTCCGAGACGGTGAGCGAGACGCCCTGGACCGTGATGGACCCCTTGTCGACGACGAGCGGGGCGAGGTCGGCCGGCAGCGAGACGCGGATGACGCGCCACTGCTCGCCGGGGCGGACCTCGAGGACCTCGCCCGTGCCGTCGACGTGTCCCTGCACGATGTGCCCGCCGAGGCGCGTGTGCGCGGCGAGGGCACGCTCGACGTTCACTCGGGAGTCGACCCCGAGGGTGCCGAGCGTCGACATGTCGAGCGTCTGCTTCATGACGTCGGCCGTGAACCCCTCAGAGGTCTGGTCGGTGACCGTCAGGCAGACGCCGCTGATCGAGATCGAGTCGCCGCGCTGCGCGTCCGAGACGGCGAGGGGCGCGCGCACGGTGAGTCGCACGCCGTCGCCGGAGGGCTCGATCGCCGTGATGACGCCCTGTTCTTCGATGATGCCGGTGAACATCAGGCCTCCTGGGGGGTGAGGGTGACGAGGATGTCGTCGCCGAGTCGGTCGACGCCCGTGATGTCGAGGCGTCGCTGCTGGGAGATGGTCGCGACGCCGATGTCTCCGACCGCGAGGCGGTCGCCGCCGATCAGCGTCGGTGCGATGTAGACGAGGAGCTCGTCGACGAGCCCCTGGCGCAGGAAGGATGCCGCCAGTGTCGGGCCGCCTTCGATGAACACACGCTGGGCGCCGAGCTCGCGGAGGCGGTCCAGCAGGTCCCGCAGGTCCTCGCCCTCGTCCTGCATGAACGGCCGCGGGTGCTTGCGCAATCGCGCCTCCTGCGGCACGGCGCGGACGCCGACCACGACGGGTCGGGGCTGGTCTTCGTAGAGTCCGCCGTCCTCGCGCCGCGCGGTCAGTGCGGGATCGTCCGCGAGGACGGTTCCCGTCCCCACCACGATCGCGTCCGCCAGCGAGCGTCGGCGGTGCACGTCGGCGCGGGCCTCGGGTCCCGTGATCCACTGGCTGGTGCCGTCGGATGCCGCGGCCCGCCCGTCCAGCGACTGCGCCCACTTTAGCGTCACGTGGGGCCGCCCGAGACGCTGCACGGTCAGCCACGACGCGATGAGCGTCTCGCCCTCGTCGCGCAGCACGCCGCCCTCGACCTCGACGCCGGCGTCGCGGAGCCGCGCGGCGCCCCCGGAGGACACCTCGCCCGGGTCGTCGACGGCGTACACGACGCGGGCGACGCCGGCCTCGATGAGCGCGACCGCGCAGGGGCCGGTGCGCCCGGTGTGGTTGCACGGCTCGAGGGTCACGACGGCCGTCGCGCCGCGCGCGGCATCCGGTCCGAGCTTCGAGAGGGCGTCGATCTCGGCGTGCGGCGTCCCCGCGCCGTGATGCCAGCCCTCGGCGAGCACCTCACCCGCGGGGGAGAGGATGACCGCGCCGACCTGCGGGTTGACCCCCCGCGGTCCACGCTGAGCGAGCGCGAAAGCGTGGCGGAGCGCGGCGCGCTCTGCGTCGGTGGCACTCATCCGGATCCTCACGATGGGGTGCTCCGGGGTGCGGGCGCGTCAGGCGGTCCCGCAGGGTCGCTGCGGGCGCCCGTGCTGCCTCCCATCCGGACTAGCGACTCGCGTCGCATCACCGTCGGTTCCGGATTTCCACCGGATCAGCAGGACCTCGGGTCCCGCTCGCGGACTGTCACCGCCGGTTCGGATTCCCACCGACCCCGGAGCACGTTTCTTGCTCTCGAGTGTAGTCAACCGGCGGATCGTGGTTTCATTCCCACGGATCGGTACCGGGCGCAGCGCCGGCTGCTGAGCGCACCAGCATCCGTGCGGCGGACTCCTCGATGACGAGATCGGTGATGAGTTCGGCCGCGAGGGCGCCGCGGAGCGCCGCGAGCTTCGAGCCGCTCGAGATCACGCAGATGCGGTGCGCGGCCGCACGCAGCGTGTCGAACGAGGGACCGCTCGAACGCTCGTTGAGCGGGATGTCGTCGGTGGAGCCGTCGGCGCGGAAGAACACTGTGGCGCAGTCGCCCACGACGCCGTGTGTGCTGAGCTCCGCCAGGTCGCGCGGTGACAGGTACTCGCCGGAGTAGACGTGTGAGGGCACTTCGGCGCGGGGCGAGCCGAGCCCGAAAATGATGACGCTTGCGCGTGCTTGCACGTCCAGCACGGATCGCACGGCTCGCTCGCGCCACATCGCGCGCTTGGTCTGCGGGTCGTCGAACAGTGCGGGCACCGGGAAGAGGTCGGTAGTCGCGCCGAACGCTTCGGCGAACGCTTGCAGGATGCTGGATGAGTACGGCACGCCCGACGTCGATTCGTTCGCGGCCCCGTTCAGCTGCACGACACGGGTGCCGTGGAGTGGCTTCTTCGGCAGGTGCCGTGACACCGCCGAGAGTGTCGCGCCCCACGCGATCCCGATCACCGTGTTGGTTTCGGTGTGGAGCGCCACCAGCCGGGCAGCGCTCCGCGCCGTGCGGTCCAGGCGCTCGGCGGCGTTGACGTGACTCGGCGTCGGGACGATGTGCACGCGCACGCCGTAGGTGTGGGCGATGCGGCCGGCCACCTGGTCGCGGTCCTCCTGCGGTGAATGGACGGTGATCTCGACGAGCCCGCTGTCGCGCGCATACGCGAGCAGCCGCGACACGGAGGAGCGTGAGATGCGCATCTCGTCGGCGATCGCGGCCATGCCGGCGCCCTGCACGTAGTAGAGCTGTGCGGCTCGCAGCGCCTCGGCGGCTTTGTCCATGCGTACGCATCCGTTCAGTCCGGGTGGGCGGCGCGACGTCGCCGCTGTGGTTTTCGCACCGATTCTCGTCGAATCGTGCACATATGTGCAATCGGGTTGCGCATGCGTGCGTTCGCGCGTGAGCATGGGCGCACGTTCCAAGGAAGGACCCTCGTCACCATGAGCACACGGCAGCAGCACACCCGTCCGCAGGTCGAGGCATTGCGCGCACGTCCGCATGCCCAGGTGCTCGTGATCGGCGGCGGCATCAACGGCATCGCCACCTTCCGAGACCTCGCGCTGCAGGGCGTCGACGTGGCCCTCGTCGAGCGCGGCGACTACGTCTCCGGCGCGTCGTCGGCATCGAGCCACATGGTCCACGGCGGTGTGCGATACCTCGAGAATGGCGAGTTCCGACTCGTGCAGGAGGCCGTCACCGAGCGCAACGCGCTGCTGCGCACGGCGCCGCACTACGTCCGTCCGCTCGAGACCACCATCCCGATCTTCAAGACCTTCTCCGGCATCCTCACGGCGCCCTTCCGCTTGCTGTTCACGCACGGCACCGGCAAGCCCAACGAGCGCGGGGCGCTGCTGATCAAGGTCGGCCTCATGATCTACGACACCTTCTCGCGCGATGGCGGCTCGGTGCCGCGCCACGTCTTCCGCCGCGCCAAGCGCTCGCTCCAGGCCTTCCCGCAGATGAACAAGGACGTCGCCTACACCGCGAGCTACTACGACGCCTCGATGCACGACCCGGAGCGCCTCGCGCTCGACGTGCTCTTCGACGGCGTCCGTGCCGGCGGCGAGCAGGCCCGCCCCGCCAACTACCTCTCCGTCGACGGCGTCGACGGAGACCAGGTCACCCTGCTGGATGAGACCACGGGCGAGCGCTTCGGCTTCACGGCAGACGTCATCGTCAACACCAGCGGCCCCTGGACCGACCTCACGAACGACGCGCTCGGCCAGCCGACCACCTTCATGGGCGGCACCAAGGGCTCGCACATCGTGCTCGAGAACGACGAGCTCCTGGCCGCCACCGGCGGCAACGAGATCTTCTTCGAGCACTCCGACGGCCGCATCGTGCTCATCTACCCGCTCAAGGGCCGTGTCATGGTCGGCACCACCGACATCGACGCCGACCCGCGCGAGCGCACGGTGTGCACCGACGACGAGATCGACTACTTCTTCGACCTCATCGGTCATGTCTTCCCCGACATCACCGTCGATCGCGCGCAGATCCGCTACACGTTCTCCGGCATCCGCCCGCTGCCGCGCCACGACGACATGGCGCCGGGCTTCGTCTCCCGCGACTACCGCATCGAGCGCGGCGACGCCGCGGGCACGCCCGTGCTCAGCCTCGTCGGCGGCAAGTGGACCACCTTCCGCGCGGTCGCCGAGCACGTCGCCTCCGACACCCTCGCGCTGCTCGGCCGCGCCCGCACCGTCTCCACCGCCGATCTCGCGATCGGCGGCGGCGCCGACTACCCGCGCACACCCCGTGACCGCGCCCGGTGGATCGAGCAGCACCGGGGCGTGCACACCGCTGCACTGGCCGACCGGATGCTGGAGCGCTACGGCACGCGCGCAGGCGACGTGCTCGCCGCCGTCCCGGAGGGCGCCGAGGAGCTGGCCGCCGTGCCCGGCTACTTCGCCGAGGAGATCGCCCACCTCGCCCGCACCGAGGACGTCGTGACGCTCACCGACGTGCTGCTGCGGCGCACCTCCGTCGCCTTCGTCGGCGGCGCGACGATCGACGGCCTCCGTCAGCTCGCCGCCGCCGCCGCAGACGCGCTCGGCTGGGACGACGACGCGCAGGCGGCCCAGGTCGATGAGGCCGTCCGCGTGCTCCGCGAGCATCACCGGATCGCGGTCGACGAGGACCGGCACGCCGCGCTGGTCTGACACTTCGGCGCGCCCGGCGTCGAAGCACGCACATGCACCGGGCACCAACGAGTCGATGACGACGGTCGTCATCGAGCATGTATCGAAGGGTCAATGACGACACATGAACGACATCAACTTGTGGCTCTACTTCGTCTCCGAGACGGTCGGCACTGGGCTGCTGACCCTGCTCGGCTGCGGTGTGGTCGCCAATGTGCTCCTCGCGAAGTCCAAGGGCTTCGGCGGCGGCACGCTGATGATCAACTGGGGCTGGGGTCTGGCGGTGTTCATCGGTGTGCTCGGCTCCGCCTACTCGGGAGCGCAGCTCAACCCCGCCGTGTCGCTCGGGCTGCTGCTTGCCGGCGACCTCGAGGTGACCCTGTTTTTCGTCGCCGTGGCGGGTCAGTTCGTGGGCGCCTTCCTCGGTGCCGTGCTCTGCTGGCTCACCTACAAGCAGCACTTCGACGGTGAGGCCGACGCGGCCACCAAGCTCGGCGTGTTCTCCACGGGCCCGGCGATCCGCTCGTACGGCTGGAACCTCGTCACCGAGATCATCGGCACCTTCGTGCTCGTCTTCACGATCTTCGCGTTCGCGGATTACGGCGACATCGAGATCGGCACCCCCGGCGGTCTCGGCCCGCTGACCGCCCTACCCGTCGCGCTGCTCGTCGTCGGTATCGGCGCCTCGCTCGGCGGACCGACCGGCTACGCCATCAACCCGGCCCGCGACCTCGGTCCGCGTATCGCCCACGCCGTGCTCCCCATCAAGGGCAAGGGTGCGAGCGACTGGTCGTACGCGTGGGTCCCCGTCGTCGGTCCGCTCATCGGCGGCGCGATCGCCGCGGTCGCCGCCCCCGCACTGCTCTCGATGGTCTGACGACCAGCATCCGCGCGTTCAACAACACACGAAAGACGAGGAAGTCCCATGGCTGACTACATCATCGCAATCGATCAGGGCACCACATCCAGCCGCGCCATCATCTTCGACCACGGTGGCTCGATCATCGCCACCGGCCAGAAGGAGCACGAGCAGATCCTGCCGCGCGCCGGCTGGGTCGAGCACGACGCGATGGAGATCTGGCGGAACGTCCAGGAGGTGATCGGCGTGGCGCTCGCCAAGGCCGATCTCACCCGCCACGACATCGCCGCCGTCGGCATCACCAACCAGCGCGAGACCGCCGTCGTGTGGGACAAGCACACCGGTGAGCCCGTCTACAACGCCATCGTCTGGCAGGACACCCGCACGCAGTCCATCGTCGACCGCCTCGCCACCGAGGGGCTCGGCACCGAGCGATACAAGGGCATCGTCGGTCTGCCGCTGGCGACCTACTTCTCGGGCACGAAGATCGCCTGGATCCTCGAGAACGTCGACGGCGCCCGCGAGCGCGCGGAAGCCGGCGACCTCATCTTCGGCACCACCGACACCTGGGTGCTGTGGAACCTCACCGGCGGCACCGACGGCGGCGTCCACGTCACCGACGTCACCAACGCCTCGCGCACCCTCTTCATGGACCTCGAGACGCTCGAGTGGCGTGAGGACATCCTCCAGGACTTCGGCGTCCCGCTGTCGATGATGCCCGAGATCCGCTCCTCCTCCGAGGTGTACGGGTACGCGGAGGACTCGTCACTGCTGCGCGAGACCCCCGTCGCCGGCATCCTGGGCGACCAGCAGGCCGCCACGTTCGGCCAGGCCGCGTTCGAGAAGGGCGAGAGCAAGAACACCTACGGCACCGGCAACTTCCTGATCTTCCAGACCGGTGAAGAGATCGTTCACTCCCGCAACGGACTGCTGACGACCGTCGGCTACAAGCTCGGCGACCAGCCCACTCGGTACGCACTGGAAGGATCGATCGCCGTGACCGGATCGCTCATCCAGTGGTTGCGCGACCAGGTCGGCTTGATCTCATCGGCGCCCGAGGTTGAGAAGCTCGCGGCATCCGTCGAAGACAACGGCGGCGTCTACGTCGTTCCCGCGTTCTCGGGGCTGTTCGCGCCCTACTGGCGCCCCGAGGCGCGCGGCGCGATCGTCGGCCTCACCCGGTTCGCGAACCGCGGGCACATCGCCCGCGCCGCGCTCGAGGCGACCGCGTTCCAGACGCGTGAGGTTCTCGACGCCGTCAATGCGGACTCCGGCGTCGACCTCGAAGAGCTCAAGGTCGACGGCGGCATGACGGCCAACGACACCCTCATGCAGTTCCAGGCCGACATGCTCGGTGTGCCCGTCGTCCGCCCGGTCGTCGCGGAGACGACGGCACTCGGCGCCGCGTACGCTGCCGGTCTCGCCGTCGGCTTCTGGTCTGACCTCGATGAGTTGCGCGCCAACTGGCAGGAGGACGCTCGCTGGGAGCCCAGCGACGACGTCGCTGAGCGCGAGCGTCAGCTGCGGCTGTGGAAGAAGGCCGTCACCAAGTCGTTCGACTGGGTCGACGACGACGTCAACTGAGCCCACCCGCGAGCGAACGCCCCGCCGCCCGGTTTCGACCGGCGGTGGGGCGTCGCAGCGTCCGCCGCTACTTGAGCAGCCGCGACAGCCGGCGGTCGGCGAGGATCTTGCCGCCCGTCTGGCACGTCGGGCAGTACTCGAGGCTGTTGTCGGCGAAGAAGACCGACCGCACCTCGTCGCCGCACACCGGGCACGCCTCGCCGCGGCGGCCGTGGACGGCCATCCCGCGCCGTTTGGCGTCCTTGAGGTCGGCGGGCGGTTTGCCGGATGCCGCGGCCACCGCCTCGGCGAGCGTCTGCTGCATCGCCGCGTAGAGCCGATCGATCTCGGCATCCGTCAGCGTTGCCGCCAGGGCATAGGGAGACATCTTTGCGGCGTGGAGGATCTCGTCGGAGTAGGCGTTGCCGATGCCGGCGATGATCGACTGGTCGCGCAGGACGCCCTTGATCTGCGTCCGGCGTCCGGCGAGGAGCTGCGCGAGCGTGTCGCGGGTGAATCCGTCGTCGAGCGGATCGGCACCGAGGCGTGCGATCCCCGGAATGTCGGCGGGGGAGCGCGCCGCGTAGTACGCGAGCGACTTCTTGGTGCCGGCCTCCGTCAGGTCGAACCCGGAGCCGTCGTCGAAACCCACCCGCAGCGCGATCGGGGTCTTACCCGGCCGGATGACCGTCGCCGGCAGTTGGTCGTACCACCGCAACCAGCCCGCCTTGGCGAGATGGAAGATGAGGTGGGCACCGGCATCCGTCTCGACGTCGACGAACTTGCCGTGCCGCTGCGCACCCGTCACCGTCGTGCCCGTCATCGCGTCGATCGGAGGGTCGTACGTCTTCAGCGCGGCGATGTTCGCGACCGACACCTTCGTGACGGTCAGTCCCGTCGCGCGCTCGCGGAGGAAGTCGACCAGTCCCTGCACCTCGGGCATCTCAGGCATGCGGTCATCCTGCCACCCCGGTCCGACGGCGGTGAGGGGGTTGTCAGATCACCGGCCAGGGCACCGGTATGCGGTCGTCGGTCGGCAGGAGCCCTGCGATCCAGCCGTCGTGGCGTCCGCGGGGGTCGTTCAGATCCTGCCGGAGGAGGCCCTCGTACCGGAAGCCGAGCTTCTGAGCGACGCGCGCCGACGGGACGTTGCCGACGATCGCGCGCCACTGGATGCGCGCGAGCCGGAGCGGTTCGGCGAACCCCGCGTCGATCACGGCGGTCGCCGCCTCGGTGAGGTAGCCGTGGCCGCGGGCCGAGGCATCCATCCAGAACCCGATCTCGGCGGACCCCTGCTTCTCGAACCGGTGCAGCCCGATCATGCCGATCCAGCGGCCCTCGAGGCGGATGCCCCAGGTGAGTTCGGTCTCCTCGTCCCACCAGGCGGCCGCCTTGGCGATGAACTCCTCGGCGTGGTGACGCTCGTACGGCGCAGGGAGCGTCGTCCACCGCGGCACCTCGAGGTCCTGCGCCGCGGCGGTGATCGCGTCGACGTCGTCCGCCGTCGGCACCGACAGCTCGAGCCGTGCGGTCCGCAGGGTCACCGGTTCCATCCTCCGACCCTATCCACGCACGTGCCGTTCTCCGGAGGAAAAGGCGAACGCCACCTGCCGCGGCTCCTTGGACACACTCTCTCCGGAGTTCGGTTCGCGCTCACGGGGGCCGTCTGCTGACCGCGTCGACAGGGCTTCGCGACCGACGACGTGCCGTTCTCCGGAAGCATTCTCGGATCGCCTCAGCCGGAGCCGTGTCGGCGGCATCTTTCCGGAGAACCGTTCGGAACTCCTGCACATCGCTGACGGACGTCGTCGCATCCACAGGCCGTGGCCGAGGCCGCTGGGGCATTCTCCGATCGGCGAGGGTGGGCCCCATGTGGGAGAGCGAACGTCGCGCGTTCCAGCAGCGGGCGTCCGACATCATCGAGACTCCTGTATGGGCCGCGACCGAGCTGCGCGCCGCAGGCATGAGCAAGCGCCGCATCGCGGCCGCGGTGGGGGACGGAGAACTCATCCGAGCACGGCGCGACAGCTACCTCGCGGCTGGCACTCATCCGGAGTTGATCGCCGCGGTCGTCGCGGGTGGTGTCCTCACGTGCGTGAGCGCGCTTCGTCTTCTCGGCGTCTTCGTCCTCGAGCGATCGAAGCTCCACGTTCTCGTTCCGCCGCATGCGACTCGGTTGTCTCGTGATTCGAAAGACGTCGTCCGCCATTGGCAGGAACCGTTCGAGACGCCGACGACGCGACGCGCGTGTGCGCTCCCGGTGGACATGCTCGTGCACGCGGTGCGTTGCCAACTCCCGAGACCAGCGATCGCAACCTTGGACAGCGCGATCCACACCGGGCTCATCCGGGCCAGCGACATCCCCGCGGTCTTCCGGGCGCTGCCGAAACGCTACTCACGGCTGGAAGGCCTGGTCGACGGACGTGCGGAATCCGGGCCGGAGACTCTCGTGCGGCTGCTCCTGCGAGGTCTGTGCTCCGACGTGCAGGTGCAGGTGCGCATCGCCGGCGTCGGCAGGGTGGATCTCTTGGTGGACGGGTGGCTCGTGATCGAGTGCGACAGCGAGGCATACCACCTCGGACCAGAGGCGTACCGGATCGACCGTGCGCGAGACCTCGCGTTGGCAGAGCTCGGTTTCACGACCCTCCGGGTCTCGGCCGTCGACATCATGTGGCATCCCGAGCGCGTGGTGGCGGCCGTCCGCGGGCTGCTTCGAGCCCGGCGTCGTCGGGTATGACGTCGACGTCGTGCCGTTCTCCGGATGGATGGGCCCCAGGCCACGTTCGTGCATCCGGTGGTGGCGTCCACCCGGAGAACGGCACGCGACCGGTACGCGCAAGCCTCCTGCGGCGTCAGCCCTCGGGGTGCTGCTGGATCCAGACCGCCATCGCGGCCAGGTTCGCCAGCGGGGCCATGGCGCCGATCGCGGGGGCGTCGAACACCATCGAGGCGACGCCGGCCTCGGCGTAGGAGGCGACCCATCCGGCGGCATCCGGCAACGGCACGGCCAGCAGCCTGCCGGTCTCCTCGGGCGGGATGCCGAAGCCCGCCGCAGCGGCCTGTGCACGCTCCGGTGTCGAGAAGGCGAAGATCGCCGGACCTGCTCGGTCGAGGCGGCGAACGGCGTGGGCTCCTGGTCGGTGCCGCGGGCGATGAAGATCCACTTCTCGAGCGCGAACACCGCCCGCCACAGGCGTTCCTGTGCGGCGCGGTCGTCGGGCGCGGCCATGGACGGGCCGGCCGCCGCGTCGATCGCGGCGACGAGCTCCGGCGCGGGGCTGAGCCTCGGTTCCTCAGACACGTCGCAGCAGTCCGAGCTTGTCGTACACGTCGTTGAGGGTGCGGTCGGCGACCTCGTCGGCGCGCGCGGCGTTGGCGGCGAGCACCCGGTCGAGCTCCGCCGGGTCGTCGAGCAGTTCGAGCGCCCGCTCGCGCACGGGACCGAACTCCGACACCACGACCTCGGCGAGGCCCTTCTTGAAGTCGCCGTAGCCGCGGCCGGCGTACTCGTCCTCGATCGAGGGGATCTGCCGCCCCGTCAGGGCGGCGTAGATCACGAGCAGGTTCGACACGCCGGGCTTGGCCTCGCGGTCGTACCGGACGACACCCTCCGAGTCCGTGACGGCGCGCATGACCTTCTTCGCCGACTTCGACGGGTCGTCCAGGAGCCAGAGCACACCGGCATCCGATTCGGCGGACTTCGACATCTTGGACGTCGGGTTCTGCAGGTCGTAGATGCGGGCGGTGTCCTTCTGGATCACCGGCATCGGCACGCGGAACGCCTCGCCGTAGCGTCCGTTGAAGCGCTCCGCCAGCGTGCGGGTCAGTTCGACGTGCTGCTTCTGGTCGTCGCCGACGGGCACGATGTCGGTCTGGTACAGCAGGATGTCGGCGGCCATGAGGATCGGATAGGTGAACAGGCCGACGTTCGTGGCGTCGGTGCCGTAGCGGGCCGACTTGTCCTTGAACTGGGTCATCCGGTTCGCCTCGCCGAAGCCGGTGACGGTCGACAGAACCCAGGCGAGCTCGGCGTGCGCACGCACGTGCGACTGCACGTACAGGGTCGACTTCGACGGCTCGATGCCCGCGGCGATGTACTGCGCCGCGGTCCGCCGGGTCTTCTCCCGCAGCTCGGCGGGGTCGTTCGGCTGGGTAAGGGCGTGCAGGTCGACGACCGAGAAGAACGCGTCGTAGGACTCCTGCAGGTCCCGCCACTGCATGAGCGCCCCGATGTAGTTGCCGATCTGGAGGGAGTCGGCGGAGGGCTGCATTCCGGAGTACAGGCGGGGTTTGCTCACCCTACGATCCTAGGCGCGAACGGATGCCGCGCCCCTCGCCGCCGGCTTCAGCCGCCGAGCGCGTAGTCGGCCACGACGGGCGCGTGGTCGCTCCAGCGCGTGTCCCAGGAGGGCGCCCGGACGACGTGGTAATCGGTCGCGCGGGTCGCGAGTTCGGCGGTCGCGAGGTGGTAGTCGATGCGCCAGCCGGTGTCGTTGTCGAACGCCTTGCCGCGGTTCGACCACCACGTGTACGGCCCGTCGATCTCTCCGGCGAACGAGCGCCCGACGTCGACCCAGCCGAGGCCGCGACCGCTCTCGCCGTCCACGGTGGTGACGGTCTCGCCCGCGGGTGCGGTGAACCGGTCGAAGTACGCCCGCTCGCGGGGCAGGAACCCGGCCTTCTTGACGTTGCCCTTCCAGTTGCGGATGTCGAGCTCGCGATGGCCGACGTTGAGGTCGCCGGTGATGAGCGCGAGGTCGCCGAGGTGCGGCATCCGCTCTTCCATCGCGTCGAGGAACGCGTACTTGGCGTCCTGCTTCTCGGTGCCGGTCTCGCCGGTGAAGACGTAGGCGCTGACGACGGTGAGGGTCTCGCCCTCGACCTCGATGTCGGCTTCGACCCAGCGTCCCTTCGAGTCGAGCGTGTCGTCGCCCAGCTCGATGCGCCAGACGTCCAGCGGCTCGCGGGCGGCGATGGCGACGCCGGCGCGCCCCTTCGCGAGGGCTTCGTCGTTCACGATGTGCCAGCCGGGCAGGGCGGCGGCGAGATCGGATGCCTCGGCCCGCACCTCCTGCAGCGTGAGGATGTCGACCCCCGCCGTTTCGAGCCAGCCGTGCATGCCCTTCCGGGCGGCGGCGCGGATGCCGTTGACGTTGACGGAGGCGATGCGGACGGTTCGAGGCACGCCTTTCAGCCTAAGCGGGGCCGCCGACAGCGGTCGTGCTGCGGGTCCGCGCGAGCAGGTCCTCGGCGCGGCGCAGGTCCCGGCGCGCGCCGGGGCGCTCCCACCAGCTCGCGCGGGAGAGCGCCGACCGGGCCTCGCGCACGCCCGCCTCGGCGACGACCCGCAGCGCCTCGCGCTCTGCGGCGCGCTGCTGCTCGGCGGTCGGGGGCGCGAGGGGGATGTCGGCATCCCGAGCCGCGACTCCGATCCAGGATGCCGCGACGAGCATCACGATCCCGGCCAGACGCAGCCACAGCAGCAGACCGACGACGACGGAGAAGGTGGCGAGCAGGGGGTTGGTGGGGGAGTAGGCGGCGAGGAAACCGAAGCCCAGCTGCAGGAGCGCGAGCGTCGCGCCGCCGGCGGTCGCCCCGGGGATGATGGAGCGCCACGGCAGCGAGGTCCCGGTGAGGAAGCGGATCAGCAGCGTCAGAGCGGCGGAGTTGAGCGCGACGCTGACGACGACCGACCCGATCCGGCTGGCGAGTTCGGCGGCCGATGAGGGCACGTCGACCTCCAGCCACCGCAACGCCTGCGTCAGGACACCGCCGGCGACCAGCCCCAGGCCGGCGCCGAGGACGAGCGCGGCGCCGAACAGGATCGCCGCGACGAGGTCGCCGAGTTTCAGCAGCACGAAGCTGCGGGTGTCGAACGGCAGCCCGAAGATGTTGCGGACGGCCCGTCGGGTGAAGGTGACGAACCCGATGGCGGTCCACACGGCGACACCGAGGGCGATCGTTCCGGTGACGGCGAGCAGGCTGCCGCTGTCGCGGGCGATCGACGCCACGTCGTCGGGATCCACGGGCCCCGCCTCACCGATGAAGCCCGGGATGTAGGAGTTGACGACCCGGATGAGGCCGTCGATCGCCGCCTGCGACCCGCCGAGCCACAGGCCGACCACGGCGAACGCCGAGTACAGCGTCGCGAACAGCGCGAACAGGGACTGGTAGCTGATGGATGCCGCCAGCAGGAACCCGTTCCGACGCAGGAAGTGCCGCCACACCCGCACCGGGAACGACGCGACCGTCGCCCGGGTGAGCTGGGCGGCCCGCTCGATCGGCTGATCGAGGCGCTCACGAAGACGAGACGCCTCCCACCGCTCGCGCAGGGGAGGCGTCGTGTCGTCCGAGGTCACGCCTCGAGGGTATCGGGCGGTCAGCCGCGCAGGACCGCCTGCTTGACCTCGGCGATGGCCTTCGTGATCTCGATGCCGCGGGGGCAGGCCTCGGTGCAGTTGAAGGTCGTGCGGCAGCGCCACACGCCCTCCTTGTCGTTGAGGATGTCGAGGCGCACGTCGCCCGCGTCGTCGCGCGAGTCGAAGATGAAGCGGTGCGCGTTGACGATCGCGGCGGGGCCGAAGTACTGACCGTCGGTCCAGAACACGGGGCACGACGAGGTGCACGCGGCGCAGAGGATGCACTTGGTGGTGTCGTCGTAGACGGCGCGATCCTTGATGGACTGGATGCGCTCCTTGCCCGGCTCGGGCGCGGTGTTCGCCTGCAGGAAGGGCTGCACGTCGCGGAAGGACTCGAAGAACGGGTCCATGTCGACGATGAGGTCCTTCTCGAGCGGCAGGCCCTTGATCGCCTCGACGTAGATCGGCTTCGAGATGTCGAGGTCCTTGATCAGCGTCTTGCAGGCGAGGCGGTTGCGGCCGTTGATGCGCATGGCGTCCGAGCCGCAGATGCCGTGGGCGCACGAGCGACGGAAGCTCAGCGTGCCGTCGACGTCCCACTTGATCCGGTGCAGCGCGTCGAGCACTCGGTCGGTCGGGTACATCTCGACGTCGTAATCCACCCAGCGGGGCTCCGCATCCACTTCGGGGTCGAAGCGCCGGATGATGAAGGTGACCAGGTACGACTGGATGCCGGAGTCGGTGGACTCCTGCGTGCCGGTCGGAGCGTCGGAATCGACGATGGTCATCAGTACTTCCTCTCCATCGGCGGGTAGTTGTACTCGCCCTGCTCGTTCTTGGTGAACACGACCGGCTTCCAGTCCAGGCGGATGTGGTCCTCGGGGTTCGCGGAGTGCGGGTCGCCCGTGAGGTAGGCCATCGTGTGCTGCATGTACTTCTCGTCGTCGCGGTCGGGGTAGTCCTCGCGCATGTGACCGCCACGGCTCTCACGCCGGTTGCGGGCGGCGTAGGCGACGATCTCGGCGATGTCGAGCAGGAAGCCCAGCTCGACGGCCTCGAGCAGGTCGGTGTTGTACCGCTTGCCCTTGTCGTCGACGTGGACGTTCTTGTACCGCTCGCGCAGGTCGTTGATCGTGCCCATGACGTTGGTGAGCGTCTCCTCGGTGCGGAACACCTGGGCGTTGGCGTCCATCTCCTCCTGCAGCTTCTTGCGGAGGGTGGAGATGCGCTCGGTGCCGGCGTTGTTCCGCAGGCCCTCGATCATCTCGCGGACCTCCTTCGCGGGGTCCTCGGGGAGGGGCATGAACTCGGCCGTTTTCACGTACTCGACCGCGTTCTGACCCGAGCGCTTGCCGAAGACGTTGATGTCGAGCAGCGAGTTCGTGCCGAGGCGGTTCGCGCCGTGCACCGACACGCACGCGCACTCGCCGGCGGCGTAGAGGCCGGGGACGACGGTGTCGTTGTCGGCGAGCACCTCACCCTTGGTGTTGGTCGGGATGCCGCCCATCGCGTAGTGCGCGGTCGGCATGACCGGCACCGGCTCGACGACCGGGTCGACACCCAGGTAGGTGCGGGCGAACTCGGTGATGTCGGGGAGCTTTGTCTCGAGCACCTCTGCGCCGAGGTGGGTGCAGTCCAGGTAGACGTAGTCCTTGTTCGGGCCGGCGCCGCGGCCCTCGAGGACCTCCTTGACCATGCACCGGGCGACGATGTCGCGGGGGGCGAGGTCCTTGATGGTGGGGGCGTAGCGCTCCATGAAGCGCTCACCCGAGGCGTTGCGGAGGATCGCGCCCTCGCCGCGGGCACCCTCGGTGAGGAGGATGCCGAGGCCCGCCAGACCTGTCGGGTGGAACTGGAAGAACTCGATGTCCTCGAGCGGCAGACCCTTGCGCCACACGATGCCGACGCCGTCACCCGTCAGGGTGTGCGCGTTCGAGGTGGTCTTGAAGATCTTGCCGAAGCCGCCGGTGGCGAAGATGACGGCCTTCGCGTGGAAGACGTGCAGGTCGCCGGTGGCGAGCTCGTAGGCGACGACACCCGCGATGCCGGTGCGACCCACGGCATTCTTCACCGTGATCAGGTCGAGCGCGTAGAACTCGTTGAAGAAGTTGATGCCGAGCTTGACGCAGTTCTGGAACAGCGTCTGCAGGATCATGTGGCCGGTGCGGTCGGCGGCGTAGCAGGCGCGGCGGACCGGGTTCTTGCCGTGTTCGGCGGTGTGCCCGCCGAACCGGCGCTGGTCGATCTTGCCGTCGGGCGTGCGGTTGAAGGGCAGGCCCATGTTCTCGAGGTCGATGACCGCGTCGATGGCCTCCTTCGCGAGGATCTCGGCCGCGTCCTGGTCGACGAGGTAGTCGCCGCCCTTGACGGTGTCGAAGGTGTGCCACTCCCACGAGTCCTCTTCGACGTTCGCCAGCGCCGCAGCCATGCCACCCTGCGCCGCGCCGGTGTGGCTGCGCGTGGGGTAGAGCTTCGTGATGACGGCGGTCTTGGCCCCGGGACCCGCCTCGATCGCGGCGCGCATGCCCGCGCCGCCGGCGCCGACGATGACGACATCGAACTGGTGGTAGTGGACGCCGTCCTTGACGACGGAGTCCGCGGTCTGAGTGCTCACGTGACGATTGCCTCTGTTCTATCCGTATGCGGGCCGGTCGTACCGGCTCAGCCCTGCGCCTTGCAGACCTCGGCGACGATGCTGCCGTCGAGGTTCGGGATGCAGGGGTCGAAGGTGAAGACGACGAGGGTGCCCAGCAGGATCATGAATCCGGCGACGACCCACAGGCTGGTGACGAGCACCTTCCGCACCTTCGCGTTGGTGACGTAGTCGTTGACGATCGTCCGCATGCCATTCGTGCCGTGGATGAACGCGAGCCACAGCATCAGCACGTCCCAGATCTGCCAGAACGGGTTCGCGAACTTGCCCGCCACGAAGGCGAAGTCGAGCGCCGAGATGCCGTCGCCGACCATCAGGTTGACGAAGAGGTGGCCGAAGATGAGCACGATCAGCAGCACGCCCGAGACGCGCATGAAGACCCAGCCCCACTTCTCGAGGTTCGGTCCCTTCTTGCGGACGGCGGCCTTGCCCTGCGGGGTGCGGGGCGCGACGAGGGTGTCGGCGGTCATCAGCGCTCGCCTCCCATGTGCGAGAAGACGTTCGGAAGGTGGCGGGCGGAGAACCCGACGAGCGCGACGGCCCAGACGGCGAGGACACCCCACCACAGCTGACGCTGGTGGCGCGTGGCCCACGGCCACAGGTCGACCGCGATGATGCGGAGCCCGTTGAACGCGTGGTACACGATGGCCGCGACCAGCGCGACCTCGCCGAGACCCATGATCGGGTTCTTGTACGTGCCGATGACTGCGTTGTATGCGTCGGGGGAGACCCGGATGAGGGCCGTGTCGAGCACATGCACGAGCAGGAAGAAGAAGATGGCGATGCCGGTGATGCGGTGCAGCACCCACGACCACATGCCCTCGTTGCCGCGGTACAGCGTGCCGCGCGGGGTTTTGGACGTGGTCTCAGCTACCGACGGCGTGACGCGTGCTGGTGCAGACACGGTCGTCCTCCCTTGGGTGAGATGGGTCGCGCTGCGCGGCGAGGTCACGGCATCCCGAGGGAATGTCGCCCATCGTCGCAAGCGGGCGCAGCGTCCATCCTAAGCGGCCCTGAAGGTGCCGGGCGAGGAAGGGGAGCCTTAGAACATATTGGTCACGGGCGCGGCCTCGGCCGACCGTCGTCGTCATGCGTCCGGAACGGGGGCGTCACGGGCGGCCGGTAGGGTTCGGAGCATGGCTGAACACATCGAGGACTTCTACGCCGTGATCCCCGCCGGAGGCGTCGGTTCGCGGCTGTGGCCGCTCTCACGGGCGGATGCGCCGAAGTTCCTCCACGACCTCACCGGATCCGGGCATTCGCTGCTGCGCGACACCTGGAACCGGCTCGAGCCCCTCGCCGGCCCCGACCGGATCGCCGTCGTCACCGGGCGCGCCCACCGTGCCGCGGTCGAGGCGCAACTGCCGGGCATCCCCGACAAGAACGTCATCCTCGAGTCCGAGCCGCGGGACTCGGCCGCGGCGATCGGTCTCGCAGCGGCGATCCTGCACCGCCGGCATCCCGACGTCGTCATCGGCTCCTTCGCCGCCGACCACGTCATCCGCGGATCTCGCGTCTTCGAGTTCGCGGTACGCGACGCCGTCGAGGTGGCCCGCGAGGGGTACATCTGCACGATCGGCATCCAGCCCTCCGAGCCCGCTGTGGGCTTCGGCTACATCAAGAGGGGCGGCGAGTTGATCGTCGACGGCGCCCGGGATGCCTCGCTGGTCGAGCGCTTCGTCGAGAAGCCCGATCTCGAGACCGCCAAGGCCTACGTCGCCGACCGCTCCTACCTCTGGAACGCGGGCATGTTCATCTCGCGGGCCGACGTGCTGCTCGCCGAAATCGAGGCCAACAACCCCGCCCTGCACGCGGGGCTCATCGAGCTGGCGGAGGCCTGGGACGACCGCGACCGGCGCGGTCCCGCCGTCGACCGGATCTGGCCCACGCTCGAGAAGATCGCCATCGACTACGTCGTCGCCGAGCCCGCCGCCGAGAAGGGCAAGCTCGCCGTCGTGCCCGGACATTTCGACTGGGACGACGTGGGGGACTTCGCGAGCCTCGCGAAACTCAACTCGGCCGGCCGCAGCGACCTCGCGATCCTCGGCCAGAACGCCCGCGTGCTCTCCGACGCGGCGAGCGGGATCGTGGTCTCGCAGACGAGCCGGGTGATCAGCATCATCGGCGTGAAGGACATCGTCGTCGTCGACACCGACGACGCGCTGCTCGTCACCACCGCCGAGCACGCCCAGCGCGTCAAGAGCGTCGTCGACGCCCTGAAGGTCACCGGGCGCGGCGACGTGCTCTGATCGGCGTCATCCGGGATTCGCAATTGTGCAGGATGCCGCTCCCGTGACGGGATGATTGCGGCTTTGTAACCATTCCGGCGTACGGCCTGATCACGCTGCGTCCTCGGCGTCACAGTAGGTAACTTCAGTTGAGCCGCCGCGAAGTCCGCGGCGCCTTCAATGTGGAGGCTGCATTGACTCTCTCGACCCCCAAGAAGCTCGTCGGCATCTCCGCCGCAGCGGGCCTTCTCGTCGCCCTCGCCGGATGTGGGACCGCACCCGAAGCCACCCCCTCCGGCAGCGCCGGCGCTGAGCCCGGCGGAGCCGTCGACGGCTTCCTGCCCTGCATGGTGTCCGACTTCGGCGGCTTCGACGACAAGTCGTTCAACCAGCTCGGTTTCGAGGGCCTGCAGAAGGCCTCCGAGGCGCTCGGCGTCGAGCCGATCACGGTCCAGTCCGACAGCGAGACCGACTTCGCCCCCAACCTGCAGAACCTGGTCGACCAGAACTGCACCATGATCATCACGGTCGGCTTCGCCCTGGCATCCGCCGCGGGTGAGTCCGCGAAGGCCAACCCCGACATCGAGTACGTCTCGATCGACGACCCGGTGGACAACGACTTCGACGGCAAGACCGACGCCCCGAACATCAAGCCGCTGCTGTTCGACACCTCGCAGGCCGCGTTCCTCGCCGGTTACGCCGCGGCGTCGTACTCGGAGGCCGACAAGGTCGGCACCTTCGGCGGCCAGCCCTACCCGACCGTCACGGTCTTCATGGACGGTTTCCGTCAGGGCGTCGAGTACTGGAACGAGCAGAAGGGCGAGAACGTCGAGGTTCTCGGCTGGGACGGCAAGGACGGTGTCTTCACTGGTGGCTTCACCGCCAACCAGGACGCCATCAACGCCGCCCAGGGTCTCGTCGACCAGGGCGTGGACGTGCTGCTGCCCGTCGGCGGCCCGATCTACCAGTCCGCGGCATCCGTCATCCGTGACTCCGGCCGCGACATCGCCCTCATCGGTGTCGACGCGGACGTCTACGAGACCGACCCGAGCGTCGCCGAGCTGCTGCTGACCTCGATCCGCAAGCTGATCGACGTCGGTGTCGAGGACGCCGTCACCGCCGCGGGCAAGGGCGAGTTCGACGCCGCCCCGTTCATCGGAACGCTCGAGAACGACGGTGTCGGCCTCGCGCCGTTCCACGACTTCGAGTCGAAGGTCTCGCCCGACCTGCAGGGTGAGCTCGACACGATCAAGGCGGGCATCGTGGACGGGTCGATCACGGTCGACTCCTACCTCGCCCAGTAATCCCCTTCGGACGTGGGGGGCCGGAGTTCCGGCCCCCCACGTTCTTTGCGTCCGGTGCGCTCTGCGCGCCCCTCTCTTAGGATCGGCTCTATGAAGCTCGAGCTCCGCGGCATCACCAAGCGGTTCGGATCACTCGTCGCCAACGACCACATCGACCTCGTCGTCCAGCCCGGTGAGATCCACTGTCTCCTCGGTGAGAACGGCGCCGGCAAGTCGACGCTGATGAACGTCCTCTACGGCCTGTACCAGGCGGACGAGGGGGCGATCCTCCTCGACGACCAGGTGCAGAACTTCACCGGCCCCGGCGATGCGATGCACGCCGGCATCGGCATGGTGCACCAGCACTTCATGCTCATCCCCGTCTTCACCGTCGCCGAGAACGTCATGCTCGGCCACGAGTCCACCAAAGCCGGTGGATTCCTCGACCTGGCCGCTGCGCGCGAGAAGGTCCGCGAGATCTCCGCACGATTCGGGTTCGATGTCGATCCCGACGCCCTCGTCGAGGACCTGCCCGTCGGCGTGCAGCAGCGCGTCGAGATCATCAAGGCGCTGTCCCGCGACGCGCGCATCCTCGTCTTCGACGAGCCGACCGCCGTCCTCACGCCGCAGGAGACCGATGAGCTCATCGCGATCATGCGTCAGCTGAAGGATGCCGGGACCTCGATCGTCTTCATCACCCACAAGCTCCGCGAGGTCCGCGAGGTCGCGGACCGCATCACGGTCATCCGCCTGGGCAAGGTCGTCGGCGAGGCGTCGCCGACCGCGTCCAACGCCGAGCTCGCCTCGTTGATGGTCGGCCGTGCCGTCGAGCTGACCGTGCAGAAGGAGGCGCCGAAGCTCAACGACGCCGCCCTCGTCGTCGAGAACCTCACGGTCGTCGACCCGTTCGGCCACGTCGTCGTCAGCGACGTCAGCTTCACCGTCCGCGGTGGTGAGGTCCTCGCCATCGCCGGTGTGCAGGGCAACGGTCAGACCGAGCTCACCGAGGCGCTCCTCGGCCTCCAGCCGCAGACTCGCGGTTCGATCTCCCTCAACGGCAAGGAGCTCGTGGGACGCAGCGTCCGTCGCATCCTCGACGAGGGTGTCGGTTTCGTCCCCGAGGACCGCACCGAGGACGGCCTCGTGGGTGCGTTCACGATCGCTGAGAACCTCATGCTCGACCGGGCCGACGGCGAGCCGTTCGTCCGCGGCGGCGCCGTCCAGCGCGGGGCGCTCGAGGCGTTCGCGCAGGAGAAGTTCGCCGAGTTCGACGTGCGGGCCCCCGGCATCCACACTCCGGTCGGCCGTCTCTCGGGCGGCAACCAGCAGAAGGTCGTCCTCGCCCGCGAGCTCAGCCGCGACCTGTCGCTCTTCGTCGCCGCCCAGCCCACCCGCGGCGTCGACGTCGGGTCGATCGAGTTCATCCACAAGCGGATCGTCGACACGCGGGATGCCGGGGTGCCGGTCATCGTCGTCTCGACCGAGCTCGACGAGGTCACCGCCCTCGCCGACCGCATCATGGTCATGTACCGCGGACGCATCGTCGGGATCGTCCCGGGAGACACGGAACGTGAGGTCCTCGGCCTCATGATGGCGGGCGAGAGCGCCCCCGGAGAGGGGGTCGCGGCGTGAGCGTCGCCACCGAACCCGCGCGCACCGACGCGCCCCAGCCGTCCAAGTGGCACACGATGCTCCTGCAGATCACGCAGGGCAGCGCGATCATCTCGGTCCTGGCCGTCGTCCTCGCCCTCATCGCCGGCGGCGTCATGATCGCGGCGACCGACGACGGCGTCCAGGCGGCATCCGGCTACTTCTTCGCCCGCCCGGGTGACACGTTCGTCGCCATCTGGCAGGCGGTGTCGGGAGCGTACGGCGCCCTCTTCCAAGGCTCGATCTTCAACTTCGGTGCGCCGACCTTCGCCCGCGCGATCCGTCCGCTCACCGAGACGCTCACCTTCGCCACGCCGCTCATCGCGGCCGGCCTCGGCGTCGCGCTCGCGTTCCGGATCGGCATGTTCAACATCGGCGGTCGCGGTCAGATGCTGATGGCGTCGGCCGCCGCCGGGTGGGTCGCGTTCGGTCTCGACCTGCCGCCCGTCATCCACATGCTGGTGGCGCTGCTGGCCGGCATCATGGCGGGCTCGCTCTGGGCGGGCATCGCCGGGTTCCTCAAGGCCCGCACCGGTGCCCACGAGGTGATCGTCACGATCATGCTCAACTACGTCGCGTTCTACCTCGTGTCGTGGATGCTGCGCACCCCGGGCCTGCTGCAGGCACCGGGCTCCAGCAACCCGAAGACGCCCGCGATGAAGGAGACGGCGATCCTGCCGGACCTCCTCGGACCGCAGTTCAATCTGCACCTCGGCTTCGTCCTCGTCATCATCGCCACGGTCGTCGTCTGGTGGATCCTCAACCGCTCGAGCCTCGGCTTCCAATTCCGGGCCGTGGGCGAGAACCCCGCCGCCGCGCGCGTCGCGGGCATCAGCGTGCCGCGCATGTACGTCTACGGCATGCTCCTGGCCGGTGGTCTCGTGGGCCTCGCCGGCGTGAACCAGGTGCTCGGCACCGTGACGACGGGCTTCTCGTCCGACATCGACGCGGGCATCGGCTTCGACGCCATCACCGTCGCCCTGCTCGGACGGTCGACCCCGTGGGGCACGTTCGCCGCCGGCATCCTCTTCGGCGCCTTCAAGGCGGGCGGATTCTCGATGCAGGCGGCCGAGCAGGTCCCGATCGAGATCGTGACCGTCGTCCAGGCGCTCATCGTCCTCTTCATCGCGGCGCCGCCGCTCGTCCGCACGATCTTCGGCCTGCCCTCGCCCGAGCGCGACCGGCGCCGCGCCGAGAAGGCGCGCCGCAAGGAGCTCAAGGCGCAGTCCGACAAGTCGCAGGAGGTGGCCGCGTGAGCGCCCCCGTGGTTCAGACCTCGACGGCCGACGTGCTGCCCGAGACCACCATCATCCGCAGCTGGAAGGCTCCGATCGCCCTCGCGGTGTTCACAGTCCTCTACGCGCTGCTCGTGCTCGTCGCCGCCCGCGGCGGCGAGAGCACCTTCCGCCTGTCGACCCAGACCGATGTGATCAAGCTGGCCGATCTGGTGGTCCCGGTCGGCGCGACGACCACCGGCATCCTGGTGCTGCTGGTCCTGCTCACCGCCGGGTCGGCGTACCTCGTCCGCAGTTCGGGACGCTCGCCGCTGTGGGTCACAGTCACGTACGTCCTCCTCGTGGTCGTGGGGTTCCTGACCTGGGCCGCTGCCGGCGCCGCGATCCCCGTCGTGGGTCTGCTGGCGGGCTCCCTCACCCTCGCCGTGCCGCTCATCTACGGCGCGCTCGGCGGCGTCATCGGCGAGCGGGTGGGCGTCGTCAACATCGCGATCGAGGGTCAGCTGCTCGCCGGCGCCTTCACGGCAGCCGTGGTCAGCACCGTCACCGGTCAGCCCCTGCTGGGTCTCGTGGCGGCGATGGTCGCCGGTGTGCTCGTGGCGGCGATCCTCGCCGTGTTCGCGATCCGCTACCTCGTCGACCAGGTCATCGTCGGTGTCGTGCTCAACGTCCTCGTCACGGGCCTCACGAGCTTCCTGTTCTCGCAGGTGCTCCAGCCCAACGCGGCGACGCTGAACCAGCCGCCGCGATTCGACCGCATCCCGATCCCGCTGCTGAGCGACATCCCCGTCCTCGGACCGGTGCTGTTCCGTCAGACGATCATCGTGTACGTCATGTACATCGTCGTCGCGGCGGTGTTCTTCGGGATGTTCCGCACCCGGTGGGGACTGCGACTGCGTGCCGTCGGCGAGCACCCGCAGGCCGCCGACACGGTCGGCATCAAGGTCAACGCGACCCGGTTCTGGAACGTCCTGCTCGCCGGCGCCATCGCGGGCCTCGGCGGCACGGTCTTCACGATCGGCAACGGCATCGCGTTCAACAAGGAGATGACCGCCGGCGCCGGCTTCATCGCCCTCGCCGCCGTCATCTTCGGCCAGTGGAACCCCATCCGCGCCACCCTCGCCGCGCTGCTGTTCGGCTTCGCGTCGAACCTGCAGAACACGCTCAGCGTGATCGGCGCGCCCGTGCCCAGCGAATTCATGCTGATGGTGCCCTACGTCGTGACGATCTTCGTCGTGGCCGGTGTCGTCGGCAAGTCGCGGGCACCCGCCGCGTCAGGCAAGCCCTACATCAAGGGCTGACCGGGATGCCGCGAGCCGCGGCATCCGCCAGAACTACGAAGGAAGAGTCGTGACCGACATCGATTGGGACGAGCTGCGCACCGCGGCCGTCGAGGCCATGGAGAAGGCGTACGCGCCCTACTCCCGTTACCGCGTGGGCGCTGCGGCGCTCGTGAGCGACGGACGGATCGTGACCGGCTGCAACGTCGAGAACGCGTCGTACGGCGTCGGCCTGTGCGCCGAGTGCGGCCTGGTCGGGAACCTGCACATGACCGGCGGCGGCGAGCTCGTCGCGTTCGTCTGCGTCAACAACGACGGCGAGACGATCATGCCGTGCGGGCGGTGCCGGCAGCTGCTCAACGAGTTCGCGATCCCCGGGATGCTGCTCGAGACCGTGTCGGGAATCCGCACGATCGACGAGGTCCTGCCCGACGCCTTCGGTCCGCGCGATCTGGAGGCCGCCCGGTGAGCGGGGTCGAGGCGTTCGACGCCGTCGACGTCATCCGCATCAAGCGCGACGGGGGAGCGGTCCCCGAGGACGCCCTGCGCTGGATGATCGACGCCTACACGCGCGAATACGTCGCGGACTCGCAGATGGCGGCCTTCGCCATGGCGGTGCTGCTGAACGGCATGAGCCGCGACGAGATCCGCGTCATGACCGACGCGATGATCGCCTCCGGTGAGCGGATGAGCTTCGCCGGTCTCGGCAAGCCGACCGTCGACAAGCACTCCACCGGCGGTGTCGGCGACAAGATCACCCTGCCGCTGGCCCCCCTCGTCGCCTCGTTCGGTGTCGCGGTGCCGCAGCTCTCGGGCCGCGGCCTCGGCCACACCGGCGGTACGCTCGACAAGCTCGAGGCCATCCCCGGCTGGCGAGCAGCCCTCAGCAACGACGAGATGATCGCGCAGATGCAGGGCGTCGGCGCCGTCATCTGTGCGGCCGGATCGGGTCTCGCCCCCGCCGACAAGCGCCTGTACGCGCTGCGCGACGTCACCGGAACCGTCGAGGCGATCCCGCTCATCGCCTCGAGCATCATGTCCAAGAAGATCGCCGAGGGCACCGACTCGCTCGTCCTGGACGTGAAGTTCGGCTCCGGCGCGTTCATGCAGGACGTCGACAAGGCGCGCGAGCTCGCCCGCACGATGGTCGCGCTCGGCACCGACTCGGGTGTCGCCACGACGGCCCTCCTGACCGACATGAACACGCCGCTCGGCCTCGCCATCGGCAACGCGAACGAGGTCCGCGAATCGGTCGAGGTGCTCGCCGGCGGCGGCCCCGCCGACATCGTCGAACTCACCGTGGCCCTCGCCCGCGAGATGCTCGCCCTCGCCGGTCAGCCCGATGCCGACGTCGAGGCCGCCCTGAAGGACGGCCGCGCCATGGATTCCTGGCGCCGCATGATCCAGGCGCAGGACGGTGACCCGGATGCCGCGCTCCCGACCGCGCGCGAGACGCACACCGTCACGGCGACCGAGTCCGGCGTGATCACGCGGCTCGAGGCCCTGCCGTTCGGGATCGCCGCGTGGCGTCTCGGGGCGGGCCGGGCACGTGCGCAGGACCCCGTCATCCACGCCGCCGGCATCGACCTGCACGTGAAGCCGGGCGACACCGTGACGGCCGGACAGCCGCTGTTCACCCTGCTGGCCGACGATGAGAACCGCTTCGCGCGGGCCACCGAGGCGCTCGAGGGCGCCTGGGAGATCGGTGCCGAGGCACCGGCATCCACTCCGCTCGTCCTCGAGCGCATCACCGCCTGACCCCCTCACGACAGGACTGCACCCATGGCCATCGACCAGCACGGCGACGCGAAGCTCGAGGGCGTCTCGATCCGCTCGCTCCCCAAGGTCTCGCTGCACGACCACCTCGACGGCGCGCTGCGCCCGCAGACGATCATCGAGATCGCCGACGAGGTCGGGGTCGACGTCCCCGAGGCGGCCGCCGACGACCTCGCCGACTGGTTCGAGGACCAGTCCGACAGCGGCTCGCTCGTCGAGTATCTGAAGACCTTCGATCTCACGATCGCCGTGATGCAGACCCGCGACGGCCTGCGCCGTGTCGCGAAGGAGTTCGTCGAGGATCTCGCCGCCGACGGCGTGATCTACGGCGAGGTCCGCTGGGCTCCCGAGCAGCATCTGCAGGGCGGTCTGAGCCTCGACGAGGTCGTGGAGGCCGTGCAGGAGGGCATCGAAGAGGGTGAGGACGCCGTCGAGGCGTCGGGCCGCGACATCCGGGTCGGCCAGCTCATCAGCGCGATGCGCCACACCGACCGGTCGCTCGAGATCGCCGAGCTCGCCGTCCGCCACCGTGGGCGCGGCGCGGTCGGATTCGACATCGCCGGTCCCGAGGCCGGGTTCCCGCCGTCGAACCTGCGCCCGGCGTTCGACTACCTGGCATCCGCCTTCTTCCCCGCCACGGTGCACGCGGGTGAGGCAGCAGGTCTGGACTCGATCCGCTCGGCCCTCATCGACGGCCGCGCCCTGCGCCTCGGGCACGGCGTGCGCATCGCCGAGGACCTCGACGTCGTCGAGCAGAAGGGCGAGGAGGTGCAGGTGCGCTTCGGCGACCTCGCCCGCTGGGTGCGCGACCGTGAGATCCCGCTGGAGCTCTCGCCGTCGTCGAACCTGCAGACCGGCGCGATCGCCGCGTGGGGGACGCAGCTCGAGGACCACCCCTTCGACCTGCTCTACCAGCTCGGGTTCGCCGTCACGGTGAACGTCGACAACCGTACGATGAGCCGCACGTCGCTCACGCGCGAACTCTCGCTGCTCGCCGACGCGTTCGAGTACACGCTCGAGGACCTCGAGGCGTTCCAGCTGAATGCGGCCGCGGCCGCCTTCCTCACGATCGAGGAGCGCGAGGAGCTCATCGAGCTCATCGGCGAGGGCTTCTCGGCCTGACGGCTGCTGCACCGGCGCGCCGGCTCACCGGCACTGTCCGCGGAGTTCTCCGGGTCCTGGCCCGCAATTCGGTCCGGAGCGGGGACGCACCCTCCGATTCTCCGCGGTCAGTGCCGGGCGAGGGCACAACTGATCGACGTTCGGACGCGATCACGGTGGTACTGGATGTCCTCCGCGAGCGGGCGCACCGTGGCGTAGCCGAGCGCGGCGGCCGCGAGGTCCCGTCTGCGGTCGCGCTTCTGCGCCTCCCACCCCTCGTGGTGGGCGCGGCTGTCGCATTCGATGATCAGCCATCCCTCCACGACGAAGTCGACCCGCCCGACGGTCGGGATCCTGACCTGCGTCTCGAATCGGCAACCCAGCGAGCGGAGGATCAGTCGCATCAGGGTCTCCGGTCCGGACTCTGCCGATGGGTCCATGAGGGATCTGAGGCTGCGATGCCTCTGGGGGAGCCGGCGGAAGGCCTCCGCGATGGCGGTCTCGTCGATGAGACCCAGGTGCCAGGCGCTGTCGAGGGTCGCGACGGCGGCTCGAGGTTCCTGGCACCGGACGGCAGCCACGACCGCGCTGACGATGTCGACGGCCGTCGCGCTTGTCGGCAGCGATGCGGGCCGCCAGTGTCGGACGACGTCGGGCTCAGCCGGCGCGAGGCTGCTGCGGTGCGGCGTCACCTGGACGTGCAATCGCGTATCCGAGAGGACGTACACGCCGAGCGTCCGCAGCAGCGATACGCAGTCCAAGCGGTCACCCGATCGAGCAGCGCGAAGCAGGTCGGGATGCGCGTTCCCCGGGAGGTATCGGTCCCGACGTACGCGTACGAGTCGGCCGGCGGCCACGGCGTCGTCAATGTCCCGACGTCGCATGCCGGCGTCGCGGAGCTCCCGCCGAGAAAGGGCGTGGGTGGGGAGTGTGTGAGCAGACATGCGCCCCAGGGTGACGGTTCCGGCGGAGACGCTTGCCGCGGCGGGACCGACCTGGGGAGCAGCGCCTCGATCCCGCGTCCGGGGAGGAGCCGGCGTCGACCCTGTGCGCGGAGTTCTGGGCCCGTACCGGGTTACCTGCGCCCCGCGCGGTATCGGCCGTGTTGCGCCATCCGAGGAGTCTTGTCGCCGGGCGGCCGCTCAGGTCCGCGATCGACGGGACCGAGGGAGATTTCTCCGCGATTGGAGCTCGCGGAAAGGTCGGAGTGAGGCGGCAGTCGGAAGTGGAGACGAGAGTTTTTCCGCGGCTGTGGCCGGAGGTCCGGTGAGGGCCGGTTCCGCGGCTGTCGCCGGGCGTGCGGCTACCCGGCCGGAGTGGGACCTCGGCGGCGCTCAGCGGCGGGGGAGGAGCTCCGCGACGGATGCCGTGATCTCGGCCGTCATGTCGGCGTCGTCGATCGTGGGGGTGCCGTCACCGGCCTGGGGGCCGTAGTCCCCGAAGGAGGCGTGCGCGGCTCCCGCGATCTCCACGAACGCGGCGTCGGCGGGCAGCATCCCGCGGGCGTCCTGGATCTTCTCGGGCGTCGACAGGCCGTCTTCCGCGCCGGAGATGCTCAGCACCGGCAGGCCGGAAACCGACAGGTCGTTCGCGCAGTACGAGCCGAAGAGGACGAGCCCGTCGGCATCCGGTCCGAGCTGGCACGCGCGCACGCCGCCCAGGGAGTGGCCGCCCACGAGCCAGGCGTCCACATCCGGTGCGGCGGACGTGAAGTCCGACAGCGGCCGCGGGTCGAAGAACGCGAGGTTCAGCCAGGGACGGGTGATGACGACCGTCATCCCGTCTTCGGCGACGAGACCCGACAGCTTCGCCTCGTAGGCCTCGGCCTGGACCTTGGCTCCCGGGATGAAGACGAGACCGACCGTGCTCTCGCCGGACGCCGGCGACATCACGACGTTCCCGCCGGTGTCGGCGGCGAAGATCCGGTCGTCCTCGCGGACCGAGGCGAGCGGGCCGGCCTCGGCATCCATCACCCCGACCTGGCTCCAGACCACGATGCCCACGACGCCGGCGACGAGCAGCCCCGCCAGCGACAGCGCGACGATCGTGATGACGCGTCGTGCGCGCGACCGGGGCCGCTTCGCCGCGCTCACGCGCGGTAGACGCCGAGCTCGGTCTGCCGCTGCGCGACCTGCTCGAGCACGCGCGCGAAGAGCGGATGCTCCGCGTCGAGGCCCGTGACGGAGGTGGTGAAGGCCGCGGCATCCTCGGTCCGGATGCGCTCCTGCAACTCGACCGCTTGCGGATCCGCGGCGTCCTCGAAGCGCAGAGCGGCGGCGATCGCGGCGACGAGACCGTCCACCGGGAGTCCGCGCTCGGCGGCAGCAGCTGCCGGTCCGATGAAACGTTCGTGGCGCGAGAGCTTGCGCAGCGGCTGCCGGCCGACGCGCTGGACGGTGTCGGGGAGCGCCTCGTTCGAGAACCGGTCGAGAATGGTCGCGCGGTAGTCGGCGAGCTCGCCGGCATCGAGGCCGTGGGTGGCCGACAGGAAGGCGGACGTCTCCTCGAGGGCCCGCTCGACCTCGGTGCGGATGCCGGGGTCGGCGAGGGCGTCCGAGATGCGCGTGATCCCGGCGACGTACCCGAAGTAGGCGGTCGCAGCGTGGCCGGTGTTGACCGTGAAGAGCTTGCGCTCGATGTAGGGAGCGAGGTCGTCGACGAAGTGCGCGCCGGGGATGTTCGGCAGGTCGTCGCCGAAGGGACCGCGCTCGATCGCCCACTCGAAGAACGGCTCGACGGTGACGTCGACGCCGGCGCCCTCGGGCTGGCCGGGAACGATGCGGTCGACGGCGGTATTGGCGAACACGGCGCGCGTGGAGAGGTCGCCCCAGGCATCGCCGGCGAGCTTCTCGATCTCGGCGCGGAGGGTGTCGGTCGCGCCGATCGCGTTCTCGCACGCCATGACCTGTAGGGGCTTCGCGTCCGCCGCTCGACGGGCGAGCCCTTCGAGGATGTGCGGCGCGACGAAGGGCAGGATGTTGGGCCCGACCGCCGTCGTCACGACGTCCGCCGTCGCGATCTCGTCGGCGACCGCGTCGGGGTCGGCCCGGCTGTCGAGGGCGCGGAAACCGGTGACCGTCTTGTCGCCGCCGCCCGGTCCGACCTCGTGGACGGTGTAGGCGGATGCCGCGTTGATCGTCTCGACGAGGGTGGGGGCGACGTCGGAGAAGACGAGGTCGTACCCGCCCTCGTGAAGCAGCAGGCCGACGAAGCCGCGACCGATGTTGCCGGCGCCGAAGTGGACGGCTTTCATGCGTTGTTCACCGTCGCGAGCAGCTGGTAGAGCTCCTCGGGGGTCTGCGCGGCCTTCAGCTTCGCGACCTCGTCGTCCTCGGAGAACAGCAGGGCGATCTGCGACAGGATCTCGAGGTGCTCGTCGCCCTTGCCGGCGATGCCGACGACGAACGAGACGTGCTCGCCGCCCCAGTCGACGCCGCCGTCGTAGCGGACGAAGGACAGCGCCGAGTCGAGGATCGCGTCCTTCATCTCGTTCGTCCCGTGGGGGATGGCGAGTTCGTTGCCCATGTAGGTCGAGACCGCGACCTCGCGCTGCTGCATGGCGTCGAAGTAGGCGCCGGTGACGGCGCCGGCGGCCTCGAGGATGTCGGCCGCCTCCTTCATCGCCTGCTCCTGGCTGACGGAGCCGGAGTGGATGCGGATCTGACCGAGGGTGAGGACGTCGCGAGCCATGACTTTCTCCTTCTGGGGACTGTGTGTGGGAAAAAAGCGCTGCGGGCCCGGGACCATTGTCTCCGACCCCGCAGCGGACCGCATCAGGCGTCGCCGCGCTGGCGGCGCACCATCTCCACGACCTCGTCGTACTTCGGCGAGTTCATGAAGTTGTCGACCGAGACGTGCACCGAGCCGGGGGTGACCCCGCGGGCACGATCGGTCAACTGTGCCTGGGTGATGACCAGGTCGGCGGACGGGTCGAGGTTGGCGATCGCCTTGTTGGTGACCGTGACGCCCTCGACGCCCGCCTTCTTGAACTTGTTGCGCAGGACGCTCGCACCCATGGCGGACGACCCCATGCCGGCGTCGCACGCGAACACGATGTTCGAGATCTCGCGGTCGGCCACGGCCGTGCCGGCCGGAGCGGATGCCGCAGCTGCCGCCGTGCCGGAGCCGCGGAGCGCGTCCATCGCCGAGGACGACTTGCCCTTGTTCGCCTCGGTCTGCGCGATCGCGGCGCCGAACGTGTCGCCCTCGGCGGCGAGGTCCCGCTTGCGGGAGGCCCGCAGGATGACCGCGGTGATGAGGAACGTCACGACGGCCGCGACGATCACCGAGAGGTACACGACGAGCAGGTTCGGCACACCCGCGCCGACCGCGGCCGCGGTGACCGCGATGATGCTGCCGGGGGCGGCCGGGAACTGGAGTCCGCCGTTGAAGAGCATGTTGACGGTCACGCCGCTCGCACCACCCGCAATGAGGGCGAGGATCGTAGCCGGCTTGCTCAGGGCGTACGGGAAGTAGATCTCGTGGATGCCGCCGAGGAACTGGATGATCGCCGCACCGGGGGCGGAGGCCTTGGCCTGACCGACACCGAAGAAGGTGAAGGCCATCAGCAGGCCCAGGCCGGGGCCGGGGTTGGCCTCGATGAGGAACAGGATCGACTTGCCGGTGTCCTCCACCTGCTGCAGGGCCAGCGGGGTGAACACGCCGTGGTTGATGGCGTTGTTGAGGAAGAGCACCTTCGCGGGTTCGACGAAGATCGACAGCAGCGGGAGCAGGCTGAGCGAGACGAGCCAGTCGACGATGCCGCCGAGGAACGCGCTGACGCCGAGCATGATCGGGCCGAACGCGAAGAACCCGATGATCGCGAGGATCATGCCGAGGATGCCGGCGGAGAAGTTGTTGACGAGCATCTCGAAGCCGGGCTTGATCTTGCCGTCCCACAGCTTGTCCATCTGCTTGGTGATCCAGGCCGCCAGCGGACCCATGATCATCGCGCCGAGGAACATCGGGATGTCGGTGCCGACGATGACACCCATGACCGCGATCGTCGCCACGACGCCACCGCGGGCGTCGTAGACCATGCGACCTGCCGTGTTGGCGATGAGCAGCGGCAGGAGGTACGTCACCATCGCGCCGACGAGGCCGATGTACCCGGTGTAGGTCCCGGCGTCACCTTCGGTGAGCGCGGTGCGGGCACCCTGCCACCCGATCTGGGCCACATCTCCGCCGCCGCCGAGGATCTCGGCGACGGGGAACCAGTGCCAGCCGAACGGGCTGCGGGCGCCGAAGAAGCCGTCGGGGATGAAGAGCATGGTGATGAATCCCCATGCGATGAACGCCGCGATGTTCGGCATGATCATGCCGGACAGGAACGTCCCGAATCGCTGCACACCGACGCGTGCGCGGCTCGGTGCGCGGGTGGCTGTTGTCGCCGTTGACATGTGCTGGTTCTCCTTTGGTGTGCCGCGGGTCATGCGGCGGTGTGCTGTGCTGCGGCTTCCTGGGCCGCGGCTCGGGCGGATGCCGCATCGGATGCGGCGAGGGCTGCTTCGGCGATGCGCTTCGCGTCGTCGAGGCTGTGGTGCAAGAGAGTGGCGCGCACGTCTGCGAGCGCCGTCGGTGCCATGGACAGGGTGGTGGCGCCGAGGCCGACGAGGACGACCGCGAGCAGCGGGTCGGCGGCGGCCTCGCCGCAGATGCCGACCGGCTTGCCGTGGGCACGGCCGCCGTCGCCCGTCGCCTTGACGAGCTGCAGGACGGCGGGATGCCACGGGTCCTGGAACGAGGCGACCGAACCGAGCAGGCGGTCGGCCGCGAGCGTGTACTGGGTGAGGTCGTTGGTGCCGATCGAGGCGAAGTCGGCGTGGGCGAGCACCCGGTCGGCGAGGAGGGCCGACGAGGGGACCTCGACCATGACGCCGGCCGTCTTGATTCCGTACTCCTTCGCGAGGGTGACGAAGTACTCCGTCTCCTCGACGGTCGACACCATGGGGGCCATGACCCACAGGTCGGCGTCGGTGGCGGCATCCGCGTTCGCAAGGGCGGTCAGCTGCTCGCGCAGGATGTCCTCGCTCGCGCGCAGCGCGCGGAGCCCGCGGAGACCGAGGGCCGGGTTCTCCTCGTGCGCGTCGTTCAGGAAGGCGAGCGGCTTGTCGGCGCCGGCATCCAGGGCGCGGACGACCACCTTCTTGCCGGGGAACGCCTGCAGCAGCTCGGTGTACGCCGTCGTCTGCTCCTCGACGGTGGGGGCCTGCGACGAACTGAGGAAGAGGAACTCGGTGCGGAAGAGCCCGACACCCTCTGCGCCCAGCTCGACGGCCTTGGCGGCGTCGGCGGGCTTGCCGAGGTTCGCGAGCAGCGGCACCGTCGTGCCGTCCGCCAGCGCGCCGGGCGTGATCGGCGCGTCCGCTGCGGCGGCGCGGTCGGCCTCGCGGCGCTCGGCCTGCGCGATCTCGTCGTCGGTGGGCTGGGTCGTGACGATGCCGGCGGCGGCGTCCACGATCACCGTCTCGCCCTCGGTCAGACCCGAGGCGCTGTGCACGCCCACGACGGCGACGATCGACTTCTCGCGGGCGAGGATCGCCGTGTGCGAGGTCGGGCCGCCTTCGGTCGTGACGAGGGCGAGCACCTTGTCGAGGTCCAGCAGGGCGGTGTCGGCCGGGGCGAGATCCTTCGCGACGAGGACGAACGGATGCCCGGGGTCGGGAACGCCCGGTGCCGGCACCCCGCGCAGGTGGGCGATGACCCGCTGCGCGACATCGTCGAGGTCCGCGGCGCGCTCGCCGAGGTAACCGCCCATGGCGGCGAGGGAGTCACGGAACGAGGCGAACGCGTCGAAGACGGCGAACTCGCCGGTCGCGCCGGCGGCGAGACGGGTGGCGACCTCGTCCTCGAGGGCGGGGTCCTCGGCCATCATGGCCTGCGCCTCGAGCACCTCCTGCGCGGCTCCGCCGGCGGTGGCGCCGCGCTGCTCGAGCTCGCGGGCGACCGCCTCGATCGCCGCGGCGACGCGGGCCTTCTCCTCCTCGGCGCTGAGCGTGCTCTTCTCATCCTTCGGCGCGGGCAGCGGCTCGGCCATCCGCGCGACGGGCCCGTGGCTCACGCCCAGGCCGATTCCTACTCCTCGAAGCTCAGTCATGTGTCCCTCAGGCGTCGTGGTCGGTGGTCAGAAGTTCGGTCAGGGTGTCGAGGACGTCCTCCGCGCCCGGCCCGTCCGCGGTGAGCGTGACGTAATCGCCGCTCTCCGCGCCGAGCGAGATGACGCTCAGGATGCTCGCCGCGTTGACCGCGCCGCCGGCCCCCTTCGAGATGGTGACCGGGATGCCGGCATCCTTCGACGCCTGCGCGAAGAGCTTCGCGGGGCGGGCGTGCAGGCCGTGGGAGGAACCGATCCTCACCGTCCGGCTGGCCGGTGCGCTCATCGCGGGGTCCTTTCGATGCGGTCGGCGGCGGTCGCGGTGGTGACGAGGGCGAGCGTGCGGGTTCCGTCACGATCGTCGAAGACGTCCTCCGGGAGCAGAACGACACGCGCCTGTCGGGTGGCGGCATCCCGCTGGATGTCGGGGAGGGCGGAGGCAAGATGCGGACCCACGAGCACCACGTCGCCGGCCTCCGTCCCCGTGGCAACCATGCCGGGGACACCCGCGTGGACGAGCAGTTCCCTGCCTTCGCGCTGTGCGGCCTGCCGCAGACGCTGGGCGACGAACGTGCTCGACGCGCCGGCGCCGCAGACGACGAGGATCTTCATCGATCCGCCTCCTTGTCTCCCGGCAATTCTCATCCGACTCCCAGGAAGCGACAACCAGGCCTTCTTCCGCGGGGGAGGAAACCCCGGTGGTCCGGCGGATGGTTGACTGGATCCGTGAGTCGGACGAGGCAGGATCGCGTCATGGCGCTCCTGGCGAGGGATGCCGGGTGGCGTACCGCCGGCGAGCTCGCCGACCTCGTCGGGGTGACGCCCCGCAGCATCCGTTCGTACGTGGCCGCCCTCAACGCGCGGGTGCCCGGCGGCGACGCCGTCGAGTCAGGTCCGTCCGGCTACCGCGCGGGTGCAGGAGCGGCCGGCGCGCTGCAGCCGGCATCCGAGGAAACTCCTCGCGACCGGTTGCACCGGCTCGTGCGCGACATCCTCGACGCTCCCGACGGCATCGACGTCTATGCAGCGGCGCAGCGCTTCCACGTGAGCGACGCCACCCTCGAAGCCGACCTCGGGCGCGTGCGCGCACTGCTGAGCGGCACGCAGCTGACCCTCGAGCGCTCCGCTGAGCGCGTGCGGTTGGTGGGGACGGAGATGGCCCAGCGGCGCCTGCTCAGCCGACTGGCGCACGACGAGATGGAGCAGGGTGCGTTCGACCTGCGCGCCCTGCGGCGCGCCCTCGGCGAGAGCACCGCCGAGACATCCGCGCTCGCGGCGTTCAAGGACGACCTGGTGGCGGGCCTCGGCGACCTGGGATACCTCGTCAACGAGTTCGGCATCGGCGACGTCATGATGCACATCGCGATCGCCGCCGACCGGGTGGGGCGCGGACGCGGACTCGACGGCCCTCCGGTCGACGACGCGCCCGCGCGTGGGCGCATCGCCGCCCTGCTCGACCGCCTCGCCGTGAGTCACCTCGGCGTCCGGCTGGGCGACGGCGACCGCGACCACCTGGCCGCGCTCGTGCAGACCCGTGTTGTGGCGCCGGGCGCGGCCGAACCCGACACCGTCATCCGGGGCCGGCTCGATGCGGACGTCGAGACCGCCGTGCGCGGGATCGTCGCGCAGGCGGCATCCGAGTTCCTCGTCGACATCGATCACGACGACTTCATCCTGCGCCTCGCCCTCCACGTCCAGAACCTGCGTCAGCGCGCGCAGGACCAGGCCTGGTCGCGCAACGCGCTCACCCGTTCGCTCAAGTCCAGCTACCCGATGATCTTCGAGGTCGCCGTCTTCATCGCCGAGCAGCTGCGCGACGTCGTCGGCGCACCTCTGTACGAGGACGAGATCGCCTACATCGCAATGCACGTCGGCGGCCGGCTCGAGCGGTCCCGCCAGTCGGCTCGTCTGCTGACGGCGACGCTCGTGTGCCCGGGGTACTACGAGATGCACGAGCTGCTGCGGGCGAGCATCGACCGCGCGCTCGGTCGCGAGATCGAGGTCGTCGCCGTCGAGACGCGCGTCGACCCCGACTGGGCGGGGCTCGACACGGATCTCGTCCTCACGACGATCGATCCGCCCGCGCCGTCCGACCGCATCGTCCGGGTGCAGCCCTTCCTCACCGAACCCGACGTCGAGCGCGTCCAGGGCGCGGCGGCCCGCGCCCGCCGCGCGCGACGCCTGGCGGGCCTGCGCGCGGAGCTCGAGCGGTACTTCTCCGCCGAGGCCTTCGTGCCCCGCCTGCCCGCCGATGCGGACGAGGAGACCGTCATCCGCGGGCTCGGCGGACTGCTGGCGGCCCAGGGCGTCATCACCGAGGACTACGTCACCCGCACGCTCGAGCGGGAGCGGATCTCGTCGACCGCTTTCACCGACGCGCTCGCCGTCCCGCACGCCATCGGGATGACCGCGACCCGCACCGCGATCGCCGTGGGCCTGGCCGACCCGTCGATCCGCTGGGGCGACGGTCGGGTGCAGGTCGTGACGATGGTCGCGTTCTCGGAGTCCGACCGCGAGGCCTTCCAGACGGTGTTCGAGCAGCTCGTCGAGGTGTTCAGCGAACGCGACAGCGTGCAGCGGATCCTGCGCCGCGGCACGACGTTCGCCGCGTTCCTCGACGAGCTCGTCGCCGTCGTCGACGGCTGATCAGCGCGCCAGGCGCGCCTCGAGCCCCATCTTCACCCCGGGCCACTCGTGGGGGAGGATCGAGTACACGACGGTGTCGCGCAGCGTGCCGCCGGGGCCGATGCGGTGGTTGCGCAGGACGCCGTCTCGGCGCGCGCCGAGCCGTTCGATCGCGGCCTGCGACTGCCGGTTGTGCCAGGACGTGCGGAACTCCACCGCGATCGCTTCGCACGCCTCGAACGCGTGCCCGAGCAGCAGCAGCTTCGCGGTCGTGTTGACGTCGGTCCGCTGCGCGCTCGGCGACAACCACGTGTAGCCGATCTCGACCCGGCGGTTGACCTGGTCGATGCCGCAGAAGGTCGTCATCCCGCTCGGGGTGCCGTCGACGAGGACCGCGAACGGGTTCATCCGCCCGGCTGCGTGCTCGGCGCGCCGCCAGCTGATCTCGTCGGGGACGGATGCCGGGATGGCGGTGTACCAGGCGTACTCGAGCCCCTCGCGGGCCGCCGCGAGGTCGTCGGCGTGCGCGGCGTCGAGCGGGACCAGGTGCACACGACCTCGGCTCAGGACGACCGGCTCCGTCAGCGGGGTCGCCGTCACGTCTGCGCCGCGGCGAGGATCTCCCGGACGCCGGCGTCCACCGCCGCCAGCCGGGCCGCCGCATCCTCCGCCGAGTCGCCGCGGACGTCGAGATAGGCCTTGAGCTTCGGTTCGGTCCCGCTCGGGCGCACGATGACGCGCGATCCGTCGGTCAGCCACACCCGCAGTACGTCGCCGCGCGGCGAGCCCTCGGGTGCAGTGAGCAGGTCCTCGATGCGCTCGACGGCGACCGTACCGACGGATGCCGGGGGCGCCGCCCGCAGCGCGCTCATGATGCGCCCGATCACCGACACGTTGTCGACGCGGAGGGACACCTGCCCGCTCGCGAAGTGCCCGAAGGTCGCGGCCGACTCGTCGAGCAGGTCGCCGAGCGTCCGGCCCTCCTCGCGCGCCTCGGCGACGAGGCCCAGCACGGCGACCGCGGCCGAGATGCCGTCCTTGTCGCGCACGGTGTCGGGGTTCACGAGGTAGCCGAGCGCCTCCTCGAAGCCGTAGACGAGGCCGGGGGCGCGCGAGATCCACTTGAAGCCGGTCAGCGTGGCGGCGAAGTCGAGGCCGTAGTGCTCGGCGATCGCCTGCAGGCCGGGCGACGAGACGATCGAGCACGCGAGGGTGCCCGCCGTCGCGGTGCGTGCGGCGCGCCAGCCGAGGAGCAGCCCGACCTCGTTGCCGGTGAGCCGACGCCAGCCGCCGGAGGCTGCGGCATCCGGGATCGCGACGGCGAGCCGGTCGGCGTCGGGATCGTTGGCGAGGATCAGCTCCGCGCCGGCGGCGCGGGCCGCCTCGAACGAGAGGTCCATCGCGCCGGGCTCTTCCGGGTTGGGGAAGGCGACCGTCGGGAACCGCCCGTCGGGCTCGATCTGGTCGGCGACCACCGTCGGCGCCGGGTACCCCGCGGTCTCGAGGATGCGCGAGAGGGTCTCGTGACCCACGCCGTGCATCGCGGTGTAGACCCAGTTCAGACCGGCCGCACCGGCCGGGGCGGGGGCGACGAGCGCCGTCGCGCGTACGTAGGCGTCCACGACGTCCTCGCCGGCGGTCTCGTAGTCCGCCGAGCGGGGGATCGCGCCGAGGTCTGCCCGGGCGGCGACCTCGTCGATGTGCGCCGCGATCTCGGCATCCGCCGGTGAGACGATCTGTGCGCCGTCATCGGCACCGCCGAGGTACACCTTGTAGCCGTTGTCGTCCGGCGGGTTGTGGGATGCCGTCACCATGACCCCGGCGGAGGCGCCCAGGTGCCGGACGGCGAACGCGAGCACCGGTGTCGGCAGCAGGCGGGGAAGGAGGATGGCGCGCAGGCCCGCGCCGGCGAAGATCTCTGCGCTGTCACGGGCGAACACGTCGGAGTTGCGACGACCGTCGTAGCCGACGACGACCGACGGGATCTCGTCGGTCGCGCGCTCGCGCAGGTACGCGGCGAACCCGGCGGCCGCCTGTCCGACGAGGACCCGGTTCATGCGGTTCGACCCGGCGCCCAGGGCTCCGCGCAGCCCCGCGGTCCCGAAGGCCAGCCGGGTGTCGAACCGGCCGTGCAGGTCGTCGACCGCCGCCGCGTCACCGGCCTCGGCCCGCTCGATCAGCGCGCGCAGCTCGTCGCTCGTCTGCGGGTCGGGGTCCTGCGCGAGCCACCCGCGGGCGACGTCGAGGACGCCCTCGCTCACAGGACGCCGATCACGCGGGCGAGCAGGTCGGAGATGACCGGCTCGGCCTCGCGGCCCGCCTCGATGACCTCCTGGTGGCTCAGCGGGGTGGTCTGGATGCCGGCGGCGAGGTTCGTGATGAGCGAGAAGCCCAGGATCTCCATGCCGGCCTGGCGCGCGGCGATCGCCTCGAGGGCCGTCGACATGCCGACGATGTGCCCGCCGATCGCCTTCGCCATCTGCACCTCGGCGGGCGTCTCGTAGTGCGGTCCGCGGAACTGGCAGTACACGCCTTCGTCGAGCGACGGGTCGACGGTGCGGGCGAGGTCGCGCAGGCGCCGCGAGTAGAGGTCGGTGAGGTCGATGAAGGTCGCGCCCTCGAGGGGGGAGTCGGCCGTCAGGTTGATGTGGTCGCTGATGAGCACGGGCTGCCCCGGCGTCCACGACGTCTTGATGCCGCCCGCGCCGTTGGTGAGGACCATCGTCTTCGCGCCGGTCGCGGCGGCCGTGCGCACACTGTGCACGACACGACGCACGCCGTGCCCCTCGTAGTAGTGCGTGCGCGCGCCGATCACGAGCACGCGCTTGCCGTCCGGGGTGAGGATGCTGCGGATCGATCCGACGTGCCCTTCGAGGGCGGGCTTGCTGAACCCGGTGACATCGGTCGCGGCCAAGGTCGCCGTGGTCTCGCCGATCAGCTCGGCGGCCTTGCCCCAGCCGCTCCCGAGTGTCAGGGCGACGTCGTGGTGGTCGACGCCGGTGAGGCGGGCGATATCGTCGGCGGCGGTCCGTGCGACCTCGAACGGGTCGGCGGTGGGGTCGTCGAGCGGGTGGGTCTCCTCGTGCATGCTCCCACTCTAGGAACCCGGGGACGGCTCGGCCACACGGCGCGCATCGCGTCGCGGCGCACGAGGACCCCGCGGGCTGGAAGAATGGTGCGCATGTCTGTGAGCTTCGAGACCACCCAGAGCGTCGCGATCATCGGCGGCGGCCCCGGCGGATACGAGGCGGCTCTCGCAGCGGCCCAGCTGGGCGCCGAGGTGACGCTCGTCGAGCGCGCGGGCATCGGGGGATCCGCGGTCATCACGGATGTCGTCCCCTCCAAGACCCTCATCGCCACCGCCGACGCCGCCGTCGCCATCCGCGGCGCCTCCGATCTCGGGGTGCAGCTGTTCGCCCGGGGCGACAGCGGCAAGCCGCTCAAGCCCGAGATCGCCATCAACCTCGGGGCGGTCAACAAGCGGCTCCTGTCCCTGGCGCGTCAGCAGTCCGACGACCAGCGCGCGCAGCTGGTGGATGCCGGGGTCCGCATCATCTCCGGCCATGGCCGCCTCGACGGGACGCACGCCGTCGTCGTCTCGACCGGCCCCGGCGGCACCGACTTCGACCGGATCGAAGCCGACACGCTCGTGGTCTCGGTGGGCGCCTCGCCGCGGGAGCTCGACAGCGCGAAGCCCGACGGGGAGCGCATCCTGACCTGGACGCAGCTCTACAACATGTCGTCGCTGCCCGAGCACCTGATCGTCGTGGGGTCCGGCGTCACGGGCGCGGAGTTCGCCGGCGCCTACATGAACCTCGGGTCGAAGGTGACGCTGATCTCGAGCCGCGACCAGGTCCTCCCCGGTGAGGACTCCGACGCGGCGGCCGTCATCGAGAAGGTGTTCACCCGCGGCGGCATGGAGGTGCTGTCGAAGTCTCGCGCCGAGAAGGTGGAGCGCACGAAGGACGGCGTGGTCGCGACGCTGTCCGACGGCCGCACCGTCGAGGGCAGCCACTGCCTCATGGCCGTCGGTTCGATCCCGAACACCGCCGGTATCGGACTGGAGGATGCCGGGGTCCAGCTCACCGGCTCGGGTCACATCCAGGTCAACCGCGTCGCGCGAACGTCGGTGCCGAACATCTACGCCGCGGGCGACTGCACGACGTTCCTCCCGCTCGCCTCGGTCGCCGCCATGCAGGGGCGCATGGCGGTCTTCCACGCGCTCGGCGACACCGTCATCCCGCTCGAGAAGCACCGCGTCACGGCGAACATCTTCACGGCGCCCGAGATCGCGACCGTCGGACGCCAGGAGCGCGACATCGAGTCCGGCGCGATCAACGGCACGGTCCACAAGCTCCCGCTGGCCGCCAACGCGCGCGCGAAGATGATGGGCGTCAAGGACGGGTTCGTGAAGATCATCGCCCGAGAGGGGTCGGGCACCGTCATCGGCGGCGTCATCGTCGCCCCGCGCGCCTCCGAGCTGATCTACCCGATCGCCATCGCCGTCGAGCGGCGCCTCACGGTCGATCAGCTCTCCCGCGTGTTCGCCGTGTTCCCGTCGCTCGCGGGCAGCATCACCGACGCGACCCGCGCGATGCACCAGGTCGCCCGGGACGAGGACACCTACAGCTGATCCGCGCGCCTCAGCCGACGGCGATCGCGGTCACATACAGGTAGGTCGGCACCGGCGCGGTCCCCGACGCCGAGACGGCCCGCGCCGACGAGCCATTGAACGGGATGCGGTGCGGCTCGGTGTCGCAGACGATCTGATTCGTGATCGTCATCTGCCCGCCGTCCGCGGTCATCACGTTCACCGTGACGTCGGCGGTCACGTCGTCGCCGCCGTAGCACCGGGCATCCGCTCCGATGATCCCCACCGATGTCGTGAAGTCCGCCCTCACTTCGCCCGAGCTCCCCGGGCCGACCTTCATCCCCAGGCTGGCAGCGCCGTCGGCGAGGGGATCATCGCCGACGGCGTCCAACCACGCACCCGCGGCGTCGACGTCGACGGTCGGCGTGGCGGAGCATCCGGTGAGGAGGAGCGCGAGTGCGGAGACCGCGATCACCGGCGCACGCAGAGTCCTCATGCCCACACCCTAGGGGGCGCTCCGTTTCGCCCGACAGGATCAGGAGATCGTGAGCAGCTGATGCCCTGCCGACACGGTCGTGCCGGCCTGCGCGTTGATCGCGCCGACCACGCCGTCCTTGTGCGCCTGAATGGGCTGCTCCATCTTCATCGCCTCGAGGACGACGACGAGGTCGCCCTTGACGACCTGCTGCCCCTCCTCGACGGTGATCTTGACGACGGTGGCCTGCATGGGCGACGCGACGGCGTCGCCGCTCGCGCCCGAGACAGCACTCGCGGCGTGCGAGCGGCGCGACGGGGGCACGGCGACGGGGCGTCCGACGGCGGCGGGTGCGTGGGTCAGTCGGTCCGGCAGGCTCACCTCGAGGCGCTTGCCCGACACCTCCACGACGACGGTGTGGCGGCCCTCGGGTTCGGCGGCGGGACCCGCCTCGCCGTCCCATGCGGGGATGTCGTTGTGGAACTCGGTCTCGATCCAGCGGGTGAAGACGCCGAACGTGCCGTCCTCGGCCGTGAAGGCGGGGTCGCGGACGACCTTCCGGTGGAAGGGCAGCACCGTCGGCATCCCGGCCACCTCGAACTCGTCGAGGGCGCGGCGCGACCGCTCGAGGGCCTCATCGCGCGTGCGTCCCGTGACGATGAGCTTGCCCAGGAGCGAGTCGAAGGCGCCCGAGACGCTATCGCCGGCGGTGACACCGGAGTCCAGGCGCACGCCCGGTCCGCCGAAGGTCTTGAACACGTGGATGTCGCCGGGGGCGGGCAGGAAGCCGCGGCCCGGGTCCTCGCCGTTGATGCGGAACTCGAACGAGTGCCCGACCGGCTCGGGGTCGGCGTAGTCGAGCGTGCCGCCCTCGGCGATGCGGAACTGCTCACGGACGAGGTCGATGCCGGTGACCTCCTCCGAGACCGGGTGCTCGACCTGCAGACGGGTGTTCACTTCGAGGAACGAGATCGTCCCGTCGGCGCCGATGAGGAACTCGCACGTGCCGGCCCCGACGTAGCCGACCTCCGTGAGGATGGCCTTCGACGCGGAGTACAAGGTCTCGTTCTGCTCGGCGGTGAGGAACGGCGCGGGAGCCTCTTCGACGAGCTTCTGGTGCCGGCGCTGCAGCGAGCAGTCGCGGGTCGAGACCACGACGACGTTGCCCGCGGCATCCGCGAGGCACTGCGTCTCGACGTGGCGCGGCTTGTCGAGGTACTTCTCGACGAAGCACTCGCCGCGACCGAACGCCGCGATCGCCTCGCGGGTCGCCGATTCGAAGAGCTCCTCGACCTCGTCGAACTCGCGCGCGACCTTGAGGCCGCGTCCGCCGCCGCCGTACGCGGCCTTGATCGCGATGGGAAGGCCGAACTCGCGCGCGAAGGCGACGACCTCGTCGGCGCCCTCGACCGGCCCCGGCGTGCCCGGGGCGAGCGGGGCGCCGACCTTCTCGGCGACGTGGCGGGCGGTGACCTTGTCTCCGAGCGCCTCGATGGCCTCGGGGGAGGGGCCGATCCAGACGAGCCCCGCGCCGATCACGGCGCGGGCGAAGTCGGCGTTCTCGGCGAGGAAGCCGTAGCCCGGGTGGACGGCGTCGGCGCCCGAGCGGCGCGCGACCGAGAGGATCTTCTCGATGGAGAGGTAGGTGTCGGCGCTCGTCGAGCCGCCGAGGCCGTACGCCTCATCAGCCAGCCGCGCGTGCATCGCATCGCGGTCCTGGTCGGCGTAGACCGCCACCGACGACTTCCCCGAGTCGCGTGCGGCGCGGATGATGCGCACCGCGATCTCGCCTCGGTTGGCGATCAGCACTTTCGAGATTCCGGTGGTCACGCTCTCAGGCATGGCTTCGAGCCTACCCACGAGTGAGGCCGCTCCTTTGGATCACTCGCACAAGATCATCGGGGTTTCGTGTCGCGGATCCCACTAAGCGGATGCCGCGGTGCCGCCGCCCGCGGAGTTCCACAGCGTCGTCCACTCGACCCCGAGCTCGCGGACGAGTCGGCGCAGGGTCGACAACGACATCCCGACCACCGTCGACGGATCGCCTTCGACCCGCTCGATGAACGCGCCGCCGAGGCTGTCGACGGTGAAGGCGCCCGCCACCAGCAGGGGCTCACCGGTCGCCACGTACGCGTCGATCTCGGCATCCGTCACATCCGCCGCGAAGGTCACGGACGCGGCGGCCACCGCATGGGCCTCGACGGGGTCAGCGCCCGGGCGGACGAGGAACACGCTGTGCCCCGAGTGAAGCACGCCGGTGCGGCCCCGCATGGACTGCCACCGGGCGCGCGCCGCCTCGGGTGTGTAGGGCTTGCCGAGGATCTCGCCGTCGAGTTCGAACATCGAGTCGCCGCCGACGACGAGGCCCTCGAAACCTTCCGCGGCGACGGTCGCCGCGACGTCGGCCGCCTTGCGTCGGGCGAGGAGGAGCACGTGTTCCTCCGACGGCAGCGTGCGGGCCTGCGCCGCCTCGACCGCCGCGATCACGGCCTCCTCGTCGACCTGCGGTGAGCGGGTGGTCGGCTCGATGCCGACCTGGCGCAGCAGCATCAGACGGGCGGGGGAGGTGGAGGCGAGGCACACGCGCATACCGACCACGGTAGCCGCGCGGGCGGGAGTCGATGACGGTCCGCGGCGACCCGGTGTGACAGCATCGGAGCATGCAACCGGGAGACCTCCTCGACCTCGAGATCACCGCCGTCGCGCACGGCGGTGTGTTCGTCGCCCGGCACGAGAACCGTGTCGTGTTCGTCTCGGACGCGATCCCCGGCGAGCGGGTGCGCGTCGCACTCACCGACACGCGCAAGGCGTCGTTCTGGCGGGGCGACACGGTGGAGGTGTTGGATGCCTCGCCCCACCGCCGTCCGCATGTGTGGGCGCCCGCCGATGTCAGCATGCCTCCCGACGCCCGGCCCGGCGGTGCGGACTTCGGTCACATCGCCCTCGCCCATCAGCGCGAACTGAAGGCGGATGTGCTTCGCGACGCGCTGTCCCGCTTCGCCGGGTCGACCGCTCCCGTCACGATCGAGCCGCCCCTCCCGCAGATGCGCGGCGACCGTCTCGTCGAGGAATCCTCCGATGGCACGGGATGGCGCACCCGGGTCAGCCTGCACGTCGACGACGAGGGACGCATCGGCCCGTTCGCGGCCCGCAGCCACCGCGTCATCCCCGTCGACGACCTGCCACTCGCGACCGCGGGCATCGCACGCGCGGCGAGCCGTCGGCGCGGCGGCTCCGCCGGCCGCCTCGACCTCGTGCAGCCCGGCGACGGACGCGTGCGCGTCATCCCGCGTGCCGAGCCCGGCCGTTCCCGGCGCCCGGCGCCGGTCGACCCCGCGGCCCGGGAGGTCGTGGTCGAGACCGTCGGCGACCGGGAGTTCCGCGTCGATGCGGGCGGCTTCTGGCAGGTCCACCGCCTCGCCGCCGGCACCCTGCACGACGCGGTCGCCGACGCCGTCGCGGATGCCGTCGACCCCGACGGATGGCACCTCGATCTCTACGGCGGGGTCGGGCTGCTCGCCGCATCCGTCGCCGATGTCGGCGGTCCCGCCACCCGGATCACCTCGGTGGAGTCCGACGCCCGCGCGACCGAGCACGCGGGGGTGAACCTCGCCGCGTGGATCGGAGCCCGCGCGGAGACCGGCCGGGTCGACCGGTGGCTCGGAAACCTCGTCCAGACGGCCACCCCCGCGCAGCGCGCCCGGCTCGCGCGCGGCACCGTGGTCCTCGACCCGCCCCGCGCCGGCGCCGGACGCGACGTCGTCGAACAGCTCGTCGACCTCTCACCGGCGCGCATCGTCTACGTCGCGTGCGACCCCGTCGCCCTCGCCCGCGACCTCGGCACCTTCGCCGCGCACCGATACACGACGCCCGCGGTGCGGGCCTTCGACCTCTTCCCGCACTCGCACCACGTCGAGGCGATCGCCGTGTTGACGCGGTGACGGCTAGGGTGAGCGCATGATCCGCGTCGCCTTGATCGACGACCACGAATCCGTGCGTCTCGGCCTCGAGGCCGCGTGCAGCCGCACGGACCACCTGCGCGTCGTCTTCTCGGGCGACAGCGTGGCCGCCTACCTCGATTGGCGGACGCTCACGCAGGAGAACCCCGCGGACGTCGTCGTCCTCGACCTCATGCTCGGGGACGGGGCCACCGTGACCGAGAACGTGACCCGCCTCGTCCACGACGGCTCGCCGGTCATCATCCACAGCGTGGCCGATCGCCCGGCCGCCGTCCGCGAGGCGCTGGTCGCGGGGGCTGCGGGCGTGGTGAGCAAGGCGTCGCGCATCGACGACGTCATCGCGGCGATCGACACGGTCGCCCGCGGTCATGCGCTCGACAACGTCGAGTGGGCGTCCGCCGTCGACGGCGACCGGGCCTTCGCCGACGCGCAGCTCTCCTCGCGCGAGCGCGACGTGCTGCGTCTGTACGCCGCCGGTCTGCCCCTCAAGACGGTCGCCGAGCGACTCGGGGTGGCCTACTCGACGGCGAAGGAGAACATCACCCGCGTCCGCGTGAAGTACGTGGAGGTCGGTCGGCCCGCCCCCACCAAGGTGGATCTGCTGCGGCGCGCGATGGAGGACGGCCTGGTCGCGGAGGAACCCGGTGGCAGCTGAGGTCGCACCGGCGGGAACGCTGACGATCCCGCCCGACTCGACCTTCTTCTCCCGCGAGAGGGTCGAGCGCATCCTCGCGCTCGTCGTCTCGGTGGGATGCGCCATCCTGGGCTTCCAGTCCCTGTTCCACGCGATCGGTTCCACGCAGGAGACGCCGACGTGGAACCTCGTGCTCAGCGTCGTCACCTTCGGCCCGCTGGCGCTCATGATCGCCGCCGGCGTCGCCGGACGCTTCTACCGGGCGCCCGCCGCCGTCTTCGCGATCGTGTTCCCGCTCGTCCTGGTCGTCTGGCCGCTCGCGACCGCGGGGCGGGAGGGCGGCGCGGCGGCGGAGCCCTGGATCTGGTACCTCCTCAACGTCGCGACGGTGGCGACCGCCCTCGTCTTCCCGCTGTGGTTGCAGTACGTGTGGTGCGGCCTCGTCCCGGTCCTCTACGGGGTCGTCCGACTGATCCAGATCGGGGTCGACGGCGCGAGCGTCATCCTCGTCTCGCGTCAGGTGGTCTACGCGATCATCCTCGCCGTCGTCATGATCATGATCGGGTGGATGCTGCGCCTGCTCGCCGAGCGCCTCGATCGCACCCGCGAGGAAGCGGTCCGTTCGTACGCGGCGGCGGCCGCCGCCGACGCGGTGGAGCAGGAGCGGATCTCGGTCGCCGCCCTCATGCACGACAGCGTGCTCGCCGCGCTCATCGCCGCCGAGCGCGCCTCGACGCCGCGCGAGCGCGATCTCGCCGTGGGCATGGCACGTGACGCGCTCACCCGCCTCGCGAACGCCGACCGGGAAGCCGAGGAGGGCCCGGACGAGCCGGTCGACCCGGCGTTCATCGTCGACGGGTTGCGCCGGGCGGCCGCGGAACACGATCTCGACCTCGACCTGCGCGTCACCGTCGATCCGCGGGCTCCGCGGCTTCCGGGACGGGTCGCACGCGCCCTCGTCCTCGCTGCCGATCAGGCGATCGTCAACGCCGTCGAACACGCCGACGCGGTCGGACTGTACGTCGACGTGAGCGCCGACGACCGTCGGGTCATCGTCCGGGTCGTCGACGCGGGCACGGGCTTCGACGTCCAAGCCGTCCCCGAGGACCGCCTGGGCATCAGCGGCTCGATCGTCGCCCGCACCGCGGCGGTGGGCGGGCAGGCGCTCGTGCGCAGCTCGCGCCGGGGCACCGTGGCCGAACTGCGCTGGGAGTACCCGCGATGAACGTGCGCGTCCAGACGGGACTCTCGATCGTCGCGGTCGTCTTCACCGCCTACCTCGCCGTCGGCGGACTCGTGTGGACCGCGCCGGTGGCGCAGCCGGCGCTGTTCATCGCCGCCCTGTCGCTGTACCTCGTCACCACCTGGCTCTGCGTGTTCTGGGGCTTCACGCCGCGGTCGGCTCCGACGGCGACGGCTCCGGTCGCGGCGGACGCGGACGGCCTTCCGCGCGGTGCCTCGCTGCCGCTGTGGCTGTGCCTGCTGGTCCTCGGCACAGCGGTCGTCGTGCCGTTCGCGACCTGGGCGGCGGTCGGCGAGGACCTCCGTCGCGCGACCTTCGCCACGTGGAGCCTCGGCGGCATCGGGGCGCTCCTGACGGTCGTCGTCGTCCGGCGCCGACCGCTCGTGGCGTGGATCGGTGTGGTCCTGCTCGGGGTGTCGTCGTCGTTCTGGATCGGCATCTTCGATTCCCTCGCCCTCGGACTCGTCGGCGCCGCCGTCTGGGTCGTCGCCGCGCAGCTCCTGACGCGATTGGTCGACCGGGCGGCCGTCGACACGGCGGAACTCACCGGCATCCAGCGCCGCTCCTTCGAGTGGCTCGCGAGCCAGGAGGGCCGTCGACGGGAGCGTCGCGTCCGCGTGCAGCAGGCACTCGCCGTCGCCGGCCCCATCCTCATCCGCACGATCGAGTCCGACGGCGACCTCGAGCCCGACGAGCGCGAGCGGGCGCGGCTGGCGGAGGGATCCCTGCGTGACGAGCTGCGCGGGCCGCGCCTGCTCGACGAGGCCGTGCGTGCGCGGCTGCAGGAGGCGCGGCTGCGCGGCAGCACCGTCACCGTCCTCGATGAGGGGGGATTGGATGCCGCCGGCCCGGCCGCGCTCGATCGCATCCGGGCCGAGCTCGCCGACGCCCTCCGCGGCGCCTCGTCGGAGCGGATCTACATCCGCACGTCGCCGCACCCTCGCGTCGCGGTCACGGTCGTGGGCCGGTCCCGCCGACGCGACGACCCGGACGGCGACGAGGTCGTCGATCTCTGGCACGAGATCGCCCATCCGCGACCGGTGGTCGATCGCCCGGCGTCCTGACGGCACCGCGCCGGGAGGACGCGCCGAAAAGAAGAGGCGAGGGGCGGCGAAGCCGCCCGCCCCTCGCCATGCGAGTGGTTACCCGAAAACCGACCCGCACATGCCGATCCGCGCTCTGAGGGATACGGATCGACAGAACGCAGAAGCGTTCCAGCGCTATTAGTCTCTCTGATCGCGAAAAGCGTGTCTGTAGGTACTTTGGGGGACAAATCGGGCGTCAGCCCGCCCACCGGCCCCACGGCACGTCGCGACGCAGATCGTTCCCGACGCCGCGGGCCGAGATCCGCCAGGCCGACACGGCCGGCTCGTCCGCGACCGCGGTGCTCGCCTCCTGCGCGAGCGACTCGCTGACGACGGCGATCACCGCGGCGATCTCCTCGGGAGTCGCCGAACCGCGCCGCACGTGGAGGTGCGCCGCATCCGGGCGTGCGTCGTCCGACTCGCTCACAGCGGGATGTTCCCGTGCTTCTTGGCCGGCTGGCTCGCCCGCTTGCCGCGGAGGGCGCGCAGCGCCTTCGCGACGGCGACGCGGGTCTGCGCCGGCTCGATGATCCCGTCGAGCTCACCGCGTTCGGCGGCGAGGAAGGGGGACGCGACGTTGTACGTGTACTCGTTGGCGAGGCGGGTGCGCACGGCGGCGACGTCCTCGCCGGCTTCCTCGGCGCGCTTGATCTCGCCGCGGTACAGGATGTTGACCGCACCCTGACCACCCATGACGGCGATCTCGGCGGTCGGCCACGCGAGGTTGATGTCGGCGCCGAGCTGCTTGGAGCCCATCACGATGTACGCGCCGCCGTAGGCCTTGCGGAGGATCACGGTGACGAGCGGGACGGTCGCCTCCGCGTAGGCGTAGAGCAGCTTCGCGCCGCGACGGATGACGCCGGTCCACTCCTGGTCGGTGCCGGGGAGGTAGCCGGGGACGTCGACGAGGGTGAGGATCGGGATCGAGAACGCGTCGCAGAACCGGACGAACCGACTCGCCTTCTCGCCCGCGTCGATGTTGAGCGTCCCCGCCATCTGCGACGGCTGGTTCGCGATGATGCCGACCGTCCGCCCCTCGATGCGACCGAAGCCGATGACGATGTTCGGCGCGAACAGCGGCTGCACCTCGAGGAAGTCGCCCGCGTCGACGATGTGCGAGATGACCTCGTGGATGTCGTAGGGCTGGTTGGGGGAGTCCGGGATGATCGTGTTGAGGACGCGATCGGAGTCGGTCGTCTCGAACTCGAAGCCGGACTCGTAGCTCGGGGCATCCGACATGTTGTTGTCGGGCAGGAAGCTGATGAGGGTGCGCGCGTAGTCGATCGCGTCGTCCTCATCCTCGGCGAGGTAGTGCGCGACGCCCGAGCGGGTGTTGTGGGTGTGCGCGCCGCCGAGCTCCTCCATGCCGACGTCCTCGCCGGTGACGGTCTTGATGACATCGGGGCCGGTGACGAACATCTGGCTCGTCTTGTCGACCATGATCACGAAGTCGGTGAGGGCGGGGGAGTAGACAGCGCCGCCGGCGGCGGGTCCCATGATCAGCGAGATCTGCGGGATGACGCCCGATGCCGCGGTGTTCAGGCGGAAGATCTCGCCGTACTTGCCGAGCGCGACCACACCCTCCTGGATGCGCGCGCCGCCGGAGTCGAGGATGCCGATGACCGGGATGCCGCTGCGCAGCGCCAACTCCATGACCTTGATGATCTTCTCGCCGGCCACCTCGCCGAGCGATCCGCCGAAGGTCGTGAAGTCCTGCGAGTACACCGCGACCGTGCGGCCGTGGATCGTGCCGGTCCCCGTGACGACCGAATCGCCGTACGGGCGGGAGCGGTCCATGCCGAAGGCGGTCGTCCGGTGCCGGACGTACTCGTCGAGTTCGACGAAGGAGCCCGGGTCGACGAGCAGTTCGATCCGCTGGCGGGCGGTGAGCTTCCCCTTCGCGCCCTGCTTGGCGCGGGCGGTCTCCTCGGCGGAGACGACGGCTTCTTCGTAGCGGGCACGGAGGTCGGCGATCTTGCCGGCGGTCGTGAAGAGGTCGGGCTGATCGGTCACGCGTTCCACCCTAGCGAGCGCGGTCCCGGCGGCGTTGGATACCGGCGACAATCGCCGCGCGGATCCGCTGTGGCATCCCTCAGGATGTCGGCTGTCAAGCCGCCCGGCGCTCGACGCGGCCGCGTCTAGGGTGGGCGGCATGTCGATCCCCGAGAACGGTTATCCCCGCGCCGCCGCGGTCAGCCCCCGCCTCCACGTCGCCCCGAGCGTCGACTCGACCAACAAGAAGCTCCTGAAGGACGCCTTCGACGACCCCGACGGTCATCCGCACCTCTCCGCCGTGGTGACCCGCGACCAGACGGCCGGCCGCGGTCGCCTCGACCGCACGTGGGTCACGCCGCCGGATTCCGCGCTCGCGGTGTCGGTCCTGCTGCGGGTCGAGGCGGTCCCCGTCGCGCAGCGGGGGTGGATCCCCCTCATCGCGGGCGCGGCGATGACCGCGGCCGTCCGGGCGCAGCTGGAGGACCGCGAGGTCGGACTCAAGTGGCCGAACGACGTCCTCGTCGGGGGCCTCAAGATCTGCGGCATCCTCGCCGAGGTCATGCCCGGCGATCCGCACGCCGTCGTGGTGGGAGCGGGCGTCAACACCCGGATGACCGCCGCGGAACTGCCGGTGCCGACCGCCACCTCGTTCGCGGCACTCGGCCGCACCGCCGACGAGGATCAGCTGCTCGCGGACTACCTCACGAGACTCCGCGACGGGATCGCCGACCTCGCCGCGGGCGGCACCGCCGCGGGCCTTGCGACGAAGGCGGTCCGCGACGCGTGCGCGACTGTCGGCAGCGACGTCTCCGTCTCCCTTCCCGACGGTTCCTCCCTCATCGGCAGGGCGACCGGCATCGACGATGAGGGGCGGCTGGTGGTCGAGGCCGCGGGCGTCGCGCACGTCGTGTCCGCCGGCGACGTCGTGCACGTCCGGTGACGGTGGGCGCGTCGGCGCACCCGGCATCCGTCGTCGCGCCATGATGGTCCCGTGAGCCAGCCGACCGCGTATCCGGGTCGTCCGCGGACGCCCGCTCCGGGTGCCGCCGCACCCGAGCTCGTGATCGCGCGCTTCCGTCGGCACGGACGCCGACTGCTGTGGCCTGCGATCGTGCTCATCGCCGTGGCGGGGACGACGGGCTACGTCAGCGGCAACCTCCCGTCGCCGTGGGGGGACTGGATGCTGTGGGCCGCCGCCGGGCTCGTGGTGCTGCTGCTCGCAGCCGTGCCCTATCTACGGTGGTTGTCGCACACCTACACCGTGACCACGCGGCGCGTCATCGAGCGGACGGGTCTCGTCCAGCGTCGCCGCGTCGACATCTCGCACGCCCGCGGCTACACCATCTCCGAACGGCGGGGTCCGGTGCAGCGGCTGTGGGGGAGCGGCACCCTGATCCTCGCCAACGGGGTCGACGAACCGGTGCGGCTCGTCGATGTCCCCTCGGTCCGTCTCGTGCACGAGACGCTGTCGGACCAGGTCGAAGTCAGCCAGATCCTCGCCCACCGCGACTCGCACAGCGTCCCGGTCATCGCGACGGACGACTGAGCGTCTGCGGGCGCCCGCCCGGATGCGCGAGAATGTCGGGGTCGGGAGGAGACGCATGGCACTGCAGGTCGGAATCGTCGGAGGCGGTCAGCTCGCGCGGATGATGATCGCGCCCGCTGTGGAACTGGGACTCGGCGTCCGGGTCCTCGCAGAGGAACCCGGGATGTCCGCCGGTCTCGCGGCGACCGCGGTCGGCGACTACCGCGACCTCGACACCGTCCTCGCGTTCGCGAAGGACGTCGACGTCCTCACCTTCGACCACGAGCACGTCCCGCAGGACGTGCTGCGCGGCCTCGTGGACGCCGGTGTCGCCGTCCACCCCGGTCCCGACGCCCTCGCCTACGCGCAGGACAAGATCGACATGCGCACGAAGCTCGCCGAGCTCGGTCTGCCGCAGCCCGACTGGGCTGCCGTGACGGATGCCGCGGCCCTCGACGCCTTCATCGCCGACCACGGCGGCCGCGCCGTCGTGAAGACGCCGCGCGGCGGATACGACGGCAAGGGTGTGCGCGTCGTCTCCTCCTCCGCCGAGGCCACCGACTGGCTTGACGGCCTGGCGGACGGAGCGGCACTGCTCGCCGAGGAACTCGTCCCCTTCACCCGCGAGCTCGCCCAGCAGGTCGCCCGCCGTCCCTCGGGCGAACTCCTGGTCTACCCGGTCGTCGAGACGGTGCAGCAGGGCGGCGTGTGCGCCGAGGCGATCGCGCCGGCACCGCACTCCGCCGGCCGCCTCGCGGACGTCGCCGCCGAGATCGGCGAGGCGATCGCCACGGGCCTCGGGGTGACGGGCATGCTCGCCGTCGAACTGTTCCAGACCGGCGATGAGCGGCTGCTCGTGAACGAGCTCGCCATGCGTCCGCACAACAGCGGGCACTGGACCCAGGACGGCTCGATCACGAGCCAGTTCGAGCAGCACCTGCGAGCCGTCCTCGACCTGCCGCTGGGCGACACCGCGATGCGCGCACCGCACGCCGTGATGGTCAACATCCTCGGCGGCCCGGCTGAGGGGACCCTCGGTGAGCGGCTCCCTGACGCGCTCGCCGCGCACCCCTCGGCGAAGGTCCACACGTACGGGAAGGACCCGCGCCCCGGGCGCAAGGTCGGGCACGTCAACGTGGCCGGGGACGACCTCGACACGGTCGTCTACGAAGCCCGCGCGGCGGCGTCGTTCTTCCTCGATTGACCCGTGCCGTTCCGGCGTTCTTCAGGCTCGCGCGCCTAGCCTTGATCGGGTGAACAGCCCCCTGCACTCATCGACCGCTCCGCTCATCGGCGTCGTGATGGGATCCGATTCGGACTGGCGTGTGATGTCCGACGCGTCGCAGGCGCTGACCGACTTCGGCATCCCTCACGAGGTCGAGGTGGTGTCCGCCCACCGCACGCCCGACAAGCTGCTGCGCTACGGCCGCGAGGCGCGTGGGCGCGGCCTGCGCGCGATCATCGCCGGTGCCGGCGGCGCGGCGCACCTGCCGGGCATGCTCGCCTCGGTCACGACGCTCCCGGTCATCGGCGTCCCGGTGCAGCTGTCCACCCTTGACGGCCTCGACTCCCTGCTGAGCATCGTGCAGATGCCCGCCGGCATCCCCGTCGCGACGGTGTCGATCAACGGGGCGAAGAACGCGGGCCTGCTCGCCGCGCGCCTGCTCGGCTCGGCCGATCCCGAGGTCGCCGACCGCGTCGCCGCCTACGCCGCCGACCTCGAAGTGCAGGTCGAGGAGAAGAACCGCCGCCTGAAGGACTCCCTGTGACCGGCCACCCGGTCGGGGTACGCCGATGAGCGTCCTGAGCCCGCCGCGGGCGTCGTCCTCATCGGCCCGCGCGCTCGTCGAGGAGCGTCCGCTCCGGAACCCGGACGCTTCGGCCCCCGGTGTGATGTCGCGGCGTGCGTGGTGGCTCGTGGCATCCAACTTCCTCCTTCCCGGGTCCGCGCAGATCCTCGCGGGTGGTCGACGCCTGGGCCGCGTCGGTCTCATCTCGACGATCGTCATGTGGGTGTTCCTCTTCACGACGGTGCTCCTGGCGCTGATGTGGCGCTCGATGCTGACGACCCTCGTCGCATCGTGGTGGACGCTGACCCTCGCGCAGGTGCTGCTCTGGGCGTACGCCGCGCTGTGGGTCGTGCTGACGATCGACACGCTCCGGCTCGCCCGCCTGCGGCGTGTGCCCGGACGCACCCGCGCCGCCGTGTCGATCGTCGCGCTGGTCCTCGCGCTCGTCCCCGCCTCGGCGGCCGCGTACACGGCCCAGTCGGTCGTCGCGCCGCTGCGCTCCGGGCTGTCGATCTTCGCCTCCGGCCCGAGCGTGCCCCCGTCGGACGGCTACTACAACTTCCTCCTGCTCGGTGCCGACAGCGGGCAGGGACGCGACTCCATGCGCTTCGACAGCATCTCGGTGGTGTCGGTGAACGCGGACTCCGGCGCGGTGACGATCTTCGGCATCCCGCGCGACCTCCGCCACGTCCCCTTCTCGGACGGACCGATGCGCGACCTGTACCCCGACGGGTTCGAGGGCCACACCTCGTCGACGTGCGGGTGGTCGTCGGGCATCAACCAGCTCATGAACGCCGTCGAGGTGTGCCGCGAGGATCGCGGGGCGAGCCTCTACCCCGATGCCGCCGCGCAGAATTCGACACCGGCCGTCGAAGCGACGAAGGACGCCGCGGAGGGGATCCTCGGCATCGAGATCCCGTACCACGTCTTCATCGACATGCACGGGTTCGCCGACCTCGTCGACGCGCTCGGCGGCGTGAAGATCACGGTCAAGGAACGCCTCCCCGAAGGCCCCGGCCCGCGCTTCGAGGGTCAGTCCGCCGAGGAATGGGCGACCGGATGGATCGAGAAGGGCACCCAGGTCATGGACGGCGAGACCGCGCAGTGGTACGCGCGATCGCGGTACACGACCAGCGACTGGGACCGGATGCGGCGCCAGCGGGAGCTCCAGACCGCGATCCTCGCCCAGGCGACCCCGTCGACGGTCGCGACCCGCTTCAGCGAGGTCGTCGCGGCGGGCAAGAACCTCGTGCAGACCGACATCCCGGACTCCCTGCTCCCCTTCCTCGTCGATCTCGGCGTGAAGGCGAAGGACCAGGAGGTCCAGGACCTCGAGCTGACGCCGAAGGGGGTCGGCATCGATCCGGAGGACCCCACGGCCGAGGACTGGGCGAAGATCCGCGGCGAGGTCCAGGCGCTCCTGCATCCGCCGACGCCGACACCGACGACCGCGCCGTGAGCGCACAGGGGGAGTTCCGATGACGACCACACTGCGGGTCGTGTTCGACCCGTCCGCTCCCGGCACCGGGCCCGACCTCGCGACCGCCTCCCGGGAGCTGGCCGCCGCGCTCGTGGCGACGGCGCCCAGCGGGTGCGAGGTGCGCGCGATCGTCCCCGGCGACGCGGGGGACGACACCTTGGCCGCGCAGGGTGTGGCGGCCGCCGATCGCCTCCCGGTCGGCTCCGCCGCCGCCGCGGCCCTGTGGCGGCGCGGACTCCGCGCGGGCGCCGGCGACGGCCTCATCCACTCGGCGACGCTCGCGGCGCCGCTCGTGCGCCACGACCGCGTCCACGACCATGACCAGACGGTCGTGACCCTGTGGGACGTCCGTCCGTGGGATCACCCCGACGAGGTGCCGCGGACGGATGCCGCCTGGGCCCGCGCCATGCTGCGCCGGGCCGTCCGGCACGCCGACGCCGTCGTGGTGCCGACGCACGAGCTCGCCCACCGGGTCGCCGAGCTGGCGCCCCTCGGGGACCGGATCCGGGTGATCGCCGGGGCTCCCGAGAGCGCCCTCCGCGTCCCCAGTGACGAGATCGGGCGTCGGCGCGACCTCGGCCTACCCGAAGGGTACGTCTTGCTGTCGGGGTCGTCGGCGGCATCCGACCGCCTGCGCACCGGTTTCGAGGCCGTCGCGACCTCCGGACGGGACACGGCCGTCGTCGTGATCGACGCGCCCGACGGTCAGGAACCCGCGATCGCCGAGCTCGCCGCCGCGGCGGGCCTGCCCGAGCGACGGGTGCACGTGCGCGGTCACCTCGAGGCGCCCGATCGCGCCGCGGTCCTCGCCGGCGCCGTGGCCCTCCTCGCGCCGTCGGACAGCACCGCCTTCCCCTGGCGGACGCTGGATGCGCTCCGGCTGGGGGTGCCCATCGTGGCCGCCGACAGCGCGACGCACCGCGAACTCCTGCTGGACGGGGCGACCTTCGCGCCGGGCGACGCCGGATCGCTGGGGGACGAGCTCGCCGCGACGCTGGCGTCGACCTCCGCGGTCGAACGACTCGCCGTCCTGTCCGCCGATCGTGGGCGGGCGTTCAGTTGGGCGGGCGCGGCGGAGCGCGTCTGGCAGCTCCACGCCGAACTCTGAGGTCGTCCGAACGCCGGGCGTCGGCGTGTCGCACAACGGATATCCAGCCTCGACTGGTAACAGGACGCGACTTCAGTAACACTGTTCACATGCGCCTCTCAGTTTCCGTGCCCCGTCGACCCCTGCGGAGCCTTGCGATTCTGTTGGCGACCGTGCTGTCGTTGAGTGTCCTGATGGCCGTCGCGCCCGCGTCGACGGCGACCGCGGCGGACCCCCGGCTCCCGTCCACCATCGAGGACGGCGGGTTCATCATCAGCGACGCCGAGTACTTCAACGGCGGCTCGATGACTGCGGCTCAGGCGCAGACCTTCCTCGAAGCGCGGGTGCCGTCCTGCAAGGCCACGAGCGGACCGACCTGCCTGCGGAACTTCACCGCCGACATCCCCGCGAAGGCGAAGGATGCCTATTGCGCGGCCATCCCCAAGAAGACCAAGGTGCGCGCCGCCGAGATCATCGTGACCGTCGGGAAGGCCTGCGGCCTCAACCCCAAGGTCATCCTCGTCATGCTCCAGAAGGAACAGGGCCTGGTCACCTCCACGAAGCCGAGCGAGTGGAGCTATCGGGCGGCGATGGGCATGAACTGCCCCGACACGGCGCCGTGCAGCGCGGCATCCGCGGGGTTCTTCAACCAGGTCTATCTCGGCGCGCGGCAGCAGCAGGTGTACGCGAACAACCCCACGAAGTACGGGTACCGCAAGGGCCAGGTGGCCACGGTCAAGTGGCACCCCAACAGCGCCTGCGGGACGTCGAAGGTCCTCATCAAGAACCAGGCGACCGCCAACCTGTACATCTACACGCCGTACCGTCCGAACATGGCGGCGCTGGCGGCCGGTTACGCCACCGGCGACGGGTGCTCGAGCTACGGCAACCGCAACTTCTACAACTATTACGTGCAGTGGTTCGCCCCGGAGGTGAACCGCTGGGGGTCCGGGGCGGCTGCCCGGGTGGACGTGTGCACGGCGCCGAAGGCCGCTGACATCGTCCCGGCGTCTTCCGTGGCGACCGTCACGGCCGCCACGACGGCGCGCAAGGCTCCCAGCACGCTGTGTGCGGCGGGCTCGAGCAGCGTGGCGAAGTCCGCGAAGGTGACGGTGACCGGCACGTACGGGTCGTGGGCGCGGGCGACCGTCGGCTCGACGTCGATGTGGATCGCGAAGTCGGCGCTCTCGATCGCGAGCGGCACGCCGGCCGGCAACCCGTGCGCCGTGCCCGCGGAGTCGAGCGTCACGAAGGCCGGTGGGACGATCACCGTCGTCTCGGAGAACCTGCGAGCCCGCAAGGCTCCCTCGCTCGACTGCGCGACCGGCTTCCGCTGGATCACGGCCGGGCAGAAGTACGAGCGCACCGGGATCTACGGCGCGTGGTGGCGCATCCAGGTGGCGGGTTCGACGTACTGGTCGCACAGCGACTACATGACGGTCGAGGAGAAGCCGCCGGCCAAGACGATGTACCTCGCGACGACGACGAACATGACGCCGTCAGTGTCGTCGGCGACGATCCAGGCGACGCTGCGCAAGGGCTCGACGGTCACGACCCTGGCGGTGTCCGGTGACCGGACCCAGATCACCGTGGGCGGCATGACGGGGTGGGTGTTCTCGTCGAAGCTGTCGACGAAGAACCCCGGTGCCGTCGGCGGTCAGGACCGGCAGGTCGTCAAGGCCACGCCGCTGCGGGCGACGGCATCCGCTTCGGGCAAGGTCCTCTCGACCCTGAAGGCCGGTACGAAAGTCACCGTGCACGACACCTTCGGTGCCTGGCGCGCCGTCACGGCCGGATCGACGAAGGGGTGGATGCGGGACTCCGAGCTGCAGGCCGTGACGAAAACGATGTACCTCTCGACGCCCGACAACGTGGCGCCGTCGGCGACCTCGAAAACCATCCAGGCGACGCTGCGCAAGGGCACGGCGGTCGTCGCCTCGTCGGTGTCCGGCACCCGCACGCAGATCGTCGTCGACGGGACGACCGGCTGGGTCACCACGGCGAAGCTCGTCGCGACCAACCCCGGCGGAGTGGCGGGGCAGGATCGTCAGAGCATCGCCGCCACGCCCCTGCGGGCGACGGCATCCGCTTCGGGCAAGGTCCTCTCGACGCTGAAGGCCGGCACGAAGGTCACCGTCTACGACGGCTACGGGGCCTGGCGGGCGGTGACGGCGGGGTCGACGAAGGGGTGGATGCGGGACTCCGAGCTGCAGGCGGTCTCGACGGCGAAGACGATGTATCTGGCGACGACGACGAACATGACGCCGTCGGTGTCGTCGGCGACGATTCAGGCGACGCTCCGCAAGGGCACGACGGTGAAGGCGCTCTCGGTCTCGGGGGACCGGACGCAGATCACGGTCGACGGGATGACGGGGTGGGTGTTCTCGTCGAAGCTGTCGACGAAGAACCCCGGTGCCATCGGCGGTCAGGACCGGCAGGTCGTCAAGGCCACGCCGCTGCGGGCGACGGCATCCGCCTCGGGCAAGGTCCTCTCGACCCTGAAGGCCGGTACGAAGGTCACCGTGCACGACACCTTCGGGATCTGGCGCGCGGTGACGGCGGGGTCGACGAAGGGGTGGATGCGGGACTCCGAGTTGAAGAAAGTGTCGGCTGCGCCGTCGGTGAAGACGATGTATCTGGCGACGACGACGAACATGACGCCGTCGGTGTCGTCTCCGGCGATTCTGGGGACGCTGCGCAAGGGCACGACGGTGTCGGTGGTGTCGGTGTCGGGTGATCGGACGCAGGTCACGGCTGACGGTGTGACGGGGTGGGTGTTCTCGTCGAAGCTGTCGACGAAGAACCCGGGCGGTGTGTCGGGTCAGGACCGGCAGGTGATCGCGTCGACGCCGTTGCGGTTGACGGCTTCGGCGACGGGCAAGGTCGTGAAGACGTTGCCGGCGGGTACGAAGGTGACCGTGCACGATGTGTGGGGAATCTGGCGTGCGGTGACGGCGGGGTCGACGAAGGGGTGGATGCGGGACTCCGAGCTGAAGAAGGTGTCGGCTGCGCCGTCCAGACCCGTGAAGACGACGACCGCCGCCCTCAACTTCCGGCAGACCGCATCGACCTCCGGCAAGATCATCAGCGTCATCCCCAAGGGCAAGAAGGTGGTGGTGACGGGATCCTCGGGCGCGTGGCGCAAGGTCACCTACGGGTCGCGGACCGGCTGGGTCCACGGAGACTACCTGCGCTGAGGACCATCGCCGGAGCCGGGGGCCGCTCAGAAACCGTCGGATAGGATGATCGACGGCCTGAACGGCACCCGCCTTCGCAAGGAAACCCGTGACACAGATCGATTACAGCGCCTTCGACACGCCAGGACGTGGACGCGGCATCCTCGACGTCTTCGAGTACCGCTACCTGCTCCGGCTGCTGATCGGCAAGAGCACCGCCCTGCGATACCGCAACTCCGTGCTCGGCTGGTTCTGGTCCTACGTCCGTCCGACCATCCAGTTCCTCGTCTACTTCCTCGTCGTCGGAGAGATCCTCGGGCTCCACCGGAACGTCCCGGCCTTCCCGCTGTACCTGTTCAGCGGTCTGGTCCTCGTCAACCTGTTCAACGAAACCCTCGGTGCAGCGACGCAGTCGATCGTCAAGAACGGTGCGCTCGTGCGCAAGATCTACCTGCCGCGCGAGCTGTTCCCCCTCGCCGCCATCATCGGTGCCTTCACCCACTTCCTCCCGCAGCTCGCCGTCCTCATCATCGTGAGCCTGCTGTTCGGGTGGTTGCCGAGCTTCGCCTCGGTCGGGTTGGTCCTCCTCGGGATGCTGCTGGTCCTCCTCTTCGTGACGGGCCTGGGCCTCTTCTTCGCCGCCCTGAACGTGCGCTTCCGCGACGCGAGCAACACGGTCGACATCATCCGGACGATCGCGACGTGGTCGGTCCCCGTCCTCTACACCTGGGCGATGGTCTACGAGCGCACCGAAGGTTTCCGCTGGCTGTTCCACGTCTGGATCTCGAACCCCCTCGCGGTGGCCGTCGAGATGTTCCACCACGCGTTCTGGGGCGCGCTGCCCGTGGTGAACGAGGCCTCGCCCGCGCCCGCCAACCTCGGCTGGCCGCCGGAGTTCGGGTGGCACGTCGCGGCATCCGTCGGCGTCATCCTCGTCACCCTGGTCCTCGGCCAGCTCGTCTTCCGCCGCGCCGAGCGCACCTTCGCCCAGGATCTGTGATGTCCCCTACCGCCACCGAAGCCCAGCCCCGCATCATCGTCGAGCACGTCTCGAAGTGGTTCAACAAGCGCTCCGCCCGCTCCCTGAAGGACGCCTTCATCAGCGTCATCAAGCGGCAGTCCACGCGCTCGCGCCAGTTCCAGGCGCTCGATGACATCTCGTTCCAGATCGCCGAGGGCGAGTCCGTCGCCATCATGGGTCTGAACGGTTCGGGCAAGTCGACGACGCTCAAGCTCGTCTCCGGCGTCCTCGAGCCCGACGAAGGCCGTGTCTTCACGCGCGGCCGTGTCGCCGGTCTCATCGAGGTCGGTGCCGGCTTCCACCCCGACCTCACCGGCCGCGAGAACGTCTTCCTCAACGCGGCCATCCTCGGGATGACCGAGAAGGAGACGAAGGCCCGCTACGACGAGATCGTCGAGTTCAGCGGCATCGGCGACTTCATCGACCAGGAGGTCAAGCACTACTCCTCGGGCATGTTCATGCGTCTCGCGTTCAGCGTCGCGATCCACGTCGAACTCGACGTGCTGCTCGTCGACGAGGTCCTCTCGGTGGGTGACGCACCCTTCCGCGCGAAGTGCGACGCGAAGCTGCGCGAGCTCGCCGACAAGGGTGTGACGATGATGATCGTCAGCCACAGCAAGAACATCGTGAAGAGCCTGTGCTCGCGGGGCGTCGTCATCCGCAAGGGCAAGGTCGTCTTCGACGGACCGATCGACGATGCCCTCGAGGTGCTCGAGAAGGGCTGAGCGCTCCGCTCGCCGCGCGCGCTCAGCCGAGGTGGTCGCGCAGCGACTCCCGCCAGTCGCGCGGGGAGTACCCCGTCGCCTCGATCTTGCCGAGGTCGAGCACCGACCATCGCGGGCGCGGCGCGACGGGGCCGGTCGCGTTCGCGAAGTACTGCTCGGTGCTGACTCCCGAGACCGCCGTGCGGTCGTGGCCGGTGAGCTCGTAGACCTCGGCGGCGATGTCCGCCCATGACGCCGGAGCGCCCCCGCCGGTGAGGTTGTAGGTCCCGTAGGGCGCTGCGCTGGTGAGCAGGTGACGGATGCCGCCGGCGATGTCGTCCGTGAACGTGAGCCGACCGATCTGGTCGTCGACGACCGAGGGCGCGATGCCGCGCTCGGCCAGGGAGGCCATCGTGCCGACGAAGTTCTTGCCCTCGCCGATCACCCAGGACGTGCGGACGATGTAGTGGCGCGGGACGGTCGCGACGATCGCGTCGGCGGCGGCCTTCGTCTGCCCGTAGACACCGAGGGGAGCGACAGGCTCGCCCTCGGTGTACGGCGTCGTGGCCGTGCCGTCGAAGACGTAGTCGCTCGAGACGTGGACCAGGGTGATGCCGTTCTCCGTCGCGATCCGCGCCAGCTGGGCGACCGAGGCGACGTTCCCCGCCCACGCGCCGGCGCGGTCGGTCTCGGCGGCATCGACGGCCGTGTAGGCCGCGGCGTTCACGATCGTGCCGTAGTCGCGCCACCGGCGAGCGGCGTGCAGATTGCCGGTGAGGTCGAGCTCCTGCCGGCCGGCGAACTCGACGCTCTCGTCTTCGCCGTAGGCGGCGCGCAGGGCGCGTCCGAGCTGTCCGTTCGCCCCCACCACCAGGGTCTTCTTCGGCGGGATCGGCACGACGTCGGCCAATCGCGGGTGGGCCAGGTCCTTCGCCGAGATCTCGACGTCGGCCAGCGGGATCGGCCAGTCGATCGCCGCCGTCTCATCGGCCAGGTTCAGGAAGGAGTACGACGCGTCGGGGGACCAGTGGTCGTTGACGAGGTACGTGTAGGCGGTGTCGGGCTCGAGCGTCTGATAGGAGTTTCCGACACCGCGCGGCACGAAGATCGCGCGCGACGGATCGAGCTCGGCCGTGAAGACCGTGCCGTACGTCGGGCCTTCGCGCAGGTCCACCCACGCACCGAAGATCCGGCCCGTCGCGACCGAGACCCACTTGTCCCAGGGTTCCGCGTGGATGCCGCGCGTCGTCCCGACCGCGTCGTTGAACGAGATGTTGTTCTGCACGGGACCGAAGTCCGCGAGCCCCGCCGCGGTCATCTTCTCGCGCTGCCAGTTCTCCTTGAACCAGCCGCGGCTGTCCCCGTGGACGGGGAGGTCCCAGATGACGAGTCCGGGGATGCCGGTCTCGGTGGCCGACAGCGCTTTGCCGAAGTCCGTCACTCTCACTGGCCCTTCGAGGCGTAGAAGGCTTCGACGCCGTCCTTGGCGGGGGCCCACCAGGCTTCGTTGCGGCGGTACCAGTCGATGGTGGCGGCGAGGCCGGCTTCGAAGTCCTGGTAGCTCGGGGTCCAGCCGAGTTCGGTGCGGAGTTTGGTGGAGTCGATCGCGTAGCGCAGGTCGTGCCCGGCGCGATCAGTGACGTGGTCGTAGGCGTCGGGGGACTGGCCCATGAGCTCGAGGATGAGTTCGACGACGGTCTTGTTGTCCTTCTCCCCGTCGGCGCCGATGAGGTAGGTCTCGCCGATCTCGCCCTTGTCGAGGATGGTGAGGACGGCCGAGGAGTGGTCGTCGGCGTGGATCCAGTCGCGGACGTTCTCGCCCTTGCCGTACAGCTTGGGACGGATGCCGCGGATCACGTTGGTGATCTGGCGGGGGATGAACTTCTCCACGTGCTGGTAGGGGCCGTAGTTGTTGGAGCAGTTGCTGATCGTGGCGCGCACCCCGAACGAGCGGACCCAGGCGCGCACGAGCAGGTCGCTGCCGGCCTTGGTCGACGAGTACGGCGAGGATGGGTTGTAGGGGGTGTGCTCGGTGAACCGGGCGGGGTCGTCGAGTTCCAGGTCGCCGTACACCTCGTCGGTGGAGATGTGGTGCAGCCGGGTGTCGTGGCGGCGTGCCGCCTCGAGCAGCGTGTACGTGCCGATGATGTTCGTGTCCAGGAACGGACGCGGGTCGTGCAGCGAGTTGTCGTTGTGGGACTCCGCCGCGTAGTGGACGACGGCATCCGCCTTCTGGAACAGGGTGTCGACCAGTTCCGCATCGGCGATGTCCCCGACGACCAGGTCGACCCGGTCCTCGGGGAGACCGGCGAGGGATGCCTCATTGCCGGCGTAGGTGAGCTTGTCGAGCACCGTCACGGTGTGGTCGGTGTGCCCGATCACGTGGTGGACGAAGTTCGATCCGATGAAACCGGCGCCGCCGGTCACGAGAAGGTGTGCCATGGTCACACGCCCCTGTTCAGGATGTCGAGAAGGTACGTGCCGTACCCGGATTTGACGAGCTTCTCGGCCCGTTCACGGAGCTGATCGTCGGTGAGGAACCCCTGCCGCCACGCGACCTCCTCGGGCACCCCGATCTTCAACCCGGTGCGGCGTTCGATGGTGCGGACGTACTCACCGGCATCCAGCATCTGATCGAACGTGCCCGTGTCCAGCCACGCCGTCCCGCGCGGCAGCACCTGCACCTGCAGGGAGCCGGCCGACAGGTACGCCTTGTTCACGTCCGTGATCTCGTACTCCCCGCGCGGGGAGGGTTTCAGGTCGCGGGCGATCTGGACGACGTCGTTGTCGTAGAAGTACAGACCCGGCACCGCGTAGTTGCTCTTGGGCTGCGCAGGCTTCTCCTCGAGGGAGATCGCGCGGCCGTCGGCGTCGAACTCCACGACGCCGTATGCCTCGGGCTCCCCGACGTAGTACGCGAACACCGCGCCGCCGTCGACATCCCGGAACCGTGCCAGCTGCGACCCCAGACCCGGCCCGTACAGCAGGTTGTCACCCAGGACCAGGGCGACCTTGTCGTCGCCGATGTGGTCCGCCCCGATCGTGAACGCCTGCGCGAGACCATCGGGCGACGGCTGCTGCGCGAACGACAACGACACCCCGAACTGCGACCCATCACCCAGCAACCGCTGGAAGTGCTCCGCATCATGCGGGGTCGTGATGATGAGGATGTCGCGGATGCCGGCGAGCATCAACGTCGACAACGGGTAGTAGATCATCGGCTTGTCGTACACCGGGATCAACTGCTTCGACACACCGAGCGTGATCGGGTGCAACCGCGTCCCCGAACCCCCCGCGAGAATGATGCCCTTCATGGCTCCCATCGTTCCACAAGCGGTGTCGTGCGCCCGACGCCGAAATCCTGCGAGCCGTGGGACCGCGCCCGTAACATGGCCTGGTGATCAAGGTCTCGGTCGTCGTGCCCACCTACCAGACACCTCCCGAGGGACTGACCCGGCTCGTCGGGTCGCTCGATCGGCAGACCCTGCCGACGTCGGAGTTCGAAGTGATCTTCGTCGACGACGGCTCGCCGGACGACACCCTGCAACGGCTCCGCGGACTCCAGTCCACGCACCGCAACGTGCGGGTCGAGGCGATCGAAAATTCCGGATGGCCGTCGAAGCCCCGGAATGTGGGCATCGACCTCGCTCGGGGCGAGTACGTCGCTTTCATGGACCACGACGACGAGCTCTACCCGGATGCGCTCCGAGCGGCGTACGAGTTCGCCGCAGCCCATCGCGCAGACGTCGTCAGCGGCAAGGAGTCGCGAACCACCGATCCCGGGTGGGCGCTCGGAAGTTACGACGTGGATCGCCCCCAGGCGAAGGGGCGCGAGGACGTGCACCCGCTCCTCCCGATGAATCCCCACAAGCTCTACCGGAAGGCGTTCCTCGACCAGCACGGAATCCGTTTCCCCGAGGGGAGGCGGGTGCTGTGGGAGGACATCTTCTTCAACCTCCAGGTCGCCCGGGACGCGAAGGTGGTGTCCTCGCTCGCCAGCGTCCCGTACTACCACTGGGTGACGACCGAGGGCAGCGGGTCCACCACGTTCCTGAAGTCCAACGACGACTACTGGGAGTGGCTGCGTCGCGTCTGCTCCGCCACCGTCGAGACGCTGCCCGGCGAAGAGAACCGGATGCAGCGCGAACAGCTCGAGTTGCATCAGTACAACTCGCGCGTGGTCGGCGCTTTCGACCTCAAGTTCACCGAGCGATCCGAGCGCAACAAGAAGTTCATCTTCGAGCACGCGGCTGCCCTGCAGGCCGATTACGGCTACCGGCGTCTGGACAGTCGGCTCACCGTATCGCGTCGGTTGCGCGCTGAGCTGCTCCATGCGGGTCGTCAGGATCTAATCGAGACGGTGTGCGCGCTGGATGCCGCTGTGCCCGGATGGGGGAGTGCCGACGCGGTGCAGTGGCGCGATGGCGTCCTCCACGTCGAGGGGGTCGTCGAGTGGGCCGATTCCTCGGGCCGTCGCCCCGCTCTGCGGCGCATGGGCAGCCGGATCGTCAAGGATCTTCCCCAGGAGGTCCTCGATGCGGTCTCCAGCGACGCGATCGACGTGACCCGGGAGATCGACGCGATCGAGCTCACGGCATTCGGTCACTCGCGACAGTCGCGGGTGGCCTGGGCCCTTGAGACGACCTCGGAGGTGAGCGTCGAGGATCGCCCCGACGGCACGGTCGGGATTGCCGGCCGGATGAGGTTCTCGATCGATCCGCGCCGCGCCGCGTTCGGTCGTCCTCTCGATAGCGGATCCCACTGGGACATCCGCCTGCATACGAGGTTCGGCAGCGCGACGACTGCACGCGCCGTCAAGTCCGCGATCCCCGCGTCCGTCTCGGTCGCCGACGGCCACCTTCACCTCGTCTACCCGAACGACGGCGGAGCCGCCACTCTCATCCCGGACGGCCAACAGGAAGCCGTTCGGCGGCTCAGCCCGACGGCTGCTTCTCTGGAGGGTGGCGATCTCGTGATCAGCCTCGATGGCCGACACGACGGCTCGGGGTCCGTCGACGCATCCGTGGGCGAGTGGAAGGCCGGCGCCGCCGGACCGCGAGCGACGGCGGCGACGCTGACGGTGAAGGACGGGCACGCTCTCCTCCGCATCCCCGGACCGCACCCCGACGTTCGTGAGCTCCGCATCGGAGACCGTGCTCCCGGAGGCGCCACATCGTGGTCCTTCCGGCGGCGGCCCGGCGGTGTCGACATGGCGCGCACGGCGCGTACGGCGCAGAGCGCGCGTCCCACGGCGAAGCCCGCGGCGCCGACCCTCCGCCGCAAGGTCGGCAAGGTGCTGCGCAAACTCGGGCTCCGTTGAGACGGCCCGGCGCTCAGGGCGATCGCGAACCGGTGCCGTAGAATCGGCAAAATGCCTGAACACACACCCCGTGGCGATGGAACGACCGCGACGGCACCCGTCGTCCGCGTGACCGGGAGCGCCGTCATCGACGGCGACATCGCCGAGATCGTCGGGCAGCCGCTCCCGTGGGAGCGGCTCCAGGGTGCCACGGTGCTCGTGACGGGCGCCGCAGGGATGATCCCCTCCTACGCCCTCTACACGCTGCTGGGTCTCAACGACGTTCGGGACGCGGGCATCACCGTGATTGCGCTCGTGCGCGACCTCGACAAGGCACGGGCTCTTCTCGGCTCGGTGACCGACCGGGACGACGTCGTCCTGGTGAAGGGGGACGTCCGCGAAAGGATCGAGCTCGACCGCACGGTGGACCTGGTGATCCACGGCGCCTCTCCCGCACGCCCCGCGTTGCACGCAGCGAATCCCGTCGACTCCATCCGCGCGAACGTCAACGGCGCTTTCGGACTGCTCGACCTCTGCGTCGCCTCGGGGGGAGCGCGCTTCGTGCTGATGTCCTCGGCGGAGGTCTACGGCCAGCGCGCCGACGACGGATCCCTCGTCGGCGAGTCCGATTACGGCGCGGTCGACATCCTGACGCCCCGGGCGTCCTACATCGAAGGCAAGCGTGCGGCCGAGACGATCGCGGTGAGCTACCACGCACAGCACGGTGTCCCGATCACGATCGGCCGCTTCGGCCACATCTACGGACCCGTCATGGCGCTCGACGACGGCCGTGTGCAGGCGGATTTCGCGTCCGACGTCCTGGCCGGACGCGACATCACCCTCAACAGCGACGGAAGCGCCCGGCGCACGTACACCTACCTGGCGGATGCCGTCTCCGGCATGTTTGCGGCGATCCTCCTCGGTGAGGACACCGCGTACAACATCTCCGACCGCGACGGCTTCATCAGCATCCGCGAACTCGCCGAGGCGTTCACGCACGCGCGACCCGAGAAGGGCCTCAGCGTCCGCTTCGCGGAGGGCGTCGACCTGAGCCGCTACAACTCGGTGAAGGGTCAGGGCCTCGACGACGCCCGCCTGCGCAGCCTCGGCTGGACGCCCCACGTCGGTCTGCGCCGAGGTCTCGACCGGACGCTGGCCTGGCACGAGGAGCGCGCCGAGGGGACCCGCTCGTGAGCGCCACCGGCCGGCCCCCGGCATCCCCCGCTCCGGAGACCGAGGTCGCGGTCGTCCGCCCCCTGCCGCCGTTCGACGTGACGGTCGACTCCCTCAGCTGGGAGCGGGCGAAGCTGACCATCCGACTGTCCGTCGTCCAGGTCGACGACTGGACGCCGCAGGCGCCCGAGCGGGGCGAGGTGCCCCCGCCCGCCGTCGACTTCCGACTCATCGACGGCAAGCGGCGCATCCCGGTGCCTTTCACCGCGGTCGGACCCGGCTCGTTCGAACTGCATGTCGACGTCCCGACGTTCCGGGACCGTCAGGCGATCCCCAACGGCACCTGGCGCATCGTGATGTTCGCGCACGGGGAACGGGTCGCGCCGGCGCGTTTCGACGGACGTTCGCTGCTCGAACTCGACGAGGGGTCCCGCGTCTTCCTGTACGACGGCAACCGCGCCGTCACGACCGTCTCGTTCGGCATCGCCGAGAACGCGGTCGACCTGGAACGGCTCGACTTCCTCATGCGGAGCTACCACCTCTTCCGCTCCCGACCGAAGCCGAAGAAGTTCCGTCCGATGAAGCGCCTCAAAGCGTTCTTCCTGGGCGCCCCCGCGAAGCAGCGGTACGCGGGACTCATCTACCAGCTGATCACCCGCACGGTCGGGGTGAAGCCCGGCCGCATCCTCTTCGCGTCCGATCAGCGTCTGCGCATCGAGGGCAACCTCCGTCGCGTCCAGGAGCGGATCGTCGAGCGCGGTCTGCAGGACCGCTTCGACATGAAGTACTCCTTCCGCCTGCCGCGCTCGGGCGGCTGGGGCACGACGCTCCGGATCATCTACCTGCTCGCGACGAGCGAGATCGTGCTTCTCGACGACTACTTCGGCATCCTCAAGAGTCTGCGGATGGACCCGCGCACCAAGGTCATCCAGCTCTGGCATGCCGGCAGCGGATTCAAGTCGGTCGGATACAGCCGCTTCGGCAACCTGGGGTCGCCCAAGCTCTGGCACCCGCACCGGCAGTACACCTTCGCCATCACGGGCTCGGAGCACCTGCGTCACGTCTACGCGGAAGCGTTCGGCATCGAGGAGGCCGCCGTCATCCCGACGGGCCTGCCGCGCGTCGACTGGTTCCTCGACACCACCTTGCGCGACCGGTTCCTTACGACGTTCGCCACCGAGTATCCGCAGATCGCCGGGAAGAAGGTCGTGCTGTTCGCGCCGACGTTCCGCGGACGGTCGATCTACACGGCGTTCTACGACTACAGCCAGATCGACTTCGACGCCCTGTACGAGGTGTGCGGCGACGACACCGTCGTCCTGTTCCGGATGCACCACTTCGTGAAGAACCCGATCGAGATCCCCGAGCAGTACCAGGATCGCTTCTTCGACTTCACGCACTACCCGGACGGGCTCAACCTGCTGCACGCGACGGATGTGCTCATCACCGACTACTCGTCGATCATCTACGAGTTCTCGCTGCTCGATCGCCCGATGCTGTTCTTCGCGCCCGACAAGGTGAACTACGCCGCGACGCGAGGTTTCCACCGCGACTACGACGAGACCGCCCCGGGCCGCGTCGCCGACACCTTCGACGACGTCATCGACGCGCTCCGCACCGGCGAGTTCGAGCAGGAGAAGGTCGCGGAGTTCCGTCGCCTCAACTTCGACCGCGTCGACACCGGGGCCGCCGACCGCGTCATCGACTGGCTGATCCTGGGCAACCCCGACACCGAGAAGATCACCGAGAGCCCGGTGCCGACCGAGCGTTCCGACGCGAACACCACAGAGTCCAGTGAGAAGGACGTCCCAGAAGAGGAGATCGCGTGAACATCGCCATCATTTTCGCCGGCGGGATCGGATCCCGGATGACGTCGGCGACCCTGCCGAAGCAGTTCCTCGAGATCCACGGCACACCGCTGATCGTCCACACGCTGCAGCACTTCCAGGACCACCCCGAGATCGACCGCATCGCCGTGTCCATCCTGCCGGAGTGGCGCGACCGTTTCGCGCGTCTGGTCGCCCGGTACGAGTTGACCAAGGTGAACTGGATCGTCGACGGCGGCGCGACCGGTCAGGAGTCCCGCCACCGCGCGCTGCGGGCCGTCGCCAACGAGGCTCCCGGTGACACCGTCGTCCTCCTGCACGACGGGGTGCGTCCCCTCATCAATGCGGACGTGATCTCGGCGAACATCGAGACCGTCCGCTCGCAGGGGCCCGCCATCACCAGCACGAAGTTCAACGAGACGATCATCTCCTCGGCCGCGGGCGCCGTCGACGAGGTCATCCCGCGCGACCACCTGTACGTCGCGCAGGCGCCGCAGAGCGGCCGTCTCGACACCGTCCTCGGCGTCTACGACCAGGCCGTCGCCGACGGCGAGAACGACTCGATCGACACCTGCAGCCTGCTGCGCCGGTACGGGCACACCCTGTACCGCGTCGACGGTCCGCGTTCGAACATCAAGATCACGACGGCCGAGGACTACTACGTCTGCCGCGCGTTCTTCGACGTCATCGAGCGCAACCAGATCGGCGGCTGAGGCGCGGGCTCAGCCCCCGGCGTTGCGCATCGCGGCGACGTTGACCGTGACGATCTGACCCGTCAGGTCGGATGCCGCCACGTTCAACGTGACGCGCGCGACGTCGGCCGGGTCGAGCAGGCTGTCGACCGGCTCCTCGCCGAAAGCCTGCGTCCGCATCGGGGTACGGGTGCGCTGCGGGTTGATGCAGTTGATGCGCACCCGGGACGCCTCCCACTCCTCGGCGAGGGCCTGCGTGAGGTTCACGACACCCGCCTTGGTCGCCGAGTAGGCGCTGTAGCCGGCCCGTCCACGGGTGTACGAGCTCGAGGTGAACAGCACGACCTGCCCCGCCGTCTCGGCGAGGTAGGGGTGCGACTCGCGAGCCACGACAGCCGGCGCGATCAGGTTCACCTGGATCGTGTCCTTCAGGTCGCGCTTCCGGCTCTCCACCAGCGGAGCGATGCGCAGCACGCCCGCGGTCACGATGACGACGTCGATCCGACCGCTCCGGGACTGCGCCTCGGCGAGGGCGGCGCGCACGGCCTTGGCGGAGCGGATGTCGGTACCCGTCGACGACCGGCTGAACTCGTGGACCGTGGCCCCGGCATCCGTCGCCTGCTGGACGATGCTCTCACCGATCCCGTAGCTGCCGCCGAACACGACGACGGACTTCCCCGACAGGTCGGGGACCGTCGTCATGCTCTCGAGCGACAGGCTCGCGGACTGCAACTGGAAGAGCTTGTCGGCGATGTGGACGTCGATCGGCTCGGTCACCTTCATGTTCTCGGCGGTGCCGTCGACGACGTAGATGGGGACGTCGGGCAGGTAGGTGAAGACGACGCCGCAGTCGTCGGTCGCGCGGAAGTGCGGATCGGTCGCGGCGATCTCGTACGCCTTGCGGATCGTGCCGAGGCGGAAGGCCTGCGGCGTCTGTCCGCGACGGAGCAGAGAACGGTCCGGGATGCCGGTGATCAGCCGATCCGCGTCGACCTGGATGATCGTGTCCGCCGAGGGGATGGCGGTGTCGACGGCCTCGTAGGTGTCGAGGGCGCGCACGCAGTCCTCGATGATGCGGTCGTCGATGAAGGGACGGACCGCGTCGTGGAAGAGGACCTTCGTGTCGTCGCCCTCGAGCGCGGCGATGGCCAGCTGGGTCGTGTCGTTGCGGGTCTCGCCGCCGGGGAGGATGCGGCTGAGCTTCGTGAACCGGCCGGTGTCGAGCAGGTGGTCGAGCTCGCCGATCGCGGCCGCGTTCATCATGATGATGATCTCGTCGATGCGGGGGCTGGCCTCGAGCGCCTCGAGCGTGTGCTCGACGATCGCCTTGCCCGCGATCTTGATGAGCTGCTTGGGGATGCCGAGACCCACCCGGACTCCGATGCCACCCGCGAGGACGACGGCGACGGTACGGGCTGTGGTCACGGCGAGGGCTCCTCGTGAGTCGGTGCGGGCGTGCGCTGGCACGCCCGCACCATCCTATGCGAGGGGCTCTGCGGGCCCCCTGCCGGCCACGCGGTCGAGCACGAGTCGCGCGATCCGTTCCGTGCACGGGTGCCCGGTGGCGGCGCCCGTCTCGGCGACCCAGCGTGCGGCGAACGCCGCGGCATCCGTCGTCGTCGCGATCTCGGCCTCGACGGCGGCCGCGAGCTCCCCGACGGTGGTGCACACGGGGCCGGGCAGGTCGCGCCGGTAGTCGAGGTAGAAGTCGCGGGTCGCCAGGTACTCGTCGAGGTCCGGAGCGAGGAAGTAGGTGGGGATGCCGCGCACGGCCGCCTCGAACAGCGTCGAGGAGTAGTCGGTGATGAAGACGTCGGCGACGGTCAGCATCTCCTGCGTCGAGAAGCCGTCGGCGGTGTCGACGGCGCTCCCGCGGAGCGTCATCAGGGGGTGGAGCTTCACGACCACGTGGACCCCGATCGCCGCGAGGGCGGCGACGACGTCGTCGGGGGCGGACATGGCGGTGTCCTCGATCCGGAACGTCGGGGCGAACACGGCCACACGCGCGTCCCGCAGATGCGGATGCCGGCGGTAGATGCGCTCGCGCGTGCGACGGGTGATCTCCTCGTCGCGCAGGCGGTCCACGCGGGGCAGGGGAGCCACCACGATCCGGCTCTCGTCGGTGCCGAACGCCTCGGCGTACGGCGCGCGGCACGCCTCGCCGCTGGCCAGCACGAGGTCGTACCCCGCATGCATCCGCATGGCCTGCGCGAGGCGCGCATCGCGTCCTTCGCCGGTACCGAGGATGCTGAGACCGAACTTCTTGAAGGCTCCGAGAGCGTGCCAGATCTGGATGACGCTCAGCTCGTTTTTGTGCCGCAGCATGCTCGCGACCATGGAGTAGGTGTCGACGACCAGGACGCGCGCGGTGGCGACGTGGTACATCTGCACCAGCAGGTGCCCGGCGTAGCCGATCTTGCGGAGGAGGCCGGGCGGTACCATCCGCACGAGCGACACGACCGAGACGGACGGGTCCATGGCGGCGATCGCGGTCCGCAGGTCGATGAAGTCGTCGGTCTCCTCGGGGTGCTCCCGGCTGATCATCACCACCTTGCGTCGGGTGGGCAGCAGCTTGAGCGGCGCGTAGCAGACCCCGAGCACCGTCCGCGCGACGCGGGCCGCGAACACGTGCCGGCCGACCGGGCCGTCGATGCGGGTCGGCGCGACGGGGGGTGCGTCGAGCATCGCGGGGCGGTCGTGGACCTCACGGGGAGTGAGGATCATCTCGCGCACGATGCGCTCGGTCGATCGGCCGTCGCACGCCGACATGAACCGCTCCCGGAACGCGGCGAGGTCCGCGCCGGCGCGCGCGTCCCGGATGGCGGCGGCGAGGTCGGCGCCGTCGGTCACGAGGGGACCGGCGAGGTAGTCCTCGAACGGGTGGTAGAACGAGCGCTCCGCAGCGTAGACCTCGACGTCGGGGCAGAAGAAGACCATCGGGCGGCCGAGCAGGGAGAACTCGAAGATCGCCGAGGAGTAGTCCGTGATGAGGACGTCGGCTGCCATGAGCAGATCGTTGAGCTCGCGTTCGGCGGAGACGTCGAGGATCCGCTCGTGCGACGGGATTCCGGCGGTGGCGCGCGCGACGAACGGGTGCAGCTTGACGAGGACCACCCATTCCTCGCCCAACTCCTCGACGAGCCGGAGCCACGGCACCCAGTCCACGTCGTAGTGCGCGCTCAGCTGGCCGTTGCCCCGGAAGGTCGGCGCGAACACGGCGATGCGCTGCTCGGGTCGGATGCCGAGGCGGGTGCGGACCTCGGTGGCGCTGCGCGCGATCAGGTCGGTGTCGAAGAAGACGTCGGTGCGCGGCACGCCCAGCGCGTGGACCCGCGCGACGTCCATGTCGAACGCCTCCGCGTAATCGGGACGGATCGCCTCCGAGCTCACCGTGGCATCCGTGTAGTTGCGGTGCGCGACCGACCCGGGGAGGGGGCCGCCGGGCAGGCCCGCGCGGCTCCAGCCGACCTTCTTGTAGGCACCGGCGGCGTGCCAGACCTGCAGCAGACGCGTCTCGGGACGCAGCTGCAACGGGTAGATCATCGGGTAGTAGTCGTCGAGGACGATGGTCTGCGCGCGGGCGAGCTCCCAGGGCAGCCGCAGCGAGTCGCGGAGGGGGCGCCGCTCGGCGAGGCTTCCCTTGAAGATGCCGACGACCTTCGCGTCCGGCCGCTGGCGTCGGATCTCGTCGCGGAGGAAGGCGATGTTGCCCGAGAAGCCCCGGCGGGAGTCCGAGAGGAAGAGGGTGCGTCCCTGCTGGACGCGCGCGATCCGCGAGGCGAGGGCGTAAAGGGCGATCCACAGCCCGAAGCGCCACCTCTGCAGGAAGGCGTTCCCTCGCAGACGCCTGCGAAGTGATCGCACGGTGGAACCTCCTGGATCGTGGCGGGTGTCGCTCGATTCTAAGCCGGTGCTCCGAGCCCGAACGTGTCGGGACGCTCCGACGCATCCGGGGGCAGGGGGCGCTCGCGCCGCCAGCCGCGGACGAGGGACGCCTGCGTGGCGCACAGCACGAGGAGGAACCACCCGAAGCCGCCGAGGGGGGAGCTCGTCACGACGGAGTCGGTGAGGAGCACGATGATGACGAGGGCCGGCCACACGTAGACCGTCGAACGCCGCTCACTCGCCGTCGCCCAGGCGCGGGCGAGGGCGAGGCCGACGAAGGCGACGAGGAGCACGACCCCCACGGCGCCCGCCTGCAGCAGGACGTCCATCCAGACGTTGAGGGCCGAGGCATGCGGGCGGCCGGTGACGAGGCGGATGTACGTGAAGGGGGAGAGGTGGTCGGGCCAGGTGCCGACCCACCCCCATCCCTGGACCGGACGCAGCGCCGACATGTCGAGGATCACGTTCCACAGGCGGGAGCGGGTGAAGAAGTCGGGTTCCGCGTTGAGCCAGTAGACCAGCGGTCGGCGGAAGATGTAGACGAGCACCAGCCCCACGGCGACCGCGCCGGCCAGGACCCCTTGCAGGACCGGGCGGACGTGGAGGGGGACGCGACGCAGGACGGCCAGCGCGCCCGTCGCGGCGCCCGAGACGAGGACCATCCCCAGGACGATGGGGGACGCGGTGAACATCGCCAGGACGGCCGCGAGCGAGACGGACCCGATCGCGACGCCCGCACTCACCGATCGCGTGCGCCATTCGACGAGGAAGGTCACGAGGGCGATGATCGTGACCACCCCGAGGACGGTGCGCGTGCCGAAGATCCCCTGGACGGGACCCCCGTCGGCGAGGTTGCCGGCGATGCCGAGGAAGGCGATGGGCAGGTCGAGCAGGATGCCGCTCAGGATCTCGAGTCCGAGCGAGACGCCGAGCAGCACGCGCAGGACGTCGCCGGTGGCGCGCACGGTCTGGAGCGTGTCGCGGAACTGGGCGACGACGACGGCGAGGAAGGTCGGGGCGCCCAGTTGCAGCCACCCCGTCAGGGTCGCCGAGGGCGACGCGGACCACCCCGCCGTGATGATGAGCCAGAGCAGGAGCATCAGGAGCGTGGTCGGGATGAGCTGGATGAGGCGGAGCTCCGCGCGGCGGGCGATCATCATCCCCGCGCCGATCAGGCAGAGACCGCTGAGGACGGCGCCGTACCCCGCGTTGCCCATGAGTTGGCGCAGCGCATGGGTGGAGAACAGGGCGCCGACGGTGACGAGGGTGTAGGCGGCGGCGACGTCGGGGGTCTGCAGCGCGGCGATGAGCCGGGGGAGCGCGCGCACGGTCCTCATCGCTCGGTCGGCCTGTCGCCCTGTTCGCCGATGAGGCGCTCCTCGGACGGTCCGCGGCCGACCAGCGGCGCCTGCTTGATCTTGAACGCGAAGAGGATGAGCAGGAACCATCCCCAGTTCAGCAGCGGCGTCGACTCGGCGAGGCCCTGCACGAGGAGGATCGCGCCCGTGAGGGTCGGGAGCAGCGTCACCGCGGTGTACGGCCGGTCCGCCACGAGGTCCCACCGGGGGCGGTCGACGGCGAAGAACCACGACCGCCAGACGAACGCGACGTACGCGGCGGCGATGAGGACGACGCCGACGGCGCCGAGCTGCAGGAAGACGTCCACCCACATGTTGTGCGCCTGCATGACGGTCTGACCGTGGTCCACGATCCAGCGGTCGAATGCCGGTTCGGTCGGGATCCAGGGCGTGGAGAAGCCCCAGCCGATCACCGGGTGCTCGACCGCCCGCTCGAGGACCTTCTCCCAGATCGACTCGCGGCCGGTGAGGTCGCTCGAACGCCCGAGCGCCGAGAAGACGCGGTCTCGCAGCGCCCAGACCGCGAGCAGCCCGCCCACGGCGACGATCGCGTAGACGAGGTAGTAGCGGGTGCGCTCGCCGGCCCGGGTCGTCGTGCGCATCACCAGCACGGTGATGAGCACCACGACGACGGCGACGGCCGACACGGTCGCGGTCGCGGACCCCGCCCGGACGAAGAGGTACACCGCGAGGAGGATCCACAGCACGAGGACCGGGCGCCGAGGCGCGCGGGAGGCGATCCGGATGGCGAAGACGACGATGGCGAGGAGCGCGACGTAGGCGAGCGCGTTGGCGTTGCCGAAGACGCCCTGGATCCGCCCGCCGTCGAGCAGGTTGTCGCGAGACCACAGCACGATCGGATCGTCGACGGGCCCGTCGGGGCGGACGAAATGCGGCAGGATCGGGCCGTTCCAGACGAGGCTGACCCAGAGCTCGAAGAGGATCGACAGCGCCAGCATCCATTTCAGAGCGGATGCCAGGGCGCGCACGACCTCGCGCCAGGTGAGCACGGCGCCCACGAACAGGGCGCCGACCGTCGTCACGATGAGGAGGGCGACGGTGGCGAGGGTCGCGTCCGGCCAGTGCGACCAGAGGAGGGAGAGGACGGCGAAGGCGAGGTAGGCGAGCGCGTACCACGGCAGTCGGCGCCACTGCACGCGCGGGCGGATCGTCACCCACAGCACGACCGAGACGAGGAAGCTCACGATCCCGATGCCCGCGGCGACCTCTATACCGAAGGCGAGAGGGAGGGCCGTGCCCGACAGGGTGATGACGAGCAGAAGGATGCACCAGCCCCGCAGGAGGATGTGGCTCGTCCGCTCGCGCGGCGGGGCGGCCGGCGGCGCCGAGACCGGGTGCGAGGAATGGACGGCCATGGTGACAGAAGGGTATCGCGCGGCCCTGTGCTTCCTGCGGCCCTGTGCTTCCTGCTGCCTGGTCGTTCCTCCGCACGCCCTAGGCTGATCGCGTGCTGGAGACCCTCTCGAACGAGCCCCGCGACTACGCCTGGGGATCCCCGTCCGCGATCGCCGACCTGCAGGGGCGGGTGCCGACCGGCGGCCCCGAGGCCGAGGTGTGGTTCGGCGACCACCCCGGCAGTCCCGCCCGCCTGGGGGACGGGCGGTCCCTGCCCGAGGCGCGCGCGGCGGCCGGAGAGCCGCCGCTGCCCTTTCTCCTGAAGATCCTCGCCGCCTCGTCGTCGCTGTCGATCCAGGCCCACCCCGACCTCGCGCAGGCGAAGGCGGGCTTCGCCGCCGAGGAGGCCGCCGGGGTCCCGCGCGACGCCGGCGACCGCATCTACCGCGACGACAACCACAAGCCCGAGGTCATCGTGGCGCTGAGCGATCCGTTCCGCGCGCTCGTCGGTCTCCGCCCCGTCGCGGACACCCTCCGGCTCCTCGACGGACTGGGCGATGCCGCCGGGGTCGACCGTCTGCGCTCCGCCCTGACGGCGACCGACTCGTCCGCCGCCCTGCGCGGGGTGATCGAGGAGGTGCTCACCGGACGCGCCGAGGACGTCGTCCGCGACGTGTCGGATGCCGTGGCGAATGCGGTCGTGCCCGGCTTCGCGCAGGAGCTCGACGTTCTCCGCGCGATCGTCCGCGACTTCCCCGGGGACGCGGGCATCGTCGTCGCGCTCCTCATGAACCTCGTCGTCCTGCGTCCGGGGGAGGCCGTCTTCGCCCCGGCCGGTGTGCTGCACGCCTACCAGGACGGTCTCGGCGTCGAGTTGATGGCCGCCAGCGACAATGTCCTGCGCGGCGGTCTCACCCCGAAGCACATCGATGTCCCGGAGCTCCTGCGGATCGTCGACACCGAACCGGGACCAGCGCCGCTGCTGACACCCGTGCCGGAGGGTGAGGGCGAGGTGTTCGACGCCGGCGTCCCCGACTTCCTGCTCACGCGTCACGTCCTCGCCGGCGCGCCGGTGCAGGCGCCGCTCAGCGGTCCCGCGATCGTCCTGGTCGTGTCGGGAAAGGTCACCGTCGGGACTGCGGAGCGCGAGGTGACGCTCACGCCGGGGACGGCGGCGTACGCCCAGGACGAGACGTCGATCGCCCTGTCCGGCGACGGGGTCGCCTACCTCGCTCAGCCCGGCCGACCCGCCTGACGCGGCGACACGCCGGGAGCGTCAAGAAGATTCAATCACCGGTTGAGGGTTTACGATTTGCGACTTGACCGGAGCGAATCACACGGGTGTAATTAGGCATCGGCCGCACCGCGGCGAGTGTCTACAGGTGGGAGAGCAAGATGACGGGTTACCGTTCCGGCGTTCCCGAGAATTGGTTCGTCGACCCGGTGAACCTCGGGGTGCCCGGTGTCCGCCGGCGTGTCGAGACCGACGAGGACACCGCGCTCGCGTGGCAGGCCGATGCGCTCTGCGCACAGACCGACCCCGAGGCGTTCTTCCCCGAGAAGGGCGGCTCGACGCGTGACGCCAAGCGGATCTGCACGTCGTGCGACGTCCGCGGCGAATGCCTCGAGTACGCGCTCCAGAACGACGAGCGCTTCGGCATCTGGGGCGGACTGAGCGAGCGCGAGCGCCGCAAGCTCAAGCGTCGCGCGTCCTGACGCGATCCGCGCCACCCCGTCCGTCCTCCCCGAGTCGGGCGGGTCGCGACCTAGGCTGACCTGGTCATGCCCGCCCGAGTACACGCGATCCTCGTCGTCCGCCCCCACGGACGAGGCCCCACGGATCTCCATCTGAGCCGCACGCTGCGCGCGCTCGCCGCCCAGACGCGGCGAGCCGACGTGCTCACCGTGGTCCTCTGTGGACCCGACGAGACCCTGACGCGCCTCGCCTCCGAGTCCGGTGCGGAGGCGGTGATCGTCGCGGGCCGGAACACCGGCTTCGCGGAGGCCCTGCGTCTGGCCGGCCGTCGCATCTCGGGCGACGCGGTGTGGCTGCTCGCGCAGGACACCGCCCCCGCCCCCGATGCCCTCGCCCGGCTGGCCGGTGCCCTCGAGACCGCGCCGTCCGTCGCCCTCGCGGCGCCCAAGCTCGTCTCCTGGGACGATCCGACCCGCATCGTCTCGCTCGGCGTCACCCTGACGCGGACGGGCCGTACCGTCGGACTCGCCGACGGCGAACTCGACCAGGGCCAGCACGACGCCGGCGAGGACGTCCTCGGCTCCGACATCCGCGGCGTCCTCGTCCGTGCCCAGGTGTGGCAGGCGCTGGGGGGCGTCGACCCGGGGCTCGCCGGCGCGGACGAAGGTCTCGACCTCGGCATCCGCGCCCGATTGGCCGGCGGGCGCGTCGCTCTCGCACCGACCGCGATCGTCGCCGTCGCAGGAGACGGTGTCGCCGGTACCCCCACGGCGCGCTCCGCGGGTGCGCGCGGCCGGCGGCTCTACGCGGTGCGCAAAGCGCAACTGCACCGCCGGCTCGTCTACGCCCCCGCCCCGGTCGTCCCTCTGCACTGGCTGTCACTCCTGCCACTGGCCCTGTGGCGCACCCTCGGTCATCTCGTCGCGAAGAACCCGGGCAGGATCGGTCCGGAGTGGGCGGCATCCGTCTCGGTCCTGGTCGGAGTCGCGTCCGTCATCCGGGCGCGCCGCACGATCCGCCGGACCCGCACGACGTCGTGGCTGTCCCTCGCGCAGCTGCGCATCGGTCGACGGGACCTGCGCGAACGCCTCGAAGACGAAGCGGATGCCGCGACCGCGCCGCGCGAGGAGCTCCGGTTCTTCAGCGGCGGCGGGGCGTGGGTCGTGCTGGGCGCCCTGGCCACGTCGCTCCTCTCCTTCAGTGCCCTGCTGGCGTGGCCGGTCCTCGGCGGCGGCGGACTCGCGCCGCTGCGCAGCGGCGTCCTCGCGCTCTGGACCGACGCCGCCTACGGGCCGCGTGCGCTCGGATGGGACACCGTCGGGCCCGCCGATCCGTTCGCGGCGGTCGTCGCGCTCATCGGCTCGCTCTCGCCGCTCGCGCCCTCGCGCGCTCTCGTGATCCTGTGGCTGCTCGCGCTGCCTCTGGCCGCCCTCGGCGGCTGGTTCGCGGCCACCCGCGTAACCGAGCGCTCGGTGCTGCGCTGCACGGTCGCGTTCGCCTGGGCGGTCGCCCCGACCTTCCTCGTCGCGCTCGTCGAGGGGCGGCCGGCGGCCGTCATCCTCCATCTCGCGCTGCCGTGGCTCGTCTACACGGCGACCGCGGCGCGTCGTTCCTGGAGCAGCGCTGGTCTCGCCTCGATCCTTCTCGTCATCGTCGTCGCGTGCGCGCCGTCGCTCGCCCCCGCGCTCGGTGCGCTGTGGCTCGTCGCCCTCATCCTCGCGATCGTCGTGCGGCGGGGCCGCGGGGCGGGCCGCATCATCTGGCTCGTGATCCCCTCTGTCGCCGTCTTCCTCCCCCTCGTCTGGTACCACCTGACGAGGGGCGACCCGTTGGCCGTGTTCGCCGACCCCGGGCGCCCGCTGGCCGTCGCCGGCAACCCCGACGGACTGCTGCCGAAGATCCTCTTCGCCTTCGGCTACCCGTCGACCGACGGCGCCGGCTGGCTGCAGTTCCTCGGCGAGGACGGCCGGGCATGGTGGGTCGCGGCCTTCACCGCACCCGTGCTCGTGCTGGCGCTGCTGGGCCCGGCCCTCGGCCGGCTCCTCCCCGCCTCGCTCGCGCTCGTGGCGGCGGGCCTCGGCGTCGCGACCGCGGTCCTGGCCTCCGGCATCGCGCTGACGGCAGGCAGCTCCGGACCGGTCGCGATCTGGCCGGGGAGCGCGCTCTCGCTCGCGTGGGCGGGCCTGCTCCTCGCCGCCGTCGCCGGGCTCGACGGGTTCCGCCGCGTCGACGCGCTCGTGCCGGTGGCGGCATCCCTCGTCATCGCGTTCCTCGCCATCGGCGCCGTCCCGGCCCTGACCGCGGTGATCCGCGGCGACGCGGCCCTCACGGACGGGCCCGCCAGCACCCTGCCCGCCTACGTGCAGACGGCGGGCAGCGAAGGGGAGCGGGACGGCGAGCAGACGGCGACCCTGGTCCTCACGGTCCAGGCGGATGCCGCCTACTCGGCCGCCGTCGTCTGGGGAGCGAGCGAGACCCTCGGCGGTCAGACGACCGTCCAGTCCACGCGCCCCGCGCTCACCGCCGGTGACCGCGAGCTCGCCCACGTGACCGCCGACCTGGTCTCGACCGCGACGGGTGACGTCGTGGCGGACCTCGCCCGGCACGGCATCGCGTACGTGCTGCTCGAGGAGGCGCCGGGGGAGAGCGACGTCGCGCGCGCGGCCCGCCTCGGCGCGCAGAACCTGCTTAATCAGCGAGCCGACCTCGTCAGCGTCGGCGAGACGGCGCGCGGGGCGCTGTGGAGCGTCGACGGGACGATCTCCGAGCGCACCGTGGACGACGCCTCAGGTCCGCATTCGATCCGCGTCGCCCTCCTGCAGCTCGGTGTCATCGTGGTCGCGCTCCTGCTCGCCGTCCCGACCCGCGCCAGCCTGCGCGCCGGGCGCCGGCATCCGCGCATCATCGGCGAAGGGGTCCGGCTGTGATCGCGGCGCGGACCGTCCGCCGCGGGGTCGGGGCGATCGTGAGCCTCGCCGTCGTGGCCGGCGCGTTCCTCGTCATCACGACGCCGTGGCAGGGCGTCGAGCGCTCGACGCTGTCGATCACGACGCGACCCGAGCCCGCGACCTCCGTCCTCTCCTGCGACGGTCCGCTCGTCGCGGTCGGGCGTGACGTCGAGGACCCGGGTGCCCTGCAGGTCGCCGCGGGCGCGAGGATCGTGTCGGGCACAGCCGCCGGGTCGCCCGAACCGGTCCCCGGCGAGATCGCCTCGGCGATCGAGGGCGCCGACCCGATCCCGTCGTTCTCCGCCGAGCCCGTCGACCGCGTCCGCGCGGACCTGGCCGCCGCGCAGTCCGCCCGGGTCGCAGCCGACGACCTCGCCGGCTTCGCCGCGTCGACGTGCGCCCCGCCCGCCATGGAGACCTGGCTCGCCGCCGGCAGCGGTCTCACCGGCGCCGCCGACCTGGTGGTGATCGCCAACCCCGGCGACGTCGCGTCGCGGGTCGATCTCACGGTGTTCGGCGCCGAGGGCCGCACCGCCCCGGAGGCCGGCACGAACATCCTCGTCCCCGCGGGGGAGCAGCGGATCGTCCCCCTCGCGGCGCTCGCCCTGAACGAGGCGAGCCCCGTCGTCCTCGTCTCCGCGAGCCAGGCACCGGTGCAGGCCGCCCTCCAGTCGATGCTCACCCGGACGCTCGTCCCCGTCGGCGTCGACCAGGGCGGCGCCACCGGACTGCCGCGCATGCAGCAGACGATCCCGGCGTTCTCGGCGGTGGGCGGCGGCGACGAACACACCGACACGACGATCCGTCTGCTGGCGCCGTCCGACGACACGACGGCATCCGTCACCGTCACCCCCGTGGGCGGGTCGATGACGGCCGCGTCGTTCACCGACCTCGCGCTCACCGCGGGGGTGCCGATCGAGGTCGACCTCGAGACGCTCCCCGAGGGGCGCTACCGCGTCGAGGTGCAGGCGGGTGCTCCCGTCGTCGCCGCCGCGCACACCTCCACGGGAGCGGATGCCGGGTCGGACTTCGCGTGGTACGGCACCGCCGACGACGTCCGCGTCCCCACACTGGTCGCGGTCTCGAACGGCCCCCGTCCGCAGCTCGCGCTCGTGAACCCGGGCCCGCAGGAGGTCGCCGCGGTGCTCGCGGACGGCGCCGGGGCGGGCGAGCCGCGCGAGGTCCGCGTGCCCGCCGGCGGGTCGGTGTCCGTCGACCTCGCCGCCGGGGAGCTCTACCGCCTGGATCCGGCGGGCGGGACGCTGCGGGCGAGCGTGACCTTCACCGCCTCCGACGCGATCGCGGGCTACGCGGTCGTGCCAGCCGACGCGGCGGCCGCACCCGTCGAGGTCCGGCCGCGCTGACGGGATCGCGGGTCAGAACCGGAAGCGGTCGGGACCGAGGTCCCAGGGATCGCGGTCGAGGTATTCCGCGGCCGCGCGGAACACGCAGCTCTCGATCATCATGCGCCGGTGCAGCTCGTCGTTGCGGTGCAGCCGCGCGAGGCGCTCGATGGGCAGGCGGAACAGCACGATCCGCTTCTGCTCGGACTGCACCACCCAGCGCGGGATGCCGTCGTCGTCGGCGGCGTCCGGCATCCATCCGATGTCGAAGCGGACCTCACGCAGTTCGGGCCAGGCGCTGCGCAGGAACTCGACGGCCGTCGTGACGGTCAGGTCGAACTTCTCGGCGCGCGTCTCGATGGCCGGCAGCGGCGGCCGGACGACCGGGCTGCGGTCGAGGCGTCCGTGCCGGCCGTGGCGGTCGGGGCGTGCGGTCGTGCGGGCGCGACGCCTCACGAATCCCCCTTGCAGCGCATGACGCCATCCTAGGCGCCCGGTGCCGCCGCGTCGGGCGCTCGCCCGATGTCCGCGCGCCAGGGGGCGATGCCGCGGGCGATCAGCGCGAGCGCGGCCTCGAAGGCGTCCGGTGCCGGTGCGGCGGCCGACTCCGGTGAGAGGGCGACAGTGGATGCCGCGGTGCCCCAGGCATCCGCCGCTCGCCGCTGCTGCTCGTGGAAGGTGACGCCCATGACGTAGTGGGTGACCGCGTCGGCGACGACGTCCGCAGCGAGGGAGTGGTCGATCGCGCGGAGGGCGTCGTGCACCGGGGAGGCGACCAGTCCGAGGGCGAGCGAGCTCGAGACGACCTCCGCGCCGTCGCGGTGCGCGAGCAGGCGGTCGTGCAGGCGGCGCCCGAGCGTCACCGCGGCCCGCTCGAGATCGTCGGAGTCGCCGTCGCGGAGCGCGACCGGGGCGAGGATGCGGGCGCTCACCTGAGCCAGCAGCTCCTGCTTGCTCGCGACGTGCCAGTAGAGCGCGCTGGGCTGCACCCCGAGCTCCTCGCCGAGGCGGCGCATCGACAGGTCGGGCAGGCCGACACGGTCGAGCAGGACGAGGGCCGCGTCGACGACGTCGTCCTTCGACCGCCGCGCGCCGCGGGGGTTTGGATCGCGCGGAGACATGCCGCTACCCTACCTGAACGGTGTTCACGTGAACGCTGTTCAGGAGGATGAGATGACCCACGACCACCCCGCCCGCACCCCGCGGCTCGACACGACCGACCTGGCCCGCGCCGCCGTCTTCGCCGGTGTCATCGCGATCCTGGGGCTGCCGGGGTCGTTCTCCGTCTTCGGCGGGGTGCCGATCACGGCGCAGACCCTCGGCGTCATGCTCGCCGGCGCCGTCCTGGGACCGCTCGTGGGCGCCGTCTCGGTCGGCACGCTGCTCGTGCTCGTCGCCGTCGGCCTGCCGCTGCTCGCGGGCGGACGCGGGGGAGCAGGTGTCTTCGTCGGCCCCACCGCGGGATACCTGGTCGGCTGGCTCGTCGGTGTCGTCGTGATCGGCCTCATCGTGCACCTGGGCGGCCGGCGGCCGGTGTGGTGGCGGACCTTCGCGGGCGTCGTGATCGGTGGGGTGGTCGTGGTCTACGCGTGCGGCATCCCGATCCAGAGCCTCGTCATGCGCATCGGAGTGGACCAGGCCCTCCTCGCGAACCTCGCGTTCGTCCCGGGCGACCTCGCGAAGGCCGTCGTCGCGACGGTCGTCGTCGGCGCGCTCGTGCGCGGCTATCCGCGCGCGTTCCGACGGACGTGGGCGCGCGCGGCCGCCCCGCGTGAGGCGGCGCCGGTCCGGTGACGAGCGCGCTCCGCCTCGCCGACGTGTCGGTGCGGCTGGCCGACACCGACGTCCTGCGGGGGATCGACCTCGCCGTGGATGCGCGGACCGTCGCGATCGTCGGCGACAACGGGTCCGGCAAGTCGACCCTCGCGCGGCTGATCGGCGGGCTCGTCCGTCCGACGAGGGGCCGCGTCGAGGTGCTGGGGCTCGACGCGGCGAGGGATGCCGCGGCCCTCCGACGTCGCGTGGCGGTCGTCTTCAGCAATCCCGACGCCCAGATCCTCATGCCGACGGTGGCCGAGGACGTCGCCTTCTCGTTGCGTGCGGACCGCCTGCCGCGGGCGGAGCGCGACGCCCGCGTCGCCGCAGCGCTGGAGCGTTTCGGGCTCACCCCGCTCGCGGACCGGCCCGCGTTCGAGCTGTCGGGCGGGCAGAAGCAGCTCCTCGCCCTGTGCGGCGCGTTCGTGCGGACGCCGGATCTCGTCGTGGCGGACGAGCCGACCGCGTTCCTCGACGGTCGCAACGCCCACCTCGTCGCGGGTCACCTGCTCGCCGACACCGGCCACCGCCTCGTCGTCGTGACGCACGACCTCGAGCTCGCCGCGCGATGCGACGTCGCGGTGCGGGTCGACGACGGACGCATCGCCCAGGTGGGGGAGGCGCCGGACGTGGTCGCCGCACACACCGCGAGGTGGCGGTGCTGACGCTGTACCGCTCCGGCGACGGCCCGTGGCACCGGATGCCCGCCGGACGCAAGACCGTGCTGCTGCTCATCCTCGTCCTCGCCGTCTCGCTGCTGCCTCCCGTCTGGCCGGCCGCGGTGGCGGCGTCCGTGCTGTGCCTCGCGTGCTACGCGGTGCCGGGCGTCGGGGTGCGGGAGCTCGGGCGGCAGGTCTGGGCGCTCCGCTGGCTCGTCCTCGTGGCTTTCGGCATCCCTTGCTTCTTCCTGGGTGTCGAGGCCGCCGCCGTCGGCACGGTCCGCATCGTCGCCGCGGTCGCCCTCGCGGGCCTGCTGTCGCTGACGACGCCGGTCGCGGTCCTCCTCGACGTCGTCGAGCGGGCGCTGCGACCGCTGCACCGCGTGGGGGTGGATGCCGCCCGCACGGCCCTCCTGCTCGTCGTCGCGCTCGGCACGGTGCCCACCCTGGCCCGTCTCGCGCGCGAGGTGCGCAGCGCGCAGCACGCGCGCGGCGCCCGCGGCATCCGGGCGTTCGTCATCCCGTTCCTCGTCCTGGCGCTCCGCCACGCGGACGACCTGGGCGACGCCCTGACGGCGCGCGGCGTCCGCTGAACCCGGCGCGGCATCCCGATGGCGGGGGAGGCGCCGGATAGCGTGGACGCGATGCTCGACAGACTCTGCTCCAAGGTGGGCTGCGCCCGCGAGGCCGTGACGACCCTGACCTACGACTACGGCGACCAGATGGCCGTCCTCGGTCCGCTCGGCGCCGGGAACGACCCGCACGCGCACGACCTGTGCGCCATCCACACCACTCGGATGTCGGTGCCCAAGGGCTGGGTCGTCGTGCGTCACGAGACCCTCCGCGTCTGAGCCGGCGTGGGAGAATGGGCGCGTGCCCACTCCCGTGAAGAGCCTCGAACACGTCGTCGCCGACCTCTCGCTCGCCGACGCCGGCCGTCACCAGATCCGTCTCGCCGAGAACGAGATGCCGGGTCTCATGGCCCTGCGCGAGGAGTACGGCCCCTCGCAGCCCCTCGCCGGCGCTCGCATCGCCGGCTCGCTCCACATGACCGTCCAGACCGCGGTGCTCATCGAGACCCTCGTCGCCCTCGGCGCCCGGGTCCGCTGGGCCAGCTGCAACATCTTCTCGACGCAGGACGAGGCCGCCGCCGCCGTCGTCGTGGGACCCTCCGGCACCGTCGCCGAGCCCGCGGGGGTGCCGGTGTTCGCCTTCAAGGGCGAGACGCTCGAGCAGTACTGGGAGCTCGCCGACCGCATCTTCGACTGGTCGGAGGAGGGCTTCGACGGCCCCAACCTCATCCTCGACGACGGGGGTGACGCGACGCTCCTCGTCCACAAGGGCGCCGAGTTCGAAGCCGCGGGCGCCGTGCCCGAGGCGGGCCCCACCGACTCCGCCGAGTACCGCATCGTGCTCGAGACGCTCCGGCGCTCGCTCGCGCGCGACCCGCAGCGCTTCACGCGCATCGCGGCCGGTCTCCTCGGGGTGACGGAGGAGACCACGACCGGCGTGCACCGCCTCTACGAGCTCCACGCCGCGGGCAAGCTCCTGTTCCCCGGCATCAACGTCAACGACTCCGTCACGAAGTCGAAGTTCGACAACAAGTACGGCATCCGTCACTCGCTCCCCGACGGCATCAACCGGGCCACCGACGTCCTGATCGGCGGCAAGGTCGCGTTCGTCGTCGGGTACGGCGACGTCGGCAAGGGGGCCGCCGAGGCGCTGCGCGGCCAGGGCGCGCGCGTCATCGTGAGCGAGGTCGACCCGATCTGCGCCCTGCAGGCCGCCATGGACGGCTACCAGGTCGCCCGGCTCGAGGACGTCGCCGACCAGGTCGACATCGTCATCACGGGGACGGGCAACACCCGTGTCGTGACCGTCGACCACCTGCTCTCCCTCAAGCACCTCGCCATCGTCGGCAACGTCGGTCACTTCGACGACGAGATCGACATGGCCGCGCTCGAGTCGCTGCCCGGCGTCGAGAAGATCGAGATCAAGCCGCAGGTGCACGAGTACCGGCTCCCGACCGGGCGCAGCATCCTGGTCCTGTCCGAGGGGCGTCTGCTGAACCTCGGCAACGCGACCGGACACCCGTCCTTCGTCATGAGCGCGTCGTTCACCAACCAGGTGCTCGCCCAGATCGAGCTGTACACGAAGCTCGACGAGTACCCGACGGGGGTCTACGTCCTGCCGAAGGCGCTCGACGAGAAGGTGGCGCGGCTGCACCTGCCGGCCCTGGGCGTGCAGCTGACGCAGCTCACCGACGAGCAGGCCGCCTACATCGGAGTGCCCGTCGACGGACCCTACAAGCTCGATCACTACCGCTACTGACCACGCGACACGCCCGGCTCGACTCTCTTTTGATCTGATCAAAAAGAACTAGACTGAGGGCATGACCGATCCCGACCCGAACCTCGACATCGCGCTCCGCGACGCCGGTCTGCGGGTGACGGAGTCGCGTCGTGCCGTCTTCGCCGCGCTCGCCGCCCACCCGCACGCCAGCGCGGAGGCGCTCTACGCCGCCGTGGCGGACGAGCTTCCCAAAGCGAGCCGGCAGTCGGTCTACAACGCGTTGCACGACTTCGCGGATGCGGCCCTCGTCCGCCGCATCGAGCCGGCCGGGCAGCCGATGCTCTTCGAACTCCGGGTCGACGACAACCACCACCACCTCGTCTGCACGTCGTGCGGGCGTGTGGAGGATGTGGACTGCGCCGTCGGCGCCGCTCCGTGCCTGCATCCCTCCGACGACCGCGGGTTCCGCATCGCGTCCGCCGAAGTCACCTACTGGGGTCTCTGCGCCGACTGCGCCGCCGAGACCGCCGCCTGACCATCCCCTCTCCCACACCCCGAACGGAAGGATCACCATGAGCGACCGTGACCCCCAGGCCGAGCCCCTCGGCGCCGAGGCCACCGACGTCGACCAGGCCGTCACCCCCATCGACACGCCGGTCGACGAGCGCGCCGACGGCGAGGACCGTCCGCGTTCCAACCAGGCCGACGGATGCCCCGTCTTCCACGGCGCGCCCGGTGCCGACCGCGAGAACCACGGCGCACAGCCGCACCCGACCGTGGGGTCTGCGAACCAGGTCTGGTGGCCGAACCAGCTGAACCTCCGCATCCTGAAGAAGAACCCCGCCGTCGGAAACCCCGTCGGCGAGGACTTCGACTACAAGGCCGCGTTCGAGAGCCTCGACCTGGCCGCCGTGAAGGCGGACATCGCCGAGGTCCTCACCACCTCGCAGGACTGGTGGCCCGCCGACTTCGGCAACTACGGACCGCTCATGATCCGCATGGCGTGGCACTCCGCCGGCACCTACCGTGCGACCGACGGTCGCGGCGGCGGCGGCACCGGCCAGCAGCGTTTCGCGCCGCTGAACAGCTGGCCCGACAACGTCAACCTCGACAAGGCCCGCCGACTCCTCTGGCCCGTCAAGAAGAAGTACGGCCAGTCGCTGTCGTGGGGCGACCTCATGATCCTCGCCGGCAACGTCGCGCTCGAGACCATGGGCTTCGAGACGTTCGGCTTCGGCGGCGGCCGCCCCGACGTGTGGGAGCCGGACGACGACGTGTACTGGGGACCCGAGACGACGTGGCTTGCCGACGAGCGCTACAGCGGCGACCGCAACCTCGAGAAGCCGCTCGCGGCGGTCCAGATGGGTCTCATCTACGTCAACCCCGAGGGCCCGAACGGCGAGCCCGACCCGCTGAAGTCGGCCCGCGACATCCGTGAGACCTTCGGGCGGATGGGGATGGACGACGAGGAGACCGTCGCGCTCATCGCCGGTGGTCACACGTTCGGCAAGACCCACGGCGCCGCGCCCGACACGAACGTCGAGGCGAACCCCGAGGCCGCCGGCATCGAGCAGCAGGGCCTCGGCTGGAAGAACAACCACGGCACCGGGAAGGGCGACGACACCATCACGTCGGGCCTCGAGGTCACGTGGACCTACCACCCGACCCGGTGGGACAACGAGTTCTTCCACATCCTCTACGCCTACGAGTGGGAGCTCATGCGCAGCCCCGGCGGGGGGCACCAGTGGCGGCCGAAGAACGGTGCGGGCGCCGACATGGTCCCCCTCGCGCACTCCGACGGCCGCCGCGAGCCCCGCATGCTCACGAGCGACCTGGCGCTACGCACCGACCCGGCGTACGACGCGGTCTCGCGCCGCTTCAAGGACGACCCGGTCGCGTTCGGCGACGCGTTCGCCCGCGCCTGGTTCAAGCTGACCCACCGCGACATGGGCCCCGTGGCCCGCTACCTCGGACCCGAGGTGCCGCAGGAGGAGCTCATCTGGCAGGACCCCGTGCCCGCGGTGGACCACCCGCTGATCGACGAGGCCGCCGCCGCCGACCTGAAGCAGCGCATCCTCGCGACCGGCCTGACGGTGTCGCAGCTCGTCTCGACGACGTGGGCCGCGGCATCCACCTTCCGCGGCAGCGACAAGCGCGGCGGCGTGAACGGCGCCCGCATCCGTCTGGCTCCGCAGAAGGACTGGGAGGTCAACAACCCCGCCCAGCTGCAGACGGTCCTCGCTGCCCTCGAGGGTGTCAAGGCCGCCTTCGACGCCGAGCGGACGGACGGCACGAAGGTCTCGCTCGCCGACCTCATCGTGCTGGCAGGCAACGCCGGCGTCGAGAAGGCCGCGAAGGATGCCGGGGTCGAGGTCACCGTGCCGTTCCACCCCGGTCGTACCGACGCGTCGCAGGAGCAGACCGACGAACTGTCGTTCGGCTACCTCGAGCCGGCCGCCGACGGGTTCCGCAACTACTACGGACCGAACGCGTTCCTGCCCGCCGAGCACCACCTCATCGACAAGGCGAACCTGCTGACCCTGAGCGCGCCCGAGACGACCGTCCTCGTCGGCGGCCTCCGCGCCCTGGGGGCGAACTGGGACGGCTCGTCGCACGGCGTGTTCACCGACCGGCCCGGCGTCCTCACGAACGACGTGTTCGTGAACCTGCTCGACCTCGGTGCCACGTGGAAGCCGCTCGACCCCGGATCGCATGCGTTCCGCGGAACGGCGGCGGACGGTTCCGAGATCGGTGTCGGCACCCGCGTCGACCTCGTCTTCAGCGCGAACTCCGAACTGCGCGCGCTCGCCGAGGTCTACGCCTCGGACGACGCCGCGGAGAAGTTCGTCCGCGACTTCGTCGCCGCGTGGACGAAGGTCACCGAGCTCGACCGGTTCGACCTCCACGCCTGACCCCCGCCGGTCACCCGCACGGCCCGTCCCTCCGGGGCGGGCCGTGCGTCGTCCCGCCGGGCAGGTCACGGTTCGGTTACTGTGGACTCACCCGTGGGCGGAGCACCGGCATCCGCTGACCCCGAAGGACGACATCGGCCCTATGACATCGCGCATCCTGGTTGTCGACGACGACACCGCTCTCGCAGAGATGATCGGCATCGTGCTGCGCACCGAAGGCTTCGACGTCGCCTTCTGCGCCGACGGCGGCACCGCGGTCGACGCGTGGCGGGACGAGCGTCCGGATCTGATCCTGCTCGACCTCATGCTGCCGGGGATGGACGGGATCGAGGTGTGCACGCGGGTGCGCGCCGAGTCCGGCGTCCCGATCATCATGCTGACGGCCCGCACCGACACCGCCGACGTCGTTCGCGGGCTCGAATCCGGCGCCGACGACTACATCGTCAAGCCCTTCAACCCGAAGGAGCTCGTCGCGCGGATCAAGACCCGGCTGCGCCCCACGGCCGAGGCGCGCTCCGAGAGTCTGCGCATCGGGGACCTCACCGTCGACGTCGCGGCCCACGAGGTGCGCCGCGGGGATTCGCCGATCGCCCTCACGCCGCTCGAGTTCGAGCTCCTCGTCGCGCTCGCGTCCAAGCCGCAGCAGGTCTTCACCCGCGAGATGCTGCTCGAGCAGGTCTGGGGTTATCACTACAAGGCCGACACGCGCCTCGTGAACGTGCACGTCCAGCGCCTGCGGGCGAAGGTCGAGCGCGACCCCGACAACCCGCAGATCGTGACCACGGTGCGCGGCGTGGGCTATCGCGCCGGCGCCGCGGTGTGACCACCGGGAGCCCCCCCGCCGTGTCGGTGACCGCCCGCACCGGCACGCACACCGTCGTCCCGCCGTGGCGCGACTGGCGGTCCTGGCAGCGCCGCGTGCAGTACGCCTGGCGTCGCTCGCTGCGCTTCCGCACCCTGTCGGTGACCCTCACCCTCACGGCGCTGACGATCCTCGTCGCGCTCGTCTGGATGTCGCTCGCGATCCTCACCGACCTCTACGAGTCGCGCGCCGAACAGGTGCAGGATGCCGCGCAGCGCGCGACGCAGGCGGCGCAGAGCACGTTCGACGCGGCGGTCGTCGACAGCGACGAGGTCGCCCTTCAGGTGCTGATGGACGAGGTCCGGCGCGAGATCCTGTCGCGGCAGGCCGGGACGACGATGCTCGCGGTCTTCCGCATCGACGACGAGCCGTCGGCGATCGCGCCGCAGAACTTCGAGGCGGGCGGTCTCGAGGAGTCGATGATCTCTCCCGAGCTGCGCGAGAGCGTCCGCCTCACGGGGGACCGGCAGTGGTGGCAGTCGATCGGGCTGCCCGAGGCCGACGGGGGCGAGACGCCCGGGATCATCGTCGGTCAGCAACTGGTGCTGCCCGAAGCGGGGGCCTACGAGGTGTACTTCGCCTACGACCTCGGGTCCGAGGCGCAGACCCTGCAGTTCGTCCAGGTGACGCTGTGGGTCGTCGGTGTCGCCCTGCTCGTCCTCATCGGCGGGATCTCGCTCTTCGTGCTGCGTTCGGTGACCGTCCCGATCGCCCAGGCCGCCGAGACGAGCGCGAAGCTCGCGGCGGGGGACCTGGGCGTCCGACTGCCGGTGCGCGGCGAGGACGAGTTCGCGACCCTGGGCCGGTCGTTCAACGCGATGGCCGACAGCATCGAGGGGCAGATCAAGGAGCTCGCCGAGCTCTCGCTCGTCCAGCAGCGGTTCGTGTCGGACGTCTCGCACGAACTGCGGACGCCCCTGACGACCATCCGACTCGCGGCCGACATGATCAACGATCAGCGCGACGAGTTCGACGCGTCGACCGCGCGTGCCGCAGAGCTCCTGCACGCGCAGGTGCAGCGGTTCGAGGTGCTCCTCGCCGACCTCCTGGAGATCAGCCGCTACGACGCCGGCTCGGTGCAGCTCGAACTCGAACCGACGAGCCTCGCACACCTGGCGGAGGACGTCATCGAGTCGATGGCGCAGCTCGCCGAGCAGCACGGCAGCGACGTGCGACTGGTCGCCCCCGGAGGCTACTCGCCCGTCGACATGGACCCGCGCCGCATCCGCCGTATCGTCCGGAACCTCCTCGGCAACGCGATCGAGCACGGCGAGGGCCGGCCGATCGTCGTGACCGTCGACAGCGACCAGCGCGCCGTGGCCCTCGGTGTCCGCGACTACGGTCTCGGGATGAGCGAGGCCGACGCCGAGCGGGTCTTCGACCGGTTCTGGCGCGCCGACCCGTCGCGTCGACGCACGATCGGCGGGACGGGTCTCGGACTCTCGATCGCCCTCGGCGACGCGCGACTGCACGGCGGCACGCTCGAGGTCTGGTCCGAGCTGGGCGGCGGCAGCCACTTCGTCCTCACCCTGCCGCGGCAGGCGGGAGAGCACCTCTCGGGCCCGTCGCCCATCGAACTCGATCCCCGGGACGACGCCGCCCTCGGCGACCTCGGCCTCACCCAGCCCATCTCCCTGCCGCCCCGGGAGGAGAACCCGTGACCGTCCGTCGTCCGCTCGGTGCCGCCGTCCTGGTGGTCGTCGCCCTCGTCCTCTCGGCCTGCGCCGGGCTGCCCCTCGGGGGTCCCGTCCACGTCGGCAAGGCGATCGACGAGGTCGAGGGTCCGCCCGACTTCGCGTTCGTCCCGGACGGTCCGGTGAAGGACGCCACGCCCCAGCAGATCGTCGAGGGGTTCGTCGCGGCGGGCTCCGGCCCCCGCGGCAACTGGGAGGTCGCGCAGGAGTTCCTCACGACGCCGTTCCGTCAGCAGTGGCAGCCGCAGGCGAACGTCACCGTCTATCGTCCGGGGGAGAGCTCGATCTCCTCGCCCGCCGAGAACGAGATCGTCTTCACGGTCGACCCGGTCGCCAACGTCGACGCCACCGGATCGTACGAGCCGGCCGAGCAGGGCCGCATCCCGTTCGCCTTCTCCCTCGCGCAGGAGAACGGGCAGTGGCGCATCTCCCAGGCGCCCGACGGCATCGTCCTCGACGCCAACCGCTTCGCCTCGGTCTTCCAGAGCTACGATCTCGCCTACTTCGACCGGGGGTGGGACACGGTGATCCCCGACGTCCGCTGGTTCCCGTCGACCAACCCCGCCACGCGCATCACCGCCGCGCTCGTGTCGGGCACGCCGAGCCCGTGGCTGGCCGAGTCCGTGCGCACCGCGTTCACGGGCGAGGTGGGTCTCGCGCAGCCGTCGGTGCCCGTCGAGGCGGGGGTCGCGCGCATCTCGTTCGACCCGGCGATCCGGGACCTCGGCCGCGAGACGATCGCGCGCATGAAGACCCAGCTCGGCGCGAGCCTGGCGGGCGCCGGCATCCTCGACGTGCAGCTGCTCGTCGGGGACGAACCGTTGGACGTGACCGCCGTCCCGACCCGCTCGACCGCGGTCGACACGCGCCCGCTCGTCCTCCAGGACGGCAGGTTCGGGTTCCTCTCGGGCAACGACCTCGACGAGGTCGACGGCTTCGGGCAGGCCTTGCAGAGTCTCGACGCCCGGGCCGTCGAAACGGATGCCGCACGCCGGACGGCGGCGGTCCGGACGGGCTCCGGCGCGATCCTCCGCGTGCCCGCGAACGGCGAGTACACCGAGCTCGACACCCGCCCGGGCATGACGAAGCCGTCGATCGACACCGAGGGCTACATCTGGACGGTGCCTCGGGACCAGCCGGAGGAGGTCGTCGCGTACGGTCCCGACGGTACCGCGCAGACCATCCCGTCCGGCTGGGTGGGCGCAAGCGAGGTGAGCGCGATGCGGGTCTCCCGCGACGGCGCCCGGATCGCCGCGCTCGTGCGCAGCGGAGGCCGGTCGGCCGTCTGGGTGGCCGGCATCGTCCGGGACGAGAACGGGGCGCCGGTGTCGCTCGGCCAGCCGCTGCTCGTGGCGAACCTCGCCGGTCGCGGTGTCGACCTCGCGTGGGTCGACGGCGCGACGCTGGCCCTCGTCTTCGTCGACGGCGATCAGCGCGTCGTCCGTGAGCAGACGATCGGCGGGCAGGGCACGGAGGTGCGCGCGCCCGACGACGTCGTCGCGATCGCCGCCGGGAACCAGAGCGGCAGCGCGCGGCTGCTGACCTCCGACGGCAGCCTCTATGTGCAGCGCGGCTCCTGGCAGGTCATCGCCTCCGACGTGTCGGCCCTCGCCGTCCAGCAGGGTCTCCCCGGGTGAGTCCTCCTCCCCACCCGCCGCGCCGGGAAGACCCTCCTCGTTCTGCGCCGCCCGCGGGTGGGCGGGCGTGCCGGCGCGGCAGGCTGAGCGGATGCCGCCTCCCGCCGCTCCCGTCGTCGCCGTGCGCCGCGCCGTCGCCGACGCGCTCGCCGTCGTCTTCCCGGTCGCCTGCGCCGGATGCGACGAGGCGGATCGCGACCTCTGCGACGCGTGCCGGCGCCTGCTGAGCCCGACGCCGGTCGTCCGCCGCCTGCCGAGCGGTCTCGAGGTTCGGAGCGGTCTCGTCTTCGAGGGGGTGCCGGCCCGCGTCATCCGTTCGTTCAAGGAGGACGGGCGCACCTCGCAGGCCCGGGCGCTGGCCGCTGCGCTGGCGGCGGCGTGGCCCCTCGACGTCGACGCCGTCCCCGTCCCGGTGCCGGCGAGCCCGGCCTCGCTCCGCCGCCGCGGGTACGCGCCCGTCGAGCTGCTCTGTCGGCGCGCGGGATGGCGGCCGCACCGGCTCCTGCGTGTCGCGCGGCGCACCGCCGATCAGCGTTCTCTCGCGAAGGAGCAGCGCGCCGCGAACCTCGCCGGCGCGCTCGCCGTCCGCCCCCGGGCGCATCGCCTCCTGGGGGATCTGCGCGTCGTCCTCGTCGACGACGTCGTGACCACGGGAGCGACCCTCGAGGAGGCGGCGCGTGCCCTCCGTGCGGCCGGGATCCCGGTGGTCGGCGCCGTCACGGTCGCGGCCACGCCCCGGCGCGCGGGCTCAGGGGATTCATCGTGATCGGGTCGTGACACGAGCGGGGACCGGCACTACGGTGGGGGGACACAAGGCGAACCGAGGTCCGCCCTTGACCGGGTGGACCGGAACAAGGAGGTCAGGGATGGAGATCAACATCGTCGGTGTGGGCGTGAGCGTCAGCGATCGTTTCCGCACAGTCGTCGAGGAGAAGTCCGCCCGCATCGAGCACCTTGCCCCTCGAGCCCAGCGGCTCGACATCAAGGTGACGCATCGCACCTACCACAACGGGGGCCGCGAGGACGAGACCGTCGAGGTCACCCTCACCGGCAAGGGACCCGTCGTCCGCGCCGAGGCGGTGGACGGCGACAAGTTCACCGCCCTCGATCTCGCGATCACCAAGCTCGCCGAACAGATCCGCCGCGCGAAGGAGAAGCGCGTCGACGCACGCAACCACCCGCGCGGCGCCAAGCTCGAGAAGGGCACCGGCACGCTGCAGGGCATCGACGTGCAGCCCGCGTCCGTCGACGTCATCCGCGCCGTCGCGACCGGGGAGGTGCCCATCATGACCGGCGCCGAGGACGAGGAGGACTACACCCCCGTGGTCATCCGCACCAAGCGGTTCGACCCCGAGTGGATGACCGTCGAGGACGCCGTGGACCGGATGGAACTCGTCGGTCACGACTTCTTCCTCTTCATCGACGCCCGCACCGACCAGCCGAGCGTCGTGTACCGCCGCAAGGGCTGGGACTACGGCGTGATCTCGCTCACGACCACCGCCGCACCCGCGGAGCTCGTCTCCTGACCGACGAGCGGTGACATTGAGGGCGGATGCCGCACGGCATCCGCCCTCTTCCGTGTCGGGCGTGCGACTCAGCGTGCCGCGAGGGCTCCGAGGACCGCGTCGCTGAAGGGTGGCCAGGCCTCTGCCGCCCATTCGCCGAACGGCCGGTCGGTGAGGGCGACGAGGGCTGCGCCCGCCCGCGGGTCGACCCAGAGGAAGGTGCCGGACTGGCCGAAGTGGCCGAAGGTCTCGGGGGAGTTGTGCGCGCCGGTCCAGTGCGGGCTCTTCGTGCCGCGGATCTCCAGACCCAGGCCCCAGTCGTTCTCGCGCTGCAGACCGAAGCCGGGGAGGACGCCCCGCAGGCCCGGGAAGGCCACACCCGTCGCTGCGGCGAGCGTCGCGGGGGCCAGCAACCTCGGCCGCTGCAGCTCCGCCGCGAACCGGGCCAGATCGGTGCACGAGGACGCCCCGCCCGCCGCGGCGGAACCGCCGATCGTGGTGGACGTCATCCCGAGCGGGGCGAAGACCGCCTCGTGCGCGTACGCATCGAAGCCGATGCCGGTCTCCGATTCGAGCAGGTCCGCGAGCACCTCGAATCCGGTGTTCGAGTAGAGGCGCCGCTCCCCGGGCTCCGCGCGGAGCGTCGATGTCGAGAAGTCGTACCCGGCCGTGTGGGCGAGCAGATGGGCGACCGTCGCCCCGCGCGGGCCCGCGGGCTGGTCGAGGGCGAGGGCGCCCTCCTCGACCGCGACGAGGGTGGCATAGGCGCTGAGGAGCTTGGTGACGGAGGCGAGTCGGTAGACGCGGTCCTGGTCCCCGGCGGACGCCGCCGCCGTCCCGTCCGCCGTCACGACGACGGCGGAGACGTGAGGGACGTCCCAGGTCTGCGAGAGGGCGAGCGCGTCGTCGAGGGCGGCCATCAGTCGAACATGCCGTCCAGCAGACCGCCGATGACGAGTCCGCCGAGCAGGCCGCCGGCCAGGCTGCCGCCGCCCATCCCGCCACCCATCCCTCGACCGCCGTATCCGCCGTTCCCCCAGTCGTTCGGCCGGGACGAGTCGATGTCGCGCTGCGCCAGCTGCAGCGCCTCGCCCGCCAGGTGCGCGGCGCGACGGGCGAGACCCATCGCCTCCTCGCGGTCGTCCTCGCCGATCGGGCCCGAGAAGCGCAGCAGGTCGCCGCGGATGCGCTCGGCCTCGGCGAGCCGGGTGCGGGCGTCGGCGCCGATCCACCCGCGGTGGCCCGAAATCACACTGCGCGCGACCCCGATCTGGCGGTCGGCGTCGTCGATCGCGTGGCGCACGTGCTCCTCGGACGGCACCGGACGCTCGGCGCGTTCCCGCGCCTTGGCGACGGCCGCGTCGAGCGCGGCGTTGGCGGCGCGCAGACGGGTCAGTTCGGCGAAGGGGTCGGGCTTGCTGCCCGCGGGGGTGAGCGAGGCGAGCGCCGCCTCGAGCTCGGCGGCGGCCGCCGCGACGGCCGGGGTGCCCAGCATCGGCTGCGCGACGATCAGGTCGTCGCGCGAATCGTCGACGATGGCCGCCAGGGTCGACTCCGCCCGCAGGGCCTCGATCTCGAACGTGTCGACGGCCTCGACGAGCGTGCCCGCCCGCCGCGAGGCCTCGATCGCGGTCTCGAGGGCGAGGTTCGCCTGCTCGCGCTGACCGCTGTCGCGGCGGCGCTCCGAGACCTCGGCGCTGTGCTCGGCGAAATCCAGCAGCTGGGCCGCTTCGGCCGCATTGCCCAGCACGGTGCGCATCGCGGCATCCGAGTACCGCGTGGACAGTCGCTCGAGGCTCGCGTTCAGAGCGGGGAGGCGCTCCCGCAGGCGCGACACGTCCGCGCGGATGCCGGCGATGATCTCGGGCGCGCGCCGGGCACGGGCGATCGCCTCGGCGAGGGACTCGGTGCGGTCGTCGAGCAGGTCCTCGGCCCATTCGCACAGCTGGACGATGCGCGCGTTGCGCGTGCGCAGCTCCTCGGGGGTGTCGGGGATCTCGTCGTGGTTCAGCTGGTGCAGCTGGAACGCCTCACCGAGGTGCTGCCGCACCGCCGCGAGCGCCTCGCGCAGCGGAGCGGTCGCCTCGCGCCCGAGCTCGATCTCGGCGTAGGACAGCTCGTCGTCCGTCACGCGGATGCGCTCGTCGGCCGAGACGAGCGCCGCCCCCGCCTTGCGGCTGAGCTCGGCGTCCTGTGCCTCGATCTCCGCGTCCTCGCGCTTGCGTCTTCCCCAGAAACCGGCCATGGGCCGATCTTACGGGCCGACGGATGCCGCCGGTCGACGCACGGGGGAGAGGCCGGATGCCCCCAGCAACCTCGTAGGTCACAGGCGGATAACATGGCGGTGTATGTCTGCGCGTCCCGCGCACCGGCATCCCGACATTGCACGTCGGGGTGGCGAATCGACAGATGGAGATCCTCCGTGGCGAACCCCCTCGAGAAACTGCTTCGTGCCGGTGAAGGCCGCGTCCTGCGCAGGCTGCAGCAGGTCGTGAAGGCCGTGTCGGCCCTCGAAGAGGACTATGCGCACCTCACCGACGAGGAGCTGCGCGGCGAGACCGCCGAACTCCGCGCCCGCTACGAGGCGGGCGAGAGTCTCGACAAGCTCATGCCCGAGGCCTTCGCCGCCGTCCGCGAAGCCGCGAGCCGCACCCTCGGCCAGCGCCCCTACGACGTGCAGGTGATGGGTGGGGCGGCCCTCCATCTCGGCAACATCGCCGAGATGAAGACCGGTGAGGGCAAGACCCTGACCGCCGCCCTCCCGGCGTACCTCAACGCGATCGCGGGCAAGGGCGTCCACGTCATCACGGTCAACGACTTCCTCGCCTCGTACCAGTCCGAGCTGATGGGTCGCGTCTACCGCGCGCTCGGGATGACCACCGGCACCGTCGTCTCGGGTCAGAACCCCGAGGTGCGCCGGCGGCAGTACGAAGCCGACATCACCTACGGCACCAACAACGAGTTCGGCTTCGACTACCTGCGCGACAACATGGCGTGGCGCCGTGAGGACCTCGTGCAGCGGGGTCACTTCTACTGCATCGTCGACGAGGTGGACTCGATCCTCATCGACGAGGCGCGGACGCCGCTCATCATCTCGGGCCCGTCCTCCGGTGAGGCGAACCGCTGGTTCACCGAGTTCGCGAAGATCGCCCGCACCCTCGAGGCCGGTGTCGACTTCGAGGTCGACGAGAAGAAGCGCACGATCGGTGTGCTCGAGCCCGGTATCGAGAAGGTCGAGGACTACCTCGGCATCGACAACCTCTACGAGTCGGCGAACACCCCGCTCATCTCCTTCCTCAACAACTCGATCAAGGCGCTCGCCCTGTTCAAGCGCGACACCGACTACGTCGTGATGAACGGCGAGGTGATGATCGTCGATGAGCACACCGGCCGCATCCTCGTGGGGCGTCGCTACAACGAGGGCATCCACCAGGCGATCGAGGCAAAGGAGGGTGTCGCGGTGAAGGCCGAGAACCAGACCCTCGCCACCGTGACCCTGCAGAACTACTTCCGCCTCTACGAGAAGCTCTCCGGCATGACCGGTACCGCCGAGACCGAGGCGGCGGAGTTCATGTCGACGTACAAGCTCGGTGTCGTCCCGATCCCGACGAACAAGCCGATGATCCGCAAGGACCAGTCCGACCTCGTCTACAAGAACGAGCAGGCGAAATTCGCGCAGGTCGTGGAGGACATCGCCGAGCGTCACGCCTCCGGTCAGCCGGTCCTCGTCGGAACCGTGAGCGTCGAGAAGAGCGAGTACCTCTCCCGCCTCCTGGCGAAGAAGGGCATCAAGCACGAGGTCCTCAACGCGAAGAACCACGCGCGCGAGGCCGAGATCGTCGCCCGCGCCGGTCGCTACGGCGCCGTGACGGTCGCCACGAACATGGCCGGTCGAGGCACCGACATCATGCTCGGCGGCAACGCCGAGTTCCTCGCCGTCTCGGAGATGAAGGCCAAGGGCCTCGACCCCGTCGAGACGCCGGACGAATACGAGGCCGCGTGGGAAGAGGTCTACGCTGCCGTCAAGGAGAAGGTGCAGGAGGAGGCCGACCGCGTCGTCGAGGCGGGGGGACTCTACGTCCTCGGCACCGAACGACACGAGTCACGCCGTATCGACAACCAGCTCCGCGGTCGCTCGGGCCGTCAGGGCGACCCCGGTGAGAGCCGGTTCTACCTGTCGCTCACGGACGACCTCATGCGACTGTTCCAGTCGGGTGCGGCCGAGGCGATCCTGGCCCGCACGAACTTCCCCGACGACGTGGCCATCGAGTCCTCGATGGTCTCGCGCGCGATCAAGAGCGCTCAGGCGCAGGTGGAGGCGCGCAACGCCGAGATCCGCAAGAACGTCCTCAAGTACGACGACGTCCTCAACCGGCAGCGCGAGGCGATCTACGCCGACCGCCGGCACATGCTCGAGGGCGACGACCTCTCGGAGCGCATCGAGCATTTCCTCGAGGACACCATCGCCGCGATCATCGACGAGCACACCGGTTCCGGCCACAACGAGAGTTGGGACTTCGATGCGATGTGGGCCGAGCTCGGCACCCTCTACCCGGTCGGCGTCACGATCGACGAGGTCGTCGCCGAGAGCGGCAGCAAGGGCAAGGTGACCCCCGAACTGCTCAAGCGCGAACTGCTCTCGGACGCCAAGATCGCCTACCGCAACCGCGAGGAGAAGCTCGGAGCGCCCGCCATGCGCGAGCTCGAGCGTCGCGTCGTGCTGCAGGTCCTCGACCGTCGCTGGCGCGACCACCTCTACGAGATGGACTACCTCAAGGACGGCATCGGCCTGCGCGCCATGGCGCAGCGCGACCCGCTCATCGAGTACCAGCGCGAGGGGTACCAGATGTTCCAGTCGATGATGGCCCAGATCAAGGAGGAGTCGGTCGGCTTCCTCTTCAACCTCGAGGTCGAGGTCCGTCAGACCGAGGGGGGCGACATCGAGGCGAAGGGCCTCGCCGCGCCCGAGATCGACGCGCAGAAGCTGCAGTACACCGCCCCGAACGACGCGGGCGAGGTCGAGGTGCGCAACGAGCGCGGCCAGGTCCAGCAGGCGGAGACCAGCAAGGCACGCCAGCGCGAGGCCGAGCAGGAGGCCCCCGCCGACGCCCCTCGCGGCTCCTTCGGGCAGCAGGTGCAGGCACCGGCCGAGGTGGGCAACCGCGCGCAGCGACGGGCGTCCGGCAAGAAGAAGTGATCTCGGTCCGACGGGGTCGGGCGGGCCACCGGACCGCCATTGGCCCCGTCGGGTCCCCGATATCCTGAACCGATGAGCCCGCGCACCTTCGACCAGTCATCCAAACTCAAGGACGTCCTGTACGAGATCCGCGGAGCCGCCCTGGTCGAGGCCGACCGGCTGCAGGACGAGGGTCACACGATCCTCAAGCTCAACACCGGCAACCCCGCGATCTTCGGATTCGAGGCGCCGTTCCAGATCGTCCGCGACATGATCGAGGCGGTCCCGCAGGCGCACGGCTACTCCGACTCCCGCGGCATCATGTCCGCGCGGCGGGCGATCGTCTCGCGGTACGAGGAGGAGCCGGGCTTCCCGAAGTTCGACCCCGATGACGTCTACCTCGGCAACGGTGTGTCCGAGCTCATCACGATGACGATGCAGGCGCTGCTCGACGAGGGCGACGAGGTCCTCATCCCCGCGCCGGACTACCCGCTGTGGACCGCCATGACGAGCCTCGCCGGCGGCACCCCGGTGCACTACCTCGCCGACAGCGAGAACGGCTGGCAGCCCGACCTCGAGGACATCCGGGCCAAGGTGACGCCGCGCACCAAGGCGATCGTCGTGATCAACCCGAACAACCCGACCGGCGCCGTCTACACCCGCGAGGTGCTGCAGGGGATCGTGGAGATCGCCCGCGAGCATCAGCTCCTCTTGCTCTCCGACGAGATCTACGACCGCATCCTCTTCGACGGCGCTCGGCACATCCCGCTCGCGACCCTCGCGCCGGACCTGCTCTGCCTGACCTACAACGGACTGTCGAAGACTTACCGCGTCGCCGGGTACCGCTCGGGGTGGATGGTCATCACGGGACCGAAGAAGCACGCTGCGGGCTTCCTCGAGGGCATCCAGCTGCTCGCCTCGACACGTCTGTGCCCCAACGTCCCCGCGCAGTTCGCCGTCCAGGCGGCGTTGTCTGGTGTCCAATCCATCGATGCGCTCATCGCACCGACAGGTCGGCTCCATGAGCAGCGGGATGCCGCCTGGGCCGGCCTCACCGCCATCCCCGGCGTCACCTGCGTCAAGCCCGAGGGCGCCCTGTACGCCTTCCCCCGGCTCGACCCCGAGGTCCACGACATCCACGACGACGCCAAGTTCGTCTATGACTTCCTCGTCGCCGAGCACGTGCTGCTCGTGCAGGGGACCGGGTTCAACTGGCCGACGCCGGATCACTTCCGCATCGTCACGCTGCCCGAGGCGCGGGTGCTCACCGAGGCGATCGAGCGCCTGGGCAACTTTCTCGCGTCGTACAAGCAGTAAGGGGCCGCGAGGTCAGAGCAGGGCGAGGGAGGTCGCGCGCCAGCGCCCGTCCCAGCCCTCGAGGCGCATCGCGACGGCACGTGTGCGGATCGGACCGCCGACGACCACGACCGCCTCGAGCACGCCGTCGGCGGGTTCGCAGGTGCGATCGCTCAGGATGCGGTGCGCCGGCCGGACGGCGGCGACGCCGCGTGCGCTCCGCGCGCGGGCCGACAGGTTCGCTCGGGTGACGAGCGCCCGGTACGCGTCCTCGCCGAGCCAGCGCGCCAGCTGATCGACGTCGCGCACGCCGGCCAGCACCTCGAGGACGCCGATCGTGAGGTTCTTCACGAGGGGGAGCGGGTCGGGCAGATCGGCCGTGGAGGTGCGCTGCGGTGCGAAGTACTCGGCGACCTCGAGGGCGCTCCCCGAACGCGGTATCCGGCTGTCTTCGGTGGCGGTGAGGGCCATGTCGGTTCCTCTCGGGCGACAGGTGTCTGCGGGTCGATGAACGCCACGAGTACAGCACAGGGCGACGAGAGGGTGGATGAGAATACTCCAACCTGTGGACAAACCCCGCGGTGCCGGCGGGGGGTCCTCTACATTCGCGATCGTGCGCTGGGATCGATTCTTCGAGGATCTCGAAGACCAATTGGACTCCGAATGGGAGGCCGAGCGCGCGGCGCTCGACACCGAGGCCGAGCGGCTGCGACTGGCCCGGCTGTCGCTGTTCCAGCGGTTGCATGCCCTGGTGGGTGCCGTCGAGGACGCCATCACCCTGGATCTCGTAGGCGGCGCCGCCGTGACCGGCGTACCCGTCGCGGTCGGACCGGATTGGCTCGCGGTGGACGACGGCGGCGCGCGGGGTGCCCTGATCGTCCCCCTGGCCGCCCTCGTCGGGGTGGGGCCGACGCACGCCGACCTGCTCCGCAGCGCCCGGGGGAGTGAGCCCGGGCGGCTCCGCGAGCGGATGACGCTCGGCTTCCTCCTGCGCGACCTCGCGCGGCGGCGTGTCCCCGTGACGCTGTACGCCGTCGACGGGCGGGAGTACTGCGGCACGATCGACCGTGCGGCATCCGATCATCTCGATCTCGCCCTGCACGACCGCGGTTCACCCCGTCGCGCCGACCTCGTGAGCGGATACCGCATCGTGCCGCTGTCGGCGGTCACGGCCGTGCGGCTGGAAGCGCCGGCCTCGCTCGCGTGAGCGCGGCGCGATCAGGCCGTGATCATTCGCCGCCGCGGCGGCCGCGCCCCCAAAGCTCGGGGAAGCTCGCGGCGTTGGACTCGCGCCAGAGCGCGTGGAGTCGCGCGTCCTCCGCCTGTTCGTCCAGGTAGTCCTCGACGCTGTCCGCCTCGATGCGCCACGCGAGCGGGGAGCCGAGCCGAGCCCCCCGCAGACGTCCGTCGAGGATGAGAGCCACGACCTCGTCGACCTCCAGTTGCAGCATCTCCGCGACCTGGGCGGGCGTGAGCATACGCAGGGGGGACGCATCGGGCATGAGGCCATTATGAGCCCGCGTACCGGTCGCATCGGTTGCATCGCCGGCTTGTGGATAATCGCGGTGGCACCGCCGCGGGCTCGGTCACCATGGCGTCATGACCACTCCCGACACCGTCCGGCCCGCGCCGCGTGCGTTCTGGGCCGACGCGCGATTCCTCCTCGGTATCGCGCTGATCATCGCGTCCGTCGCGGGCGTCTGGCTCGTCGTCGCCTCTGCGCGTCAGACCGCGCCGGTGTTCGCCGCCGCCCGCACGATCGTCCCCGGTCAGACCGTGACGGCGGACGACCTGCGGGTGGTCGACGTCGCCCTGGGGTCCGCGGGTGACACATACGTCTCGCCCGCCTCGCTCGAGCCCGGCGTCATCGCGACCCGCACGATCCTGGCGGGCGAACTCGTCCCGCACGCGGCCGTGGACGAGGCGGATGCCGCGACCACGACGAGCGTGGTGATCCGGACGGCCGGAGACGTGTCCGCCGCCGTCACCGCGGGCTCGGTCGTGGAGGTCTGGGCGGCACCGGCCGAGGAGGGCGGCGAGGTCGGCGAGCCGCGGATCCTCGTGCCCTCGGCGACGGTGGTCACGGTGACGAAGGACGACGCCGTCGTCTCGGGCGAGGACGTGTCGCTCGAGATCGTCATCCCCCGCGCCGATGTCGCCGCGACGCTCGCCGCGGTGTCCGACGACTCCCTCCTGTCGGTCGTGCCCGTGGCGGGGGAGTCCCGGTGAGGGTCGTCGTCGCGGCGGACGGTGTCCGCGGGGACACCCTCGCCGCGCGACTGCGCCATGAGGACGCCGACGTGCGCGCGGTGGTGGCGGCATCCGCCCCCGCTGCCGCCGCGCTCGATGCGATGGCCGCACCCGAGGCGGCGGAGCTCCTCGCCGAGCTGGCCCGGGCGGACCTCCTGATCGTCGAGGGGCGGGCGGCGACCCTGACCGCCGAGCTCGTCGCCGCCTGCGACCGTTTGTCGGTGCGCATCGTGCCGCTGTGCGCTCGAACCTCGGATCGGCGCCTCGCCGCATCGCTCGGGCTCGCGGCCCACGATCCGGACGCACCGGCGGCCGAGCTCCTCGCGAGCCCTCCGTCGTCCCTTCCCGTCGAGCCCACCCGCGGCCGTGTGATCACCGTGTGGGGCGCACAGGGGGCGCCCGGGCGGACGACCCTCGCCATCGAGATCGCCTGTGCACTTTCGAGTGCCGACCACCGCGTCGCGCTCGTCGACGCGGACTCCCACGCGCCCTCGCTCGCCCTCGCGACCGGCCTCGCCGACGAGGGCCCCGGGTTCGCCGCCGCATGCCGGCAGGCCGAACGCGGCACGCTCACGGTGGCGGAGCTCAGCCGCATCGCGTCGACGCTGGCCGACGTGGACGTTCTCACCGGCCTCAATCGGCCGGGACGGTGGCCCGAACTGTCCCATGCCCGCGTGCTGGCCGCGCTCGAGGCGTGTCGCGGATGGGTGGATGACACCGTCGTCGACACAGCGGCATCCCTCGAACGCGACGAGGAGATCGTGAGCGACCTCGTCGACGGTCCCCGCCGGAACGCCGCGACGCTCGCGGCCGTCGAAGCGGCCGACGTCGTCCTCGCCGTCGTCGCCGCCGATCCCGTCGGGGTGTCCCGTTTCGTGCGGAACTGGCCCGAACTCCGCGCGGCGGCGGGCACCGCCCCCGTGCGGGTGGTGGTCAACAAGATCCGCGCCGGCGCCCTCGGTGTCGACGCCCGCGGACAGGTGCGGCGCACACTCGAGCGCTACACGGGCGTGACGGACGTGTCCTTCGTCCCGTGGGATGCCCGGGGGACGGATGCCGCGCTCCTCGCCGCGCGTCCGATCGCCCACGTCGCACCGCGCTCGGCGGTGCCGACCGCGGTGCGACGCCTCGTGGCCGAATCGCTCGCCCCGCGGCGTGCCGCGGAGGCCGCGACCCGGCACTCGCTGCGCCGCCTGGCCCGGAGCGCGTAGAGCGCGGGAAGCCCCCGGGAGGAGGATCTAGGGTGGAGGCGTGTCCACCCTCAGCGACCTCGTCTACGCCCAAGGCCGATCCACCGCGGAGGATGTGGAGTGGCTCCACCGCCTGGCCGGTGACGGTCAGCTGCTCGCCGACCTGGCCTTCGCGGACATCGTCATCTGGGTGCCGACGTCGGACGACTCGTTCATCGCCGTCGCCCACACCCGGCCGAGCGGCGCCGCGACCCTGTTCTACCGCGACATCGTCGGCGATGCCGTGCGACCGCAATGGCGCACGCAGGTCACGGACGCGTTCACGCAGGTGCGCGTCGTGGATTCGTCCTCGCCGGACTGGTTCGAGGAGACCCCGACCCGCGTGCGGGCCGTGCCGATCGTGCGCGAGCGCGCAGCGGAGGGACGCGAGAGCCGGGTGATCGGCGTGCTGACCCGGCACACCAACCTCGGTGAGGCCCGCACCCCGTCGCGTCAGCAGATCACCTTCAACGACTGCGCGGACGACCTGTTCGGGATGATCGCATCGGCGGACTTCCCCGACCTCACGGCGCCGACCTCGCCGCGCCGGGGCGCCCCCCGGGCCTCGGACGGCCTCATCCGTCTCGACGTCGACGGCATCACGACGTTCGCGAGCCCGAACGCCCTGTCGGCCTTCAACCGGCTCGGCTTCGACGACGAGCTCGAAGGCGAATCGCTCATGGAAGTGGCGACGAAGATCATGCCGGCGTCGCGCCAGTTCGACGAGTCGCTGCCGATCGTGATGGCCGGCCGTGCGCCGTGGCGCGCGGACGTCGAGGCGCGGGGCGTCACCGTGTCGCTCCGGACGATCCCCCTGCGCGAGAACGGCACCCGCATCGGTGCCATCGTCCTGTGCCGCGACGTGAGCGAGATCCGCCACCAGGAGCAGGAGCTCATCACGAAGGATGCGACGATCCGCGAGATCCACCATCGCGTCAAGAACAACCTGCAGACCGTCGCGTCGCTCCTGCGCATCCAGGCGCGGCGAACCCATTCCGACGAGGGTCGGGACGCCCTGACGCAGGCCATGCGCCGGGTGAGCGCGATCGCTGTCGTCCACGACACCCTGTCGGAGGGGCTCACGCAGAGCGTGGACTTCGACGACGTGTTCGAGCGCGTCCTCAAACTCGTCGCCGAGGTCGCGGCGGCGCCCAACACGCGTGCCCGCACGGTCAAGACCGGCACGTTCGGGACGCTGCCGAGCGAGTACGCGACGCCGCTCGCCCTCGCGCTCACCGAGCTCGTGACGAACGCCGTCGAACACGGTCTGGTTGACAAGGAGGGCGAGGTCGAGATCATCGCCGAGCGCGACGAGGACCGGCTCGCGGTCCGCGTCCGCGACACCGGTGTCGGCCTGCCCGAGGGTCAGGTCGGTCGGGGTCTCGGCACGCAGATCGTGAGGACGCTCATCCAGGGTGAGCTGAGCGGGACGATCGACTGGCACACCCTCATGGGCAGCGGGACCGAGGTGACGATCGAGATCCCGATGCGGTACATCGAGCGCGCGCGGGCCTGAGGCCCGCGCGCGGCGGTGTCAGGACGCGCGGCGGGCGCGGGCGGCGCGGCGCTTGAGGGCGCGGCGCTCGTCTTCGGAGAGGCCGCCCCAGACACCCGAGTCCTGGCCGGTCTCGAGGGCGTACTGCAGGCAGAGTTCGGTGACGGTGCACCGGGCGCAGACGGACTTCGCCTTCTCGATCTGGTCGACGGCGGGCCCGGTGTTCCCCACGGGGAAGAACAGTTCGGGGTCGACGGTCAGGCAGGCGGCTTTGTCGCGCCAATCCATAGCGGTGCTCCTTGTGGGGGATCGGAAGTCGGGATGCGACGCCGGGCGACGTCGACTAACCTGATTGGTGTGCGAGCTGATGCTCGCCCCACGCCGCTGTGGGAGCACACTTGCCCATCAATATTCCCATGCCCGGGCATGGGAATCAAGGGTTATGTGAATCACGGGTTAACGGAGTATTTCGGCGCCTCGCCGTGCCCCGGCGCCCAGGAGGAGCGGTGAACGTGCGTACCACCCGCGTCGAGCGGATCGCGGCCGGTTGGCTCGCCCTCGAGGCGATCGGCGTCCTGGCCCTCGCCGCGTGGGAGCTGATCGCGCTGGTCCGCGGCGACAGCGAGAGCGTGCCGAGTTCGCTGGCGCTCCTCGCCCTGACGGTGATCGGCGCGGCCGCCGTCGCAGGCTTCGCCGTCGCCGTGTGGCGCGGCGGGTCGTGGGGACGCTCCGGCGGCGTCGTCGTGCAGTTGCTCGTCCTGTCCGTCGCGCTCGGGACCCTCACGGGGGAGGGAGCCGACACGCGCCTCGCCGCGACGATCGCGGTCCCCGCCGTCGTGGGGCTCGTCCTCCTGATCGCGGCCGCTCGGGCGGCCGGCGCGCGATCGCGGAGCGAGGCCGACGAGGTCTGATCAGACTTCGAGCAGGCTCCGGATCCGCGCGACGTGGCCGGTGGCCTTCACGTTGTAGAGCGCGTGCGCGACCGTGCCGTCCTCATCGATGACGAAGGTCGAGCGGATGACGCCCTCGACGACCTTGCCGTAGTTCATCTTCTCGCCCCACGCGCCGTAGGCCTCGTGGACGCTGTGGTCGGGATCGCTCAGGAGGGCATAGGGGAGGGCGTCGCGCTCACGGAACTCGCGCAGCTTCGCCGGCTCGTCGCGGGAGATCCCCACCACGGTGTACCCGGCCGCCTGCAGCGGCGCGACGCTGTCGCGGAAATCGCAGGCCTCGGTCGTGCAGCCCGGCGTCATGGCGGCGGGGTAGAAGAAGGCGATGAGGCGCCCGCCGCGGAAGTCGCTCAGCGAGACGGCCCCACCGTCCTGGTCGACGAGGGTGAAGTCGGGGGCGGGGGATCCGGGGTTCAGGCGCGGCATCCCCTCATTTTAGTCGGCCGCTCAGGTCGTGAAGGTGGCGAGGAGTCGCTGCAACGAGTCCAGTCGCGCAGGACCGCGCTCGCCCAGTCGACCCTCCGCCACGGCCTCGACGATCGCGCAGTCGGGGGCGTCGGGCAGGTGCGTGCACCCGCGCGGGCACTCCTCGGCGACGGCGGCGAGATCGGTGTAGGCGCGGAGGATGTTGGCGGGGTCCACGTGGCCCAGACCGAACGACCGGACGCCGGGGGTGTCGATCACCCAGCCGCGACCCTGGTCGCCGACGTAGCGGAGCGAGACGGCCGAGCTCGACGTGTGGCGGCCGCGCCCGGTCACCTCGTTGACGTGTCCGGTCGCGCGCGCGGCGTCGGGGACGAGGGCGTTGACGAGGGTCGACTTGCCGACACCGGAATGGCCGACGAACACGGTGGCGTGCCCGGCGAGGCGTTCGCCGATCTCGGCGACCGGCATCGCGCCCGTCCCGCTGGTGAACACCTCCAGGTCGTCGAGGCCCTCGAAGTGCGCGAGGAAGGATGCCGGATCGGCGAGATCGGTCTTGGTGACGACGAGCAGCGGGTGCATGCCGGCATCCAGCGCCGCGATGAGGTAGCGGTCGACGAGGCGCGGGCGGGGTTCGGGGTCGGCGGCGGCCACGACGATGAGCAGCTGATCGGCGTTCGCGACGATGATGCGCTCGACCTGGTCGGTGTCGTCCGCGCTGCGGCGCAGCAGCGAGGTGCGCTCCTCGATGCCGACGATGCGCGCGAGGGTGCCGTCGTCGCCGGAGGTGTCGCCGACGACGCGGGCGCGGTCGCCGTTGACGATCGGCTGTTTGCGGAGTTCGCGGGCGCGTGTCGCGAGGATCTGGCGCTCGTCCGGGCCGTCCTCGTCGATCAGGACCGTGTAGCGGCCGCGGTCCACGCCGAGCACGCGGGCGGTCTGCGCATCCGCGTGCGCGGGGCGGCGCTTGGTGCGGGGGCGGTTGGCCTTGGGATTCGGCCGGACGCGGATGTCGGCCTCGTCGTAGTCGAGGTCGTCGTCGTCGCCGTCGTCGTCGAGCCAGCTCACGCGAGCATGCCCGCCCACAGCTGGGGGAACTCGGGCATCGTCTTGGCCGTCGTTCCGATGTCGTCGACGACCACCCCGGGCGCCCGCAGGCCGATGACCGCGCCCGCCGTCGCCATGCGGTGGTCGTGGTGGGCGCGCCATACCCCGCCGTGCAGGGGCCTCGGGACGATGTGGATGCCGTCCTCCCGCTCCTCCGCCTCGCCGCCGAGCGCGCGGAGGTTCTCCACGAGGGCCGCGATCCGATCCGTCTCGTGGCCCCGGATGTGACCGATGCCGTGGAAGGTCGTGGGGGCGTCGGCGAACGCGGCGAGCGCGAACAGCGTCGGGGTGAGCTCGCTCGCCGCCGACAGGTCGAGGTCGAGGCCGGCGATGCGGTCGCCCGCGGTGACGGTGAGCGCTCCCGCGCGGCGGGTGACGTGCGCTCCCATGACGGGCAGGATGTCGGCCAGCAGCGCGCCGGGCTGGGTGGAGTGCGCGGGCCAGCCGGGGACCGTCACCGACCCGCCGGTGAGGACGGCGGCGGCGAGGAACGGAGCGGCGTTGGAGAGGTCGGGTTCGATCGCGATCTCCTTGCCGCGCACCGGCCCCGCGGGCACGAGCCACTCGTTCGGTGTGGGGTGCTCGACATGCACCCCGCGGCGGGCGAGTGCCTCGACCGTCATCTCGATGTGGGGGAGGCTCGGCAGGCGCTCGCCGTCGTGGATGAGACGCAGGCCGACGTCGAAGCGCGCCGCGGCCAGGAGCAGTCCGGAGACGAACTGACTGGACTGGCTCGCGTCGATCGTGACCTCGCCGCCGCGGAGGTGCCCGTGGCCGCGCACGTCGAAGGGGAGCGACCAGCTGCCGGCGTCGTCGATGTCCGCCCCGATGTCACGCAGCGCGTGGATCATCGCCCCCATCGGGCGGTGCAGAGCGGTGGGGTGGGCGGTCACGTGCACGTCGCCCACGGCGAGGCCGGCGATCGGGGAGACGAATCGCATGACGGTGCCGGCCTGACCGCAGTCGATCGTGGTGCCGCCGGTGAAGCGGGACGGCGGGGTGACCTCGAGGTCCGGACCGAAGGGGGAGTCGCCGGCGACCGGCTCGATCCTCACGCCGAGGCGACGGAGGGCGTCGATCATGCGCGCGGAGTCGTCCGAGTGGAGCGCGCCGGTCAGCAGGCTCGGTCCGTCGGCGATGGCGGAGAGGACGAGTTCGCGGTTGGTGAGCGACTTCGACCCGGGCACCGTCACGTGCGCGTGGACCGGCTCGCCCGGCGTGGGCGCCGGCCACGACCCGCCGGGGATCTCGTCGGCGGTGGCGGGGGAGGAAGGGGCGTCGCTCATCGCTCCCAGCCTACTGATGACACGGAATCCGTTCACCCGTTCCCGAGCCCTGAGCCGCGGCATCCGCGAACCTGGGAATAGGCCCCGCCCTTCGTCCGTTGACCCCTCTGTCGACACCGTGCATGCCAGGGGAGAGGAGCGCGATGATCGCGACAGCTGATGCGCCCGTGCTCGCCGAAGGGGCCGACGTAGACTGGCCTGCGATGAACGATCAGGCGGTCGACGACCCGCGTACCCAGTTCGAGGAGCAGGCGCTCCCCTTCATGGACCAGCTCTACGCTGCGGCCATGCGGATGACCCGCAACCCGGCCGACGCGTCGGATCTCGTCCAGGAGACCTTCGTGAAGGCGTTCGCCGCGTGGGCGTCGTTCACGCAGGGCACCAACCTCAAGGCGTGGCTGTACCGCATCCTCACGAACACGTACATCAACACGTACCGGAAGAAGCAGCGCGAGCCCTACCAGGGCACGATCGACGACCTGGAGGACTGGCAGCTCGGCGGGGCCGAGTCGACCACGGCGTCGTCGGCGCGATCGGCCGAGGCCGAGGCGATCGACCACATGCCGGCATCCGTCGTGAAGGACGCGTTGCAGTCGCTCCCGGAGGACTTCCGACTGGCCGTGTACCTCGCGGATGTCGAAGGATTCGCGTATCAGGAGATCGCGGACATCATGAAAACCCCCATCGGCACGGTCATGAGCCGTCTGCACCGTGGCAGACGTCAGCTCCGCGACCTGCTGTCCGAATATGCGAAAGAGCGCGGCATCGATGTGCCCGCCACGAGGAGTGCGAAATGACCGACTGCGGTTGCGACAAAGCCCGGCAGGACCTCGAGGAGTACCTGCGCAACGAGATCTGCCACACGCGCCACTCGGACATCACCGAGCACCTGGAGAACTGCGCCGCGTGCCGCGACGAAGCCCTGGTCGCCACCACCCTGACCGCGGTGGTCGCGCGCGCGTGCAAGGAGGCGGCGCCGGAGGACCTGCGCGATCAGGTGCTCGCGCGGCTGCGCGCGGAGCAGGCGACGCACCACTGACCGGACGCCACCCCTTCTTCCCACGAAAGAAGTGGCCCCGCCGAAGCGGGGCCTCTTCTTTCGTGAAGGCGCTCAGAAGGTGAGCGCCTTCTCCATGATCGCGGCGTGCTCGCGGGCGTGGACCTTCGGCGAGCCGGTCGCCGTGGAGGCGGCTGAGGAACGCGAGATCCGCTTGATCGTGCGGCCGTGGAGGTGCTTGACGACCTCGAGCGCCATGAACGGCCAGGCGCCCTGGTTCTCGGGCTCTTCCTGGACCCAGAACAGCTCGGCGTTCGGGTAGCTGTCGAGCACCGCGTTGAGCTGGTCGATGGGGGCCGGGTAGTACTGCTCCAGGCGGACGAGCGCGACTTTCTCGTTCGGGTTCTTCTCGAGCTCAGCGGCGAGGTCCCAGTGGATCTTGCCGGCGTGCAGCAGCACCCGGCTGACCGACTCGCGGTCGAGGGAGCGGCTGTCGTCGATCACCGGCTCGAACCGGCCGTGGAGGAAGTCCTCGACGGGGCTCGTGGCGTTGCGCAGGCGCAGCATCGCCTTCGGCGTGAAGACGACGAGCGGCCGGCGCGGGCGGGCGTACGCCTGACGGCGCAGCAGGTGGAAGTACGACGCCGGCGTCGACGGACGTGCGACGGTCATGTTGTCCTGCGCGCACATCTGCAGGTAGCGCTCGATGCGCGCCGACGAGTGGTCGGGTCCCTGGCCCTCGTAGCCGTGAGGGAGCAGGAGCACGACGCCGGACTGCTGGCCCCACTTCTGCTCGGCGGAGGAGATGAACTCGTCGATCACCGACTGGGCGCCGTTGGCGAAGTCGCCGAACTGGGCCTCCCACAGCGTGAGGGTGTCGGCCCGCTCGACCGAGTAGCCGTACTCGAACGCCATCGCGGCGTACTCGCTCAGGAGCGAGTCGTACACGTAGAAACGGCCCTGGTTGTCGCTCAGGTTCGCCAGCGGCAGCCACTCCTGACCGTTCGCACGGTCGTGCATGACGGCGTGGCGCGTCACGAACGTGCCGCGTCGGACGTCCTGACCGGCGAGGCGGACGTTCGAGCCCTCGACCAGCAGCGAACCGAACGCGAGCAGCTCGCCGAAGCCCCAGTCGATCTTGCCGTTGCGGCTCATGTCGTGCCGCTTCTCGAGCAGCTGCTGCAGCTTGGTGTGGACCGTGAAGCCCTCGGGCTTGTTGACGAACGCGTCCCCGATGCGCTCGATGACGTCGCGGGCGACCCCGGTGGTCTCGGGCTCGCCGACGGCCGTGTCGGCCGGTGCGTCCGCCGCGACGACCGGCGAGGTACCGGTCTGGGCGGCGTGCGTCTCGGCGAAGGCGATCTCGAGGCGGTTCTGGAAGTCCTGCTTGGCCTTCTCGTACTCCTCCTCGGTGATGTCGCCGCGACCGACGAGCGCCTCGGTGTAGAGCTTGCGCACCGAGCGCTTGGCCTCGATCAGGTTCGTCATGAGCGGCTGCGTCATCGAGGGGTCGTCGCCCTCGTTGTGACCGCGGCGCCGGTAGCAGACGAGGTCGATCACGACATCCCGGTTGAACTCCTGCCGGTAGCGGAAGGCGAGCTCGGCGACGTGGACGACGGCCTCGGGGTCGTCGCCGTTCACGTGGAAGATCGGCGCCTGGATCGTCTTGGCGACGTCGGTCGCGTAGATCGACGTGCGGGCGTCGAGGGGGAGCGTCGTGAAGCCGACCTGGTTGTTGACGACGACGTGCACCGTGCCGCCCGTGCGGTAGCCGCGCAGACGCGACATCTGCAGGGTCTCCATCACGACGCCCTGGCCGGCGAAGGCCGCGTCGCCGTGGACGAGGATCGGCAGCCACGAGAACGAGCCGATGGGGAGGCGGTCCTGCTTGGCGCGGACGATGCCCTCGAGGACGCCGTCGACCGTCTCGAGGTGCGAGGGGTTCGCCGCGAGGTAGACGGGGAGCTCCTCGCCGCCGTCGGCGACGAAGGTGCCCTGGGTGCCGAGGTGGTACTTGACGTCGCCCGAACCGCTCTTCGAGCCGACGGCGACGGAGCCCTCGAACTCGCGGAAGATCTGGCTGTAGGTCTTGCCGGCGACGTTCGTGAGGACGTTGAGGCGACCGCGGTGGGCCATGGCGATGGCGGCGCCGTCGAGGCCCTCGGCCGCCGCGCCCTGCAGGATCTGGTCGAGCAGGGGCACGAGCGACTCGCCGCCCTCGAGGCTGAACCGCTTCTGGCCGACGAACTTCGTCTGCAGGAAGGTCTCGAACGCCTCGGCCTCGTTGAGCTTGCCGAGCACGCGCAACTGCTCGTCGTGGCCGGGCTTCTGGTACTTGACCTCGAGGTTGTCCTGGAACCACTTGCGCTGCGTCGGGTCCTGGATGTGCATGTACTCGACGCCGATGGTGCGGCAGTACGAGTCGCGCAGGATGCCCAGGATGTCGCGCAGCTTCATCGTGCGCTTGCCGCCGAAGCCGTTCGTGACGAACTCGCGGTCGAGGTCCCAGAAGGTCAGGCCGTGGTTCTCGATCTCGAGGTCGGGGTGCGTGCGCTGCACGTACTCCAGCGGGTCGATGTCGGCCATCATGTGGCCGCGGACGCGGTAGGAGTTGATGAGCTCCTGTACGCGAGCCGTCTTGTCGACGCGCTCGGCGACGTCGACCTTGATGTCGCTCGACCAGCGGATGGGGGAGTAGGGGATGCGGAGCGCCGCGAAGATGTCGTCGTAGAACCCCTCCTGGCCGATCAGCAGCTGGTGCACGATCTTCAGGAACTCGCCCGAGCCGGCACCCTGGATGACGCGGTGGTCGTAGGTGCTCGTGAGCGTGATGGTCTTGCCGATGCCGAGCTCGCCGAGCGTCTTCTCGCTCGCGCCCTGGAACTCGGCCGGGTAGTCGAGGGCGCCGGCGCCGATGATGCAGCCCTGGCCCTTCATCAAGCGCGGGACGGAGTGGACCGTGCCGATGCCGCCGGGGTTGGTCAGCGAGACCGTCGTCCCCTGGAAGTCCGCCGCGGTGAGCTTGTTCTTGCGGGCGCGCTGGACGAGGTCCTCATAAGCGGTGAGGTACTCGCCGAACGTCAGCGTCTCGGCCTGCTTGATGCTCGGCACCATGAGGGCGCGCGTGCCGTCGGGCTTCGGCAGGTCGATCGCGATGCCGAGGTTGATGTGGGCGGGCGCGACGACGGACGGCTTGCCGTCGACCTCGGCGTAGTACACGTTCTGGGTCGGGAAGGCCTTCAGGGCCTGGATGAGCGCCCACCCGATGATGTGGGTGAAGCTCACCTTCCCGCCGCGCGTGCGGGACATGTGGTTGTTGATGACGATGCGGTTGTCGATCATCAGCTTCGCCGGGATCGTCCGCACGCTCGTCGCGGTCGGGACGGTGAGGGACTCGTCCATGTTGGCCGCGAGGGTCTTCGGCAGTCCGCGCAGCGGCGTGACGGTGTCCTCGAGGACGGCCTTGTCGGCGGCGGGTGCGGCCTTGGGAGCCTCGGCGGGAATCGGCTGCGGAGCGGCCGGACGCGCGGTCGTCCGGGCGACGGGCGGGGCGCCGGCCGCGGCGGGACGGTTCTCCGCTGCGGATGCCGCCGGTGCGGAAGCCGGTGCGGCGGATCCGGCCGGTGCGGATGCCGCCGGTGCGGGTTCCGTTGCGGGTGCGCCGGAGGCTCCGTCAGGGGTGTAGGCCTCGAGGATCGGCCACCACTCCTTGTCCACCGAGTTCTTGTCGCGGCTGTACTGCTCGTACAGCTCCGCGACGAGCCATTCGTTGGCTCCGAACTCCCCGTCGCTCGTAGTTCCCACGCCGGTCGCCTGACTGGACACGGTTCCGCCTGCTTTCGTCGTCGACGTTCGAAATGTGCGGTGCCCGCGCGGCCTCGCGCACAGAGATCAAGGGTATCCCAGGTTCGCGCGCGCCCGACCCGCTCACGCCGTCCGGCGCAGGGGCTCGACGGTCGCCTAGCGTGGGAGTATGCACTTCTCCGGTGAGCGGCCCGCAGGCGACCTGACCTACTCCGACGTGTTCCTCGTCCCGCGACGGTCGGACGTGACGAGTCGCCTCGACGTCGACCTCTCACCCGGCGACGGGACGAGTGCGACGATCCCGCTCGTCGCCTCCAACATGAACTCCGTCACGGGACCGCGCCTCGCGGCGACCCTGGCCCGTCGCGGCGGGCTCGCGGTGCTGCCCCAGGACATGCCGCTGCAGGAGGTCGACGCGGCTATCCGGTGGGTCAAGGACCAGCCGGTGCGCTGGGACACCCCGCTCGTCCTGCCGCCGGAGGCGCTCGTGTCGGAGGCCGCCGCACTCCTGCCTCCGGCCGCGGGTCACGCCATCGTCGTCGCGACGTCCTCCGCGCACGATGCGGGCGCACCGCGGGTGCACGTCGACGACATCCTCGGCATCGTTCCCGCCGAGCGGCTCGGGACGGCCCTGCCGGACGCGCGGCTCGGCGACCTCGTGCGGGGGCGGGCGGCATCCATCGACGCCGACGACGTGGACACTGCGCGGGCGGCCTTCGACCTCCTGGTCGCGGCGGATGCCGACATCGTCACGGTCCTGCAGCACGGCCACCTCGTGGGCACGCTGTCGCAGCGGACGGCCCTGCGCTCCTCGCTGTACCGTCCGGCGGTCGACGCGGACGGACGCCTCATCGTCGCCGCAGCCGTCGGGATCAACGGCGACGTCGCGGCGAAGGCGCGCGCCCTTGCGGCCGCCGGTGTCGACGCGCTCGTCGTCGACACCGCGCACGGTCACCAGGAGAGCATGATCCGGGCGCTCCGCGCCGTCCACGCCGAGGGTCTCGACCTCCCCATCGTCGCCGGCAACGTGGTCACCGCCGAGGGGGTCCGCGACCTCGTCGAGGCGGGCGCCACGATCCTGAAGGTCGGCGTCGGCCCGGGCGCCATGTGCACGACCCGCATGATGACGGCCGTCGGCCGTCCGCAGTTCTCCGCCGTGCTCGAGACCGCCGAAGCGGCGACCGCCGCCGGTGCCCACGTCTGGGCGGACGGGGGTGTCCGCTACCCCCGGGACGTCGCCCTGGCCCTCGCGGCGGGCGCGGCATCCGTCATGATCGGCTCGTGGTTCGCCGGCACGATCGAGTCGCCGGGCGAACTGCGGGTCGACGCCGACGGGCGGGTCTTCAAGGAGTCGTGGGGCATGGCGTCGACGAAAGCGGTGCAGGGGCGCTTCGGTCGCCTCGACCCGTTCGAGCGTGCCCGGAAGGAGCTCTTCGCCGAAGGTATCTCGTCGTCGCGCATCTACCTCGACCCGCTGCGCCCGAGCGTCGAGGACCTGCTCGACATGATCACCTCGGGTGTGCGTTCGTCGTTCACGTACGCCGGAGCCGCGACGGTCGCCGACTTCCACGAGCGGGCGACGGTCGGTTTCCAGTCGGCGGCCGGATACGAGGAGGGCAAGGCCCTGCCCGTCAGCTGGTGAGCCGCCGCCCCCGGGCGGGGGCGGGCGTGCCGTAGAATCGTCCGCACAATGGACGACCCTCCCAGTAGACCCTCGCCCCACCGACCCTGCTCCCCGATGATCGGGGGTGACGTGTGATGGACTACGTCATGTTGGGCGTGGGGCTGCTCCTGACCGTGGGAACCGGTCTGTTCGTCGCGAGCGAGTTCGCCCTCGTGAACCTCGACCGCGCCGACCTCGAGGCGCGCCGCGCCGCCGGCGAGACCCGTCTGTCGCTGACGATCAACGCGCTGCGGATCACCTCGACGCACCTGTCGAGCGCGCAGCTCGGCATCACGCTGACGACGCTTTTGACCGGTTACACGATGGAACCGGCGCTGTCGAACCTGCTGAACCCGGTCTTCGCCCTCTGGGGCGTGCCGGAGGCGGCATCCCGTCCCATCGCGACCGTCGTGGCGATCACGGTCGCGACCGTCTTCTCGATGATCATCGGCGAGCTCGTCCCGAAGAACTTCGCGCTCGCCGTCCCGCGGCAGACCGCGAAGCTCGTGATCGGGTTCCAGACGGTCTTCACGACGGTCTTCCGCCCCGCGATCCTCCTCCTCAACGGCAGCGCCAACGCGGTGCTGCGTGCCATGGGCGTCGAGCCCAAGGAGGAGCTGTCGGGTGCCCGCACCGCCGAGGAGCTGTCGAGCCTCGTGCGGCGCTCCGCGAGCGCCGGCGTCCTCGAGGAGGACACCGCGTCGCTGCTCGATCGCACCCTGACCTTCTCGCGGCTCACGACCGCCGACGTCATGACGCCCCGGCCGAGCGTCCACGCCGTCGCCGCCGACGACAGCGTCGAGGAGATCGTGCAGCTCGCGCGCCGCACCGGCCACAGCCGGTTCCCCGTCTACGGCGAGTCGATGGACGACATCATCGGCATCGTCCACCTCAAGCAGGCCGTGTCGGTGCCGCGCGAGCGTCGCGCCGACGTCCCCGCCGCCGCGATCGCGCAGGAGCCCCTGCGCGTCCCCGAGGCGGTCCACCTCGACGGCCTCATGTCCGAGTTGCGCTCCCGCGGGTACCAGATGGCGATCGTCGTCGACGAGTACGGCGGCACGGCGGGTGTCGTGACGCTCGAGGATCTCGTGGAGGAGATCGTGGGCGAGGTGCTCGACGAGCACGACCGCAGCCGCGCGGGCGTCGTGCGGGCCAAGGGGTCGATCATCTTCCCCGGCGACCTGCGTCCCGACGAGGTGCTCGACCGCACCGGCATCCGCGTCCCCGAGGGCGACGTGTACGACACCGTCGGCGGGTTCATCATGGCCACGCTCGAGCGCATCCCGGCGGTCGGCGATCAGATCACCCTCGAGGACGGGACCATCACCGTGCAGCGGATGGACGGTCGCCGCGTCGACCGCGTCAAATTCGTGCCCGCTCCCGTGCCGGTCGGCGCCGAGACCGAAGGGGGTGAGCGCCGATGAGCGACTGGGCCGGGATCGCCTGGCTGGTCGTCCTCCTCGTGGCCAACGCCTTCTTCGTCGGCGCGGAGTTCGCCGTCATCTCGGCGCGACGCTCGCAGATCGAGCCTCTCGCCGAGAAGGGGTCCCGCTCGGCGAAGACCGCGCTGTGGGCGATGGAGCACGCCACGCTCATGCTCGCCACGTGCCAGCTCGGCATCACGATCTGCTCGCTGCTGATCCTGAACGTGTCGGAGCCGGCGATCCACCACCTGCTGGCCGCGCCGCTGGAGGCGATCGGGTTGCCGTACGCGGTCGTCGACGTCACCGGGTTCGTCATCGCTCTGCTGCTCGTGTCGTACCTGCACGTCGTGTTCGGCGAGATGGTGCCGAAGAACCTCGCGTTCTCGCTGCCGGACCGCGCGGTCCTGATGCTCGCGCCGCCGCTCGTGTTCGTCTCGCGGGTCTTCCGCCCGGTCATCGTCGCGCTCAACTGGATCGCGAACCACGTCGTCCGGCTGTTCCGCGTCGAGCCGAAGGACGAGGCCGCCTCGACCTTCACCCTGGACGAGGTCGCCACGATCGTGAACCAGTCGCGCATCGAGGGGGTGCTCGACGACGCGTCGGGCGCCGTCGCCATGGCGGTCGAGTTCACCGACAAGAAGGCGAAGGATGTCGCGGTTCCGCTCTCGGAGCTCGTCACCCTGCCCGAGCACACGACGCCCGATGAGATCGAGCGGGCCGTGGCCCGTCACGGATTCTCGCGCTACGTGATCGTCGACGACGAGGGGATGCCGCTCGGTTACGTCCACCTCAAGGACGTGCTGCGCGCGGCGGAGGGACCGGATGCCGAGGCGACGGTGGACGCGCCGATCAAGCCGAAGCGCATCCACCACATGATCCCCATCGGCGAGGCCACCGACCTCGAGGACGCGCTCGCGCTCATGCGGCGTTCGAGTCGTCACCTCGCGCAGGTGCGCGATTCGGCGGGAGAGACGACGGCGGTGCTGTTCCTCGAGGACATCATCGAGGAGCTCGTCGGCGAGGTGCACGACGCGACGCGGCGCCTCTGAGGTCGCCGGCGACGCGTCGCGGGCGGCTCAGCGCCGCCGGGCGCGGAGGTACTGCGGCGGCCACAGCGCCGCGGCCTCCGCGTCGCCGAGCTCGTCGGCGGCGCGCAGAGCGAAGTGGGGGTCGCGGAGCCAGCCGCGACCGACCATGACGGCGTCGGCGAGCCCGTCCTGCAGGATCGTCTCGGCCTGCGCGCCGTCGAGGATCTCGCCCACCGCCGTGACGAGGAGTCCGGTGCGCTCGCGCACCGTGGCCGCGAACGGCACCTGGTAGCCGGGACCGGTCGTGATGCGCTGGTGGGCGACGAGGCCGCCGGTGGAGATGTCGATGACGCTCGCGCCCCGCTCACCGACCCACGCGGCGACCGTCGCCGTCTCTTCGACGCCCCAGCCGCCGTCGGCCCAGTCGGTGGCCGAGAACCGGACGGCGATCACCCGGCTCGGTGCGGCCTCGCGGACGGCGGCCACGACGCGCAGCAGCAGGCGCGCGCGGTTCTCGAGCGATCCGCCGTAGGCGTCGGTGCGCTCGTTCGACAGCGGCGAGAGGAACTGGTGCAGCAGGTAGCCGTGGGCGGCGTGGACTTCGAGGAGATCGAACCCGGCCTCGTCGGCGCGGCGGGCGGCCTGCGCGAAGGCGTCGACGAGGGCGTCGATGTCGCCGTCGGTCATCGCGACCGGTGGCGCGTAGCCGTCGAACGCGATCGCCGAGGGGGCCATCGTCGTCCAGTCGCCCTCCGCGGGGGCGACGGAGCCGCGGGCGTCGTCCCACGGCCGGTGGGTCGAGGCCTTGCGGCCCGCGTGCGCGAGCTGCACCCCGGCGAGGGCGCCGCGAGCGTGGATCGCGGCGACGATCGGAGCCCAGGCATCCCGCTGCGCGTCGTTCCAGAGCCCCGCGTCGTGCGGGGTGATCCGCCCCTCCGGGGTGACGGCGGATGCCTCGGCGATGACCACGCCCGCACCGCCGGTCGCGAACTGGGCGAGGTGCACGTGGTGCCAGTCGTTCGGCACGCCGTCCACCGCCGAGTACTGGCACATCGGCGAGACCCACAGGCGGTTGCGCGCGGTGGCGCCGGCCAGTTCGAGGGGGCGGAACAGCAGGGTCATGGGCGGACTCCGTCGCAGTAGGGTGGGCGCCATGGCGGCGCGGGGATGGACGAGGGCGGACACGGCCGAGGTCGTCTTCGGGCCAACGGCGGACGACGACAAGTATTCCCGCGGTGTGGTCGGCCTGCGGACCGGATCGACGGCCTTCCCCGGTGCGGCGGTGCTCGGCGTCGAAGCCGCCTGGCGGACGGGCGTCGGCATGGTGCGCTATCTCGGACCGCAGCGCGCGGCGGACCTCGTACTCGCCCGGCGCCCGGAGACGGTGACCGCGGACGGTCGCGTGCAGGCGTGGGTGGTCGGGTCGGGGACGGATGCCGCGCACCGCTCCGCGCGCGAGCGCGCCGCGCTCGGCGGCATCCTCTCGGGGGAGGTCCCCGTCGTGGTCGACGCCGGCGCCTTAGATCTCGCCCCGGCGGCGGCCGCGCCGGTCGTGGCGACACCGCACGGCCGCGAGCACGAGCGGCTGCGGCGGATGCTGGGGCTCGACCCGGACGTGGACGATGCGTCCGAGACGGCGGCCGTCCTCGGCGGTGTGGTGGTGCGCAAGGGTGCGACGACGGTGGTCGCGGCGCCCGGCGAAGAGGCGATCGAGATCACGGCTCCCACCTCGTGGCTCGCGACCGCCGGCACCGGCGACGTCCTCGCCGGGACGGTCGGCGCCGTGATCGCGGGCGTCGTCGGGCGGGGCGGAGCGCCGGGCGACCGGGGCGCGCTGCAGCGGGCCGCGGCATCCGCTGTCTGGCTGCACGGCCACGCGGCGGCGCTCGCCGTCGCCGCCCACCGCGGCGGACCGATCGCGGCGCTCGACGTCGCGGAGCACCTGCCGTTCGCGGTCGCCGAGGTGCTGGCCGGCTGACACGCGTCGGTCGGCGGCGCCCGTAGGCTGGGCGCGTGACGAACCGCGTGCTGCTGTGGACCGTGTTCGTCCTCGTCCACGCGGGTGTCGGCCTGCTGGGGTTCGTCCTGCCGAACGAGCCCATGGGCGACGTGTACCGCGTGTACGAGCCGTGGTCGCGCGCGGTGTTCTCGGGCGGCGGCGTCGTGGGCGTGACGCAGGACTGGGTCTATCCCCAGCTCGCGCTGCTGCCCATGCTGCTCGCCCATCTGCCCGCCGGCCTCGTGGGCGACTACACGGTCGGCTGGGCCGTGCTCGTGACGCTGGTCGACGCGGTCGCCTTCGCGGTGCTCGTCGGCCGCGGGCACTCCCGCGGGCGCGTCGTCGCCGCCGTCTTCTGGCTCGCGGCGATCGTCTGCCTCGGCCCCGTCGGCCTGTATCGGATCGATGCGGTCTCGGTACCGCTGGCGATCCTCGGATGCCTGTGGCTGTTGCGCCGGCCCGCGCTCGCCGCCGCGCTCCTCGCGGCCGCGACCTGGATCAAGGTGTGGCCCGCCGCGCTCCTCGCGGCGGCCGTGGTCGCGGTGCGCCGCCGCGCGAGGGTGATCGCCGCAGCAGCGCTCGTGAGCGTCGCGGTGCTGGGTGTCGTCGTCGCCGCCGGCGGAGCGGACCATGCGCTGGGATTCGTCACCGGGCAGACCGGGCGCGGACTGCAGGTCGAGGCGCCCGTGAGCGCGCCGTACGTCTGGGGTGCGTTGCTGGGCGCCGACGGGTCGGCGGTGTACTACGACCAGGGCCTGCTCACCTTCCAGGCCACCGGCCCGCAGGTCGACCTCGTCATCGCCGCGATGACGCCGCTGCTCGCCCTCGCGGCCGCCGCCGTCCTCCTGCTCGGGGCCTGGCAGGTGCGTCGCGGAGTGCCGTTCGTGCGCCTGTTCCCTGTCCTCGCGCTCGCCCTCGTGCTCGTGCTCATCGTCGCCAACAAAGTCGGGTCGCCGCAGTTCCACACCTGGCTGTTCGCCCCCACCGTCCTGGGCCTCGTGATCGACCGGCGCCGATGGGCGGCACCCGCCGCCCTCGTGCTCACGGCCGCCGCGCTCACCCAGCTCGTGTATCCCGTCCTCTACGGCGGCATCATCACACCGGCGGTCCTGCCCGTCGCGGCCCTCACGCTCCGCAACCTCGTGCTGGTGGGCCTCCTGGTGTGGATGGTCGCGCGCCTCGTCCGCCTGCCCGCATCCGTGTCCGCTCCCGTCCGCGTCGCCCCCTGATCCCGGAGGTCCTCCCATGCTCGTCGCCTTCTCCGTCGCCCCCTCCGGTGACGGCAACCCGGACGGTTCCGTCCACGACGCGGTCGCCGCGGCCGTCACGGTCGTCCGCGCGTCGGGGCTGCCCCATCGCACCACGAGCATGTTCACCGAGATCGAGGGGGAGTGGGACGAGGTGATGGCCGTCGTCAAGGGCGCCGTCGACGCCGTGCAGCCCTTCGGTTCCCGTGTCTCGCTCGTGCTGAAGGCCGACATCCGCCCGGGGCGCACCGGCGAGATCGACGGCAAGATCGCTCGGTTGGAGACGGCGATCGAATCGATTCGTGGCGAGCAGGGGAGCGGGACTACGATCTCGGAGTGATCTCCGCCCCCACGCGTCCCCGCCGCGCCCTCCTCGCGCTCGCCGTCGGCAGCTTCGGCATCGGCATGACCGAGTTCGTCGTGATGGGGCTGCTCCCCGAGATCGCGCGCGAGCTGCTGCCCGCCGCGTGGGCGACCTCGCAGGAGGACGCGATCGCACAGGCGGGGTGGCTCATCACGCTCTACGCGCTCGGGGTGGTCATCGGAGCGCCGACGATCGCGGCATCCGTCGCCAAGTACCCGCGTCACCGCGTCATGATCCTGCTCGCGGCGGCGCTGACACTGTTCAACGCGCTGACCCTCGTGCTGCCGACGTTCGAGCTCGTCGCGGCATCGCGCCTCCTGGCGGGACTGCCCCACGGCGCGTACTTCGGCATCGGCGCGCTCGTGGCCGCCGACGTCATGGGTCCGGGGAACCGGGCCAAGGGCGTCGCCTTCGTACTGACCGGTCTGACGGTCGCGAACGTCGTCGGCGTGCCGCTCGGCACCTTCCTCGGGCAGAACCTGGGCTGGCGATGGGCGTTCGTGCTCGTCGTCGCCATCTTCGCCGCTGCGACCGCCGCGATCGCCGTCACGGTGCCGCGCCGGGCGGGGGAGCCCTCGCGCACCCTCCGCGCCGAGCTCGGGGTGTTCCGCATCGGACAGGTCTGGTTCGCGCTCGGGATCGGCGCCATCGGCTTCGGCGGCTTCTTCGCCGTCTACACGTACGTGTCGCCGCTCGTGACCGAGGCCGCGGGGTCGCCCGCGTGGGTCGTCCCGATCACGCTCGTGATCCTCGGGATCGGGATGACGGTGGGCAACCTCGTCGGCGGGCACCTCGCCGACGTCGACCTGATCCGCGCGATGTTCGGGCTGCTCGGCCTGCTGGCGCTGTCGCTGCTGCTGCTCGCCCTGACCTCGGGGTGGATCGTGACGGTCGTGATCTTCGTCTTCGCGGTCGCCTTCGCCGCGTCGGCGGTGAGTCCCACCATCCAGACCCGCCTCATGGACGTCGCCGGCGACAACCAGTCGATCGCCGCCGCGCTCAACCACTCCGCCCTCAACACCGGCAACGCCATGGGAGCGGCCCTGGGCGGTGCCGTCATCGCCGCGGGGTTCGGCTTCGCGGCGCCCGTGTGGGTCGGCTTCCTCCTCGCGCTCGCCGGGCTCGGCATCGCCGCGCTCAGCGTCACCGTCGAGCGGCGGCACGCCCGCACACCCGCCCTGGTCTGACACGCCGCGGCGGGCGGCGCAACCCCGTCTACGACCGAGCCCGTGACTCGCTAGCGTCGAGCCATGTCCCGTAACTCGCGCCGGTTCGCCTGCACACCCGACGACGTGTTCGCCGTCCTCGCGGACGGCTGGCTGTTCCCGTCATGGGTGGTCGGCGCGTCCCGCATGCGCGAGGTCGCCGACACGTGGCCGCAGGTGGGCTCCCGGCTGCACCACTCGTTCGGCGTCTGGCCGGTGCTCATCGACGACGCGACCGAGGTGCTCGTCTACGACCCGCCCCGCCACGTGCTGCTGCGGGCGAAGGGATGGCCGATGGGCGAGGCCCAGGTCGACATCCAGGTCAAGCCGCACCGGGACGGGTGCATCGTACGGATCCAGGAGGAGGCGGTCGCGGGGCCGGGCAGCCTCGTGCCGCAGCCGCTGCTCGATGTCGTCCTGCAGCTGCGCAACCACGAGACGCTGCACCGGCTCGCGTACCTCGCCGAGGGGCGCGCCGCGCGGCCGACGGACGAGACGACCGCCGAGGACGAGGGCGTCGCCGAATGAACGACCTCGACGTCGTCGTCGTGGGGGCGGGCCCCAACGGCCTCGCCGCGGCCGTCACCCTCGCCCGTGCGGGCTTGGCCGTCCGCGTCTACGAGAAGGGCGCGACGATCGGCGGCGGAGCTCGCACCGCCGAGATGACCCTCCCCGGGTACCAGCACGACGTCTGCTCCGCCGTGCACCCGCTCGCCTTCGAGAGCCGCTTCTTCCGCGAGTTCGGCCTCGGCCGCCGCGTCGAGTTCGTCGTCCCGGAGGCCTCGTTCGCGCATCCGCTCGACGGCGGTCGCGCGGGCGTCGCCTACCGTGACCTCGACCGCACCGCCGAGGGCCTCGGCCGCGACGGCGACGCCTACGCGCGGCTCCTGCGCCCGCTCGTCGAGCGTGCCTCGGAGGTCGCCGACTTCACGGGGCATCCGCTGCTGCGCATACCGCGGCATCCGCTCGCGGCGGGCTGGTTCGGCGCCCGCACGCTGGAGCAGGGGAGTCCGCTGTGGAACGCCCGGTTCCGAGAGGATGCCGCGCCGGCGCTGCTCACAGGGGTCGCCGCGCACACGATCCTGCCGCTGCCGAGCCTCGCCGGTGCCGGGGCGGGCCTCGCGCTCACGACTTACGCCCACGCACGCGGCTGGCCGATCCCGGTCGGCGGCAGCCAGGCGATCGTCGACGCGATGGCCGACGACCTGCGCGCCCACGGCGGCGAGATCGTGACCGACCACGAGGTCACCTCGCTCGCCGAGCTGCCGCCGGCGCGCGCCGTGCTGCTCGACGTCATCCCGCGCGCGTTCCTGCGGATGGCCGGCGACGCCGTGCCCGCGGGGTACCGCGGTGCGCTCGAACGGTTCCGGTACGGCGGGGCGGTCGCGAAGGTCGACTTCGCCCTGTCGGGACCGGTGCCGTGGGCGAATCCCGAGGTCGCGGCGGCCGGCACGGTGCACGTCGGGGGCACGCGCGCCGAGGTCGCGGCATCCGAGACCCTCATCGCGCATGGCGGCCTTCCGGACGCGCCCTACGTGCTCGTCGCGCAGCCCTCGTCGTTCGACGCGTCGCGCGCGCCCGCGGGCGGGCACACCCTGTGGACGTACACGCACGTCCCCGCGGGGAGCACGGCCGACCGGGCCGAGGCCGTCATTCGGCAGATCGAGCGCTTCGCCCCCGGCTTCCGCGACCTGATCCTCGCCGTCAACTCGCGGAACGCCGTCGAGGTCGAGGCGGAGAACCCCAACTACCCCGGCGGGGACATCGCCGCGGGCGCCCCGGCGCTCTGGCAGCTGCTGAAGCGACCCGTCGTCTCGCCCGAGCCGTGGCGGACGCCTCTCGAGGGCGTCTACCTCTGCTCCGCGTCGACGAGTCCGGGGCCTGGGGTGCACGGGCTCGCGGGCTGGCACGCGGCGCGGTCGGCGCTGCGGCACACCTTCGGGACGCGGATCGCCCCGGATCTGTCGCCCCGCTGAGCGTCAGCTCTCGAGCAGACGGCGCAGGTGCCGACCGACGGGCTCGGTCTCGATGAGGAACCCGTCGTGGCCGAAGTCGCTGTGCAGCACGACGGTGTCGTCGTCGATGGCGGTGCGGATGCCGCGGCTGATGCGGTGCTGGCCTTCCACGGGGAACAGCCGGTCGCTGTCGATGCCCAGCACGAGCGTGCGCGCCGTGACGCGTGCCAGGGCGTCCTCGACGCCGCCGCGATCGCGCCCGACGTCGTGCGAGTTCATCGCCTCGACGAGGGTCACGTACGAGTTCGCGTCGAAGCGGCGCGTGAAGCGGTTGCCGTGGAAGTCGAGGTAGCTCTCCACGGCGTACCGGCCGCCCGCGCCGAAGGGACTCTTGTCGGACTGCCACGACCGCTGGAACCGCTGGTTCAGTTCGGTGGGCGTGCGGTAGTTCAGCAGGGCCATGCGGCGCGCGAGCGACAGGCCGCGATGCGGACCGTCGCCGTCGGGTGCATCGTAGTAGTGGCCCCCGGCGAACCGCGGGTCCATCTGGATCGCCGCGAGCTGCACGGAGTTGAGCGCGACCTGGTCGGCGGTCGTCGTCGGCGGGGAGCACAGCACGCCGAGCCGCTCGACCCGCTCGGGATGCGTGACCGCCCACTCGAGCGCGTGCATGCCGCCCATCGAGCCGCCGACCACGCCCGCCCACACGTCGATGCCGAGGGCGTCGGCGAGCATGACCTGCGCGGCGACCTGGTCGCGGATCGTGAGGAAGGGGAATCGTGACGCCCACTCGTAGCCGTCGGGGGCGATGCTCGCGGGGCCGGTCGACCCCTGGCATCCCCCCAGGATGTTCGGTGCGACGACGAACCAGCGGTCGGTGTCGATCGGGGCGCCCGGGCCGACGATCTCACCCCACCAGCCGTCGGTCGCGTGGCCCGGGCCGGCCTCGCCGCGCACGTGGCTGTCGCCCGTGAGGGCGTGCAGGATCAGCACGGCGTTGTCGCGGGCGGGGGACAGCTCGCCCCAGGTCTCGTAGGCGAGTCGGATGCCGGGCAGGCTTGCGCCGCCCTCGGTCGCGAACGCGCCGAACCGCGCGAACCTGCGCTCCCCGATCGGGTCGCCGTCGCGCCAGGCGCCGGTCGCCGGTGGGCGCCCGAGGAGCGACCGGGCGTCTGCCTCGGTCACCGGAGCCGAGGGCACCGTGTCTTCCGAGGTCTGCCAGTCCATACGACCATTCTCCGGGCCGATGGGGAGGGTCAGCGCAGTGTTACGGGGGCACGGACACCTTCGAAAGTTTCCGCCGAAAGGCGGGCGCGGGACCTTCGGACCCGTCGTTAGCGTCGGGGAGATCACCATTCTGTGACCTGATCGCTCCACCGGAAGAGACCCTGATGACACGTTCCTGGCGCCGCACCGCCTCCCTCACGATGGTTACAGCGCTCCTGGCGTCGACCATCGTGGCATTCCCCTCCATCGCATCGGCGGACGACGAGGTCGACGCGGCCTCGATCGCCGTCGCTGCGCAATCACTGGCGAATCTGGATGAGTCACTGCTCCTTGCTGCATCCGATGGAGCCGGGACCGGGACGGTGCAGACCAGCCAGGGCACCATCGGTGTCCCGTCGCGGTTGACGGACGGGGTGTCTATACACTCTCCCGGGCGGTCGCCCTTGACGATCGATCTCCCCGAGGCGGACGCGGCGGGCGATGCCGTCCTCCTCCAGGGTGGGGCGGTGACCTACCCGGGTGAGTCCCTGACCAATTCTGTGATCGTCGGTGACGCGGGTGTGCAGATGCTGACGACGATCACTTCCGCCGACGCGCCGGAGCATCTCGAGTACGACGTCGACCTCGGCGTCGGCGAGTCGTTGCGATCGACCGAGGACGGCGCCGCGGTCGTCGCCGCTGACGGCACTGTCCTCGCCGTGGTCGCGGATGCCTGGGCACTCGACGCGGACGGCGACCCTGTCGCGACGCACTACGAGATCGAGGGCTCCACGCTCATCCAGGTCGTCGATCACCGCGCGGCGGGGGTCGCCTACCCGGTGGTGGCGGATCCGATCTGGATCGCTCCGTGGGTGTTCAAGTGCCTCCTGGGCCTCGGGCTCAAAGGGCCGCAGATCACGCAGGCCTTCGCCACCGGCACGATCTGGGGTGGCCTCGGCGCGGCCGCGCTCGCCTGCGCACTGGGCAAGTGATCGCCGTGCAACCTGAGGAGCTGGCACGGAGGATCGCGAAGGTCGATTCTCAGATCGCGGCGCACCCGCTGTCCAGCGAACGCGTTACGCAGGCGCATGCCGTCATCGAGGCGCACGGGGGCACGGACGACTCCGATGCGATCTCGCGCGAGTTGGCCTCTCGAGGGCTCCCGAGTCTGGTGGAGCTCGGCCGTATCCAGGCGCGGAGCTCGTTCAGCTGGTGGCGGCTCCACCGCAAGCGGCGAGCACTGCTCCGTCGCGCGGATCGCTAGGCGACCCGCGCGCGGCGGACCGAGGAGACGATCGAGTCCAGCACAGCGTTCGACTGACGCAGCAGCGGGCGGGACGCGGCATCCTCGACCAGACGGTCCATGAGCAGCTGGGTCCTCGACACGATGGGATGCCAGTAACCGCCGGGGTGGTGCCGGTCCAGATCCAGGCGCAGTGACCCGTGGTCCGTCGTGAGCACGGCGGTGCCGGGCGCCAGGTCGAGGTCCGGGTCGGTCTGCGTGATCATGACCAGGACGGAACTCCACAGGCCCGAGAACGCGCCGGGGAACGGGAACCGTGTGGTCCTCAGGTCCAGCGTGGCACCCCGGATCTCGGTCCAGTCGACCTGCTGCGTCACGGCGGGTCCATCTCGGTGACTGATGGTGTCCACGCCGAGGACGAGGTGACGCCGACCGGGATCGCCGATCGCGAGCCCGTCAGGCACAGCGTGAAGAGGTCCGTAGCGTTTCATCGTCTTCCCTCGAGCGTATCGGGCCGGACGCGCGACACCCCGCCGCGGTGACCCGGGCGGGGTGTCGGTCTCCTGAGGAGGGGAGGTCAGGCGCGGGCGGCCTCGGAGAGGCGGCGCGCGGCGGCGAGGGCCTGGTCGAGGTCGGCCTTCAGGTCGTCGATGTTCTCGAGGCCGACCGACAGGCGGACGAGGCCCGGCGTGACGCCCGAGGTGAGCTGCTGCTCCGGGGTCAGCTGCGAGTGCGTCGTGGATGCCGGGTGGATGACGAGCGAGCGCACGTCGCCGATGTTCGCGAGGTGGCTGAACAGGCTCAGCGCGTTGACGAACTCGCGGCCGGCGGAGACACCGCCCTTCAGCTCGAACGACAGCACCGCGCCGACACCCTTCGGGGCGTAGCGGTTCGCCGCGGCGTACCAGGGCGAGGTGGGCAGGCCCGAGTAGTTCACCGAGGCGACGTCGGGGTGATTCTCGAGCCACTCCGCGATCTCCTGCGCGTTCTGCACGTGACGCTCGATGCGCAGCGACAGCGTCTCGACGCCCTGGATGAGGTTCCACGCGCTCTGCGGCGAGATCGCGGAGCCGAGGTCGCGAAGCAGCTGCACGCGCGCCTTGATGATGTAGGCGAGGGCGTCGCCGACCGCTGCGGTGTAGACGGCGCCGTGGTACGACTCGTCGGGCGTGGTCAGGCCGGGGAAGCGGTCGGCGTGCTGGGACCACGGGAACGAGCCGCCGTCGACGATGACGCCGCCGATGGTGGTGCCGTGGCCGCCGAGGAACTTGGTCACCGAGTGGACGACGATGTCGGCGCCGTGCTCGAACGGACGGATGAGGTAGGGCGTCGCGATCGTGTTGTCGACGATGAGCGGCACACCGGAGGCGTGGGCGACGTCGGCGACCGTCCGGATGTCGAGGACGTTGATCTGCGGGTTGCCGATCGTCTCGGCGAAGAAGAGCTTCGTGTTCGGGCGGACCGCACGGTGCCATTCTTCGGCGTCGTCCTGGTTCTCGACGAACGTCGTCTCGATGCCGAGCTTGGCGAGCGTGTACTTGAAGAGGTTGTAGGTGCCGCCGTAGATCGAGCTCGACGAGACGATGTGGTCGCCCGCCTGTGCGATGTTGAGGATGGCGAAGGTGGAGGCCGCCTGGCCGGACGAGACGAGGAGGGCGCCGGTGCCTCCCTCGAGACCGGCGAGGCGCTGCTCGAGCACATCCTGCGTCGGGTTCTGGATGCGGGTGTAGATGTTGCCGAACTCGGCGAGGGCGAACAGGTTCGCAGCGTGGTCGGCGTTGTCGAAGACGTATGACGTCGTCTGGTAGATCGGCGTGGCGCGGGCCTTGGTGACCGGGTCCGGAGCGGCGCCGGTGTGGATCTGCTTGGTCTCGAAGCGCCAGTTCTCGGGTGCGGACATGACGGGCTCCCTGCGTGAGTGGACGGTGGGGTGACGGCCTGCGGACGGATGCCGCGGGCTCGACACCGACGTTACGAGCCGCATCCGGCGAGGACAACGGAACGGACACGCGGCGTAACGTGACGGCGTGCCGGGGGGCGGGTCGCGAGTGGCTAGCGTGGACCTCATGGCGAATCGACGTGCAGTGGTGACCGGCGCGAGCTCGGGGATCGGTGAGGCGGTCGTGCGCGACCTCCGCGCGAGGGGCTGGGACGTCGTCGGAGTGGCCCGGCGCGCGGCGCGCCTGGAGGCCCTCGACGCCGAGATCGGGTCGCGCTCGTACGCCGCCGACCTCACGAGCGAGGCGGACGTCGCGGCGCTCGCCGCGCACCTCGCCGACACCGGTCCGGTGCACGCGCTCGTCCACGTCGCGGGCGGCGCCCGCGGGACGCAGCGCGTCGAGGACGGCGACGCCGCCGACTGGCGCTGGATGTTCGAGGCCAACGTCCTGTCGGCGCAGCTGCTGACGGCAGCCCTCCTGCCGCTCCTGCGGCGCGCCGCCGAGGCCGACGGTCACGCCGACACGGTCTACGTCACCTCGACCGCGGCCCAGACCGCCTACCCGGGCGGTGCGGGGTACAACGCGGCGAAGGCGGGCGAGTCGATGCTGGTGCACGCGCTGCGGCTCGAGCTGAACGGCGAGCCGATCCGCGTCGTCGAGATCGCCCCCGGGATGGTGCAGACCGAGGAGTTCTCGCTGAACCGCCTCGGCGGCGACCGGGCCGCGGCCGAGAAGGTCTACGACGGCGTCGACGAGCCGCTGACGGCGGCCGACGTCGCCGACGTCATCGGGTACGCGCTCGAGGCGCCGGGACACGTGAACCTCGACCTCGTCACGATGCGACCGGTCGCCCAGTCGGCGCAGCACCTGCTGGCGCGGGGGCGCCTCCGCCCCCGCAGCGACAAGGACTGACCGCGCTCAGCCCGCGGGCGGGGCGTCGGCGAACGCCACCTTCGGCACGAACACCAGCAGCACGGCGGCGAGGAATCCGCCGGCCGCGCAGATCGCCCACACCGTGAGGTAGCCGCCGAGCGAGCTCGCCGTCTGACCGACGACGCTGCCGGCGCCGGCGGCGAGGACCACGCCGAACACGGCGGACGAGAACGCGCCGCCGATCGTCTTCGTCGTGTTGGTCAGGCCGGAGGCCTCCCCGGTCTTGCCGAGCGGGGCTGCCGCCGCCGCGGCCGCGGGCAGGGCGCCGACGAGCGCGCCGCAGCCGATGCCCGCGATCGACAGGTTCAGCAGCACCTGCCACACCTCGAGGTGGAACGGCAGGAAGAGCGCGTACCCGATGCCCACCAGGGCGGCGGCGGCGATGAGCGCGAGCCGCGGGCTGACCCGTCGCGAGGTGACGGCGAACAGCACCGCGCCGACGATCAGCGACACGAGGTACAGCCCGATCACGTACGAGCGCTCGGTCGCATCCAATCCGAGTCCGTAGCCGAGCGAGGAGTCCGTCCCGGCGTAGGTGGACAGCGGGCCCTGCGCACCGAGCAGGCTGATGCCGATGAGGAAAGCGGTCGCCTGCACCGGCCACATGTCGGGTCGGGCGAGGACCCGCACGTCGATCACCGGGGAGGCGTGGCCCCGCTCGTGACGGACGAACCAGACGAGCACGCCGACGCCGACCACGAACAGCCCCACGACCCCCGCCCACGCGACCGGGCCGAGTGCGAGCTCACCGATGAGCCGCATCCACGCCAGTGCACCGGTGACCAGTAGCAGACCCCACGCGAGCAGGACGACGCCCCACGTGTCGAGGCGGCGCTCGCCGCTCGGCGTCGACTCGGGCACGAAGACCCAGATGACGACCGCGATGAGTGAGACTGCGACGGCGGGCACCATGAGGGTGAGGCCGAGGTCGCCCGTCGCCGCGTAGATCCGACCCGCCGCCAGGGCGCCCATGATGGCGCCGGCCTCGAGCCCCACGACCAGCAGGCCGGCGGCGCGCCGGGTCATCGAGACGCCGCGGTTCTGCTGCCGCCCGCGTTCGAAGATCAAGGCGATCTCGAGCGGGAGCCACACGACGTAGAAGCCCTGCAGCGACCAGAACAGCAGGAACGTCCAGAAAGAGTCGGCGAAGACGAGACCCCACGAGGCGAGCGCGGTGAGGATCGCCGCGACGAGCAGGATGCGCTTGTGGCCGAACATGTCGCCGAGCTTCGCGAGGATCGGCACGACGAGGGCGCTGAGCAGCAGCTGCCCCGCCTCGAACCAGTTGACGTCGGCGTCGCGGATCCCGAGCTGGATCACGATGTCGCTGAACAGGGGCACGTAGAACCCCTGCAGGATGCCGCTGACGATCTCGACGAGGATGAACCACCCGATGAGCCCGGCGGTGATCCCCGCGGCCGAGGAACGCAGCGCGGACGATTGCAGGGCCGAGGAGCGCGCGGAGCCGGTCACGAGCGCGAGCCTAGCGCCGGAGGGGCGCGCGACCGCGAAGGCGCCCGCCCCGCAGGTCGTAGTCTGGGACCTCATGGACGAAGGGATGCCGGTGGCCGGCGAACGCGAGACGTTGACCTGGGACGATTTCGGCGGCGCGACCCGCGACCTCGCGCGATCCATCATCGCCGACGGGTTCGCTCCCGACATCGTCGTCGCCATCGCCCGCGGGGGACTGCTGCCCGCCGGAGCGATCGCGTACGGCCTGGGGGTGAAGAGCTGCGGCGCGTTGAACGTCGAGTTCTACACCGGCATCGGCACGGTGCTCGACGCCCCCGCGCTCCTGCCGCCCGACCTCGACCTCGGCGCCCTCCCCGGCAAGCGCGTGCTCCTCGTCGACGACGTCGCCGACAGCGGCCGCACCCTCGCGCTCGCCGTGAAGATGCTGCGGGAGGCCGGCGCCGACGTCCGCTCGGTGTGCATCTACACGAAGCCCGGGTCGATCGCGATGCCCGACTACTCGTGGCGCGAGACCGACCTCTGGATCGACTTCCCCTGGTCGTTCCGGGGAACCGTGGTCCAGGAGGACCAGGGGCTCCCCGCCGGCGCATGACCGCCCGCTCGCTCGACGACCTGGCCGCCGACGGTCTGCTCGACCCGGAATGGGCGCAGGCGCTCGGGCCCGTGGCATCCGACATCGCGGCCCTCGGCGACCGCCTGCGCGCCGACGAGCGCGGCTACCTGCCCGAGGGACGCCACGTCCTGCGCGCCTTCGCGCAGCCGCTGTCGCGGGTGCGGGTGCTCATCGTCGGTCAGGACCCGTACCCCACCCCGGGGCATCCGATCGGCCTTTCGTTCGCCGTCGAGCGGCACGTGCGCCCGCTGCCGCGCAGCCTCGCCAACATCTACGCCGAGCTCTCGGCCGATCTCGGCATCCCGCCGGCGTCGCACGGCGACCTGTCGGCGTGGACCGAGCAGGGCGTCCTGCTCCTCAACCGCGTCCTCACCGTCGCGCCCGGCGAGGCGGGCTCCCACCGCGGCTGGGGGTGGGAATGCGTCACCGAGCACGCGATCCGCACCCTCGTCGCGCGGCCCGGTCCGCTCGTCGCGGTGCTGTGGGGGAGGGATGCCGCAGGCCTCATCCCCATGCTGGGTGACACCCCGCGCGTCGAGTCGGCGCATCCGTCCCCCCTCTCGGCGCGGCGCGGCTTCTTCGGGTCGCGGCCGTTCTCTCGGGTGAACGCGCTGCTCGAGGCGCAGGGGGCGGCCCCCGTCGACTGGCGACTGCCCGACTGACGGGACGGGTCGCCGGTGAGCCGTATGCTGGCGGCATGCTGGAGGACGAGTACGAGCGCGATCGTCGCCGCCTGCCCCGTCACCTCCGCCGCCGGCCCGAGCCCGAGCGCGAGTTCTCCTTCGAGCTGCGTCCCGCCGTGCGCACCGACATGCCGGACGTCCGTGAGATCTACAACTACTACGTCACCAACTCGGTCGTGACCTTCGACGAGAAGCGCTGGACGCACGCGCAGTGGGTGGAGAAGTTCGACCACCTGACGAAGCTCGGGCTGCCGTTCCTCGTCGCCGTCTCGCCGACCGGGCAGATCCTCGGGTACGGCCTCGTCTCGCCCTGGACGGGCAAGAGCGGCTTCCGCTACACGGTCGAGAACTCGATCTACCTGGGTCAGGCGGCCACCGGCAAGGGGCTCGGCACGGCGCTCCTGCAGGCCCTCATCGCCGCGTGCGAGGAGAAGGGCATCCGCGAGATGGTCGCCGTCATCAGCGACAAGGGGGCCGAGGCCTCGCTCGCTCTGCACGAGCGGCTCGGTTTCGTCGAGGTGGGCCGGATGGGCCGCGTCGGGTACAAGTTCGGGCGATCGCTCGGCACGATCTACCTGCAGAAGCACCTGAACCCGAAGAAGAAGGAATCGATCCTGTCGCGCATCCGCGCGCGCTGAGTCAGGGCGCCGGCACCGCCTCGCCGTCGGCCTGCACCCGGTCGATCAGGTCGCGCCAGGGCCCGGCGGCGTCGCCGTCGCCGAGCGACGCCCGGCGGTGGCACGAGCCGCCGGCCACGGCGACCTCCCACGAGAACCGGTCGGCACCGGGAGCGGATGCCGGTGGCTCCTCCCACGGGCACGCGTCGATGAGCGGCATCCACCCGTCCGCCTCCTCGGGAGCGACCTCGACGCGCCACGCCCGGCGCAGCCCCGCGAAGCCGCCGGTGCGCACCACGACGATCGTCATCGGGTCAGCGGGTTCGGGCATCCTCCACGACTCCGACGCTCGCCCACGCGGTGCGGACGGCGACGGCCTCCTCCGAGTCCTCACCGTACTCCCGCGCCGCGGTGTCCGCGGTCGCCGTCGCGAACTGCGCGAAGGTGGCGGCGGGGCTGAGGGAACCCGCGGTGAGGGTGAGGTACCAGATGCGTCCCGCGCGTTCCCAGGCGTAGCCGCCGAGCGCCGTGGCGACGAGGTGGAAGGCCTTGTTCGGGATGCCGGAGTTGATGTGCACGCCGCCGTTGTCGCCCGAGGTCTCGACGAAATCGCGCATGTGCGAGGGCTGCGGGTCCGTGCCGAGCACGTCGTCGTCGTAGGCGGTGCCCGGGGCGGCGAGCGAGCGCAGCGCCGATCCGGTGACGGCGTCGGTGAAGATCTCGGCGCCGATGAGCCAGGTCGCGGCATCCGCCGTCTGGCCGCGGTGGTGCTGGTCGGCGAGCGCCCCGAAGACGTCGGCGATCGATTCGTTGAGCGCGCCGGACTGCCCCGAGTAGTCGAGGCCGCCGGCGCTCTCGATGACGCCGTGCCCGAGCTCGTGCGCGATGACGCTGAGCGAACGGGTGAACCCGGCGAACACCTCGCCGTCGCCGTCGCCGAACACCATGCGCTCGCCGTCCCAGAACGCGTTGTCGTACGCCCGGCCGTAGTGCACGGTGGCGGCGAGAGCGCCGCTGCGGCCGTCGAGACCGACCCGCTCCAAGGCGTCCCAGAGGAAGGTGAAGGTCGCGCCGAGCCCGTCGTACGCCTCGTCGACCGCCGCGTCGCCGGTGGGGGCGGCGCCCTCGGCGCGGGCGGGGGTGCCCGGCAGCTCCTCGCGGTTCTGCGCGTCGGAGATCAGCCGGTCGGGGTCGGGCGCCGCCGAGACGACGAGGGCGTCGCCGTCGACCGACAGGTCGAGGTGCGCGCGCATCGGCGCGTACGCCCGCGGGACGGCGAGGGTCGCGCGTGCGGCGGCGACGGCGTGCGGGAATCGTTCGGCCGGAGCGGCCGCGAGACGGGCGAGCAGGTACGGCGGGACGATGGCGTGCATGCCGCCACGCTAGTGCCCGGCGCCGACACCCGGGCCGTCGGTCAGCGCTCGCGCGGGTCGATGACGGGGATCGACGCGAGCAGGCGACGGGTGTAGGCGACCTGCGGATCGAGCAGGACCTTCTCGGTCGGGCCCTCCTCGACGACACGGCCCTCGGTCATGACGACGACGTCGTCGCAGAGGCTCTGCACCACGCCGATGTCGTGCGAGACCATCACCAGGGTCAGGCCGTCCCGCTGCCGCAGGCCCCGGATGAGGTCGAGGATCTGCGCCCGGACGGTCACGTCGAGCGCCGACAGCGGCTCGTCGCCGACGAGGACGTCGGGACGGTGCACGAGGGCGCGGGCGAGGGCGATGCGCTGCCGCTGACCGCCCGAGAACTCGTGGGGGAACCGCTCCGCGGCGTCGGCGGGCAGGCCGACGTCGTCCAGCACTTCCCGCACGCGCGCGCGGTGGTCGCCCGGGATCTCGAGCGCCGACAGCGGCTCGCCGACGATGCGTCCGACGCTCATCCGCGGGTCGAGCGACCCGTACGGGTCCTGGAAGACGATGCCGGTCCGCCGTCGCAGCCAGTGCAGGGAGCGAGCGTGTGCGCTCCCGTCGACGGGACGCCCGTCGAACTCGACGGTGCCGGCGGTCGCCGTGTCGAGGCCGAGCAGCAGGCGCACCAGCGTGGACTTGCCCGAGCCGGACTCGCCGATGATGCCGAGGGCGCTGTGGGCGCGGACATCGACGTCCACGTCGTCGAGCGCCGTCGTCCACCGTTTCGGTGCGAAGGCGCCGGCCCGCGGCATCCGGTACCGCCGCGTGAGTCCGCGCGCACGGATCAGTTCGCTCACGCGTCCCCCCTCGGTCGCCACAGGGTCGCCGTCGCGTCCCGCAGCAGGGCCTGCGTGACGGGGGAGGCGGGGGAGCGCAGCAGCGTGCGCAGCGGTCCCTGCTCGACGACCCGTCCGGTGTCGAGGACGACGGCGTCCGTCGCGATCTGCGAGAGCACCGCGAGGTCGTGCGTGATGAACACGAGCGACATCCCGTCCTCGTCGACGAGCTGGTGCAGCAGGTCGAGGATCTCGGCTTGGATCGTCACGTCGAGCGCCGTCGTGGGCTCGTCGGCGATGAGCAGACGCGGCCGGCAGGCGAGGGCCATGGCGATCGCGACGCGCTGACGCTGCCCGCCCGAGAGCTGGTGCGGGTAGCGGCGGACGATCGACTCCGGATCGGGCAGGCGCACCCGGCGCGCCTCCTCGACCGCCCGCGCCCACGCGTCGGCGCGGGAGACGTCGCGATGGTGGATGCGGATCGACTCGGCGATCTGCCGCCCCACCGTGCGGATCGGGTTGAGCGCCGTCTGGGGCTCCTGGAACACCATGCCGATCTCGTCCCCGCGCAGCTGCGCGAGGTCGCGGTCCCGCATCCCGACGAGCTCCCGCCCGTCCCAGCGGATGCTGCCGCCGACCTCCGCGCCGTCGGGGAGGAGTCCGAGGATCGCAAGCGCCGTGAGGGACTTGCCCGACCCCGACTCGCCGATGAGGCCGACGCGGTCGCCGTCGCCCACCTCGAGGTCGATGCCGTCGACGACGCGGCGACCGCCGACGTCGATCGTGAGTCCCGCCACCGAGAGCGTCATGCCGTCACCGCCGCGGGCGGTTCCGCGCCGACCGGGCCGACACGGCGCGACAGCGTGGGGTCGGTGGCGTCGCGCAGGGCGTCGCCGAGGAGGTTGAAACCGAGCACCGTCAGGGTGATCGCGAGCCCCGGCCACACCACCGAGAGCGGGTGGACACTGATGAACCGCTGCAGGTCGGCCAGCAGCAGCCCCCACGACGGCTCCGTCACGGGGGCCCCGAACCCGAGGTAGGACAGTCCCGCCTCGGCGAGGACGGCGACGGCCATGCCCCAGGACAGCTGCACGATGAACACCGGCGCGACGTTCGGCAGCAGGTGGCGCCACAGGTTCTGCCAGGGGGTCAAGCCCGAGGCGCGTCCGGCGAGCACGAAGTCGCTGTGCAGCACCCGGCGGAGCTCGGGCCGGGTCACCCGGGCGATGTTGACCCCGAACCCGATGCCGACCGAGACGACGACCACGAGAAGGGAGCCGCCCCACACCGCCGAGATCATCATCGCGATGAGCAGCACGGGGAAGGCGATGAGGACGTCGACGAGCACCGTGACGGCCTCGCGGACGGGCCGCGGGGTGAGCGCCCCGAGAGCCGCGAGCAGGAGTCCGATGACGGTCGCGATGACCCCGGCGCCGACGGCGACGAGGACCGTCGTGCGCGCACCGGCCATGAGCAGGCTGAGGATGTCCCGGCCCGAACCGTCGGTGCCGAGCAGATGCGCGGCATCCGGTCCGGACCACCGGTTCGCGACATCGACGCGCTGCGGATCGAACGGCGTCCAGACCAGCGAGACGGCGGCGACGACGAGGATGACGAGAACGACGACGACGCCGAACCGTCCCGTGCCCGACCCCCAGAGCCGCTGCGCCCACGCGAACCGCCGCATCACTCGGCCTCCCGCTGACGCGGATCGAGGAGGCGGTGGACGAGGTCGACCGCGAAACCGATGACGAGGACGAGCCCGGTGAGCACGAGCAGCTCGCCTTGCACCTTCACGAGGTCCCGGTTGCCGGTGTCCTCCACGAGCATGCGGCCGATGCCGGGGAGGCTGAAGAGCTGCTCGATCACGACGGCGCCGACCATGATGCCGGCGACCTGGACGCCCAAGACGGTGACGACCGACAGGCCGACGCTCGGCAGGCCGTGCCGCAGGAGTGCCTGCGTGCGGGTGAGTCCCTTCGCGGCCGCCGTCCGCACGAAGTCCTGCCCCATCGCCTGCAGGGTCGCCGAGCGCACGAACCGGAGCAGGACCGCGCCCTCGACGACGCCGATCGTGAGGGCCGGCAGGAGCAAGGCGCGGACGGCCGCGCCGGGGTCGGACCAACCGGCCCGCGGGAACCCCTGGGCGGGCAGCCAGCCGAGCGACACGGCGAAGACGACGACGAGCATCATCCCCGCCCACACGACCGGGACGGCGGCGAGGGCCTGCGCGCCGACCGAGACGAGGACGCCGTCCGGTCGGCGGCGCCGGACCGCGGCGTGCACGCCGAACGGGACCGCGACGATGAGGGCGATGACGAAGGAGAGGATGCCGAGGGGCACCGTGACCTCCGCCTTCTGCAGCAGCTCCGAGGCCACCGGCGTGCCGGTCAGCTGCGAACGTCCCAGGTCGCCCGTGAGGATGCCCGCGATCCAGTCGCCGTACTGCACGGGCAGGGGCCGGTCGAGTCCCAGGCGCTCGCGGATCCCTGCGATCTGCTCGGGGGTGGAGTTGACGCCCGCGATGAGCTGCGCGACGTCACCGGGGAGGATGCGCAGGGTCGTGAAGATCAGCGCACTGGCGACGAACAGGCCCAGCACCAGCAGGGCCAGTCGCGTCAGCGCGTAACGGATCACCCCTCGCTCTTGGCCAGTTCTGCGACGTTGAGTCGCTCGTTGACGTTGACGGTCGGCATCCCGCTCACGTTCGAGCCGACCGCCACGACGGACGCACCGTTGTAGAGCCAGTCGGCGGCGTCGTCCTCGGACACGATGCGCGCGGCCTGCGCGAGCAGGTCGGCGGCCTCGGCGTCGTCGGTCGCGGCGACCGACTGCGCGTACAGCGCCTGTACCTCGGGGTTGTCGTAGGTGAAGTAGTAGTCGGGGTTCGCCCAGTTCTCGAAGTCGCGCGCCTCGGTGTGCAGCACGAAGCTCAGCTCGTAGTCCTTGTTGACGTACACGTCGTTGATCCACGCCGGGAACTCGACGGGGTTCACCTGGAGGGTGATCCCCACGTCGCGCAGGTTGGAGACGAGGATCTGCGGGACCGTGGTGCCGTACGCCGAGGGGATCGTGAGCGTGAGGGTGAGGTCCTCGGCGCCCGCCTCGGCGAGCAGGGCGCGCGCGGCCTCCGGGTCGAACGGGGCGACGTCGGCGAGGTCCTCGTAGCCCGGGTCGAGCGACGGGATCGGGCCGTACATCGTCGTGCCGGCGCCGAGCGCCTCGACGATCGACGCGTTGTCGATCGCCTGGCGGATCGCCTGGCGCACGCGGTCGTCGGCGAGCGGACCGGAGGTCTGGTTGAACGCGAGCGTGCCCTTGTCGGTGGACTCGCCGATCTCGAGCGAGAAGTCGCCGTTCGCCTCGATCTGGTCCTTCAGGTTCGCGTCGAACCCGGTGAGCACGTCGAACTCGCCGGCCAGCGCGCCGCTGAGGGCGGCCTGGTTGTCGCCCACATAGGAGAAGACGACCTCGGCCGCGGCGGCCGGGGTGCCCCAGTACTCGGCGAAGCGCTCGAAGACGATGCTGTCGCCCTCGCGCCATTCGGTGAGACGGAAGGGGCCGGTGCCGTTCGCCGCGGTCTTGCGGTCGATCTTGTCGCCCTCCTTCAGGACGAGCCCGGCGCGACCGGTGAGGCTCCACAGGAGCGTCGAATCGGGCGCCTTCAGCGTGAGGGTCACGGTCTGCCCGTCGGCGGCGATGTTCGCGACGTTCGCGAGCCGCGCGGAGTCGCGGAAGGTCGAGGTGTCGCGCACCTGCGTCAGCGACCACACGACGTCCTGGGGGGTGAGCGGCTGACCGTCGTGGAAGGTGACGCCTTCGCGCACCGTGAAGGTGTAGGTCAGCTTGTCGTCGGAGACCTCGTAGTCGCTCGCGAGCGCCGGGACGATCTCCTGGTCGGGGGTGCGGGCGACGAGGCCCTGGTAGACGTTGTCGACGAGGATCTGGTCGAGGGCCGAACCGGCCGTCTCGCGGATGTCGAGGTTGCCCGGCTCGAGCACGAGACGCACGTTGACGGATGCGTCGGGGTCGGGGGTGCCTGCCGAGGCGGAGGGACCGGGCTGGGAGCCGGTGCAGCCGGACAGGAGCAGGGCGCCGGCAGCGACGAGCGCGGCGGCGGCCAGGGCGGTGCGGCGAAGCATGTGCGTGGGGGATCCTTTCGGCACGATGGGGGTCGTCACTACGGCCGCGCCATCGGAGTGCTCGGGTGCGCGTTACAGCCTAGAGTCCCGCGCGCGCAGTTCGGTCACCGGCCGTCATGTGCCGCGCGCACGGCCGCGGCGAGCTCGACGGGGCGCTCCTCCTGCACGTTGTGCCCCGACTCCAGCTCGAGATGGCGTGCGGCCGGCATCCGCTCCCGGAACGCGCGCCGGTCCGCCTCGGTGAGGAAGCCCCGCGTGCCGGTGACGAGGGTGACGGGGGCGGTGACCGCGGCGAGGTGGTGCCATCCCGCGGCGGAGAGGACACCGGCATCCGCCCGCTGCGCGGCGTCGACCGCTGCGGCGGCCCCCGGGTCCGCCGCGAGCCGGTTCGCGAGGTGCGCGTAGTGGTGCTTCCACTCGACGCGGCCGTCGGGGCGGATGCGGGAGTTCAGCGACACCCCTCGCGTGGCCGCCTCGCGCGAGCCGCCGAGACCGAACGAGAGCGCGCGGTCGACGAGCTCGTCGCGGCTGGCCCAGTCGGTGGGACCGGCGAAGAAGGCGCGGATCGAGGCGGCGGCGCCGTTCGGGTCGATGCCGGGGGAGATGTCGACGAGGACGAGGACCGCGACGAGCTCGGGATGCCGCGCCGCGAGGGCCGCGGCGGTGAGCCCGCCGAGCGAGTGCCCGACGAGGGTCTGCGGGCGGCCGCCGGTCCAGGCGGTGACGGCGGGCGCGATGTCGGCGGCGAGGGTGTCACCGGTGTACTGCGCGTCGCTGCGCCACGACGAGTCGCCGTGCCCCGGCAGGTCCAGGACGAGCGCCGGGAGACCGGCGGCGAGGACCGTCGTGTCCCACGTGTGGGCGTTCAGCCCGGCGCCGTGGAGGAACGTGACCTCGGGCGCGAGGTCCGGGTCGCCGAACCGCAGGGCGCTCACCGTCCGTCCGTCCGGTAGGCGGTGCGTCAGGCGGCGCACCGGCGGGACGGGGACCCCGAGGGCGTCGCCCTGCGCGGGGAGGTAGGAGAACTCGTCGAACGCGTCGTCGCTCACGTTCCTCATTGTCGCCGATCCCGGGTGGCGGGGACGCGGCTACGGTGGACGGCATGAGCGATCCCCACCGCGTGCACCTGGCCCGCGCGGCCCGGCCGGCCTACGACGCCCTCGAGGCGTTCGCCAAGACGGTCGGCGACCTCGCCGCCGAGGCGGGGATCGACGCCCGCCTGCGGGAGATCGCCCTCATCCATTCCTCGCAGCTGAACGGATGCGCCTACTGCGTGCGCGTGCACGCCGATCGTGCCGCCAAGGCGGGGCTCACGATGGACGTCGTCGCGCAGATCGCCGTCTGGCGTGAATCGGGCGTCTTCACCGAGCGGGAGCGCGCGGCGCTCGAGCTCACGGAGGCCTACGTCTTCATCCACGAGGAGGGCGTCCCCGACGACGTCTACGACCGGGTCGGCGGCATCCTCTCCGAGGAGGAGTACGTCGCGCTCAGCTGGCTGCTCGTCTCGATCAACGCCTTCAACCGCATCGCGATCGCGGGGCGCTACCCGGTGCCCGAGCGCCCGGCGCCGCCGACACCGTGACGGTCCACGACGTCCCCGGCGTCTTCAACGTCCGCGACGTCGGCGGGCTGCCCGCGGACGGCGGCCGCACGAGGGACGGCGTCCTGTTCCGATCGGGGCACCTGGCGCGGCTGACCTCGGAGGGCCGCGAGCGGCTCGCGGCGTTCGGCATCCGTCGCATCGTCGACCTCCGCGACGAGCAGGAGCGACGCGACGAACCGTCCCGCATCGACGGTCTCGGCGTCGAGACCGTGTGCCTGCCGATGTTCGCCGGGTCGGCCGCCTCGTTCTTCGACGACGACCTCTCGCTCGACGACCTGTACCGGGCGCTCGTCGACGGTTCTGCGTCGCGGCTGGTCGAGGTGGTGCGCGCCGTGCTGGCGGCGCAGCCGGTGCTCGTCCACTGCACGGTCGGCAAGGACCGCACCGGGCTGTCGGTCGCCCTCGTCCTCGCCGCCGCGGGGGTCGACGAGGAGGCCGTCGTCGCCGACTACGCGCGCACCGAGCACCTGCTGCCGGTGGCCCGCAACGACGCCGTCCTGCGCTTCCTCCGCGCCCGCTACCCGCACGCGCGGCACCTCGAGGACCTCGCGACGCGCTCGCCGGCAGAGGCGATGCGCGCCGTCTTCGAGGACCTGCGGCTGCGCTACGGCGGTCCGGTCGACTACCTGCGGGCGTACGGACTGCGCGACGACGAGATCGCCGAGCTCCGCCGCATCCTCATCGCGTGACGCCCCTCAGCGGCGCGGCACGTAGCGGCCGTCCTCCAGCCCCGCCTCGATCTCGAACCGGTTGGTGAGGGGGTCGCGGCCGGCGAACAGGTACAGCAGCGGCATGAGCATGCCGTAGCGCCGCCACTGCTCCCGGTGCACCGCTTCATGGGCGAGCAGCCGGTCGTCGATGGGGCCGGTGCCCGTGAGGAAGCAGCCGCCGACGCAGACGCCGCCGCGTCCGAACGTCGCCTCGGGCATGCCGCGGAACACCCAGAGCCCGCCACGGCGTTCGACCCGCCCCGTCGACCAGAGCGACCCCCACACGAACCCGAAGGCGGTGCCCGCCAGGTATCCGAGGCGGCTGAGGGGGGAGTCGAGCAGGATGCCGGGGATCCACCGGTCCCACCGTCGCCCGCGGTCGAGGGCACGCTCCGCGCGCTGCTCCCATCCGGGCGGAGGGAGCGGACTCACGCGAGGGCGCCCAGCAGGCGGAGGATCGTGCCGAGGTCCTCGACCGCGGCGTCCCGGCTCGCCGGGGCGAAACCCGCGACGGAGGCGCCGACCAGTGGCATCCGCTCTCGCAGTCGTCCGATCGCGGCGACGACCTGGGCGGGCTGGGCGCCGAACGGCACCGGTTCGAGCACGCCCGTGATCGTGGCCGGGTCGAGGACGTCGAGGTCGATGTGGACGTACACCGCGTCGGCGCCGGTCGCGGCGACGGCGTCCGCGAGGGCCGCGGGGTCGGCGAGGGCGTCGGCGGCGAGCATCGTGACCGGCGAGGAGTCGAGCACGTCGGCCTCGCCGTCGTCCAGCGCGCGCGCCCCGACGAGGACGGTGCGCGCGGCGGCGGCGGGGGGCGCGTCCGTGAACGGGCCCGGCGCGATCGCGGCGCGCAGGGCCATGCCGGCGAGGGCGCCCGAGGGCGAGGACGCGGGGGTGTGCAGGTCGCCGTGCGCGTCGAACCAGACGACGGCGAGGGAGGGATGCCGCGCGGCCGCGGCCGCGATCCCGGGCACCGCGACAGCGCAGTCGCCGCCCACGACGACGGCGGGCTCGTCGGCGCCGTCGAGCGCTTCGGCGATCGCATCGCGCACGCGGGTGAGGGTGCTGAACCGACGGATGCCGGTGCCGAGCGCCTCACCTGCCTCGGCGGGGACCTCGATCCGCGTGAGCGCGGACCGGGGGAGGTCGTCGGCGATCGCCTCGGCGCCGTCGATGAGGCGCATCGCGCGGGCGGACGGCGAGCCCTGCCACTGCGGGGCGACGACGAAACGGGTCATGGACACCTCCGGGGAGCAGGACGGCGCCGGACCCGAGGGCCCGGCGCCGTCCGTGCGGATGGGTTTACTGCTCGATCGCCCCGGCGCTGCCGCCGGTCTTGAGCGCGGCCAGGCGCGCCTCGACCTCGGTCAGCTCGCCGATGTCCTCGAGCTGGTTGAACTGCGCGTCGATCGACGACGCCGCGATCTCCGCCTTGCCGGCGGCCAGGGCCTCCTGGCGGCGGACCTTGTCTTCGAAGCGGCCGAGCTCGCTCGTCGGGTCGAGCACGTCGATCGACTTGACGGCGTCGTGCACCTTGTTCTGCGCCTCGGCGGTCTTCGCACGGGCCAGCAGCTCGGAGCGCTTCGAGCGCAGCTGCTCGAGCTTCTGCTTCATGCCGTTGAGGCCGTCCTTGAGCTTCTCGACGACCTCGGTCTGCGCGGCGATCGAGGGGGCGATCGCCTTGGCCTCGTTCTCCTCGCTGATCTGGCGCTGCAGGGCGATCTTGGCGAGGTTGTCGAACTTGTCGGCATCCGTCGTGTTCCCGGCGGCGCGCAGCTCGTCGGCCTTGCGGCTGGCGGCGATGGCCTTGTTGCCCCACTCGGCGGCGGCCTTGACGTCCTCGTCGTGATCGCGCTCGAGCAGACGCAGGTTGCCGATGGTCTCGGCGATGGCCGTCTCGGCGTCGGCGATGTTGTTCGTGTAGTCGCGGACGAGCTGGTCGAGCATCTTCTGCGGGTCCTCGGCGGAGTCGAGGAGGGCGTTGATGTTCGCCTTCACCAGAGTCGAGATGCGGCCGAAGATGGACTGCTTTGCCATCGTGTTTCCTTTCCTAGCGGGAGGTCGTGGTGTCGGGGTGGGTGGGGAGGTCGTGGCCCTGCGGCGTCGGAAGATCAGAAGCGACCGCCTCCTCTGCGGGATCGGGAGCCGCCGCTGCTGCGGCCGATGGATCCGCCGCTGCGACCGCCGCTGCGCCGGGAGGAGCCGCCGCCGAACCCGCCGAACCCGCCGGAGGAGCGACGGGACCCGCCGCCGCTGAGGAGGGATCCCATGATGATGCCGCCCAGCATGCCGCCGAAGTCGCCTCCGCCGCCAGCGTTTCCGCCGCCGGCGAACGACCCCACGTCGCTCTGCGCGCGCCGTGTCGCCTCCTCCGCCAGGCTCGAGGCGCGCTGCGCCAGGGCGAGCGCCCGTTCCGGGTCGCCGTCCTGCGCCTGCGTGGCCTGCACCAGCGTGGCTCCGGCCTCGGCGAGCCGGGTGCGCGCGGTCGCTCCCACGGCGCCGCGACGGGCGGTGATGAAGTCCTCCGCGGCGGAGATCTGCGCCCTCGCCTGCAGCAGGGTCTGCGAGAGCACGCTGCGAGCGCGGTCGGCGCGCTGCTGCGCTTCGCGGACCTGGCCGAGCGCACCGTCGATCGCGGTGTTCGCGCGCTCGAGCAGGGTGAGGGCCGAGAGCGGGTCGCGATGCGCGCCCGTGAGATCCTCGCGCGCCGCGTCGAGGTTCTGCCGCGTGGCGGCGATGACCGGGGCGAGGCGGGCGTCGGGATCGGGTGTCGCCGCCGCGGCCGCGAGATCCGCTTCGAGCTCGGTGACGAGGGCGGCGCCGTCGCGTTCCGCGGCCTCGAGGTCGGCGGCGAGCTTCGTGATCGCGTCCTGCAGTTGGGCCGCCTGCGCGACGGCTTGCTCGGCCGCGCGGATGCCGACGGCCGCCGCAGCGCCGTCGCCCGCCGCGACCTCGCGTTGCGCCTCGGCGAGCCGCGCGTCGGCGAAGGTCAGCCGGTCGCGCGCCTGGTCGGGGTTGTCGGCGACGGCGCTCAGCGCCTCTGCGCGGTAGGCGGCGCGGAGCTGCGTCAGCCGGGCGTCCGAATCCGCGGCCCGCGCGCCGACCTCGGCGCGGCGCTGCTGCACGCGGGCGAGCGCCTCGGGGGCGTTCGCGGCGAGGTCCCGCAGGGCTTCGAACGCGCCCGCCTTCTCCGCCAGGGCCGCTTCGGCGGCGCGCGAGCGCTCGAGGATCTCCTCGTACCAGGCGCGGCGCTGCTCGGGGGAGTCGGGCGTCTCGTCATCCATCTTCTGCTGCAGGGCGAACGCCTGCTGCAGCGAGGCGCGCGCCGCGGCGATCGCCTGTTCGAACTCGCCCGTCGCGGCATCTCCGAACTCCGCCTTCGCGAAGCCGAGCTCCTGCGCGCTCGTCGAGATGGCGTCGTCGGTGCGGACCAGGGCTGCGCCGGCCTGTCGCTCGAGCTCCTCCAGCGGGACCTGGGCCTTGCCGGATGCCGCACCCGCCCCGCGGCGTCGACGCCGCACGAGCGCCCACACGACGAGGGCCGCCAGCGCAGCCACGACGATCACCACGACCCAGACGAGTCCGCCGCCACCGCCCCCGGACCGGGCCTCCTGGAGCCCGTCGGCCGCGGCGGTGCCGGCGCCCGCCCAGTCGCGGTCGCTCAGGGCGGGGAGCACGCGTTCCTGCTCGATGCGTGCGACGGCGTCCGGGGAGATCGGGCCGCTCGAGTCGGCGGAGAGGTAGTACGCGCGCCCCTCGGTCGCGACCGCGAGGAGGTACTGGTTCGGACCGAGGTTGTTGCGTTCGGCGGTCGCGTCCGCCCAGTCCTCGGCGCTCGACGGATCGGTGAAGTCGTCGACGTAGACGACCCACAGGCCGAGGCCGGTGTCGTCCTGCAGCTGCGCGAGACGGGCGTCGAGGCGGGCTTCCTGCGCGTCCGTGAGGACGTCGGATGCGTCGAGCACACGGGTCTCGTCGAGGGTGACCGGCTCGGTCGCGGCGGCCGGTGCGGCGACGGCGGCGCCGAAGAGGACCGCGAGCGACACCGCCACGACGGGCGTCAGGCGGGATCGCATCGTCCAGACCTCCGGGAGTCGCTCGAGTGCGGTCGGAACCGCCTGTCGCGAGTCTATGCCGCGACCCGTATGCCTCGGTACCGGCATCCGACCGGAGCGCCTGTGCGTTCGCTCTGTGTTCCTCCTCTAGGCTTCCCGGTTCGGAGGTGCCGATGGACGACCGGTATGGAAGCGACGTGCTCGCCGCGGGATGGCGCGACAAGGGGCGGCCCACGGTGGCGACGGTCCCCGCCGAGCGGGGTCTCGTCGTCGAGGTCGCGCTGGACGACTTCGTGGGTGCCGTGACCGGCGTGACGGCGGGCCACGTCGAGCTCGAGGACCGGCACGGCCGTGTGCGGCTGTTCCCGATCGGCGGCGGGTTCCTCGTCGACGGTCGGCCCGTTCACCTCGTCCCGCCCCGCGCCGCAGCCCCCGCGGGACGGACCCGCACGGCATCCGGGTCCTTCGCAGACCCGCAGGCGCGGGCGCGCGTCGCCCGGGCCTCGCGCATCCTCGTCGAGGGTCGCCACGACGCCGAACTCGTCGAGAAGGTCTGGGGCGACGACCTCCGCATCGAGGGGGTCGTGGTCGAGTACCTGCAGGGAGTCGACCTGCTGGAGGATCTGCTCCGTGCCGAGCCGCCGAGTGCGGAGCGTCGCTACGGCGTGCTCGTCGACCACCTCGTCCCGGGGTCGAAGGAGACGCGCATCGCCGAGCAGATCCTGCGGGGTCCGCACGGACCGTTCCTGAAGATCGTCGGACATCCCCACATCGACGTCTGGCAGTGCGTGCTGCCGCGCGCGGTCGGCATCGCCGCCTGGCCGGAGGTGCCGCGGGGGATCGAGTGGAAGAAGGGCGTCAGCCGCGCCCTCGGCTGGCCGGCCGAGGACCAGACCGACATCGCCCACAACTGGCAGCGCATCCTCGGGTCCGTCACGACCTACCGCGACCTCGACCCCGCCCTCCTCGGCCGCGTCGAGGAACTCATCGACTTCGTGACCGCATGAGCGGGCGACGCAAGGGCCGGCCCGCGGGGGCGCGGGACACCGCGGGATACCCTGGTCGCATGCCCGACCCCGATGCGCCCGAGGCCGCGCCGCGCTTCCGTGACAAGCCGGTGTCGTTCGTGCGGCGCAGCGGACGCATGAGCGATGCACAGGAGCGCGCGTGGGACGAGCTCTCGGGCACGTACCTGCTCGAGGTCGAGCGGGATGCCGCGGCCACCAGCATCCGCCCCGGTTCCACGATCGACCCCGCCGCCGAGTTCGGCCGCGCGGCCCGGCTCGTCGTCGAGATCGGCTCCGGGCAGGGGCACGCGATCGTGCACGCCGCGGCGGCCGACCCCGCCACCGACTTCATCGCCGTCGAGGTGTTCCGCGCCGGGCTCGCCCGCACGATGCTCGACGCCGACCGTGAGGGCGTGCGGAACCTGCGGCTCGTCGAGGCGAACGCGCCCGAAGTCCTCGAGCACCTGCTGCCCGAGGCATCCGTCGACGAGGTGTGGATCTTCTTCCCCGACCCGTGGCACAAGACCAAGCACAACAAGCGCCGGCTCATCGCCGACGGATTCCCCGCGCTCGCCGCCCGCGCGCTGCGGGACGGCGGGGTGCTGCGGCTCGCGACCGACTGGGAGGACTACGCGCTGCAGATGCGCGAGGTCCTCGCCGGCGCCGACGAGTTCGAGGCGACCTTCGACGGGGAGTGGGCGGCGCGGTTCGAGGGGCGCATCATGACCGCGTTCGAGCGCAAGGGCATCGCCAAGGGGCGCGACATCCGCGACCTGACGTACCGCCGCCGGCCGCGGACGCCGTGATGGTGCGCGCCCACGCAGGAGCACGTCCGCTCGTCGGTGTGCGCCTCGTGCCGGCGCTGCTCGTCTGCCTGGCGGCGCCGGCGTTCTTCGTGCTGCTGACGCCCTGGCTCGGGTGGATTCTGCTCGCCGCGGGGCTCGGAACCGCTGCGCTGCTCGATCGCGGGGGTGGTGGTGGTGAGGTCGTCTCGGTGGGGTCGACCCTCGAGTCGTCCACGCAGGTGGGCGTCGCCCGGACCCCGTCGCTCACGCGCGACCTCTCGCTCATCGCGATCGGGATGCTGATCGTCAGCGTCATCCCGTTGAAGGCCGAGCTCGACGACGCGGCGATGGTGCGCTTCACCCTGGCGCTGGGCGGCGCGGTCCTCGTGCCCTACCTCGTGTCGCGGTTCGTCTACCGGGACCATGCGATCCGGTTCCCCTGGCGCGGCGGGGGGCGGTGGACGCTCTGGCAGTGGGCCTGGCTGATCGCGGTGCTCGTGCTCGGCTGGCTGATCCTGCCGTTCTACTTCATCACGTCGGGCGTCTACGAGAACTGGCCCGTCGTGGACACACCCGACCTCATCGCGCGCCTGTTCGTCGGTGTCGGCGCGGTCGGCATCTGGGACGAGCTGTTCTTCATCTGCACGTGCTTCGCCCTGCTGCGCCGTCACTTCGCGGATGCGACGGCGAACGTGCTGCAGGCGATCGTGTTCGTCTCATTCCTGTGGGAGCTGGGATACCGCGCATGGGGTCCCGTGCTGACGATCCCGTTCGCGCTGCTGCAGGCCGTCATCTTCCTGCGGACGAAGTCGCTCGCCTACGTCGTGACGGTGCACCTGCTGTTCGATGCGGTGGTGTTCGGTGTGCTCGTCCACGCCCACAACCCGGGACTGCTCGACGCGGTCTTCCTCGTTCCGGCGCCCTGACCCGGGCCGTCAGGCGGGAGAAGGGGATGCCGTCGCGCGCGCCGACGTCGCGTGCGCGACACCCCAGACGACCAGGGCCATCGCGGCGACGGCGCTCGCCGCCATCAGCACGGTGCCGCCGGGGGCGTGATCGCCGCCGCTGATCATGAACGTGTCGGCGAGCGACATCCCGGTACCTCGTGTCGCGCATCCGTTTGAGGGTGTCAAGCCCTGCGATCGCGTCGCACCCCGGTGCGAGCCTGGCGGCGAGACGAAGGAGGGCCTCATGGCCGATGAGAAGGATCCGCACGCGACACTGATCGACCTGCTGCCGAAGTTCCGCTTCGCGATGGTCACCACGATGAACGAGGAGGGTGCCCACACGGCGCGGCCGTTGACGGTGCAGGATCGCGAGTTCGCCGGCGACCTGTGGTTCATCGTCGGTCGTGACTCGTCCGTCGTCGCGCATGTCGCCGCCCGTCCTCAGGTCGGCGTCGCGCTGAGCACGAACGACGCGTGGGTGTCGATCGCGGGCAACGCCGAGGTGGTCGACGACCTCGCGCGACTGCGCGAGTACTGGTCGCCCGCGGTCGAGGCGTGGTTCCCCGACGGCCCCGAGGACCCGAACGTCACGATGCTGAAGATCGATGCGGTGTCGGGGGAGTATTGGAGCAGCCCGGGAGGGGTCGTCGCCTCGGTGGTCAGCCTCGTCAAGTCGAAGATCACGGGTGAGCCGTACGAGGGGCGCAACGCGACCGTCGACCTCTGAGCGTCCCCGGCGCATCGGGTCTGTCAAGGCCCTGAGCGGGACGAGGGCGGCTGCGTAGCGTCGCCGACACGTGACCGACAACGACCGGAAGGACTGCGATGAGCGACACGAACGGCTCGGACGAGCACAACACGCAGGGTGTCCCCGACGAGAGCGCTGACGCCGACACCGCGTCCGGCGGATCGCCCGACGAGAACCCGCCCGTCACGACGGACGAGGACGGAACCCCCATCGAGAACCCGTCGGGCGGCTGAGTCCGCCCGACGCAAGGCCTGCCGTCGCACGAGGATGTCCGTCTTCGTGCGACGGCAGTTCCGTGTGCGGGCATCGCTGAGCCGGTGTGGATGCCGGGCCCCGCCGCGCCTGGTGTCAGAACAGGGCGAGCAGGGACGCGCCGAAGGTCACCAGGAGGGCGACGGGGACCACGAGCAGACCGATCGCCGCGATGCCGATGGCGACGATCGTGCCGAGCACCGACAGCACGGCCGCCGAGGCCGCGCCACCCGCGCGGGCGACGGAATGCGAGCGTGTGGAGAGGGTCGCGGTAGCCATACTCCGACGCTACGAACCGGCGCTCGCCGGCGCGTCCTTCGCAAGGGTGTCCGGGGTCATCCTCGGGGATGATGTCGGCCGTTAGAACGGGGGCGGTCCGGGTGGGTCGGTGGTGAATTGCGGGATGCGGCGTTCGGGCCTCACGAGGTAGACCCGGCCGGCGGGTGAGGTCCATTCGAGTGCGCCGCCGGGTTTGGCTCTGACCTGCCAGTCGGAGTGGTGTTTGAGGGTGTGATGCCCTCGGCACAGCGGGGCGAGGTTGTCAGCGGCGGTGGTCCCGCCGTGGTGCCAGTCGATGGTGTGGTCCAGGTCGCACCGGTCGGCGGGGATCCCGCAGCCGGGTGCCATGCACCGCGCGGCCCGCCAGGTGACGAGCCGTCGGAGGTCGGCGGGTGGCCGGTACTGCTCGCGCCCGACAGAAAGGACGACCCCGGTTTCGGGGTGGGTGAGCACCCGCATCCACCCGGATGCTGCTCCGCAGAGTTCGCGGGCGCGGTCGAGGGGGATCGGGCCGACACCGTCGACCTGCGCGGCCGGGCCGTCACCGGTGAGAAGGGTCAGGGCGGGGACGGTGACAGCGACCGTAGGGCGGATACCGCGCGCGGTCTCGGGGAGCGCGTCGGTTTCGCCGTCGAGGAGGAGGTCTCCGAACACGTCCGCCCGTTTCTGATCCAGGGTCCGCTCATCGTCGGCGGAGTGGAGGGTTTTCGCGATCGCGGTGAGCCTGCCGGCGATCACGTGTGCTTCGACTGTGGGCAGGTGCGCGGTGAGCCACGCCATCCCATCCACCCCCGCATCCACCCGCACGTATCGGTGCGCGACCGCGGCGGCGTGCTGTTCGGCGAGGGTCGCTTCCTGCTCGCGGTCGACGATGCGTTTCATCGCCCGCCGGAACGGCCCGGTCGGGAGTTCTTCCGCGAGGCTCAGCACCTCAGACACGAGCCCCGCGGTCACGTCGTCGATCTGGTCGAGCCCGTCGACGATGATCGTCGCGTGGGTGTCGGTGATGTCCGCACGGCTCATCGCCTCCCACACCTTCGGGTACCGACGCAGCAACGCGTGCCCGACACCCATCAACCGTCCCGCCGCGTGCTCGGTGATCCGCAACGCGGCGGCGACCTCGAGCCGCACCGACCGTTCCACGAACGCGACCGGTTCCTCCCGACGGCGCGCGTCGGCGATCGCGTCGTCCCACAACTCGACGATGCACGCGTACCGCTGCGCGGCATGCACGGTCGCCATATCCGCGCACATCACCACCCAGTCCAGGGTCGTCGGGATCCCCTCCGGGACCTCGTCGCGACGATCGGCTGAACTGGACATAGTTCCAGACTAGGAGGGGGTTCCGACATCGATTCCGGCACGGTGCCACCCCCCCCGGCGTGGAAGGATCGGGGCATGCAGACGCCTCTGGGGATCGATGGGTTGGCCAACGCAAGAGACCTCGGTGGGCTCGAACGGATCGACGGTTCCCGCACGCCGACCGGCGTCTTCATCCGGGCTGAGACGCTCGACCGTGTGACCGACGCCGGGTGGGATCGCCTCCGAGCGCATGGCTTGGGAACCATCGTCGACCTCCGCCGTCCGAGTGAACGAACGGCGTCCGTCCCCCGCGACATCGCCGTCCGGCATGTCGATCTCGACGGGAACGAACGGCACTTCTGGGAATCTCGGGAGAAGGACGGGCAGTGGGGAACTCCGCTGTACTACCTGGACCACGTCGGGGAGCTGCCGCATCGGCTCGCGGGTGCCCTCGAGGAGATCGCGCGAGCCCCTACGGGCGGCATCCTTTTCCACTGTGGCGCAGGCTGGGATCGGACCGGCCTGCTGGCTGCGGTCCTGCTGAAGGCCGCCGGTGTGACCGAGTATGCCGCGACCCGCGACTACCTCTCGTCGTTCGCCAACGCCGTGGCCATGGCGGAGCTCCACAGCCGTTCGTTCGACGTCGCTGAGCGTCTGAGCGTCCTCGACCGCTTCGGGCATACGCCGGAGTCCGCCTTCCGCGACATGTACCGCCGGCTCGATCTCGACGCGTGGCTGAGCTCGTACGTCGACGGCGACACCGCCAGGGCCATCACGACGTGGCGCGGCGCCATCGCCTCTGCACCGGGTCTGCAGGCAGCCTCGATAGACTCGGCGGCGGGCCCCGACCGGGCCCCCGGACGAGGGTTCAGTACCCGGTGAGCGACAAGACTGGCCAGGAGGTCAGTGATGTTGTCGTGGATCGTTCTCATCGTCGCCGGGATGCTCGAAGCCGTGTGGGCCACCGCGCTCGGGCGCTCCGAAGGCTTCACGAAGCTGTGGCCGACGGTCACCTTCGGTGTCGCGCTCGTCGCCAGCATGGGCGGTCTCGCCTTCGCGCTGCGCGAGATCCCCACCGGGACGGGGTACGCCGTGTGGGTCGGCATCGGGGCATCCCTCACCGTGGTCTGGGCGATGGTGACGGGCGCCGAGTCGGTCTCCGTGGTGAAGATCCTGCTCATCCTCGGCCTCGTCGCGTGCATCGTCGGGCTCAAGCTCGTCTCGGATTGACGCGCCGCGCTGTCAACCCCGGGCATCCGCGCGAGCGTCGCGTTAGCGTCACGTCCACAGAGGACACCGACCGACGGAGGGCGACATGACCGGCGACGACCGCAGCATCGATGACAACGCGTACGAGGGGCCGGATGTGGAGCTCCCCACCCACGACGGCGCGGTACCGGGCGGCGTGCCGCCATTCGGCCATCCCGCCCACCCGGACGAGGACCAGGACGCGCGCGAGGACTGAGGTCCCGTGGAACGACGAAGGGGACCCGGCGCGATGCCGAGTCCCCTTCGCTTCCGTGTGCCCCCGGAGGGATTCGAACCCCCGACTTCTGGTACCGGAAACCAACGCTCTATCCCCTGAGCTACGGAGGCGTACCGATCGAGACTATCACCGGTGCGACCGCTCCCGCGCGCACGTCCACGCCGTCGCCTAGCCTGAAGCGATGACCTCCTCCGCTCCCGCCCCGACCGCGCGGGAGCAGCTCGTCGGCCTCGTCGAATCCGTCGCGAGCGGCGCCGCCCAGCCGGGTTTCGAGGTGCTGCGTTCGATGCCGGAGGTGCCGGGTGCCCGGCCGGCGGCGGTGCTCATCCTGTTCGGCGTCCTCGACGAGGTGCCGGCCGAGCGCGAGGCGGCTGAGAGCGCCGTCTCCCGCGATCTCGACGTGCTGCTGCTCTCCCGCGCCGAGACGCTGCGCGCCCACCCGGGACAGGTCGCGTTCCCCGGCGGACGCGTCGATCCGGGGGATGCGGATGCCGTCGCGGCATCCCTCCGCGAGGCGTGGGAGGAGACGGGGCTCGAGGTCGACGGGGTCGACGTCCTCGGCACGCTCGAGCCGATCCCGCTCGAGTTCTCCCGCCACCTCGTGACACCCGTGGTCGCGTGGTGGCGCCGCCCGTCACCCGTGCGCGTCGTGGACGAGGCCGAGTCGGCGGACGTGTTCCGCGCTCCCGTCGCCGATCTGCTCGACCCCGCCCACCGGGGCGTCACCGTTGTGCGGAGCGACCGGGGCGAGTTCCGAGGGCCCGCGTTCCTCATCCCGACACCTCGCGGCGACCGCCTCGTGTGGGGGTTCACCGCCATGATCCTGGCGGGCCTGTTCACCCGGCTCGGCTGGGAGGAGCCGTGGGATGCGGGCCGCGTCATCCCCCTGCCGGGTCAGAACGCGTAGAAGTTCGCGTAGTCCGACAGCAGCAGGTCGGTCGCATCCTCCGGGACGAGGTAGGCGACGAGACCCTCGACCGTCTCGCCCTCGGCGATCGTGCCCTGGTCGACCAGCAGCGTCGTGTCGTCAGGCGGCACGACGTACGCACTCGGGTAGCTCATCCCGTCCGGGGTCGCGACCGACAGGTCGTACGACGCGTACGACGCCTCGATGCCCTCGGGATCGAGTCCCGTCACCGTCATCTCGACGAGGACGTACCGCATGCCGGTGATGTCCCTCTCGTTGTAGGCGTTCCACCCCAGGATCTCGTCGGTGGCGTCCTCGTCGACGAGCCGGACGTCGGCACGGTACTCGTCGCGCGACGACGGACCCGCCATGTACGGCAGGGGGAGCGGGTCCTCCAGGGACCCGGGACCGGTCTCGGGGGCGTACGGCTCGAAGCCGCGGTCCGAGGGGGATGCCTCGGGTGCCGGTGCCGCGCCCGCATCGGGATCGCTGTACGACGGGCTCGGTGCCCAGATCAGGGAGCCGATCGAGATCGACACGATGAGCGCCCACGCCAGTCCGAGGCCGGAGAGGACCGTGCCCGTCACCGCGAGCGCCTTGCGCTGCCGGCGGACGAGGGCGATCACGCCGATGACGGCGCCGGTCAGGGCGATGAGGAGTCCGAGGAACGGGATCCACGCCGACAAGAAGGCCGCGATGCCGAGCACGAGTGCCGCGACCGCCCACCCCTGCGGCGCGCTCGGCGCCAGGACGGGGCCGCCGTACGGTGCGTACCCCGCCGGCGGCGCTCCGTACGGTGCCGGCGGCGCTCCGTAGGGCGCGTGCGGCGGCACCGGGCCGTACGCGCGCACGGGACCCTGCGCCGGAGGAACGGCGGCGGCGTCGGCGGGGAGGAACGGGGGAGCGGCGTGCCACGCCGCGCCGTCCCAGTAGCGGAGTTCGTTGCCGGCGTGCGGAGCCGGATACCACCCGGGAGGCGTCGTCTCGCTCACGTCCGTGTTCCCCATCGTCGATGCATCGGGAGCCCACCGGCCCCTTCCACGTCGAGCGTACAAGCGCAAGGGGACGCGCCTCCGGGGCTGTCCACCGTAGCGTCGAGGCGGTAGGAAGGGAGCCCACATGGCACGCATCACGATCATCGGGGGACACGGGAAGGTCGCGCTGCTGCTTGCGCCGCTCCTGGTCGAGGCCGGACACGACGTCACGTCCGTCATCCGCAACCCGGAGCACGAGCAGGACGTCGCCCGCACGGGCGCCCGCCCGGTCGTCGCCGACGTCGCGGCATCCGATCTCGACGCCCTCATCGATCTGCTGGCCGACAGCGACGCGGTCGTCTGGTCCGCCGGCGCCGGTGGCGGCTCGCCCGAGCGCACCTACGCGGTGGATCGGGATGCCGCGATCCGATCGATCGACGCGGCCGTCGCCGCTGAGGCGCGCCGCTACGTCATGGTGTCCTACTTCGGCGCCGGGCCGGATCACGGGGTCGACCCGTCGGACGGCTTCTACGCGTACGCCGAGGCGAAGGCGGCGGCGGACGAACACCTGCGGGGCGCCGACCTCGACTGGACGATCCTCGCGCCGTCAGCGCTGACCCTGGATGAGCCGACGGGGAGGATCGACGCCCGCTCCGACGAGGGGACCTCGGTCCCGCGTGCGGACGTCGCCGCCGTGATCGCGGCGGTGCTGGCGGAACCGGCCACGATCGGACGGACCGTCTCGTTCAACACCGGCGACGTGCCGATCGCCGAGGCCATCCGGCCGTGAGAGGTCAGGGCCGGACGGGCGCCGACTCGTCCTCGGTCGGGGCGACGGCGTCGGTGCTCGCGCTGCGGTCGACGAGCGCCTGCTGAAGCCGCTCGGCGAGGTACGCGTGACCCCGGTCGGAAGGATGCCGCTTGCCGGCGCCGACGTCGATCACGTCGAGATAGTTGGCGGGGGTGACCCACTGCTCCTGGAGCGGCGAGATGTACCACCAGTGCCGGTCGGCGGCCGCCTCCTGGAGGTCGCGGTCGATGCGGGCGGTGCCCTCGTCGATCGGGAACTGGTGCGGGGTCGGCCCGAAGATCACGATCTGCGCGTGCGGGTACAGCTGGGCGAAGACGTCCCAGGTCGCGTCGACGGCTTCGCGGTAGCCGCGCTCGCCCTGGTGACGGTCGTTGATGGAGCCCTGGATGATGATCAGGTCGTAGTCGGCGGCCGGGTCGAGCCACTTCGCCCGCGTGCGGAAGTCGGGACCGTCCCACCCGGGCTTCATGTAGCCCGAGCCGCGCACGCCGTCGACGGTCACGTCCCATCCGGTGAGCCGCCCGAGGCGGTACGCGTAGCCGTCCGTGGGGACGGTCGCTGCCGCGCCGTAGGTCCAGGAGTCGCCGAAGACGAGCACGTCGGGGTCGGCGGGGAGCGAGAGCGGCTCGACGGTGGAGACGCCGTCCGATGAGGAGGCGGCGTCGACGGCGGAGATGCTGCGCCACGGCTGCCACGCGGCGAGCGCGACGATGGCGGCGACTCCGACGGCGATGATCCCCAGTCCCCACCCCCGAGCGCGTCGTTCAGAGGTCATGCGACGAGGGTAAGCGATGATCCCCGAACTCGCCGAGCACGATCTTCACCGTGGGAGGATTGCTCGGTGCAGCGTGTCGTCACGGCGGAACTCGACCTCGATCTCGAGGGCGAGCTCGACCTCATCCTCTCCGTCGCCGTGGCCGCCGGCACTCCGCTCGCCCACGAGCGCCTCCGCATCCTGCGGAACGGCGAGGATCTGCCCGCCGTGACGGTGACGGATGCCGTGGGCACGCGGTTGCACCGCCTCCGCGTGGGGGCGGGCCCCGTCCAGGTGCGGTACGAGGCGCGCGTCGACGGGCCGCTCGCCGTGGCTCCGGCCTCCGATCTCGACACCGCCGTCTACCTCCGGCCGAGCCGCTACGCCCCGTCGGACGCCGTGTTCGCGCAGGCGCGCCGCCAGTTCGGTGGGCTCCGCGGCACCGACCTCCTCGCCGCCGTCGAGTCCTTCGTCGCCGAGACCGTGACCTATTCGCCCGGTCTGTCCCTCGGGACCGACTCGGCCGTCACGACGCTCGCCACGGGGCAGGGCGTCTGCCGCGATTACGCGCACCTCGTCATCGCGCTCCTGCGGGCGATGGACGTCCCCGCCCGCTACGTCGCGTGCTACGCACCGGGTCTCGTCCCGATGGACTTCCACGCGGTCGCCGAGGCGTGGATCGACGGGCGCTGGCTCGTCGTCGACGCGACCCGGCTGTCGAACCGTCGCGGGCTGGTGCGCATCGCGACGGGGCGGGATGCCGCGGACTGCGCCTTCCTCAGCTATTACGGTGCGAACCTGGCGCTGCGACGGCTCGTCGTGGACGCGCGCGTCGACGCCGACGAGGCGGTCGCGGCCGCGGCATCCGATCCGCAGCGGGACGATCGGGCAGCGCTGGTCTCGATCGGGTGATTAGGGTGATGCGTAGGACATCGGGGAGGTGCGGGTGAAGACCGCAGATGACGCCATTCGGCGAGCGATCATCGAGGACTACCGCGTGCTGGGCGAGGCCCCGGAAGCGGACCTCCAGGGCCTGGTGCAGCTGGCCGCCACCGTGTCCGGCGTCCCCACCGCGGTCATCAACCTCATCGACGATCGGTTCCAGCATCAGATCGCGGCGGTCGGCATCGAGCCGGCTGTCTGCACCCGCGAGGACTCGATGTGCGCGGTCGTGTTCCGCAAGCCGGGTCACACCGTCGTCACCGACGCGAGCCTCGACGAGAGATTCGCGGGCAATCCGTTCGTGACCGGGGAGGTCGCCAACGTCAAGTTCTACGCCTCGAGCCCGCTCATCACCCCGATGGGGGTGCCCATCGGCACCATCTGCATCTTCGACGAGGTGCCCCGTGAGCTCCCCGAGGACGAGAGTGCGGCGCTCGCCCTCATCGCGCGCCAGATCGTCGACGTGCTCGAACTGCGACGCATCACGCGGGAGCTCGGCGAGTCGAACGAGCAACTCGAGAACTTCGCGGCGCAGGTCGCGCACGACCTCCGCAACCCGCTGACCGCGCTCACCGGATACATCGAGCTCGCCGCGGACGTCCCCGAGGTCGCAGATCTCCCCGCGGCGTCGCGCGCGCTCGCCCGCGCCGAATCGGTCGCCGACAGGATGTCGGGGATGATCGGCCGGCTGCTGGACTACGCGCGCATCGGCGGATCGCCCATCCGTCGCACCGCGGTCGACGTCGAACCGCTCGTCGCCTCGACGATGGAGGACCTCCGCAGCGCGGGCGAGGACAACGGCGCCGAGGTGACGGTCGAGGCATCCGTCCCCGTCCAGGCCGACCCGACCCTGGCAAGCGTCCTCGTGCAGAACCTCGTCGGGAACGCGGTCAAGTTCGCCGGGACCGGCGGTCGCCTCCCGCAGGTCGTCGTCTCGGTCGGAACGGTCGCGTCCGGCGTGCGCATCGTCGTCGACGACAACGGCCCGGGCGTCCCGGTCGCCGAGCGGGAGCTCGTGCTCGAGCCGCTCGAGCGCGGATCGAACGCCGAGGCCCCCGGCTTCGGCATCGGCCTCGCGACGTGCCGTCGCATCGTCGAGTCCCACGGCGGCCGCCTCGGGATCGACGATTCGCCGCTCGGGGGAGCCCGCATCTGGGTCGTCCTGCCGTCGGCGTGAGGGTCTCCCGACCGTAGACTTGTCGGGTTATGACTCCCGACGCCCTCTCCGCCGCCCTCCTCGCCGTCGTCCTCCCGCTCGTCGAGGCGCGACGACCCGGCGCCGGTGAGGCGCTCACCGTCGCGGACTTCCCGGTCGAGCGGCCGAAGAACCGCGATCACGGCGACTGGGCCTCCAACGCCGCCCTGAAGCTGTCGAAGCAGGTCGGGGCGAACCCGCGCGAGTTCGCGGCCGAGGTCGCCGACGCGCTCGCCGCCGTCGACGGCATCGCCTCGGTCGAGGTCGCCGGTCCCGGGTTCATCAACATCCGACTGGATGCCGCCGCCGCCGGCGCGCTCGCGAAGACGATCGTCGACGCCGGTGCGAGCTTCGGGCACGGGCGCACGCAGGAGGGCAACACGATCAACCTCGAGTTCGTCAGCGCGAACCCGACCGGTCCCATGCACATCGGCCACACGCGGTGGGCGGCGCTCGGCGACGCGATCGCGCGTCTGCTGCTGGCCAGCGGCGCGACCCTCGTGCGCGAGTTCTACATCAACGACGCCGGTGCGCAGATGGATCGCTTCGGCCGCTCGGTCCTCGCCCGCATCGAGGGCAAGCCGACGCCCGAGGACGGGTATGCCGGCGCGTACATCGACGACCTCGCGACCCGGGTCGCCGCCGCCGAGCCGGGTCTGGGCGACCTGCCCGAGGCCGAGCGCGTCGCGGTGGCCCGCGACAAGGCCTACGAATTGCAGCTCGCGGAGCTCCAGGCATCCCTCGAGAAGTTCAACGTGCACTTCGACGTCTTCTTCAGCGAGCGCACGCTCCACGCGAAGAAGCCGGACGGCGGCCCGAGCCTCGTCGACGAGGCCGTCGACCGCTTGCGCGCGCAGGGCCACGTGTTCGACGCCGAGGGTGCGGTCTGGGTGCGCACGACCGACTTCGGCGACGACAAGGACCGCGTCATCCGTCGGTCCAACGGCGAGTACACCTACTTCGCCGCCGACGCCGCCTACTACTTGAACAAGGGCGACCGCGGCTTCGCGCACAAGATCTACCTGCTCGGCGCCGACCACCACGGGTACGTGCACCGCCTCAAGGCGCTCGCGGGGGCTGCCGGCGACGACCCGGAGAAGGACATCGAGGTGCTCATCGGGCAGCTCGTGTCGGTCAACGGCGCGCGGCTGTCCAAGCGTGCGGGCAACATCATCGAGCTCGACGACCTGCGCGAGTGGCTCGGCACGGACGCGCTGCGGTACTCCCTCGCGCGCTACCCGGCCGACTCGCCGCTGACGCTCGATCCCGAGATCCTGCAGAAGCGCACGAACGACAACCCCGTGTTCTACGTGCAGTACGCCCACGCGCGGACGCACAACGTCGCTCGGAACGCCGCCGACTCCGGCGTCTCGCGCGACGCGTTCGCCCCCGAGCTCCTCACGCACGAGGCCGAGTCCGCTCTCCTCGGCGCCCTGCAGGAGTTCCCGCGCCTGGTCGCTTTCGCGGCCGAGCTGCGCGAGCCGCACCGCATCGCGCGCTACCTCGAGGAGCTCGCGAGCCTCTACCACCGCTGGTACGACTCCTGCCGTGTGACGCCCCTCGGCGACGAGGAGGTCACCGACCTGCACCGCACGCGTCTGTGGCTCAACGACGCCACCGGCCAGGTGCTGCGCAACGGTCTCGACCTGCTCGGCGTGAGCGCGCCCGACCGGATGTGACATGACGACCGTCACGGCGCCCCGCCGACGTCGCCGCGGCTGGGTCGTGGTGATCGTCGTCGTCGCAGTGCTCGCCGCCCTGGTGGTCGCGGCGGAGTTCGCGGCGCGGACGATCGTGCCCAAGGTCGTCCGCTCGCAGCTGATCGAGAACCTCGGCCTGCCTGTGGACCAGGCGATAGACGTCGAGATCCCGGGGCTCGTCCTGCCCCAGCTCGCCGTCGGGAGCATCGCTCAGATGAGCGTGTCCGCTGACGACGTCGACGTCGAGGGGATCTCGGGCGACGTCCGGGTCGACATCGAGGATGCCCCGGTCCGGGGCGGCGACTGGAGCAGCGCCCGCGCCGTCGTCGTGCTGGACGAGGACCAGGTGCGCATGATCCTGTCGCGGGTGGACGGTTTCCCGGTGGACGCCTTCCGCCTCGCGCCCCCCGAGGTCGCCCTCGACACGGAACTGAACCTGTTCGGGACCGCCATTCCACTGGGTGTGCGCCTGTCCGCGGCCCCGGAGGACGGCGACCTCGTCCTCTCGCCGACGACCTTCCGGCTCGGCGACGTCGACGTGAGCGCCGACGCGCTCCGCGAGCAGGTCGGGCCGCTCGTGGGGTCCTTCGCGCAGAGCTGGCCGGTGTGCCTCGCGCAGTACCTGCCGCGGGCGCTCACCCTGACGGGCGTCGCCGTCGAGGAGCGCGGGGTCGTCGCGACGTTCGACATCGACAGCGCGATCCTTCGCGACGAGACCGCGCAGCAGCCCGGTTCCTGCTCCGACGCCTCGTAGCGTCACGGGGCCGGGGGCGGCAGCCGGGGTGCCCTAGACTGTGGGCACCGTCGGGGCGTGGCCACACCGCCCGACGATCCCGTTCCCACCCGATTGGTGCCCCTGCGTGTCCACCGCCTCCGACCGTCCCGCCGTGCCCGAGTGGCTCTCGAAGCCGGATGATGCGAATGCGCTCGTCGAGGCCGTCTGGCCCGCCGGCGCGACGCGCGACGACGCCGGCGCGCTCGTCCTCGGCGGCGTGCCGGCGACCGAGCTGGCCGAGCGGTTCGGCACGCCGCTCTACGTCGTCGACGAGGATCTCGTCCGCGCCCGCGCCCGCGAGGTGCTGACGGCGTTCCGGGATGCTGCGGCCCGCCACGGCGGCACGGCGCGGGTCTACTACGCGGGCAAGGCGTTCCTCACGACCGACCTCGTGCGCTGGGTGACCGCGGAGGGCCTCGGCGTCGACGTCGCCAGCGGCGGCGAGTTGGCGGTCGCCCTGGCCGCGGGCGCGGACCCGCGCCGTCTCGGACTCCATGGCAACAACAAGCTCCTGCCCGAGATCGCCCGCGCCGTGCGCGCCGGCGTCGGCTCGATCGTCATCGACTCGCTCGTCGAGATCGAGCGGATCGCGGCCGAGGCCGCCTCCCAAAGCGTCGTGCAGACCGTCCTCGTCCGCGTCAACAGCGGCGTCCACGCCGAGACGCACGACTTCCTGGCGACCGCCCACGAGGATCAGAAGTTCGGCTTCGCCCTGACGGATGCCGAGGCGGCGGTCGCCCGCATCCGCGAGCTGCCTTCGCTGCGCTTCGCGGGGCTGCACTGCCACATCGGCTCGCAGATCTTCGGCACGGCCGGGTTCGCCGAGTCCGCCGCCCGCGTCGTCGAGGTCCACGCGCGGCTGCGCGAGGGCGGCGAGGTCCCGATGCTGAACCTCGGCGGCGGCTTCGGCATCGCCTACACGTCGAAGGACGACCCGACCCCTATCGCGGAGCTCGCCGAGGGGATCGTCGCGGCGGTCGCCCGCGAGTGCGCGAGCCGCGGCATCCCTCTTCCCGAACTCGCGTTCGAGCCGGGACGGGCGATCGTCGGCCGCGCCGGCGTGACCCTGTATTCGGTCGGCACGGTGAAGCCCGTGCGCGTCTCGGACGACCTCGAGCGGCTGTACGTGAGCGTCGACGGCGGCATGAGCGACAACGCGCGGACGGCGCTGTACGGCGCCGACTACAGCGCCCGCATCGCGAGCCGTCGCAGCGACGCGGACGCCGCGCTCGCGCGCGTCGTCGGTCGGCACTGCGAGGCGGGTGACATCGTCGTCGGCGCAGAGTACCTCCCCGGCGACGTGGCCCCGGGCGACCTGCTGGCCGTCGCGGCGACCGGCGCGTACTGCTTCTCGCTCGCGAGCAACTACAACTACCTGACGCGCCCTCCCGTGGTCGCCGTCGGCGGCGGTGCCGCCCGGCTGATCGTCCGCGGAGAGGACGAGAACGACCTGCTGGCGCGCGACCTCGGCGTCGCACCGGCCGCATCCCGCACCACCGAGGAGTCCGCATGATCGAACCCCGCCGCCTGCGCGTCGCGCTGCTGGGAGCCGGCGCCGTCGGATCCCAGGTTGCCCGCCTGCTGCTGACCCACGCCGACGAGCTCGCCGACCGCGCCGGTGCACCGCTCGACCTCGTCGGGATCGCCGTCCGCGACGTGGACGCCCCGCGCGAGGCCGACCTGCCGCGCGATCTGTTCACGACCGACGCCGACACCCTCATCGCCGGCGCCGACATCGTGATCGAGGTCACCGGCGGTCTCGAGCCGGCGCGCACCCGGATCCTCCACGCCCTGTCCTCCGGCGCCGACGTCGTCACCGCCAACAAGGCGCTGCTGGCCACCCACGGCAGTGAGATCTTCGACGCCGCCGACCAGGTCGGTGCGACCGTCGCCTACGAGGCCGCCGTCGCCGGCGCCATCCCGATCATCCGTCCGCTGCGCGACTCGCTCGCCGGCGACCGCGTCCGCCGCATCATGGGCATCGTCAACGGGACGACGAACTACATCCTCGACCGCATGGACCGCGAGGGCCTCGGCTTCGACGAGGTGCTCGCCGAGGCGCAGCGGCTCGGGTACGCCGAGGCCGACCCGACGGCGGATGTCGAGGGCTACGACGCGGCGCAGAAGGCCGCCATCCTCGCGAGCCTCGCCTTCCACACCACCGTCCCGCTCGAGGCCGTTCACCGCGAGGGCATCACGGCGGTGGATGCCGGTGTCATCGAGGCAGCCCGCAAGGCGGGCTACGTCGTGAAGCTGCTCGCCGTCTGCGAGCGTCTCGTCGACCAGCCCGACGCTGCGCCCACGGGCGAGGCCATCTCGGTGCGCGTCTACCCGGCGCTCGTCCCGCGCGAGCACCCGCTGGCGTCCGTCCACGGCGCCAACAACGCCGTGTTCGTCGAGGCCGAGGCCGCCGGCGACCTCATGTTCTACGGCGCCGGCGCCGGGGGAGTGCAGACCGCGTCGGCCGTGCTCGGCGACGTCGTCTCGGCCGCGCGTCGTCACGTCGCCGGGGGGCCGGGTGTCGGCGAGTCGACGCGGGCCGGACTTGCGATCGTGCCGATCGGCCGCATCCGCACCAGCTGCCAGATCACGCTCGAGGTCGACGACCGACCGGGCGTCCTGGCCACCGTCGCGGGGATCCTCAGCGACGGGGACGTGTCCATCGCGACCGTCGAACAGACCACCTCGGGCGACGCCGTCGTCCGGGACGGCGGGGATGCCGTCGCGCACCTCGTCATCGGAACCCACACGGCCCGGGAGCAGGACCTGGCCGACACCGTCGCGCGTCTCGCTGCCACCAGCGCCGTGCGCCGCGTGATCTCGGTCCTGCGCGTAGAAGGAGACTGACATGGCACACGTCTGGCGCGGAGTCCTCCGCGAGTACGCCGATCGACTGGGCGTCACCGACGCCTCGACCGTCGTGACGCTCGGCGAGGGCGGCACCCCCCTCATCCCCGCCGCCTCGCTGTCGCGCATCACCGGGGCCGACGTCTACATCAAGTTCGAGGGCATGAACCCGACCGGCTCGTTCAAGGACCGCGGCATGACGGTCGCGCTCTCGCGTGCCGTCGAGCACGGCGCCGAGGCCGTCATCTGCGCCTCGACGGGCAACACCTCGGCATCCGCGGCAGCCTACGCGGCGCACGCCGGCATCACGGCGGCCGTCCTCGTGCCCGAGGGCAAGATCGCGATGGGCAAGCTCAGTCAGGCCGTCGCCCATGGCGGCAAGCTCATCCAGATCCGCGGCAACTTCGACGACTGCCTCGAGATCGCGCGCGAGCTCGCCGTCGGCTACAAGGTGCACCTCGTCAACTCGGTCAACCCCGACCGCATCGAGGGGCAGAAGACCGCCGCCTACGAGGTCGTCAGCCAGCTCGGCGACGCCCCCGACTTCCACTTCATCCCGGTCGGCAACGCCGGCAACTACACCGCCTACTCGCGCGGGTACCGCGAGGAGGCCGAGCGCGGCGTCGCGACGCGCGTGCCCCGCATGTTCGGCTTCCAGGCCGAGGGTTCGGCGCCGCTCGTGCGCGGCGAGGTCGTCAAGAACCCCGAGACGATCGCCTCGGCCATCCGCATCGGCAACCCCGCGTCGTGGGATCTCGCTCTCGAGGCCCGCGCGGCGACCGACGGGTGGTTCGGCGCGATCGACGACGAGCGCATCCTCGCGGCGCAGAAGCTGCTCGCCGGGACCGTCGGCGTCTTCGTCGAGCCGGCCTCCGCGATCAGCGTCGCGGGTCTGCTCGACCGTGCCGAGGCCGGCGTCATCCCGAACGGCGCCAAGGTCGTGCTGACCGTCACCGGCCACGGCCTGAAGGACCCGCAGTGGGCGCTGCGCAACGCCGACGGCTCGCAGGTCGAGCCGCTCGTCGTGGATGCCGCGACCAGCGAGGTCGCGTCCGCGCTCGACCTCACGCGCGTGGCGGGATGACGCTCGCCGGGCGCAGCGTCGCCGTCCGCGTGCCAGCCACGAGCGCCAACCTGGGCCCGGGCTTCGACACGTTGGGCCTCGCCCTGAGCGTCCACGACGAGCTCGTCGTGACGGCGCTCGACGCGCCGGGGCTCGAGATCGAGGTCACCGGCGAGGGTTCCGCGGACGTGCCGACGGACGCCTCGCACCTCGTCGTGAAATCTATGGCGTACGCGTTCGAGGCCGTCGGCAGGCCGATGCCCGGCATCCGATTGCGCGCGCACAACGTGATCCCGCACGGCCGGGGCATGGGATCGTCGGGGGCCGCCGTGGTCGCGGGCCTCCTCGCGGCGCAGGGACTGCTCGAGGGGGACGTCACCCTCGGGCCCGAGACCCTGCTGCGCCTCGCCACCGAACTCGAAGGGCACCCCGACAACGTCGCCCCGGCGCTCTTCGGCGGTCTGACGATCGCGTGGATGGACCAGGACGGTCCGCAGCACAAGAAGCTCGCGGTCCACCGCGGTGTCTCGCCCCTCGTGTTCGTTCCCGAGTTCACGATGTCGACGTCGGTCGCGCGGGGACTCGCGCCGCTCCACGTCACCCGCGAGGACGCCGTCTTCAACGTCTCGCGGTCCGCGCTGCTGATCGCGGCGCTCACGCAGAGCCCCGAGCTGCTGATGGCGGCGACCGAGGACAAGCTGCACCAGTCGTACCGGGCGCAGGCGATGCCCGCGACCGACGCGCTGGTGCAGTCGCTCCGGGGCGCCGGTTTCGCCGCCGTCGTCTCGGGCGCCGGCCCCAGCGTGCTCGTCCTGGCCGACGGCCCCGGACGCCGCCTCGAGGCGGTCGAGTTCGCGGCGCGGTCCACGGACACGCCATGGAAACCCCTGCTGCTGGCCGTCGATGTCCGGGGTGGTACAGTGAAGGACCATACGGAGGATGCCACGTAATCACGTGAATCTGCCCTCCATCGCAATCTGCGAACCACCGCACACCCCCTTCTGACGGGCCTGCGCAACTTCTGTGCCTGCGCGAACACCCCGCTGAGGAACCGGATCTGTCGTGGACGGAACCACCTGCGGTTATGACTTTCCACATCTGAAAGGGAGAACTCGTGGAGTCCATCTCCGAGATCCAGACCGGCGACGACGTCGCCACCGGCGGCACCGTCGCCGACGAGACCACCGCCGATGCCACCGCCGAGTTGGCCGCGCCCGCGACCGAAGAGACGCCCGTCGAGGACACCCCCGCGGACGAGGCGCCCGCCGCCGAGGCGCCCGTCGAAGAGGCCCCCACCGCGGACCCCGCCCCCGTCGCCGACGAAGAGGTCGCCGCTGCGCAGCCGGTCGACGAGACCCCGGCCGAGGAGAAGCCCGCCGAGAAGCCGGCGAAGGCGCCGCGCAAGCGCGCTCCGCGTCGCGCGAAGAGCACCGATGTGCCGGCCGCCGATGCCGCCGTCGCTGCCGACGCTGCGGAAGCCCCCGCCGTCGAGGCCCCCACTGCCGAGGCCCCGGCCGCCGACGCCGCCGAGACTCCGGCCGCCGATGCCGCGTCCGCCGTCGAGGCACCCGCGGCCGACGCCGCCCCCGAGACCACCGAGCAGGCCGCGACCACCGAGGCGCCGACGGTTGATGCCGCGGCACCGACGGCATCCGCCGATGACAGCGAGAACGCCGGCGAGGGCAACGGCCGCAGCCGCAGCCGTTCGCGCAGCCGCAGCCGCAACCGCAACAAGGGCGACAACGGCCAGAACGGCAACGCGCAGAACAACAGCGCGCAGAACGGCAACGGCCAGAACGCGCCCGCCGACAAGCCCGCCGTCGAGCAGGCCTCCGACGACGAGCAGGGGCAGGGTCGTGGCCGTCAGCGCAACAAGCGCCGCGGACAGAACACGAACGACGAGTTCGATACCGAGATCGGCGAGGACGACGTCCTCATCCCGATCGCGGGCATCCTCGACGTCCTCGACAACTACGCCTTCGTGCGCACGACGGGCTACCTCCCCGGCCAGAGCGACGTCTACGTCTCGCTCGGTCAGGTCAAGAAGTACAACCTGCGCAAGGGTGACGCCGTGGTCGGCGCCATCAAGCAGCCGCGCGAGGGCGAGCAGTCCAGCCGCCAGAAGTACAACGCGCTCGTCAAGGTCGACGCCGTCAACGGCCTCTCGGTCGAGGACGCCGCGACGCGTGTCGAGTTCGGCAAGCTCACGCCGCTCTACCCGCAGGAGCGCCTGCGCCTCGAGACGGCCCCCGAGAAGCTGACGCAGCGCATCATCGACCTCGTCGCCCCGATCGGCAAGGGTCAGCGCGGCCTGATCGTCGCGCCGCCCAAGGCCGGCAAGACGATCGTCCTGCAGCAGATCGCGAACGCGATCGCGACGAACAACCCCGAGGTCCACCTCATGGTCGTGCTCGTCGACGAGCGCCCCGAAGAGGTCACCGACATGCAGCGGACGGTCAAGGGCGAGGTCATCGCCTCGACGTTCGACCGACCCGCCGAGGACCACACGACGGTCGCCGAACTCGCCATCGAGCGCGCCAAGCGCCTCGTCGAGCTGGGCCGCGACGTCGTCGTCCTGCTCGACTCGATCACCCGCCTCGGTCGCGCCTACAACATCTCGGCGCCGACCTCGGGTCGCGTGCTCACCGGCGGTGTCGACGCATCCGCTCTCTACCCGCCCAAGCGCTTCTTCGGCGCCGCGCGCAACATCGAGAACGGCGGATCGCTCACGATCCTCGCGACGGCCCTCGTCGAGACCGGTTCGAAGATGGACGACGTCATCTTCGAGGAGTTCAAGGGCACCGGCAACAGCGAGCTGCGCCTGTCGCGTCAGCTCGCCGACAAGCGCATCTTCCCCGCCGTCGACGTGAACGCGTCGAGCACGCGTCGCGAGGAGATGCTGCTCTCGGCCGACGAGGTCAAGATCACGTGGAAGCTGCGCCGGGCCCTCGCGGGTCTCGACCCCCAGCAGGCCCTCGAGGTCGTCCTCGGCAAGCTCAAGGAGACGACGTCGAACGTCGAGTTCCTCGTGCAGATGCAGAAGTCGATCCCGGCGCCCGCCGCGGGCGGCCACGGCCACGGGCACGAGAACAGCATCCGCTGACCTTCGCGTCGTGTTCGAGTCCGTCCAGACGCTGATCGACGAGCACCGCGCGGTCCAGGAGGAACTCTCCGACCCCGCGGTGCACGCCGATGCGGCGCGCGCCAAGCGCGTCAACCGGCGGTACGCGGAGCTCTCGCGCATCGTCGCGGCGCACGACGCCTGGCGGGCCGCGGAGGAGGACCTCGCGGCTGCGCGGGAACTCGCGAAGGAGGATGCCGCCTTCGCCGACGAGGTCCCCGCCCTCGAGCAGCGGCTCGCCGAGGCGCAGGAGAAGCTCCGCCGCCTGCTCATCCCGCGCGACCCCGACGACGCCCGCGACGTGATCCTCGAGATCAAGGCGGGGGAGGGCGGCGCCGAGTCGGCGCTGTTCGCCGCCGACCTGCTGCGCATGTACCTGCAGTACGCCGCCTCGCAGGGGTGGAAGACCGAACTGCTCGAGCGCAACGAGTCCGATCTGGGCGGCTACAAAGACGTCCAGGTCGCCATCAAGGGCTCCTCGAGCGATCCTGCCCAGGGCGTCTGGGCGCACCTGAAGTACGAGGGCGGCGTCCACCGTGTGCAGCGCGTGCCCGCGACCGAGTCGCAGGGCCGCATCCACACCTCCACAACGGGAGTCCTCGTCTTCCCCGAGGTCGACGAGCCCGAAGAGGTGCAGATCGACGCGAACGACCTCAAGATCGACGTCTTCCGCTCGTCGGGTCCGGGCGGTCAGTCGGTCAACACGACCGACTCCGCCGTCCGCATCACCCACCTGCCCACGGGCATCGTCGTGTCGATGCAGAACGAGAAGAGCCAGCTGCAGAACCGCGAAGCCGGCATGCGTGTGCTCCGCGCGCGCCTGCTCGCCAAGCAGCAGGAGGAGCGGGATGCCGCGGCCTCCGACGCCCGCAGGTCCCAGATCCGCGGAATGGACCGGTCGGAGCGCATCCGCACGTACAACTTCCCCGAGAACCGCATCGCCGACCACCGCACCGGGTACAAGGCGTACAACCTCGACCAGGTGATGGACGGCGCGCTCGGACCGCTCATCGAGTCCGCGATCGCGGCCGATGAGGAAGCGCGGCTGGCCGCCGTCGGCTCCGAGGCCTGACCGCTCAGATGTGGTACTCGGGCGCCGTCAGGATCGCCCGGGTGTCCTCGCCGACCGCCCGCCGTCGGGCCCGCGCCGGCACTCCGACGAGCACGGAGTCGGACGGCGCGTCCTTCGTGACCACGGCGTTCGCGCCGATGACCGAGTGCGCGCCGATGACGATCGGTCCGAGGATCTTCGCTCCCGCGCCGACGGCGACGCCGTCTTCGAGGGTCGGATGCCGCTTGCCGCCGTCCCGCGTCCGGCCGCCCAGCGTCACCCCGTGGTAGAGCATGACGTCGTCGCCGACCTCCGCCGTCTCGCCGATCACGACACCCATGCCGTGGTCGATGAAGAAGCGCCGCCCGATGCGGGCGCCGGGATGGATCTCGATGCCGGTGAGCCAGCGGGTGACCTGCGAGAGCGCCCGCGCGGGGAAGCGCCGGCCCCGCCGCCACAGCGCGTGCGATACCCGGTGGCTCCACACGGCGTGGAGCCCCGGGTACAGCAGCGCGATCTCGAGCCCGCCGCGTGCGGCCGGGTCGCGCAGCTTCGCCGCCGCGATGTCCTCGCGGACGGCGCGGACGACGGCGACGAGGCTGCGGCGCAGGGAGCGGGCGATGCCGGGCACGACGGACCTTTCGGAGACGACCGGGATCAGTCGCGGAACTCCTCGAAGAGCGCCGTCGAGAGGTACCGCTCGCCGAAGGAGGGGATGATCACGACGATGTTCTTGCCCTCGGCCTCGGGACGTGCGGCGACCTGGAGCGCCGCCCAGATGGCGGCGCCGGACGAGATGCCCACGAGGATGCCCTCGGTCGTGGCGACCTTCTTGGCGGTCGCGATCGCGTCGTCGAAGGTGACGTCCTGGACTTCGTCGATGACGCCCTGGTCGAGGATCGGCGGGATGAAGTTCGGGCCGATGCCCTGGATCTTGTGGGGTCCGGGCTTGCCCTCGGTCAGCAGGGGGGAGTCCTTCGGCTCGACCGCGACCACCTTCGCGGCGGGCACGCGCTCCTTCAGCACCTGGCCGACGCCGGTGATCGTCCCGCCGGTGCCGATGCCGGCGACGAAGTAGTCGACGGCGCCGTCGGTGTCGCGCAGGATCTCCTCGGCGGTGGTCTTGCGGTGGATCTCGACGTTGGCCTGGTTGGCGAACTGCTTCGCGAGCACGGCGCCGGGGGTCTCGGCGGCGATGCGCTCGGCCTCGCCGACGGCGCCCTTCATACCGAGCGACGGGTCGGTCAGGACGAGCTCGGCACCGTAGGCGCGCAGCAGCATCCGACGCTCGATCGACATCGAGGACGGCATCGTCAGGATGACCTTGTAGCCGCGGGCCGCGCCCACCATGGCGAGGGCGATGCCGGTGTTGCCGCTCGTGCCCTCGACGATCGTGCCGCCGGGCTTCAGCTCACCGGAGGCCTCCGCGGCGTCGACGATCGCGATGCCCAGGCGGTCCTTGACCGACGAGGCGGGATTGTAGAACTCGAGCTTGGCGAGGATGGTCCCCGGCAGCCCCTCGGACACGCGGTTCAGTCGGACGAGGGGGGTGTTGCCGAATGCGCTCGTGATGTCGGAGTGGATGCCGGTCATGGGATGCCTTCCGTGCGGGTCGGATGAATTGGGTGCGGCTCAGGTGTCCGCGATGCGCCCCCCAGCCTACGGTCCCGGCGACCCGGGCGGCCCTGTGTGACGATGCCGTGCGCGGTATCCTGAGGCTTCCCATGTCGACTTCACGGACTTCCGACGCGCCCACGGGCAGCGACCTCGCCCCCCTCGTGCGCCGCGCCGCCGAGCGCCTCGCCGCGTCCGGCGTGCCGTCCGCCGATGTCGACGCCGAACTCCTCGCCGCGCACGTCCTGGGCATCGGCCGGGGGGAGCTCGCCGCCGCCATGATGCGCGGTGATCGGATGCCGGAGACCGCCGCCACGCGCTTCGCCGAGCTCGTCGAGCGCCGCGCCGCGCGCGAACCGCTGCAGCACCTCACCGGGACGGCGCCGTTCCGCCACCTGGAGCTCCGGGTGGGGCCGGGGGTGTTCGTCCCGCGTCCCGAGACCGAGATGGTCGCGCAGCTCGCGATCGACGCGCTGCGCGCCGCGCCCGGTCCCGAGCCGGTCGCCGTCGACCTCGGCACGGGCAGCGGCGCGCTCGCCCTGTCGCTCGCGACCGAGGTGCCGCACGCGCAGGTGCACGCGGCCGAGAATTCTGTCGACGCCTTCCTCTGGGCGAAGGAGAACTTCGCCCTCCACGCCCCGCATGCCCGTCTCGCGTTCATCGACCTCGCCGATGCGTTCCCCGAGCTCGACGGCACCGTCTCGGTCGTGGTGTCGAACCCGCCCTACGTGCCCGACGACGCGATCCCGCGCGACCCCGAGGTGCGCTTCTGGGACCCGCCGGCGGCGCTGTACGGCGGTCCCGACGGGCTCGACGTCGTGCGCGTGCTGTCGCACGTGGCGCTGCGGCTGCTGCATCCCGGCGGCACGCTGGTGATCGAACACGGCGAGTGGCAGGGCCCCGGCATCCGCGATCTGCTGACCGCCGACGGATGGCGCGGCGCGGCCACGCACCGGGACCTCACGGCGCGGGACCGCGCGACGACGGCGCTGCGTCCCTGAATCGGGACCGCCCGCGTGCAGGCGGTCCCGAGCCCGCTCCTCGTAGAATGCTGCGGATATGTCTCCCGTCCTCGACTGCCGCGACGCCGACCAGCTGCTCCCCGCTCTGCGCCAGGCCCGCCAGGCCATCGGCCGCGGCGAACTCATCGTGATGCCGACCGACACCGTCTACGGCGTGGCCGCCGACGCGTTCAACGCCTCCGCCGTCGCGCGCCTGCTGGCGGCCAAGGGCCGCGGACGGCAGTCACCCCCGCCGGTGCTCGTCTCGGGACCCGACACCATGCGTGCGCTCGTGGCCGAGGTGCCCGAGCCCGTCGATCGCCTCGTGGAGCGGTTCTGGCCGGGGGGTCTCACCATCGTCCTGCCCGCCCAGCCCTCGCTGCGCTGGGACCTCGGCGAGACCCGCGGCACCGTCGCGGTGCGGATGCCGGACGACGCCTTCGCCCTCGAACTGCTGCAGGAGACCGGTCCACTCGCCGTCTCGAGCGCGAACCTGACGGGCAAGCCCGCGGCGCTCGAGATCGACTCGGCGATCGAAATGCTCCGCGACAGCATCTCCGTCTACCTCGACGGCGGGCTCGTCGACACCGGGGTCGCCTCCACCATCATCGATGCGACGGGACTCGTCGGCCGCGATCCGCGGCCTGTGACGGTGCTGCGCGACGGTGCCGTCTCCCGCGCCGCCCTGCGCGAGGTGCTTGGCGACCTGCTCGAGCCGGATCCGGTCTCGCCCGACGAATCCGACGACGCGTGAGGGACTACCTGCTCGCGTTCGTCATCACCGGCGCCCTCACCTTCGTCTTCTCGTGGGCGGTCTGGCGTGTGGCGATGAAGTTCGGGCTGCACCCGGCGATCCGCGAGCGGGACGTCCACAAGACCCCCACGCCCCGGCTCGGGGGCGTGGCGATGTTCATCGGCATGCTCGGCTTCTTCGTGCTGTCCTCCCAGCTCCCCGCCTTCGCGATCGTGTGGCAGGAGCCGTCGATGGTGTGGTCCCTGCTGGGGGCCGCCGCCCTCATGGTCGTGGTCGGCGTCGCCGACGACCTGTGGGACCTCGACTGGATGATCAAGCTCGGCGCCCAGTTCGTCGCCGCCTGGATCGTCGTCTCGCCCGGCGGCATCCAGATCTTCTACCTGCCCTTCGGCCAGCAGGTCGTCGTGTCGAGCTGGGTCAGCATCAGCCTGTCGATCCTCCTCATCGTGATCGTCATGAACGCCGTCAACTTCATCGACGGACTCGACGGGCTCGTCGCAGGGGTGTGCCTCATCGCGAACGCGGTGTTCTTCGCCTACTCGGCGATGCTCGTGCGCGACTTCGACAACAGCGAGCAGAGCAACACCGGGGTGTTCATCGCGATCGTGCTGCTCGGGATGTGCGCGGGCTTCCTGCCGTTCAACTGGAATCCGGCCCGCATGTTCATGGGGGATGCCGGTGCCCTCCTCCTCGGGCTCATGATGGCGTCGTCGGCGATCGTCGTCACCGGCAACCTGCCGCCGAACCTCCTGAGCGATAACGACCTCTTCGGCCGCTCTCAGCTGCTCGGTGCCTTCATCCCCGTCATCCTCCCCGTCGTCATCGTGCTGTTGCCGCTCGTCGACTTCGGTCTCGCCGTCGTCCGGCGGATGGCGCAGGGCAAGTCGCCGTTCTCGCCCGACCGCAAGCACCTCCACCACCGGATGCTCGACATGGGCCACACCGACCGCAACGCCGTCTTCGTGTTCTACGCGTGGACCGCCGTCGTCTCGCTGTCGGTCCTGCTGATGTACATCGGCACGACGAAGGGCTGGCCCGGCCGGTACTGGCCCGGCGTCGCGTTCCTCGTCATCGGCTGCATCGCCTGCGTCCTCGTCACACTGCCCCCCGCGCGCCGCGCCCGATCGGTCGCGCCCGAACAGAAGGCCCTCTCGTGAGCTCCCTGTCCTCCACCTCCATGCTGCGCACCGCCCTCGTGTGGTCCGGAATCGTGACCGCGGTCCTTCTCGTCGCGGGGGGAGCGGTCGGACTGCTCGTCGCCGGGACGTCGGGCCTGTGGAGCGCCCTCGTCGCCGTCCTGATGGCGGCGGTCTTCCTGGGCTTCACGATCGTGTCGATCCTCATCGCCAACCGTTTCTACGGCGATCCGCTGTTCGTGCCGATCTTCTTCGGTTCCGTCATGGGCGGATGGATCCTCAAGTTCGTGGTCTTCCTCGTCGTGCTCTTCGTCCTGCGCGATCAGCCGTGGCTGACCCCGCTGGTCTTCCTCGTCTCCCTCGTCGTCAGCATCGTCGCCTCGCTCGTCGTCGACGTCGTCGTCATGCTCCGGATGCGGACCTCCGCCGTCAGCGACACGACACTGCCCACCGCCGCGGAGGTGGAGGCCGGGGAACGCCGGCCCGGGGACTCGGCGGCGCCCCAGGACTGATAGGCTGTTCTCGAGCCCGCCTGATCCCGACGGGAACGTCTGCGGAGTCAGCTCACCGACCATCGTCGCCCGATCCTTTGATCGACGCCCCGAAGCTGGAGCCAGCGCTGTTTACTCAAGCTGCGACCCTGATCGCTACTGCCGCCGAAGACGCCCCCGTGTTCCACGGGCCCTCGATCGACGACTTCTTCCCCGAGACGCTCTTCCAGATCGGTTTCCTCGAGGTCAACCGGATCCACCTCATCCAGTTCCTCGCGACGATCGCCATCGTCCTGATCTTCTGGCTCGGGACGCGTCGGATGACCGTCGTCCCCGGCCGGTTCCAGAGCATCGTCGAGATGGGCCTGGACTTCGTCCGCGTCAACATCGCCGAGGACATCCTGGGTAAGAAGGACGGGCGCCGGTTCCTCCCGATCCTCACCACGATCTTCTTCATGGTGCTGTTCATGAACATCACGGGCGTCATCCCGTTCCTGAACATCGCCGGTTCTTCGATCGTCGCGGTCCCACTCCTGCTGGCGATCGTCGCGTACGTGACCTTCATCTACGCCGGCATCAAGCACAACCCGGGCGCGTTCTTCAAGAACGCCCTGATGCCCTCCGGCGTGCCGTGGCCGCTGTACATCATCATCATCCCGCTCGAGTTCCTCTCGACCTTCATCATCCGGCCCGTCACGCTGACGCTGCGTCTCCTGATGAACATGATCGTCGGCCACCTCATGCTGGTCCTGTTCTTCGCGGCCACCCAGTTCTTCCTCGTCGAGGTCGGCGGCTGGTTCTCGGCGCTCGCTGCGGGCACGCTCGCGTTCGGGTTCGCCTTCACGCTGTTCGAGATCTTCGTCGCCTTCCTCCAGGCCTACGTCTTCGCCATCCTCACCGCGGTCTACATCCAGCTCGCGGTGGCAGAAGAGCACTAAGCGGTCCGGCGCACGCCGAACCATCCAACCGAAAGGAAACACCTCCGTGGACGCAACTACGGTTCTCGCCGCCCTCGAGGGCAACGTCGCGACGATGGGCTACGGCCTCGCCGCCATCGGTCCCGCCATCGGCGTGGGTATCGTCGTCGGCAAGACGATCGAGGGCGTGGCCCGTCAGCCCGAGCTGGCCGGCCGCCTGCAGGTCCTGATGTTCATCGGTATCGCCTTCACCGAGGCGCTCGCCTTCATCGGCATCGCGACCTACTTCATCTTCGTCTGATCCCCGAACAGATTCCTAAGGAGACAGGATGCTGAATGCTCTTGTCGCGTACGCCGCAGAAGAGGGCGAGGCGCACAACCCGCTTTTCCCCGCCGCGTACGACATCATCTGGTCGGGCGTCTGCTTCGTCGTGATCCTGTTCGTCTTCTGGCGGGTCGCCCTGCCGAAGATGCAGGTTCTGCTCGACCAGCGCGCTGCCGCCATCGAAGGCAACATCGCGAAGGCCGACGAGGCGCAGCGCAAGGCGGAAGCCGCCCTCGAGGAGTACACGGCCCAGCTGGCCGAGGCTCGCAAGGAAGCCGGTGAGATCCGTGACGCCGCTCGTGAGGACGGCAAGAAGATCGTCACCGAGGCCAAGGACAACGCCGCCGCCGAGGCTGCGCGTCTGACCGCCGCTGCTCACTCCCAGATCGAGGCCGAGCGCCAGAGCGCGCTCGTCTCGCTCCGCAGCGAGGTGGGCACCCTCGCCCTCGACCTCGCCGGCGGCGTGATCGGTGAGACCCTGTCGGACGACGCCAAGGCCCAGGCCGTGGTCGACCGCTTCCTCGCCGACCTCGAGGCATCCGAGAAGGCGGCGAAGTAATGGGCAGCGCGACCACTCAGGCCCTCGCGGCGACGACGTCGGCCCTGCAGGCCGCGCCGGGCGTCGACCTCGACGTCGCCCGCGAGCTCTTCGCCGCGGCGCGCGTCCTGGCCGGCTCGTCGCAGCTGAGCGGCGCGCTCTCCGATGCGTCGGTTCCCGCGGAAGGCCGCCAGAAGGTCGTCGCGAACGTGTTCGGCACGTTCTCGCCGGCCACGGTGGCCGTCCTCGACGCCGCCGTCAGCGAGCGGTGGTCCTCGGCCGCCGATCTGCTGACCGGTATCGAGGAGGCGGGCATCCGTGCCGCCGCCATCGCGGCCCCGCAGGCCGACATCGAGGGCGAACTGTTCTCGGTGGCCCGCACGATCGCGGCCAACCCCGAGCTCGAACTGGCGCTTGGCAGCCGTCTCGGCGACGCGTCCGCCAAGGGTGCCCTCGTCGAGAAGCTGCTCGCCGGCCGCGCCGCCGAGCCGACGGTGATCATCGTCTCCTCGCTCGCGCAGCTCCCGCGCGAGCGGCGGGTGCGTTCGATGCTGAGCTGGGCGCTCCGCGTCGTCGCCGAGCAGCGCGGTCGCGCTGTCGCGACGGTGTTCGCCGCGGCGGAGCTGACCGAGGCGCAGACCGCGCGTCTGCGGCAGACCCTCGCGGCACGGTACGACACCGAGGTCTCGCTCACTGTCGTCATCGACCCCGAGGTCGTGGGCGGCATCCGCATCGAGATCGGCAACGACGTGATCGACGCCACCGTCTCGTCCCGATTGGGCGACCTCCGCCAGCGTCTGGCGGGCTGACTCTTCCCGCTCCACCGCGGAGCGGACCCGGCTGGCCAGGTGCCCGCCACAAGACCTCACTAAGAAGGAAAACCATGGCAGAACTGTCCATCAGCCCCGACGTCATCCGTGACGCGCTGAAAGACTTCGTCGCCGCCTACGAGCCCACCGGGGCAGCGGCGACCGAGGTCGGCACCGTCGTCGACGCCGCGGACGGCATCGCCCACGTCGAGGGCCTGCCCGGCGTCATGGCGAACGAGCTCGTCCGCTTCGAGAACGGTGTCGAAGGCCTCGCGCAGAACCTCGACGAGCACGAGATCGGTGTCGTCGTCCTCGGCGACTTCGCCGGCATCGAGGCCGGTCAGAAGGTCACCCGTACCGGCGAGGTCCTCTCGGTCGGTGTCGGCGAGGGCTACCTCGGCCGTGTCGTCGACCCGCTCGGCAACCCGATCGACGGTCTCGGCGAGATCGCGACCACCGGCCGCCGCGCGCTCGAGCTCCAGGCTCCCGGCGTCATGCAGCGCAAGTCGGTCCACGAGCCGATGCAGACCGGCATCAAGGCGATCGACGCCATGATCCCCGTCGGCCGCGGTCAGCGCCAGCTGATCATCGGAGACCGTCAGACCGGCAAGACGGCGATCGCGATCGACACGATCATCAACCAGAAGTCCAACTGGGAATCGGGCGACGTCACCAAGCAGGTCCGCTGCATCTACGTCGCGATCGGCCAGAAGGGCTCGACCATCGCTTCGGTGAAGGGCGCGCTCGAGGACGCCGGTGCCATGGAGTACACGACGATCGTCGCGGCCCCGGCATCCGACCCCGCCGGCTTCAAGTACCTCGCTCCCTACACCGGATCGGCCATCGGCCAGCACTGGATGTACGAGGGCAAGCACGTCCTCATCATCTTCGACGACCTGTCGAAGCAGGCCGAGGCCTACCGTGCCGTGTCGCTGCTGCTGCGCCGCCCGCCGGGCCGCGAGGCGTACCCCGGTGACGTCTTCTACCTGCACTCGCGTCTGTTGGAGCGTTGCGCCAAGCTCTCCGACGAGCTCGGGGCGGGATCGATGACGGGTCTGCCCATCATCGAGACGAAGGCCAACGACGTCTCGGCGTACATCCCGACCAACGTGATCTCGATCACCGACGGCCAGATCTTCCTGCAGTCCGACCTCTTCAACGCCAACCAGCGTCCCGCGGTCGACGTGGGTATCTCGGTCTCGCGCGTCGGTGGTGACGCTCAGGTCAAGTCGATCAAGAAGGTATCGGGAACGCTCAAGCTCGAGCTCGCCCAGTACCGCTCGCTCGAGGCGTTCGCGATGTTCGCCTCCGACCTCGACGCCGCGTCGCGTCGTCAGCTCGCCCGCGGTGCGCGTCTGACCGAGCTGCTGAAGCAGCCGCAGTACTCGCCGTACCCCGTCGAGGAGCAGGTCGTCTCGATCTGGGCCGGCACCAACGGCAAGCTCGACACGATCGAGGTGGAGGACGTCCTCCGCTTCGAGCGCGAGCTGCTGGACCACCTGAAGCGGAACACGTCGATCCTCGACACGCTGCGCGAGACGAACGTCCTCGACGACAGCACCGTCGCGGAGCTCGACAAGGCGGTCGACGCCTTCGTCCTCGAGTTCCAGGGCGGCAAGGGTCAGGCACTCGGCGCGCCGGGTCACGAAGAGGTCGCTGCTGCGGACGCCGACGACGTGAACCAGGAGAAGATCGTCAAGGGCCGCCGCGGCTGACGCCGACGGGAGACTCATAACCAATGGGCGCACAACTCAGGGTCTACAAGCAGAAGATCTCTTCTGCTCAGACGACCAAGAAGATCACGAAGGCGATGGAACTCATCGCGGCTTCGCGCATCCAGAAGGCGATGGCACGCGTGCGCGCGTCCAACCCCTTCGCGCGGGCCGTGACGCGGGCCGTCTCCGCCGTGGCGACGCACTCGAACGTGCAGCACCCGCTGACCACCGAGCGCGAGGACATCCGACGCTCCGCCGTCGTCGTCTTCGGCTCGGACCGCGGTCTCGCCGGCGCATTCAACTCCCAGGTGATCCGCGAGGCGCTGCAGCTCGGCGAGCTGCTGCGCAGCGAGGGTCGCGAGCCGGTGTACTACCTCATCGGCCGCAAACCCGTCGGCTTCTTCCAGTTCCGTCGCATCGCGACGGCGGGGGAGTGGATCGGTGACACCGACACGCCGGCGTTCTCGACGGCGGAGGAGATCGCGGCCGCGCTGATCGGCGCGTACGAGAAGGGCGGCGCGGACGGCGGCGTCGACGAGATCAACCTCGTCTACAACCGGTTCGTCAGCATGATGACGCAGACGCCCGAGACCGTGCGTCTGCTGCCGCTCGAGGTCGTCGAGGCGGAGGACGCGGCGTCCAGCCAGGTCTACCCGCTCTACGAGTTCGAACCGGATGCCGAGACGGTGCTCGACGCGCTGCTGCCGGTGTACGTGCAGAGCCGCGTGTTCAACGCGCTGCTCCAGTCGTCCGCCGCGAAGCAGGCCGCCACGCAGAAGGCGATGAAGTCCGCAAGCGACAACGCCGACAAGCTCATCACCGACTACACCCGCCTGCGCAACAACGCGCGTCAGGCGGAGATCACGCAGCAGATCGCCGAGATCGTCGGCGGCGCCGACGCGCTGGCGTCGGGCAAATAGACCACACGAAAGAAGAGAAGCCATGAGCCTCACCGCTGAGAAGACGGAGACCCCCGTCGTCGGTCGCGTCGCGCGCGTCACCGGCCCGGTCGTCGACATCGAGTTCCCGCACGACTCGATCCCCGAGGTCTACAACGCCCTCAAGACCACCATCACGATCGACGGCGAGTCGACCGAGATCACGCTCGAGGTCGCGCAGCACCTCGGCGACGACCTCGTCCGCGCCATCTCGCTCAAGCCCACCGACGGCATGGTCCGCGGCCAGGAGGTGCGCGACACCGGCGGCCCGATCACGGTCCCCGTCGGCGACGTCACCAAGGGCAAGGTGTTCAACGTCACCGGTGAGGTCCTCAACGCCGCGCCGGGCGAGACCATCGAGGTCACCGAGCGCTGGGGCATCCACCGTCAGGCGCCGAACTTCGACCAGCTCGAGTCCAAGACCGAGATGTTCGAGACCGGCATCAAGAGCATCGACCTGCTCACCCCGTACGTCCAGGGTGGCAAGATCGGCCTCTTCGGTGGTGCCGGCGTCGGCAAGACCGTCCTCATCCAGGAGATGATCCAGCGCGTCGCGCAGGACCACGGCGGTGTGTCGGTGTTCGCCGGTGTCGGTGAGCGCACCCGTGAGGGCAACGACCTCATCGGTGAGATGGAGGAGGCGGGCGTCTTCGACAAGACCGCCCTCGTCTTCGGCCAGATGGACGAGCCGCCGGGGACGCGTCTGCGCGTCGCCCTGTCGGCTCTCACGATGGCGGAGTACTTCCGCGACGTGCAGAAGCAGGACGTCCTCCTGTTCATCGACAACATCTTCCGCTTCACGCAGGCCGGTTCCGAGGTCTCCACGCTGTTGGGCCGCATGCCCTCTGCCGTGGGTTACCAGCCGAACCTGGCCGACGAGATGGGTGTCCTCCAGGAGCGCATCACGTCGACCCGCGGTCACTCGATCACGTCGCTGCAGGCGATCTACGTCCCCGCCGACGACTACACCGATCCGGCTCCGGCGACCACCTTCGCGCACCTCGACGCGACGACCGAGCTCTCGCGTGAGATCGCCTCGAAGGGTCTGTACCCCGCGATCGACCCGCTGACTTCGACCAGCCGCATCCTGGACCCGCGGTACATCGGTGAGGACCACTACCGTGTGGCCACCGCCGTGAAGCAGATCCTGCAGAAGAACAAGGAACTGCAGGAGATCATCGCGATCCTCGGTGTCGACGAGCTCTCCGAAGAGGACAAGATCGTCGTGTCGCGTGCACGCCGCATCCAGCAGTTCCTCTCGCAGAACACCTACATGGCGAAGAAGTTCACCGGTGTCGAGGGCTCCACGGTCCCGATCAAGGAGACCATCGAGTCGTTCGACGCCATCGTCAAGGGTGACTTCGACCACGTGGCCGAGCAGGCCTTCTTCAACGTCGGTGGCATCTCCGACGTCGAGGAGAAGTGGGCGCAGATCCAGAAGGAGAACGGCTGACATGGCGCTGACCGTCACCCTCGTCTCCGCTGAGGCGGAGGTCTGGCACGGCGAGGCGAGCCTCGTCGTGGCCAAGACGGTCGAGGGCGAGATCGGCTTCATGTCCGGTCACGAGCCCGTCCTCGCCATCCTCGCGGAGGGTGAAGTCCGGATCACGCAGTCGAACGGCGAGAAGATCGTCGCGACGGCGGAGGACGGCTTCCTCTCGATGGAGAACGACGAGCTCACCATCGTGGCCGGGAACGCAGCCCTGCAGTCCTGACACCCTTTGCGCGCAGCGCCGTCCGGTTCGCCGGGCGGCGCTGCGCTTTTCCCCGGAGGTGCCGCCGTGCTCATCCTGCTGCCCCCGTCCGAGACCAAGCGCCCCGGCGGCGACGGCCCGCGCTGGCGTCCGGACGCGCTCGCCTATCCGACGCTCTCGACGCAGCGCGAGCAGGTGATCGACGCGCTCGTCGCGCTCAGCGACGACGAGGAGGCCGCGGCCCGCGTGCTCAAGCTCTCCGCCCGGCAACGCGGCGAGGTCGCCGTCAACGCCGCGCTCCGCGGCTCCCCGACGATGCCCGCCGTCGACCGCTACACCGGGGTCCTCTTCGACGCCCTCGACGCCGCGACTCTCGACGACGCGTCGCGTGCCTGGCTGGCGGGCCACGTCGCGATCCACTCCGCCCCGTTCGGCGTGGTCGGGGCGCTGGATCCGATCCCGGCGTACCGTCTGGGAGCCGGCATCCGCGTCCCCGGACTCCCGCCGATGCGGGCAGTGTGGGCGGATGCCGTCGGTGCCGCGATCGCGGCATCCTCGCCCTCGTTCGTCCTCGACCTGCGTTCGGAGGCGTACGTCGCCCTGGGGCCCGTGCCCGCCGGGATCCCGCAGGCGTACGTGCGGGTCGTGTCGGAGGGACCGGACGGCGCCATCCGGGCCCTGAACCACTTCAACAAACACGCCAAGGGGGAACTCGTCCGCCGCCTCGCGACCTCACGGCCGGACGTCCCCGGACCCGACGCGCTCATGCGATGGGCGCAGGACGAAGAGATCGTCCTGCGCCCATCGGCGGCCGGCGAGCTGGAGCTCGTCGTGCCGCCTACTACGAGATGAAGCGGAAGGTCACCGGGTAGCGGTAGCTGCCCCCGGCGTTCACCCGAACCGCGCCGAGGATCGAGAAGATGATGTTCGCGACCCACACGGCGAACGGGAGCAACCCCCCGATGAAGCCGAGGAACGGGATGAAGGCCAGGATGCCCGCAACGATGTAGGCGACGATCATGGCGATCGTGAAGGTGATCTGCCAGTTCAGCGCCTCCTTTCCCTCGACGTTCGTGCGGGGACCGCGGTCCTTGAACACGAGCCAGATGATGAGGGCGGGCAGGAAGCCGACGATGCCGCCGAGGTGCGCGAACATCGCCCACTGCTTGTCCTGATCGGGGGTGAGAGCGGCGCCCGGCTGCGGCTGCCCGTAACCCGGCTGCCCGTACGGCTGCTGCTGCGCGTAGGGCTGCTGGGGCGGCGGCGGAGCGTAACCGCCCGGGTTCTGTCCCGGCGGAGGGGTCGGCGCGCCTGCGGGAGGAGGAGACGCGGGGCCGTCCTGCGGCGGCGTGTTCGGGTCGGTCATCGGTATGCCCTTCTGTCGGCGTCGCCGCGGCGCGCGGCGTTCAGCGCGCGTGCGCTGCCACACACGAAAGGTAGTGCCGGGAACGGGTCGGGGGCAACGCCCCGCGCCGCAGGATGACGGCGGAGGACGTCCACTAGAGTGTGAGGACGCTGCACCGATCAGGAAGAAGGGTGGGAGCGTGCCCGAAGCCGTCACCTCGTCCCGCGTCGTCCCCTCCGGCGCAGGCCCCATCGAGGTGCGCTGGGCCGAGGTCACCCACCAGGGCCGCCGCCGCGAGAACAACCAGGATGCCGTGCTGTCGGCGTTCCCGCTCTTCGTCGTCGCCGACGGGATGGGCGGCCACATCGGGGGCGAGATCGCCAGCTCGCGCACGGTGGAGCGCCTCTCGGCCGCCGTCGACCGCGGCACGGTCTCGCCGGAGGCGATCGAGGACGCCCTCGAGCACGCGGTGGCCGACATCGCCTCGCACGCCGAGACGACCGACGACGGCACCGGCACGACGGTGACGGGTGTCTACCTCGACCTCACCGGCGCCGAGCCGACCTGGGTGACCCTCAACATCGGCGACTCCCGGGTGTACCTGCTCCGCGACGGCGCGCTCGCGCAGGTGACGACCGACCACTCCGTCGTCCAGGAGCTGATCGCCGCAGGCCGTCTCAGCCCGGAGGAGGCCGAGAACCACCCTTACGGCAACGTCATCACCCGGGCCGTCGGTCCGAGCGACGGGGTGGTGCCCGACTACGTGCGACTCGAGGTCGTCGACGGCGACCGCTTCGTGGTGTGCAGCGACGGACTGACGAAAGAGCTCACCGACTACGGTATCCTGCACTTCCTCCTGCAGAACCAGGACCCGGCTGCCGCGGTCGACGCGATGCTCGAGGCGGCGCTGGAGAACGGCGGCCGCGACAACGTGTCCATCATCGTCGTGAGCGCGCGGCACGTCCCGGCCGACGAGGACACCGCCACGGTCGAGATCTCCTCACCAGTGCGCCCCTGACGCGGATCGTCCACAGGACGTCCGTGCACCGGCCGCCGGACCGGGCCCTCCGCGCACAGTGGAGCGGTGTCCACCTACGCACCCGATGACCCCCTCGCGCTTCCCCGCCGTGCCGAGCCGGCACCGCGCCCGCCCCTCCCGCTCCTGACCGTCGTCGTACCGGTCGTCGGTGCGGGCGTGCTGTGGATGGTGACGGGGTCGGCCTACGCTCTGCTGTTCGCCGCCCTCGGCCCGCTCATCGCGATCGCCTCGGTCGCCGACGCGGCGCGCACCTCGAAACGGACGGCGAAGAAGGATGCCGCGGCGCTCCGCCGTCGGCTGGCGCAGGCGGAGGTCGACGTGGCGAACCGCCACGACGACGAGCGCGCCCAGCGTTGGGCGACGCATCCCGACGTCCCGCGCTTCCTCGCCCGCCCGGAATCGATCTGGCGCGTCGTCCCCGAGCGCGAGTCCATGCTCGTCGTCGGTTCGGGAGAGGACGCGAGTGCCCTGCGGACGACGGGCGGTGACGGGGACGACGCGTCGGCGGAACTCCGTCGGCGCGCGGCGCGGGTGGACGACGTGCCCGTCCTCGTGCCGCTCACGACGGGCGTCGCCGTGGTGGGGCCGCCGGCGCTCGCCGCCGCGGTCGCGCGCGCTCTCGCGTTGCAGGTGCTCCTGTGCCTCTCGCCCGGGCGCGTGCGTCTGAGCGACGCCGGTCCGTCGTGGGCGGATGCCGCGCCCCACCGCGCCGCTGCGGTCGGGCCGCTCCTCCAGGTGCTCGAAAACGGCGGGCTCGTCGGCGGCGACGTCGACATCCCCATCGTCGTCGTGCCCGACGGCGCGCCGCCGCCGCCGCGGTGCGGGGCGGTCCTGCGGCTGACCGGGCCGACCCGGGCGTGGCTCGATCTCGACGGCCGGTCCCGTGACGTGACCGTGGACGTGCTCTCGGCGGCGCAGGCGGCGCACCTGGCCGGCCTCCTCGCCGATCGGGCGGAGCGCGCGCTCGGGCAGACCGCGGGGGACGTCCTGACCCTGCGCGAGACGCTGCGGCAAGTTCCGCCCGCCCGGCGCGGCGCACTGCCGGCGGCGTTCGGAAGCGCGGGCGGAGCGGCGGCGCCCGTCGACCTCGTGGCCGACGGGCCTCACGCGGTGGTCATCGGGATGACCGGGGCGGGCAAGAGCGAGCTGCTCACGTCGTGGGTCGTCTCGCTGTGCGCGGCGCACACGCCGTCGCAGGTGGGACTGCTGCTCGTGGACTTCAAGGGCGGCCGCACCTTCGACCATCTGGCACCTCTGCCGCACGTGACCGGTGTCCTCACCGATCTCGACGAGGCCACGACGCTGCGCGCCATCGACAGCCTTCGCGCCGAGGTCCGCTTCCGGGAGCGCACCCTCGCGTCCCTCGGGGCGCGCGACGTCGACGAAGCGGGCGAGGGGCTCGGACGGCTCGTCATCGTGGTCGACGAGTACGCGGCGCTCGTGGCGGCGCACCCCGTGCTGCATGACGTGTTCGGTGATCTCGCCGCACGCGGGCGGGCCCTCGGCATCCACCTCGTCCTCGCGGCGCAGCGCGCGAACGGTGTCTTCCGCGACGCCGTGCTCGCCAACGCCCCGCTCCGCATCGCGCTGCGGGTCGCCGATGCGACCGACTCCCGTGCGGTGCTGGGCGTCGACGACGCCGCGCGGCTCTCGGGACGAGCGGATGCCCGCGGCACGGCGCTCGTGCGACGGTCCGGCGACACGGCGCCGCACCCGGTGCGGGTGGCTCTGTGCGATGCGACGGTCATCGCCGAGGCGGTGGCGAGGTACGAGGGTGAGGGCGCGCGACGCCCGTGGTTGCCGGCTCTTCCCGAGTGCGTCCCGCTCGCCTCGGTCCGGCAGGCCGGCGTCGTCGTGCTGGGAACCGCCGACGAGCCCGAGCAGCAGCGCCAGCGCGCCGTGGCCTGGGACGAGCCGGCGCTCGCGGCGGTCGGCGGGCCGCGGAGCGGGAGGACGGGGGTGCTCCGCACGATCGCCGCGCAGACGGAGACGCTCCTGGTGCCGGGGGATCCCGAGGGGGCGTGGGACGCACTGACGACCCTCGAGCACGTGCCCGCCGGCGCCACGGTGCTCGTGGACGACCTCGACGCCATGCTCGCCGCCCTGCCGGGGGAGTACGGCGCCGTCGCTGCCGAGTCGCTCGAGCAGGCCCTGCGCGGCGCGCGCACCCGCGGCATCCGGATCGCCCTCACGACGCAGCGCGTCGGCGGCGGCGTCGGCCGGATCCTCGAGCTCGTGCCGCAGCGTCTCGTCCTCGGGACGGCCACGCGTGCCGACCACGTCGCCGCCGGCGGCGACGCGAGCGATCACCTGCCGGATCTACCGCCGGGACGCGGACGGCTCGGGCGGACGCTCGTCCAGGTCGCCGACGCCGGCGCCCAGGACCTCTCCGTCGTCAGCGATCCGCCGCCCGTCTGGCAGCCCGGACGCCGGCCCGCGGCGGTCGTCGCGCCCGCCGGCGCGCGTCTGCGACGGCTCACGGCGGAGTGGGAACGCTGGGGCATCCCGGTGACACCCGTCGCCGCGCAGGCGTCCCTGACGCGCGGCGGGGTCGTGATCGGCCCGCCCGACGCCTGGCTCGCCCAGTGGCGGCTGCTCGCCGACGCGCGCGCCGACGCGGACCTCGTCATCGACGCCGCGTGCGCGGCGGAGTACCGCGCTCTCGTCGGGTCCCGCGACCTGCCGCCGTTCGTCGTCCCCGGTGCGGGTCGCGGCTGGTGGCACGTGCCCGATCGCCCGGTGCGGCGCGTCCTGATGGAGCGCGACTGAGCGTCAGGGCGCCGGGATCAGACGGTGGGACGGATGACGCCGACGTCCCTGCCGCCGCCGACCACCGTCAGCGGCAGGTCGGCGAGGGTGCGCGCCACGTCCGCCGCCTGCAGGGCGCCGGCGCGGACGAGCAGCGTGAGCGCCGTCACGGCGCCCGCCCGGGTGCTGCCGTCGAGCATCTTCAGCACGGCGGTCGTGCCGTTCGGGGCGATCATGGCCATGACGCCCTCGGCACCGTGCTTGGCGAACACGCCGAGGCGCTCCGTCACGATCGAGTCGGGCTGACCGGGGCCCTGGATCACCCACGGGTTCTCCCGGACGGCACGGACCAGGGTGCCCGCGCTCCGGTGCAGCGCGAACGGCGACTTCTCGGACGAGGCGCCGATGCGGTGGAAGGCCCGGGCGAGGGCGGCGAGACTCATCGCGTGCACCGGGGCGCCGCATCCGTCCGTCGCCGTCGCCGTGATCTTCGTCCCGGTGAGGCGCTCGATGACCTCACGGGTGTGGACCTGCAGCGGATGCTGCGGGTCGAGGTAGGTCGTCGTGTCCCACCCGCTCGCTTGACAGGCCAGCAGCATCGCCGCGTGCTTGCCCGAGCAGTTCATCCGCACGCGCTGCGGCCCGATCAGCTCGCGGGTCATCTCGTCGCGCGCGGCCGGGTCGCCCGGCCACGCGGGCGGGCACTGCAGCGCATCCTCACCGAGACCGGCGGCGGTGAGGATGTCGGTGACGAGGGCCACGTGCCGGTCCGTGCCGGAGTGGCTGGCGGTCGCGACGGCGAGATGCGGGCCCTCGAGCGTCGCCCCGGCCGAGACGCTCGCGAGCGCCTGCATCGGCTTCAGGGTCGAGCGGGGCAGGATGGGCGCCTCCACGGCGCCCAGCGCCGAGACGACCCCTCCCTCGGGGTCGAGCACGATCGCCGACCCCGCATGACGGGACTCGATGAAACCGCTGCGTTCGACGACGGCGAGTTCGACGGCATCCGTCACGGCGAAGGTCTCAGGCACCCGTCCAGCCTACCCAGGGCCCTCCCGCGCCCGCCCCGGCTGCGCGTGCGAGACTGACCGCGTGCACGACGAACACCACTATCGCGTGAAGACCCTCTGGACGGGCGACCGGGGGAGCGGAACAAGCGGGTACCGCGACTACGACCGCGCCGTCACCGTGCAGGTCGAGGGCAAGCCCGACCTGCTCGCCTCGGCCGACAAGCCGTTCCGCGGCGACCCGACGCGCTGGAACCCCGAGGACCTGCTGCTCGCCGCCCTCTCGGAGTGCCACCTGCTGTCGTACCTGCACGCCTGCGTCACGGTGGGTGTCGTCGTGACCTCCTACGAGGACGACACGACGGGCACGATGACGCTCGACGGCAGAGGAGGCGGTTCATTCCGCGAGGTCACCCTGCACCCGCGGGTGACGGTGGCGGATGCCGCGATGGTCCCCGCGGCGGAGGCCGCCCACCGGCAGGCGCGCGAGTGGTGCTTCATCGCGAACTCGGTGAACTTCCCCGTGCGCCACGAGGCCGTCGTGACCGTCAGCGACGTTCGTGCGGCAGGACCTGCTTGAGACGCTCGACCGGATTCTGCGCGGGCACCTCGTTGTACGAGCCGGCGAGCTCCTGACCCGAGAGCGCGTGGATCGCCGACATGATGTGGTCGGTGGCCTGGCGGCGGGCACGGCCCGACGACGCCGGACCGTGATGGGACAAATCCATCGGCTCGCCGTAGCGGATCGTCACCCGCGGCGACATGCGCGGCCACTTCGCGCCCACGGGCATCGCGTCGTTCGTGCCGACGATCCCCACCGGCACGACCTTCGCGCCGGTCTCCAGCGCGAGGAAGGCGACACCGGTGCGGCCCTTGTAGAGGCGTCCGTCGAGCGAGCGCGTGCCCTCGGGGTACAGCGCGATGGCCTTGCCGGACTCGAGGATGCGGCGCTGCTGGTCGAGGGCGTCGAGCGCGGCCTGGCCCGCCCCGCGCTGCACGGGGGTGGCGCCGAGGGCGCGGAAGAACCGGTTGCTGAACCAGCCCTTGATTCCCGACCCGTCGAAGTAGCTCGACTTGGCCAGGAAATAGACGGGCCGCGGCGCGAACAGCGGCAGCACGAACGAGTCGATGAAGCTCAGGTGATTGCTCGCGAGGATGATGGGGCCCGACCGCGGGATGTTGCCCACGCCCTCGATGCGGGGGCGGTAGATCAGCCGTGCCAACGGGCCGAAGCCCCAGCGCACGAGGTAGTAGAGGCCACCGGCACGCGCGAGTTCGTCGTCGGATGACCCGGCGGAGTTCTCGGGGGGAATCGGCGCTTCGGTCACCTGAAGAGGGTACTGCCAAACCCATGCGGGCCAGGACATGCCCCGGTGCATCGCGGCGCTCGGAACGCCGACTCACACCCCGGACAAAAGAAGGTGGGGGAGGATGGAGGCAATCCCCGTTTCTCTGTGAGGTCTACTCCGTGCGTCTTCGTCCCTTCGCCGCCCTGTCCGCCGTCGCCGTGACCGCGCTTCTGCTGACCGGATGCGGCTCCTCCGACACCGCCGCTCCGACGCCCACCGGCTCGGCGGCCGCAGATCTCTGCGACGCTGCCGCGAAGCCGGGCGAGGCATCCGATTCCGTCGAGGTCGACGGCACCGTCGGCTCGCCCTCCACCGCGACCTTCTCGACGCCGCTCGAGCCGAAGGAACTGCAGGTCACGGTGCTCGACGAGGGCGACGGCCCCGCCGTCGAGGCCGGCGAGTTCGTGTCGTACGCGATGACCGCGTACAGCGCCGAGGACGGCAAGGAGCTCGCCACGATCGGGTACGAGCCCGGCCAGTTCCTGCCCTCGCAGCTCTCGCCCGACACGGTTCTCGGTCAGGTCTTCGGGTGCGGGCACGTCGGCAAGCGCGTCGTCGCCGCGTTCCCCGCCAGTGACACGGCGCAGGCCGAGGTCTACGTCCTCGACCTGCTCGGCACGGTGCCCACCGCGGCCTGGGGTGAGCCGCAGGCCGCCCCCGCCGGCTTCCCGACGGTCGAGCTCGCCGAGAACGGCGCGCCGAAGATCACGATCCCCGAGGGCGAGGAGCCCCCGACCCAGACCGAGGTCGCGACCATCAAGAAGGGCGACGGCTACACGGTGCAGAAGGGCGACTACGCCCTCATCCAGTACACCGGCGTCCGGTGGTCGAACGGTGAGACCTTCGACTCCACGTGGGACAAGGGATCGCCCATCGCCTACCCGACGACGAACTACGTCCAGGGCTTCCAGAAGGCGCTCGAGGGCCAGACCGTCGGGTCGCAGGTCCTCGTCGTGATCCCGCCCGCCGAAGGCTACGGCGAGGGCAAGATCAACGAGGCCGACCTGAAGGGCGAGACGATCGTCTTCGTCGTCGACATCCTCGGCGCGCAGACACCGGCGGCGGCTTCCGCGCAGTGACGGCGACCCGGCCGAGCCGGTCCCCGCGGGTAGGGTGAAGCGCATGCGACGCATCCTGATCCTCGGTTCGACGGGCTCGATCGGGACGCAGGCGCTCGACGTCATCCGCGCGAACCGCGACCGCTTCGAGGTCGTCGGTCTCGCGGCGGGGCGGGATGCCGAGGGCCTCCGTCGTCAGGCGGAGGAGTTCGGCGTGGCCGCGACTGCGCTCGGGGCCGGCGACGCCGAACGTCTCGTCCGCAGCGTCGAGGCCGACGTCGTCGTCAACGGGATCACCGGATCGGTCGGGCTCGGGCCGACGCTCGCGGTGCTCGAGACGGGCGCGGCGCTCGCGCTCGCCAACAAGGAGTCGCTCATCGTCGGCGGCGAGCTCGTCACCCGGCGGGCGGCCCCCGGCCAGATCGTCCCGGTCGATTCGGAGCACTCCGCGATCGCGCAGTGCCTGCGGTCGGGCGAGGCGGGCGAGGTGCGCCGCCTCGTCCTGACTGCCAGCGGTGGCCCCTTCCGCGGGCGGAGCCGCGAGCAGCTGCGGGAGGTGACCCCCCGCGAGGCGCTCGCGCACCCCACCTGGGACATGGGGCGTGTCGTGACGACGAACTCGGCCACCCTCGTGAACAAGGGCCTCGAGGTCATCGAGGCGCACCTGCTGTTCGACGTCCCCTACGACCGCATCGACGTGACGGTCCACCCGCAGTCGATCGTGCACTCGATGGTCGAGTTCGTCGACGGGTCGACGATCGCGCAGGCGTCGCCGCCCGACATGCGGCTGCCGATCTCCCTCGCCCTCGACCACCCGCGCCGCGTCGCGGGGGTGGGTGCTCCGCTCGACTGGACGACGGCGTCGACGTGGACGTTCGAGCCGCTCGACGCGGCGGCCTTCCCGAGCGTCTCGCTCGCGAAGCAGGTCGGTGTCGCCGGGTCCACCTATCCCGCCGTGTTCAACGCCGCCAACGAGCAGGCCGTCGAGGCGTTCCACGACGGCGCGCTGCCGTTCCTGGGCATCGTCGACACGATCGCGCGCGTCGTCGACGCGCATGAGCCGCCAGCGGAGCTGACGCGCGAGAGCCTCGCTGACGCCGAGCGCTGGGCGCGGACCACCGCGGACCGGCTCATCGCCGCCGGCTGAGGCTCCCTCGAGTCCCGACCCTTCCCGAACGTCAGGCGGGAACCGGCCATCCCGCGCGTCGCAGGGCGTCCGTCGCGGCGCCCTCCGCGTCGAACGGCGTGCGGACTCCGTGGATCTCGCGGTAGTGCTGGTGGCCCGGTCCCGCCCACAGGATGGCGTCGCCCTCGCCGACCAGCGAGACCGCCGTCGCGATGGCCTCCTCGGGCGGGGTGACCTCGTGGATGACGGCGTCCGGTCGCGCCGCGCGCGCCCCGTCGACGAGCGCACGCCGGATGAGAGCGGGATCCTCCGAGCGGGGATGCTGGTCGGTCACGACGAGCACGTCGCTCCCGAGCGCCGCGACGGCGCCCATGTCGGCGCGCTTGGTGGTGTCGCGGTCGCCGTTGGCCCCGCACACCATGACGACCCGCCCGGGGGTGACCCGACGAACCGCGTCGAGGGTCTTCGCGAAGGCGTCGGGGGAGTGGCCGAAGTCCAGGTAGAGCGCCGGGCCGTCGGCGCCCGAGATCCGCTGGATGCGGCCGGGCAGGCGCGCGTCGATGGCGCGGTGGCCGATGAGGGCGGTCAGCGTCTCCCACTCCCAGCCCGCCTCGAGCAGCATGACGATCGCGAGGCCTGCGTTGGACGCCATGTGCGGACCGATCACCGGCACCGTCGTGGTGACCGAGCCCGCCGGGCCCGACAGCGTGAAGGTCGTGCCCTCGGGCGTCTCGGCGACGAGGTCGACGCGCCAGTCGGCGGCCGCCGTCGGGTCCTCCGCGATGGCGGCGGTCAGCACCGTCGTCACCGGGATGCCGGCACGCTCGGCGATCGCCTGTCCCGCCGGCTGGTCCACGCAGACCACCGCGCGGCGCGCGCGCTCGGGGGTGAACAGGGCCGCCTTGGCGGCGAGGTACTCGGTCATGTCGGCGTAGTCGTCGAGGTGATCGTGCGACAGGTTCGTGAACCCGGCGACGTCGAAGACGAGACCGTCGACGCGGTGCCGGGTGAGGGCCTGCGCGCTGACCTCGACCAGGATCGCCTGGACGTCCTTCTCGCGCATGAGTGCGATCAGGGCGTGCATCTCGGATGCCTCGGGGGTCGTCAGCCGTGAGGGGATGACTTCGCCCGCGATGTGGCGCTCCGCCGTCGACGACAGACCCGTCGTGACGCCGAGACCGTGCAGCATCCCCTCCATGAGGTGGGTGACGCTCGTCTTGCCGTTCGTCCCGGTGACGGCCAGGAGCGGCGGGAGGTCGGCATCCGCTCCCGTTCCGTAGACGAGTGCGGAGAGTCCGCCCAGGCGCGCCCGAGGGTCGTCGACGACGAGGACCGGGACGCGGACGTCCGTCAGGAGCGCCGCGCCGTCGGCATCCGTCACCACGGCGACGGCGCCCTTCGCGATCGCGTCGGGCGCGAACTCCGCCCCGTGGCGATGTGCGCCGCGGACGGCGACGAACAACTCGCCCGCGCGCAGATCGGCGGTCGCGAGGGTCACACCGTGGACGGACGCCCCCGCGAGGTCGCCCGACGCCGTCGCGCCGAGGTGGGCGGCGACGTCCTGCAGTGGCACGGCACGGGGGTGCGACGGCCGGAGGACGGGGGGAGGTGCGGAGGGGTTCTGCATGGTCCCTCCATCATCGCACCCGGCCTCCGGCCGGCCCGGGTCAGACCCGGCGTCGGTTCAGCAGGGCGACGACGAGTGCCGCGGCACCGAGCACGAGAGCGCCGCCCCCGAGCCAGGTCGCGACCGGGGCGCTCGCCGCGGCCTCCGCCTCGGGAGCAGCCCCGGCCTGGCCGTGGCCGTCGCCGTGCTCGGAGGTGCCCGCGGCCGACGCCGCAGCGACGGCCACGATCGGCGCGGGGGATTCGAGCTCCTCCGGGTCCTGACCGTCCTCGGCCACCTGCGTCCAGCCCGTCTCGCCCACCTCGCACCGCTGCGTCACGGGGAACGCGATGTCGGTGTCGCCCACGTCCGAGGAGAAGAGCGCGTCGAAGGATGCCGAGGCGGCGAAGCCGTCCTCGATCGGGGTGAGCGCGGTGTACGTCACCTGCGTCGGCGTGCCGTCGTCGCCGAGGACACGGCTGATCTTCCACACGCCGTCGACGACGGGGGTGACGTTGGCCACCCCCTCGGGGATGTCGAAGACGAGGGCCGTCGTGGGGGAGCCGTCGCAGCCGTGGCTGAACGAGAAGTCCAGGCGCGACGTGGCGCCGGCGGCGGCACCGTCGGCGTGGACGTGGACGTGGGCGGATGCCGCCAGGGGGGCGGCGAGGACGAGGGCGCCGCCGAGGGCGATGCCGGTGAGGGTGAGCGCCGAACGGCGCGGGGAACGCGTGGTCATGAGTCGATGTCTCCCGAAGAGGTGTGCGGGGCGCGCCCGAGGGCAGGCCCGCGCGGAAAGGTGAGGAACGTGCCGCCGTGGGCGGCCGGCTCAGCGGGGAGGTCCGCGGCGGGAGAGATCGGCGAGGGCGAGGCGGGGGCGGAGGCCCCGCGGCGTCGTGAGCGGAAGGGCCGGCGCGGGCCATCCGCCCGTCGGCGGGGCGACGACGGCGACGCGCAGGAGGGAGTGGATGCCGCGTGCCACGGCGCGCAGCATCCGTTCGCCGTGGCAGACCGCCACCGCGGTGACGACCGCGGCGAGGGCGTGGCCGGCGATCATCGCGCCGTCGACCGAGACGGTGCCCCCGGCGGTCGCCCCGAGCGCGAAGGCGTCGTGTTGATGGCCGGCGGGGGCGGCCGTCGGCTGGACGTCGCCGACGAGCGCGAAGGCCGAGTGGAGGAGCGCCTGCGCGGCGACGACGGCGAGCCCCGTCCGGACGGCGGAGGGCCGGGACCCCACGATCGCCAGTGCGATCGGCCACGCGAGCAGCATCACGGTCGCGACGAGCCAGGGAGCGGGGGCGGTGCCCCCGCCGAGGGTGTGGGCGGCCGCCGCGGTCAGCGTCGCGACCGCAGCCGCCCCGCCCGCACGCACGACGCGCACGCGCCGCGAGTCGACGGGTCGGGGGATCACCCTCCCAACCTAGATCCGAGACGAGCCGCGATGACGGCGGCGACGTCATCGCCGCTTCATAGCGTCCGGGGGTAGCGTGTCGGCTCGTGACCGTACTCGCATTCATCATCGGCGTCGTCGTGCTGGTGGTCGGGCTCGCCGTGTCGATCGCCCTCCACGAGGTCGGACACCTCGCCCCCGCCAAGGCGTTCGGTGTCCGTGTGGGCCAGTACATGATCGGCTTCGGCCCGACCGTGTTCTCGCGCCGGGTCGGCGAGACCGAGTACGGCTTCAAGCTCCTGCCGCTCGGCGGTTACATCTCCATGGCGGGCATGTACCCGCCTTCGGCGGCGACCACGGGCGAGGATGACGACGCGCGGCCGCGCCGCCGCCGCCTGTTCGAGACGCTCATCCAGGACGCCCGCACGGCCAACGACGAGACGCTGCAGGGCGACGGTGCCGGGCGTGCCTTCTACCAGCTGCCGGTCTACAAGCGCGTCATCATCATGCTCGGCGGCCCCGCGATGAACCTCGTGCTCGCGATCATCCTCTTCGCGATCATGTTCTCCGGTATCGGCGTGCAGACGGCCACGACCACCGTCGCGTCGGTCAACGAGTGCGTCCTCCCGGCCGGCAGCACGCAGACCTCGTGCGCGGCGGACGATCCGGCCTCCCCGGCGGCGGCCGCCGGCATCCGTCCCGGTGACGTCCTCGTCTCGGTGGACGGCACCCCGGTCGACACCTTCGCCGAGGCGTCGGCGATCATCCAGAAGTCCCCGGACCGGCAGATCCCGGTCGTCGTCGAGCGCGGCGGCACGCGGCAGACGCTCGAGGTGACCCCGGTGCTCGCGACCCGCGAGATCGCGACGGCGGACGGCGGCACGACGACGGCCGAGGTCGGCTTCGTCGGGATGTCGGCGACCGTCGCGTTCGTGCCGCAGCCCATCTGGGACGGGCCGCAGGCGGCCCTCGCGCAGACCGGCCAGGTCGTGGGGATCATCTGGCAGCTCCCGGCCCGGGTCTACCAGACCGCCGTCGACACGATCACCGGCGCCGGTCGCGACCCGAACGGCCCCCTCTCCGTCGTCGGCGCCGGGCGACTCGCGGGCGAGGTCGCCGCGACCGAGACGCCGATCCTGAACCGCGTCTCGGGCATGCTCGCGCTGCTGGGCTCGCTCAACATCGCCCTGTTCGTGTTCAACCTCGTGCCGTTGCTCCCGCTCGACGGCGGCCACGTCGTCGTCGCGCTGTGGGACGGACTCAAGCGCGTCTGGGCGCGGATGACCGGGCGCCGCGCACCGCGTCCGGTGGACGCGACGAAGCTCGTCCCGATCACCTACATCGTCGTGATCGGCCTCATCATCATGGGCGGCACCCTGATCCTCGCGGACATCGTCAACCCCGTGCAGCTGCTGGGCTGACGCGCGGCTCAGGCCTCGACGGGGCTGAGCGCGTGCGTGACGAGCCGCTCGAGGGTGGTGAGACCGTCGCGCGAGAGGATCGACTCGAGGTGGCCCTGCACCGACGCGTACGCGGGACCGCGCAGCGCGTAGACGTCGCCGGTCCGCGCATCAGCCGACACCTCGGTCGCCCCCACGCGGGTCGTTCCCGGGGAGACGCGGGCCGTGAACGTGTTGTAGAAGCCGATGGATGCCGGGGTGCCGAAGACGTCGACGGTCTTCTGCAGGCCCTGGTGCGGGCTCGCGAGCGGCGCCAGCTCGAGTCCGAGGCGGTCGGCGAGCACCTGGTGGCTCAGGCACACCGCGAGCAGCGGCGCACCGGCATCCACCCGTTCCGCCACGATCTCGCGGAGACGGGCGATGCGGGCGCTGTCGGCGTCGCGCGGGTCGCCCGGACCCGGGCCCGAGACGACGAGGTCCGCCGCGGCGACTGCTGCGGGGGAGGCCTCGGACCAGTGCGCGATCGTCACGTCGAAGCCGAGGTGGCGCAGCTGGTGGGCGAGCATCGTCGTGAACCGGTCCTCGGCGTCCACCACGAGGGCGCGTCGCCCGGCGAGCGGACCGCGTCCCGGCTCGCCCTGGGGGTTCAGCCAGAAGGCGGCCAGGCGGGCGTTGCGCGAGGAGAGGAGCTCGGCGATGGCGGGATCCTCGGCGAGCGGCCGCGGGGCCGGGGCCGGGGCGTCCTCGTCGACGGTGCGGGCGACGACGTCGCGCGGGATCGCGCCGATGGCACCCAGCACACCGGCCGCCTTGCCGTGGGTCTCGCCCACCTCGCCGTACGGGTCGGAGTGGCGCACGAGGGTCGCGCCGACAGGGACGCGCAGCCGGCCGTCGACGACGTACGCGGTGCGGATGAGGATCGGCGCGTCGAGGTCGTGTCCGCCGTCGGCGCGTGGCGTGAAGAGGGCCGCCACGCCGGAGTAGTACCCGCGCGGGCTCTGTTCGTGACGGGCGATGACGGTGCAGGCGTTCTGCATGGGCGAGCCGGTCACGGTGGGCGCGAACATGGTCTCGCGGAGGATGTCGCGCGGGTCCATCGTGCTCGTCCCACGGAGCATGTACTCGGTGTGCGTCAGCCGCGACATCTCCTTGAGATGCGGGCCCGTGATGCGGCCGCCGTCGCTGCAGACCGCCGACATCATCTTGAGCTCCTCGTCGACGACCATGAAGAGCTCCTCGGTCTCCTTCGTCGAGGAGAGGAACTCGGTCAGGGTCTCTGCCGTCGCGCCGCCCGCCGGGTGGCGGAAGGTCCCCGAGATGGGGTTCATCGTCACGACGCCGCCCTGGGCGCTGACATGCGCCTCGGGGCTCGCGCCGACGGCGAGGTGGTCGGGCGTCGACACCAGGAACGTCCAGTAGGCGCCGCGCTCGTGCTCGAGCAGCGCGCGGAACCACGTCAGACCCGCCGTCAGCGGGTCGCCGCCGACCTGCGCGACGTAGTCGCGGCGGATGACGAAGTTCGCCCCCTCGCCGCGGCCGATCTCGTCGGCGATGACCCGGCGGACGATGTCGGCGTACGCCTCGTCGTCGATGTCGAAACCGGCGTCCTCGAGGGCGACGGGCTCGGTCGGCAGTTGGGCGAGCGCCTCCGACAGGGGCAGGGAGTGCCGTTCGCCGACGACGAGGCAGCGCAGCGGCGCGCCGTCGTCGTGGCACGCGAAGCCGCGCTCGACGACCTGGCGGAACGGGACGAGCGCGAGCACCTCGCGCGGGGAGCCCGCGGCATCCGTGAGGGGGATGTCGGCGAGCAGCTCGACGTCGACCACCTCGCCGGTGAGCACCTCGACGGTCGCGCCGTCGCGGGCGAGGAGGGCGAAGGGGACGCCGCGCGCGGCGAGGTCGGCGAGGATGATCGGGGCGGTGCCGGTCATGGGGGATCTTCCGTTCGGGGCGGTCGCCGGTAAACGAGAAACGACCGCCGGGCTGTCAGCTCAGGCGGTCGTCGGGATGCACGTGGCGTCCGCCTCAGGCGGAGCGCCACCACGTGCGGTTCGCGAACATGGGGCCGAACCTACCACAGGCGACCCTCGCGGCATCCTCTCGGCCAGGTGCCGTGCCCGAGCGCCCCCCGCGGCTTAGGCTGGAGCCGTGCCAGCTGTGAACATCGGGATGCCCCGCGTGCCGGAGGTCCTCGCGCCTCGTCGCAAGAGCCGTCAGATTAAGGTCGGCAAGGTCCTCGTCGGTGGCGATGCCCCCGTCAGCGTCCAGTCGATGACGACGACGCCGACCACCAACATCAACGCGACGCTGCAGCAGATCGCCGAGCTCACCGCCTCCGGGTGCGAGATCGTGCGCGTGGCCGTGCCGTCGCAGGATGACGCGGACGTCCTCCACATCATCGCCGCGAAGAGCCAGATCCCGGTGATCGCCGACATCCACTTCCAGCCGAAGTACGTGTTCCAGGCGATCGACGCCGGCTGCGCGGCCGTGCGCGTGAACCCCGGCAACATCCGCAAGTTCGACGACCAGGTCGGCGCGATCGCCAAGGCGGCCCAGGCCGCGGGTGTGTCGCTGCGCATCGGCGTCAACGCCGGGTCCCTCGACCGGCGCCTGCTCGAGAAGTACGGCAAGGCGACGCCCGAGGCCCTCGTCGAGAGCGCCGTGTGGGAGGCATCCCTCTTCGAGGAGCACGACTTCCACGACTTCAAGATCTCGGTCAAGCACAACGACCCCGTCGTCATGGTGAAGGCCTACCGGCAGCTCGCCGAACGGGGCGACTGGCCGCTCCACCTCGGCGTCACCGAGGCGGGCCCCGCCTTCCAGGGCACGATCAAGAGCGCGACCGCGTTCGGGATCCTGCTCGGCGAGGGTATCGGCGACACGATCCGTGTCTCGCTGTCGGCGCCGCCCGCCGAAGAGGTCAAGGTCGGCCACCAGATCCTCCAATCGTTGAACCTCCGCGAGCGCAAGCTCGAGATCGTGTCCTGCCCGTCCTGCGGTCGCGCGCAGGTCGACGTCTACACCCTCGCCGACAATGTCACCGAGGGCCTCAAGGACATGACGGTCCCGCTCCGCGTCGCGGTCATGGGCTGTGTCGTGAACGGTCCGGGCGAGGCCCGCGAGGCCGACCTCGGCGTCGCGTCGGGCAACGGCAAGGGGCAGATCTTCGTCAAGGGCGAGGTCATCAAGACCGTCCCCGAAGAGGACATCGTCGCCACCCTCATCGAGGAGGCCAACCGCCTCGCCGACGAGATGGGGCCGGATGCGCCCCTCGGAACGGCGCAGGTCGTCACCTCCTGACGCGAAGCGGATGCCGGGCGGTCCCGGCATCCGCTGTTCTCGTCAGCTCCAGAGGGAGTGATAGGCGTTGATCGCCGGCTGCCCGCCCAGGTGTGCATAGAGGACGGTCGAGTCCTTCGGGATGTCGCCGCTCTTCACAAGGTCGATGAGACCGGCGAGCGACTTGCCCTCGTAGACGGGGTCGGTGATCATCGCCTCGAGCTGCGCGCCGAGCGCCATCGCCGCCATCGTGGAATCCACCGGGATGCCGTAGAGGTCGCCCGCCCACCCCTCGAGCACCTGGATCTCGTCGTCGCGCAGGTCGCGGCCGACTTCGATGAGTTCCGCGGTGTGGCGTGCGATCCTGGCGACCTGGTCGCGCGTCTTCTGCAGCGTCGCGGAGGCGTCGATGCCGATGACCCGTCGCGTCACCCCGGTCAGCTCCTCGAGGGCGGCGAAGCCCGCGATCATGCCGGCGTGCGTCGAGCCGGTCACCGTGCAGACGATGATTGTGTCGAAGAAGACGCCCAGCTGCTTCTCCTGCTCGGCCACCTCGAAGGCCCAGTTCGCGAAGCCGAGGCCGCCGAGGCGGTGCTCGGAGGCTCCGGCGGGGATGGGGTAGGGGGTGCCACCGGCATCCTCCACCTCCTGCAGCGCCTGCTTCCAGGAGTCACGGATGCCGATGTCGAACCCGGCGTCGTCGAGGCGGGAGTCCGCGCCCATCATGCGCGAGAGCAGGATGTTACCGACCTTGTCGTTGACGGGCTCGTCCCACGGGACCCACTTCTCCTGGACGAGCCGCGCCTTCAGACCCAGGTGCGCGGCGACCGCGGCCACCTGACGCGTGTGGTTGGACTGGTAGCCGCCGATCGAGACGATCGTGTCGGCGCCGCTGGCCAGGATGTCGGGGACGATGTACTCGAGCTTGCGGGTCTTGTTGCCGCCGAACGCGAGTCCGCTCGAGACGTCCTCGCGCTTGGCCCAGATCTCGGCTCCACCGAGGTGCTGGGTGAGGCGCTTGAGGTGCTGCAGAGGGCTCGCGCCGAAGGTCAGCGGGTGGCGCGGGAACTGGTCGAGGATCACGGGGTCTCCTGGGTGGTGTCGGTGAGCAGGTCGAGCCAGAGGCCTTCGGCCACGGCTGCCGCGGCCTGCGCGTCGCGCGTCGCGCAGTGGCGGATGAGCTCGGTATGGCGGGCGGCGGAGGCGGTCGCGTCGCTCGAGGCGAAGCGCAGGCGCTCGGCGCGTTCGAGTACCGGTCCGTAGAGGGCGAGGACGGTGCGGACGGCCTCGTTGTCGGCGCGGTCGACGGCGACGTCGTGGAACGCGTGGTCGGCAGCGAGGGCGGCGGACGTGTCGCCCGCGTCGTGTGCGGCGACGAACGCGTCGTTCGCCTGACGCATCCGGTCGATGTCGTCGTCGGTGAACCGGGGTGTCGCCTCGACGACCGCGACCCGGTGCATCGCGGCGACGACCGCCGCGGCATCCCGGACCTTGTCGTCGTCGACGGGAGCGACGACGGTCGACCGGCCCGGGAGGGCGAGGACGAGGCCGGAGCGGGCCAGGTCGAGGAGCGCTTCGCGGACGGGGGTGCGGGAGACCCCGAGCCACGTGGCGAGCTCGACGTCGCGCAGCTGCTCGCCGGGGGCGAGGGTCCCGTCGACGATCGCGTCGCGCAGTCTCGTGCGGACTTCGTCGCGCAGCAGCCCGCGCGGGGGAAGGGAGGTCGAGGGCACCGGCATGCAATATATTGCACACCCGACGGCGGCCGGACGCAAATCGGCGCGCTCAGGCGGGCGCGAACTCGACCCTTCCGGAGGCGACGTCGGCGGCGACGAGGCGCACCCGGATCGTCGCGCCGGGCTCGGCGTCGACGCCCGCGACCGCCGTCTCGAGGGGCGGGATCGTCAGGGCGACCCGCCCGCCGTTCTCGCGGCGACGGAGCACGACGGCGTCGAAGACCTCGCCCTCGCGACCGCGGAGGACCGCCGCGGCGACGTGCTCGATCGCGGCGGCGTCCACCTGCGACGCGACGCGCGAGGATCGTTCCATCGCCTCGGGCAGCTCCGTCAGCGACCCGCGGACCTCGGCCGGCACCTCCTCGCCGTTCGCGAGCGCGTGGCACACGAGCAGCGACCAGCGATCGACGAGGCGCCGCAGCGGCGCGGTCGTGTGCGCGTAGGGCGCGGCAATGGCCGCCTGCGTCACGAGGTTCGGTACCTCGCCGTCGAGGACGGTGTACCCCGCTCCGCGGAAGAGGCCCGCGGCCTGCTCGCGGATCGCGCGGCCGACCGGGGTCCGCGGCAGATCGCGGAGGTAGTCGCCGTACGGGACGTCCGGGTGCCACGGCACGCCGAGCCCGACGGTCTGCGCGCGGAACGCCGCGACGTCCTCCTCGGATGCCGGAGGCATCGTCCGGAGGATGCCCACCTTGCCGGCGAGCATGATCTCCGCGGCGGCCATCCCGGTCAACAGCGACACCTGGGCATTCGCGTCCTCGAGCGGCACGCCCTCGTCGGCCTGCAGGTCGTACCCCTCGGGCGTCGCCACGACCCGGATCTCGGGCAGGTTCAGGCTGGCGCCGCCGCGCTCGCTCTCGCGCCGGGCGCGCTCGTCGCCGAACCACACGAGGTGCTGGATCGTCTCGGGGGCGTCGCCGCGCCCCAGCGCCGCCTGCGCGTCGACGTACGACCACTGCGCGCGGGACCGGATGACCCCGCGTGCGAGCGTGACGGCGGCTGGGCGGGCACCGGCATCCAGCTCGAAACGCCAGACGAAGGCGCGCCGGTCGCGATCCGGTAGCAACGAGGCCGCGTCCTCGCTGAGGACGGCCGGGTGCAGCGGGATGCGGCCATCGGGCGCGTAGATGGTCTGGCCGCGCCGCCGCGCCTCCGCGTCGACGGCGCCGCCCATCGGCACGAACGCGGGCACGTCGGCGATCGCGTAGTGCAGGATGCCGCCGCCGTCCGCGGTCCGCTCGAGGTGGACGGCCTGGTCGAGGTCGGTCGAGCCCTCGGGGTCGATCGTGAGGAATGGGATGCCGCGCAGGTCGGCGAGCTCCGCGGACGCCCAGACCGGGACCTCGCGCGCCGCCCGCTCCGCCGCGGCCTGGACCTCGGCCGGGAAGGCGCCCGGCAGGTCGAATCGCTCGCGCAGCGCGCCGAGTGCGGCGCTCAGTTCCGACTGGACGGGGGAGACGAGGCGAGCGCGGCGGGAGGGCACGCGGTCAGTGTAGGCCGGGCTGCCTCAGCGTGTTCCTCGGTTGCATCCAGCGCGCTCGTAACGGCGGCGCATACCGTGAGCGGCATGAGCAAGCTCTCGCGACTGATCGGCCTGGCCGCCAAAGCCCTCGACTCGTCCTCGTCCTCGTCCTCCTCGTCGTCCCGGGAGGGTTCGTCAGCAGGGGACTGGCGCGGCATGGTCCGCTCCGCTGCGGACGCGCTCACGGGCGACAGTCGCGGAGTTCCGCCATCGCCCGTACAGAACCGCGACGTGCGTTCGGCGGGCGCGCCGGTGGGTCTGACGCCGCCGGCGGCGGGAGCCCCGGCATCCGCTTCGCACAACCGTCTGTCGGCGGCCGATCGCCAGGCGGTCGCGCGGTACGACTACCTGCTGCAGACGGCGGATCCTCATCAGATCGAGCAGATCCACCGCGAGGCGTTCGCCCGTCTCACGCCGGCGCAGCGCGCGCACGTGCAGTCGCGGATGACGGCGGAGCTGCCCGTCCACGAGCATCCGCGATCGTCGTCACCGGATGACCTCGCCCGCGCGGCGGCACGGGGGGAGGCTACACGCCCGGGCCTGCTCAAGGGGCTCCTGGCGCGGGCCGGGACGGGCGGTGGCGCGGCCCGCCTGGTTGGTGGTGCGGCGATCGGCGCCGGTGTCGGCATCCTCGGCGCGGTCGCCGCAGGCGCCGTCGTCACCTCGGTAGCGGGGCCCCTGCTGGCACAGGCTGTCGGCATGGGTGTCGACTTCGATGCGCTCGCCGCAGGCGTCGACCTCGACGGCATGGCGGGAGAGGCGCTCTCCGGTGCGGGTGAGCAGGTCTCCGGCTTCGGGGAGCAGGTGTGGGGCTTCGGCGAGAACCTGGGCGGCTTCGGGCTGCCCGGACTCGACGACATCTTCGGCCGCTGAATCCTCGCGCGCGTAGGCGCGCTCTCGTAGTGTCACCTCATGAGCACTCGGGGGAGCGGTACACGTCGTCGGATCACCGGAACGAGCCTGGCGGCTGCGGTCGCCGTCCTGCTGCTGGCCGGATGCGCGGGTGCCGTCGAGGCATCCCCGTCCCCCTCTTCGGCGTCACCGTCCGCGCCGTCCGCCGGACCGTCGCCCTCGCCGGAGGAGACGGATGCCGAAGCTCAGGGCATCTCTGCGACGTGCGATGACCTGCTCGCCGATCCGTCGCTCAGCGAGGTGACGGACCCCGCGGACGCGGTCGAACCCGACGGCCTGTGGTCGACGGCGGCGGAGGTGGCGGGCGGGCTCGTCTGCGGGTTCGACTCCTCCCGACTGTCGGGCACGATCGTCGCGCTGCCCGCCGACCGAGCCGGGTCGGTGGCCGCCGCGGCGGAGGCCGCATGCGCCCCGTCGTACGATGCCGTCGAATGCATCGGGACGGGTGCCGCGGATGGTATGGCCGTCGCCGTGTCGTTCCTCGCCGTGGAGCAGACGCAGGCGCAGATCGATCTCGTGACGCGCCTGCGCGACGCCGCGCTCGACGCGGTGCGCGCCGCCGATCGGGCGCCGCTCGCCGAACCGGCGGCGCTGCCCCCGTCGTGCACCGAGCTCGGTGACGCCATCGACCCGTCCGCCGTGCTGCGCGCCGAGGAGGTGTTCCCGGAGCCGATCATGGAGGGCGACCTCCCGTTCGACCGGCGGACCGTCGAGGCGGCGGAGCTTGTGCGGGCCTGCGACTGGTCCGAGTTGACCGACTCCCGAGAGCTGCAGGTCGTCATCGTCCCGGGTGGAGCGGAGAAGTGGGACGAGGTGAGCGACCGGCTCGGCGGCACGGCTGCGTCCGTCGACGGCGCCGACGCCACCAAGGTCCAGGAGGACAACCGCGTCCGGCTCCTCGTCCGCGGAAGTGTCGACCTGATCCTGGTCGAAGGCCGGTTCGGCGACGCCGAGCGAGCCGTCAGCCCGGAGGATCTCCGGACGGTGGCGCAGAAGCTCCTCGCCCTCAGCTGATCTCGCCGCCGACCCCGCCGGCGTCGTCACCGGCGTCGAGCGACACCCGGACCGCGACCTCGAGCGCGTCGACGAGGCGGTCGAAGGGCAGCGACGGCACGTCGCCGGGCCCGGTGCCGTCCGCCCACGGGAGGTGGACGAATCCCGCGCGCACCGGGGCACCGTCCGTGGCGTGCAGGGCGGCGTACATCACCGCGTTGCAGACGAACGTGCCGGCCGTGTGCGAGACGGTGGACGGGATGCCGCGGTCCGTGAGTGCCGCACCGATCGCCTTGACGGGGAGCGTCGCGAAGTACGCCGCGGGCCCGCCGTCGACGACGGGGGCGTCCCGGGGGCAGTGGCCTGCGTTGTCGGGGATGCGGGCGTCGGCCAGGTTCACGGCCACGCGTTCGGGGGTTACGGCCGCACGACCGCCGGCTAGACCCGTGGCGACCACGACATCCGGTCGATGCTCCTCGAGGAGCGCGGCCAGACGTGCCGTCGCACCGTCGAAGGTGACGGGCAGCACCTCGGTGATGAGGCGCTCGGGTCCGCGCCAGCGCGCGGCGAGTGCGCGGACGGCATCCCCCGACGGGTTCACCGCGTCGCCGGCGAACGGTTCGAATCCGGTCAGGAGGACGGTGCGCATCCCTTCAGGCTAAGCGCCTCGCCGCCACGGCGTCCCGGCCCGCGCACCTAGACTTGACCCTCGTGGTCACCCGTCTCTCGACATACTTCCTCCGCACGCTCCGCGAAGACCCGGCCGACGCCGAGGTCACCAGTCACCGCCTGCTGGTGCGCGCCGGCTACATCCGCCGCGCCGCCCCCGGCGTCTTCACCTGGCTGCCGCTCGGCCTGCGGGTGAAGACGAAGCTCGAGCAGATCATCCGCGAGGAGATGGCGAACGCGGGGGCCTTCGAGGTCCACTTCCCCGCGCTGCTGCCGCGTGAGCCGTACGAGCAGTCCGGACGCTGGACCTCCTACGGCGACGGGATCTTCCGCCTGCAGGACCGCAAGGGCGCCGATTACCTGCTCGCTCCCACGCACGAGGAGATGTTCACGCTCCTCGTGAAGGACCTGTACTCCTCGTACAAGGATCTGCCGCTGAGGATCTTCCAGATCCAGGACAAGTACCGGGATGAGGCGCGTCCCCGCGCGGGCCTGCTGCGCGGCCGCGAGTTCACGATGAAGGACGCCTACTCGTTCGACTACACCGACGAGGGGCAGGACGTCTCGTACCAGTCGCAGCGCGACGCGTACGAGCGGATCTTCACGCGCCTCGGCCTGGAGTACGTCATCGTCGCCGCCGACAACGGACTGATGGGCGGTGCGCGCAGCGAGGAGTTCCTGCACCCGATCGCCGTCGGCGAGGACACCTTCGTCCGGTCCGCCGGCGGCTACGCGGCCAACGTCGAGGCCTTCACGACGGTCGTGCCCGACGCCCTTCCGCTGCCCGACGGCGCCCCGGTCGTCTTCGACTCCCCGGACACCCCGACGATCGACACGCTCGTCGCGCACGCCAACGCCCACCTCGACGCCCCGGCGTCCGGCATCGCCGGTCCCGCGACCGACGGCGCCGACACCTGGACGGCGGCCCACACGCTGAAGAACGTCGTCCTCGCCCTCACGCACCTCGACGGCACGCGCGAACTCGTGATCGTCGGCCTGCCCGGCGACCGCGACGTGGACGACAAGCGGGCGGAGGTCGCCTTCGCACCCGCCGCCGTCGAAGCGGCGACCGAGGCCGACTTCGCGAAGCACCCCGGCCTTGTGAAGGGGTACATCGGACCCTGGTCGCCGAACGGTCCGGTCCTCGGCGAGGAATCGACCACCGGCATCCGCTACCTCGTCGACCCCCGCGTCGTCGAGGGCACCGCCTGGGTCACCGGCGCGAACGAGCACGAGAAGCACGCCCACTCCGTCGTTGCGGGCCGCGACTTCACGCCCGACGGCGTCATCGACATCTCGGACGTCCGGGCCGGCGACCCTGCCCCCGACGGTTCGGGGCCGGTCGAGCTCGCGCGCGGCATGGAGATCGGGCACGTCTTCCAGCTGGGACGCTTCTTCGCCGAGACGTTGGGGCTGAAGGTCCTCGACGAGAACGGCAAGCTCGTGACGGTGACGATGGGCTCGTACGGCATCGGCGTGACCCGCATCCTCGCGATCCTCGCGGAGCTCAACAACGACGACCGCGGCCTCATCTGGCCCGAGTCGATCGCGCCGTTCGACGTGCACGTCGTCGCGACCGGTCGCGACGCGGTGGCGTTCGAGCTCGCCGAGAAGCTCGCCGCCGACCTCGAGGCCGCGGGCCGCGACGTGCTGCTCGACGACCGGCCGAAGGTCTCGCCGGGCGTGAAGTTCGGCGACGCCGAGCTGGTCGGCGTGCCGTGGATCCTCATCGTCGGACGCGGCGCCGCCGACGGCCAGGTCGAGCTGTGGGATCGCCGCTCGGGCGAGCGGTCGACTCTGGCCGCCGCCGACGCGATCGCGGCGCTCACCGCCTGAGCTGCGGCATCCGTTCTCATCCATTCACCCGACGGATGCCGGATCGTGACAGCCTGGGGAGATGTCGCCGAGTCCCACCTCTTCCCTCGACGGTGACGTCACCGACGCCGTCCGTGCCCTCCTGACCGACGCCGGGGTGACCGACGACGCCGATCTCGTGGCCCGCATCCTCGTGACGGGACTCGGGATGGGGGTCGACGACACCGACCGGCTCGACCTGAAGATCGCGTCGGCGGCGCTGTCGGAGATGCGCTCCGCGTTCGGGCTGTTCGCGCCCTACCGCGGGACGCCGAAGGTGACGATCTTCGGCTCGGCGCGCACCCGGGCGAACGACCCGCTGTATCGCGCGGCCGCCGAGATCGCCGGCGCGCTCGCGCAGCGCGGCTGGATGATCGTGACCGGCGCCGGTCCCGGCATCATGCAGGCCGCGGCGGAGGGCGCGGGTCCCGAGCACTCGCTCGGCGTGTCGATCCGGCTGCCGTTCGAGGAGAAGCCGAACGCCGTGATCGCCGAGGCGGACCGCGTCGTCGCGATGAAGTACTTCTTCACGCGCAAGCTCATGCTCGTCAAGGAGTCGCGCGGGTTCGTCTGCGTTCCGGGAGGTTTCGGCACCCTCGACGAGCTGTTCGAACTGCTCACCCTGCAGCAGACCGGCAAGGCCGAGCCGACGCCGATCGTGCTGCTCGACGCCCCTGGGGGGACGTTCTGGCAGGGCCTCGAGCGGTTCGCGTCCGACCATCTCATCCCGTCGGGGGTGATCTCGCCCGACGACCTCGACCGTGTCCTCGTGACCGATTCGGTCGCGGCGGCGGAGGCCGAGATCACCGGGTTCTGGCGCAACTACGACTCGCTGCGGTGGATCGGTTCCCGCCTCGTGCTGCGGTTGTGCGCGGAGCCGACGGATGCCGAGGTCGCAGACCTCAGCGACCGTTTCACGCACCTGCTCACCGGGGGCCGCATCCAGCGCACCGCACCCCTGCGCCGCGAGCGTCAGGACGACGATCGGCTGGAGATGCCCCGCCTGCTCCTGGACTTCGACCGGCACCGTATCGGCGAGCTGCACCACCTCATCCGCGCGATCAACGCGCTCCCCTCGGCGCCCCCGGCCACGCCGCCGACCGAACCCCACGCCGTCGGCTGATCAGAGCTTCGCGTAGCGGGTGCGGAGGAAGCTGAAGACCGCGTAGACGACGAGGCCGAGCCCCACGAGGAAGACGAGGACGGGACCGATCATCTGCGAGAGGAGGGCCTCGATGGCGGCGTCGAAGCCGCCGGCGGCCGCGGAGTCCTGCTTCACGGCCGCGACGATGAGGAGGATGCCGACGATGAGCACCGACACCCCCTTGCCGATGTAGCCGAGGATCCCCGACACGGTCACGGCGACGCCCAGCGCGCCGTCCGGGATGCGGACCTGCTTGTCGAAGGATCGGCGGACACCGATCGACGCGAAGACGAGCGCTCCGATCACGAGGCCCACGCCGGCCGCAGCGACGACGAAGACCCCGCCGGGGGTTTCCAGGAGACCGCGCGTGATCTGCTGTGCCGTGCGGTCGCCGTCGGGGCGCGCCCCCAGCGCGATGGTGACGGCGATGGCGCCGAGGGCGAGGTAGACGACTGACTGCCCGGCCGCCGAGCCGCGCCTGCCCCACGCCGCGGCATCCTTCCCCTTCACGAGGCAGGCGCGCAGGGCCTGGAACAGTCCGAGCGCGGTCAGGAGGAGGCCGAGGATCCAGACGAGCACGAGCCCGAGCGGCGCGTCCAACAGGGCCTTGAAGACCCCGGCCTGGTCTGATTCGCCTCGGCCGCCGAACGAGATGACGATGACGACGACACCGAAGACGAGGTGCACGACGCCGTTGGCGGCGTACCCGCCGCGGGCCAGGATGCGCGCGACGGGGGAGCGGCGCACGGTCTGTGCGACATCCTCCACGGCATCGGTCATCCGTCGATCTTCTCAGGTCGCCCGCGATCCGATCGGGTAACGTTGACGGGATGCCGCGACGCACCGGGAGACCGGGCGTGATCGCGGCGCCGTGTTGAGCAACTGAAAAGGGAGGCACCTGTGGACATCGACCTGGGGCTGCTGAGGACTGTCGAGCGCGAGCGGGAGATCCCGTTCGACGAACTGGTCCGGATCATCGAGCAGGCCATCCTGACCGCTTACGCGAAGCACACGTCCCCCGACGGTGAACTCCCCGAGGGCGCGCGCGCCCGGCTCGACCGCAAGACCGGTCACGTCGCCGTGTACATCCCGCTGCGCGACGAGGAGGGTGCCGTCATCGGCGAGGAGGAGTCCACGCCGGACGACTTCGGCCGGATCGCCGCCTTCGCCGCGAAGCAGGTCATCAGCCAGCGTCTGCGCGACATCGCCGACGACGCGGTGCTCGGCGAGTTCAAGGGCAAGGAGGGCGACATCGTCGCGGGTGTGGTCCAGCAGGGCCCGAATCCGCGCATGGTGCACGTCGACCTCGGCACGATCGAGGCGATCCTCCCTCCCGAGGAGCAGGTCCCCGGTGAGGACTACGCCCACGGCTCCCGCCTGCGCGTCTACGTGACCTCGGTCTCGAAGGGCCTCAAGGGGCCGCAGATCACCGTCTCGCGGACGCACCCCGGTCTCGTCCGCAAGCTCTTCGCCCTCGAGGTGCCCGAGATCGCGTCGGGTGTCGTCGAGATCGTCTCGCTCGCCCGCGAGGCCGGCCACCGCACCAAGATCGCCGTCAAGGCGAACGACCCCGCCGTCAACGCGAAGGGCGCCTGCATCGGCGAACTCGGCCGCCGCGTGCGCGCGGTGACCGAGGAGCTCGGCGGCGAGAAGATCGACATCGTCGACTACGACGAGACCCTGCCGAAGTTCGTCGCGAACGCCCTCTCGCCGGCGAAGGTCACCTCGAGCTTCGTGCTCGACCAGGCCACGAAGGCCGTGCGTGCCCTCGTCCCCGACTACCAGCTGTCGCTGGCGATCGGGAAGGAAGGCCAGAACGCCCGGCTCGCCGCGAAATTGACCGGCGCGAAGATCGACATCCAGCCCGACAGCATTCTCGACGAGTCCTGACGCGGTAGGATGGAACCTGTTCGAACGTGCGTGGGATGCCGCGCGCGTGCCCCCCGGTCCTCGTTGCTCCGCATCGTGGCCCGGGACGGTGCCCTCGTCATCGACGAGAAGGCCGTCCTGCCGGGTCGGGGCGCGTGGGTGCATGACACGGACACCTGCGTGACGACCGCTCTCAAGCGGCGCGCATTCGGACGCGCACTACGGGCATCCACTCCGCTGGACACAGCGGTACTGGATGCGCGGACCACCAGAGAATCCCTCCAGCGAAACGGCTGAACGGCTATGGACACAAAGTGAACGGCTCGAAATGAGACCCGTCCGCGAATGACGGTCTGCCCTGTCCGGGGCGGGCCCCAGACAGGAGAATTGTGGCAAAACCACGCGTGCACGAGATCGCTTCCGAGCTCGGCGTCGACAGTAAGGTCGCCCTCGCGAAGCTGAAGGAGCTCGGCGAATTCGTCAAGAGCCCCTCATCCACCATCGAGCCCCCCGTGGCTCGCAAGCTCCGCGCCGCCCTCGAGGCGGAAGGCGTGAAGGCACCCGCCGCCGCGCCCGCGAAGCCCGCGGCGAAGGCCCCGACATCCGGTGCGACCCCCGGTCCCCGCCCGTCGGCACCCAAGCCCGCCCCGGCCCCCGAGCCCGCCGCGCCTGCGGCCCCCGCTCAGCCGGCCGCTGAGAAGCCCGCACCGTCGGCCCCCGAGGGCGGTGCGCCCAAGCCGGGCGCCCCCGCTCCCGCGAAGCCCGCGTCGCAGGCCCCGCGTCCCGGCGGCGCTCCGCGCCCCGGCAACAACCCCTTCGCCAGCTCGCAGGGTATGGGTCAGCGTCCCGCCGGCCCCCGCCCCGGCAACAACCCCTTCGCCTCGGCGCAGGGCATGGGCCAGCGTCCGACGCCCGGCAACATCCCGCGCCCGCAGGCGCCGCGTCCCGGTTCCCCGCGTCCGGGTGCCCCGCGTCCCGGCGGCGCCGGTCGTCCCGGTGGCGGCGGTCGTCCGGGTGCACCGTTCCAGCAGCGTCCGGGTGGTCCCGGTCGCCCCGGCGGCGGCGGCTTCGGCGCTCCGCGTCCGGGCGCCCCGGCCGGTGGTTTCGCCGGTCGTCCCGGTGGCGGCGGCGGTCGTGGTCGTGGACCCGGCGGCGGTACCGCCGGTGCCTTCGGTAAGGGCGGCGGCAAGTCGAAGCAGCGCAAGTCGCGTCGGGCGAAGCGGCAGGAATTCGAGATGCGGTCGGCGCCCGTCGTCGGCGGCGTCAACGTCCAGAAGGGCAACGGCGAGGTCATCCGGCTCCGCCGCGGCGCGTCCATCGCGGACTTCGCCGACAAGCTCGAGGCACTGCGCGGATACACCGTCCAGCCCGGCACCCTGGTGACGATCCTCTTCAACCTCGGCGAGATGGCCACGGCCACCGAGTCGCTGGACGAGGCGACGTTCGAGATCCTCGGCGAGGAGCTCGGCTACAAGATCCAGATGGTCTCGCCCGAGGACGAGGACAAAGAGCTCCTCGAGGGCTTCGGTCTCGACCTCGAGGCCGAGCTGGAGGCGGAGAACGAGGACGACCTCGAGATCCGTCCTCCCGTGGTCACCGTCATGGGCCACGTCGACCACGGTAAGACCCGACTGCTCGACGCCATCCGCCAGACCAACGTAGTCGCAGGCGAGGCCGGCGGCATCACGCAGCACATCGGTGCGTACCAGGTCTGGACCGAGCACGAGGGCATCGAGCGCGCGATCACCTTCATCGACACCCCGGGTCACGAGGCGTTCACCGCCATGCGTGCCCGCGGTGCGCAGGTGACCGACCTCGCGATCCTCGTGGTCGCGGCCGACGACGGCATCATGCCGCAGACGGTCGAGGCGCTGAACCACGCCCAGGCGGCGAACGTGCCGATCGTGGTCGCGGTCAACAAGGTCGACAAGCCCGACGCCAACCCGGCGAAGGTCCGTCAGCAGCTCACCGAGTACGGCCTCGTGGCCGAGGAGTACGGCGGCGACGTCATGTTCGTCGACGTGTCGGCTCGTCAGGGCACGAACATCCAGGCACTGCTGGATGCCGTCCTCCTCACCGCCGACGCGGGCCTGGACCTCACGGCCAACCCGAACAAGGCGGCGCGCGGTGTCGCGATCGAAGCGAAGCTCGACAAGGGTCGCGGTTCGGTCGCCACGGTGCTGATCCAGTCCGGAACGCTCCGTGTCGGCGACGCGATCGTCGCGGGTACCGCGTACGGCCGCGTCCGCGCCATGATCGACGAGAACGGCGATGCGGTCGACGAGGCCTACCCGTCGCGTCCGGTCCAGGTGCAGGGTCTGAACTCCGTGCCCCGCGCCGGTGACGTCTTCATCGTGACCGAAGAGGACCGCATGGCCCGCCAGATCGCCGAGAAGCGTGAAGCGGTCGAGCGCAACGCCCAGCTGGCCAAGGCCCGCAAGCGCATCTCGCTCGAGGACTTCACGCGAGCTCTCGAAGAGGGCAAGGTCGAGTCGCTCAACCTCATCATCAAGGGTGACGTCTCCGGTGCCGTCGAGGCGCTCGAGGAGTCCCTGCTCAAGATCGAGGTCGACGACAGCGTCCAGCTGCGCATCATCCACCGCGGCGTCGGTGCGATCACCGAGTCGGACATCAACCTGGCGACGATCGACAACGCGATCGTCATCGGCTTCAACGTCCGTCCCGACACGAAGGCCCGCGAGCGCGCCGCCCGTGAAGGTGTGGACGTCCGGTTCTACTCGGTCATCTACAACGCGATCGACGACGTCGAGCAGTCCCTCAAGGGCATGCTCAAGCCGGAGTTCGAAGAAGTGCAGTCGGGTGTCGCCGAGATCCGCGAGGTCTTCCGCTCCTCGAAGTTCGGCAACATCGCCGGTGTCATCGTCCGCTCGGGCACGATCACGCGCAACGCCAAGGCGCGCGTCATTCGCGACGGCGTCGTGATCGCCGACGGCCTGGCCATCGAGTCGCTGCGCCGCTTCAAGGACGACGTCACCGAGGTGCGTACGGACTTCGAAGCCGGTATCGGCCTCGGCAAGTACAACGACATCCAGGTCGGCGACGAGATCGAGACGACCGAAATGGTGGAGAAGCCGCGCGGCTGATCCACGGTGTTGCTACGGACTCGGATGTCCGTCCTCGGCAAGAGCGGGGCCCCTACCCCGATTGCCTCGGACGGACATCCGAGTCCTCCGCAATTCCTCCGTCAGCCGATCGCGGCCGGGGGAGAACAAGAGGAGAAGGACTATGGCCGGGGAACGGCAGGCACGGTTGGCGGACCGCATCCGCGTGCTCATCGCGGAGCGCCTCGAGAAGGGGCTGCGCGACCCGCGGCTCGGATTCGTCACGATCACCGACGTGCGCGTCACGGGCGACCTGCAGCACGCGTCGGTCTTCTACACGGTCTACGGCGACGACGAGGCCCGCGAGGGCACGGCTGCGGCGCTGAAGGCCGCGACGGGGATGCTGCGCAGCGAGGTCGGGCGACAGCTCGGCACGCGCCTCACGCCGTCGCTGGAGTTCATCCTCGACGGACTGCCCGAGAACGCCGGCCACATCGAGGACCTGCTGCGCGAGGCGCGTGAGCGCGACGCGGCCGTGGCGGCCACCGCAGCCGGCGGCACCTACGCCGGCGAGGCGGACCCGTACGTCAAGCCGCGCGAGAGCGACGAGGAGGACTGAGCGGTCCGGTCAGCGGGGCAGGTGCAGGGCACCGTCCGTGACCTCCACCAGCCCGTCGGCGATCAACGAGTCGACGGCCCGGTCGCGCTGAGCGGCATCGGGCCACTCCGAGGCCACCTCGTCCGCAGGGACGGGGTGGCCTTCGGCGTCCCGCAGCGCCTTCAGGATCGCTCCGCGGGCCTGGCGGTCGCTGCCCTCGTAGCGCGCCTGCTTGCGCCGGTCGTCGCCGGTGTCGGGGCATCCCGCCGCCCGCCAGGCGCAGACGGCCGCGAGCGGGCACGCCTCGCACCGCGGCGCACGCGCCGTGCAGACGATCGCGCCAAGCTCCATCGCGGCGGCGTTCACGACCGCGGCGTCCTCGTCGTCCGCCGGGAGGATCGCCGCCATCGCCGCGAGGTCCGCCTTCGCGGGCGGTCCGGGCTGCGACCGGCCGTCGACGGCGCGCGCCAGGACGCGACGGGTGTTGGTGTCGACGACCGGATGCCGGTCCCCGTACGCGAACACTGCCACCGCGCGGGCCGTGTAGTCGCCGATCCCGGTGAGGGCGAGCAGGGCGTCCACGTTGCGGGGGACGACGCCGTCGTGCCGGTCCCGGATCTGCGTCGCCGCGCGGTGCAGCCACAGCGCCCGGCGGGGATAGCCGAGGTTCGCCCACAGCCGCACCGCGTCGGCCGGGGGAGCGGCCGCGAGGTCGGCGGGGGTGGGCCAGCGCGCGAGCCACTCCTCGAGCCGCGGGACGACCCGCGACACGGGCGTCTGCTGCAGCATGAACTCGCTGACGAGCGTGCCCCACGCGCCGAAGCCGTCGCGCCGCCAGGGCAGGTCGCGGGCGTTCTCGCGGTACCACGCGATGAGCGGCGAGGCGAGGTCGGGCACCGCTCCAGCCTAGGCTGGAAGCCATGCAGCAGAGCCAGGGGAGCGGCGGGATCCTCCTCGTCGACAAGCCGGGCGGCGTGACGAGCCACGACATCGTGGCGCGGGCGCGCCGCGCCCTGAACACCCGCAAGATCGGCCACGCCGGCACCCTCGACCCGATGGCGACCGGGCTGCTCGTCCTGGGCGTCGGTCACGCCACGCGGCTGCTCACCTACGTCGTCGGACTCGACAAGACCTACGAGGCCACCATCCGCCTGGGTGTCACGACGGACTCCGACGACGCCGACGGTGTCGAGACCGCACGAACGGTTGCCGGTGGTGTGGCCGACGACGCGATCCACCGCGGCATCCGCGCCCTGTCCGGACCGATCTCGCAGGTGCCCAGTACCGTCTCGGCGATCAAGGTCGGCGGGCGCCGCGCGTACGACCTCGCGCGCGCCGGAGAGCAGGTCGAGCTGAAGGCGAGGGACGTCGTGATCAGCCGGTTCGAGGTGCGCGGCATCCGTCGGGACGGCGACGTGGTCGACGTCGACGTGGTCGTGGACTGCTCGAGCGGCACGTACATCCGGGCCCTCGCCCGCGACCTCGGCGCGGACCTCGGCGTGGGCGGGCACCTCACAGCGCTCCGGCGCACGCGGATCGGTCCGTTCGACGTTGCCGACGCCGTCACCGAGCTGACCGAAGACATCCCGCTGCAGGATGCCGCGGGTGTCGCGGCATCCCTTCTCGGCACCTTCGCGGTCACCGCCGACGAGGCGCGCGACCTCCGTCACGGCAAGCGTCTGGTCGGGGCGGCGGACCGCCTGCCGACCGACACACCCGCCGCGATCGCGCCCGACGGTGCGCTCGTCGGGATCGTCGGCCGTCGCGGCGACGACGTCAAGAGCCTCATGAACATGCCCGAGGAGCAGCCATGATCGCGTGGTTCACCGTCGTCCAGATCGCCGTCGCGTGCGCGGCGGGTCTGCTGTGCACCGTGCTGGGTCTCGCCGGCCGTCGCCCGAGCGATCTCTCCGTGGGTACGCAGGCGCTCGTCCTTCTGCTGCTCATCGTGCAGGTCGTGATCGCGATCATCGCCCCGCTCGCCGGCAACCCGCCGACGGGGGACCTGCTGGAGTTCTGGGTCTACCTGGTCTCGGCGGTCCTCATCCCGCCGGCCGCGGTCGCCTGGGCGCTCATCGAACGCGGTCGCTGGAGCACGGTCGTCATGGGGGTCGCCGCGTTCGCGATCGCCATCATGATCTGGCGCATGAACGTCATCTGGACGGTGCAGGTCGCCTGACCCCGGCCGGGCCGCGTCCGCGGCGGTCGTAGGATTGAGGGGCCATGCCTGAGACCGCGCCGACCTCGACCGCTCCGTCGGCCGCCTCCCCGCGTCGGATGACCGGTGTCGGCCGTGTGCTCGTGGTCGTCTACGCGATCATGGCCCTCGGCGCGACGGGTCGTTCGTTCGTGCAGATCGTCCGCGAGTTCGACGACGCACCGCTCGCGTACTCGCTGTCGGCCCTCGCCGCGCTCGTCTACATCCTCGCCACCCTCGCGCTCGTGTTCAGCGCGTCCGAGCGGTGGTACCGCGTCGCGTGGGCGGCGATCGTCTTCGAACTCGTGGGTGTGCTCGTCGTCGGGACGCTCTCGCTGACGCATCCCGAGCTCTTCGACCACCCCACGGTGTGGTCGGGGTACGGCATCGGATACGTCCTCGTCCCGCTCGTGCTGCCCTTTCTGGGGCTCTGGTGGCTCATCACCCACCGGCACGCCCGTGCCGCCGCGGAGGGCGCCGCGTGATCGTCTTCCGCGATCCCGCCGAGGTGCCCGCCGGCTTCGGCCCGAGTGTCGTCGCGATCGGCAAGTTCGACGGCGTGCACTCGGGGCACCGCGCCGTCATCGACCGCGCGCGCGTGGCCGCGATGGACGACGGCGCACGCGTGGTCGCCGTCACATTCGACCGCAACCCGCTCGCCCTGCTGCGACCGGACCGCTGCCCCGAACCCCTCGTGAGCGTGGATCAGAAGATCGCCCTGCTCGCCGAGGCCGGTGTCGACGCGGTGCTCGTGCTGCGCTTCGACGAGGAACTCGCCGCGCTCGCGCCCGAGGAGTTCGCGCAGCGCATCCTCGTCGACGCCCTGCACGCGGTGTGCGTCATGGTGGGGGTCGACTTCCGCTTCGGACGCGGCGGAGCGGGTGATCCCGCCTTCCTCACGACGTTCGGCGAGACCCACGGGTTCACGGTGGACGTCGTGGGCGACGTCCAGGGCGGCGGACGCCGGGTCTCGTCGACCTGGGTGCGCGAGATGCTCGCCGCCGGCCAGGTGGAGGACGCCGCCCGCCTGCTGGGGCGCCCCCATGCCGTCCGCGCCGAGGTGGTCCACGGGCTCAAGCGCGGTCGCGAGCTCGGCTACCCGACCGCCAACCTGTCGACGGATGCCGAGGGGTTCATCCCCGCCGACGGCGTGTACGCCGGCTGGCTGATCGACGAGGGGACGGATGCCGGGCGCGTCCGCGCCGCGACGCGATACCCGGCCGCCGTCTCGGTCGGCACGAACCCCACCTTCGACGACGTTCCCCGGCGTCAGGTCGAGGCGTACGTCCTCGATGAGACCGGCCTCGACCTCTACGGCCACACGGTGCAGGTGCAGTTCACCGCCCGCATCCGCGGCATGGTCCGCTTCGAGGGCATCGAGGCCCTCATCGAGCGGATGGATGCCGACGTCGCCGAGGTGCGGGCGGCGCTGCAGCCCGGCGCCTGAGTCCGAGCGGCGCGGGGCGAGCCGCGCCGGTCAGTACGAGCCGGAGTCGACCGCTCCGGTCGCCTCGTCGCCGGCGTCGATGCGACGCGCTTCGCCGAGGATGACGGCGCTGCCGCTCGTGCCGAGGCGGGTCGCGCCGGCCTCGAGCATCGCGATCGCGTCGGCGTAGCTGCGCACCCCGCCGGAGGCCTTCACCTCGACGCCTGCACCCACGGTGCGACGCATGAGCTGGACGTGGGGGATCGTGGCCCCACCGCCGGCGAACCCGGTCGAGGTCTTCACGAAGTGGGCGCCGCCGGCCTCGGTGAGGCGGCTGCCGCGCTCGATCTGCTCGTCGTCGAGCAGGGCCGTCTCGAGGATGACCTTCGTGACGCGGCCCTCCGCCGCCGCGACGACCGCGCGGATGTCCTCGACCACGACGTCGTCGAAGCCCGAGCGCAGCGCGCCGATGTTGACGACCATGTCGACCTCGCTCGCGCCGTCGGCGATCGCCTGTCGCGTCTCGGCCACCTTCGCGGCGGTCGAGGTGGTGCCGTGCGGGAACCCGATGACCGTGCCGACCGCGACGCCGGTGCCGTCGAGGCGGGCCACGGCGTGGGGGATGTCGCTCGGGCGCACGCAGACGCTGAACACACCCCATTCCGCGGCGATGTCGAGCTCGGCGTCCACGTCGGCGCGGGTGAGCTCCGGCTTGAGGATCGCGTGGTCGATGGTGGCGGCGAGTTCGCGTTCGGTGGGCATGACACCAGCGTACGCGGCACCGCGCGCGGCACCGCCGAGTCGCGGTGGGAGCCCGGGACCGCGACGCGCTAGAATGGCGGGGAAGGGCCCGTCCCGTCGCCGCAGCTCGCAGAAGCGAGTACCCGCAGCCGTGACGACCCGGGGACCACATCCGCGCCGCGACCGACGTCGCGGCCTCGAAGACCGTCGTCTCGCACGACGCTCGCCGGCATCCGCCGGTGTCACGCTCAGGAGGAGCATGCCGACCACGGCAGCCACCGCCCCCAAGACCGCCGCTCGGCGTCGTCGGGGATCATCGTCGCGCCGAGACGACGAAGCACCCCTCATCCCGATCCTCGCCCGGAAGGTGCGCGAGGTCGAGGCCAAGGCCCAGCGGGGCAAGCTCGGGCCGACCAACCGCGTCAAGTTCCAGGTGATCGCCTTCCTCGTGCGCGAGGAGCGCGCCCGCGTGAAGGCGGCGTCCGACATCGCCGACGGTGCGCGCGCCGAGCTGCTCAAGCGCCTCGACGGCGTCGCGACGATCCTCGCCAAGACCGCGGCCCGCGACACCTCCCTCATCCAGCTGCTCGAGGTCGATCAGGCGACGTCGCCCGTCGCGCGCCGCATGCGTCGTGACTGGCTCCTCGAGTCCGGGGCGGAGCTGCCCGAGGACGAGCTCATCATCACCGACGCGAAGCCCGTGCAGGCTCCCGTCGTCCCCGAGGCGATCGCGGACCGTCAGGTGGTGCCGCCGCAGGTCGAGGCCCGCAAGGAGGCCAACCCCTTCCTCGCCCCCGACGTCGCCCTTCGCGCGCCCGTGTCGACGCCGCGCCGCCGGCTCGACGGGTGGGAGCTGATGGGCCCGCTGTACAAGGCTTTCGAGACCGGTGCCGGGGGAGGGGCCGCGTCCATGGACCTGCCGCCCGTCCCCGAGTTCGACCGCATCTCGCCCAAGGGGCTCGACGTCATGCCGCACCAGTCGCGGTTCCTCGAGGCCGTCCGCACGGGGCACCGCAGCTTCCTGCTGGCCGACGAGCCGGGTCTCGGCAAGACGGCGCAGTCGGTGCTCGCGGCATCCGTCGCCGACGCCTACCCGCTGCTGGTCGTCGTCCCCAACGTCGTGAAGATGAACTGGGCGCGCGAGGTGGAGCGGTGGACCCCGCAACGTCGCGCGACCGTCATCCAGGGTGACGGCGAGACGATGGATGCCTTCGCGGACGTCTTCATCGTCAACTACGAGATCCTCGATCGCCACCTGTCCTGGCTCAGCTCGATCGGGCTGAAGGGCATGGTCGTCGACGAGGCCCACTTCATCAAGAACCTGACCTCGCAGCGCTCGCGCAACGTGCTCGCGCTCGCCTCGCGTATCCGCGAGCAGGTGCGCGATCCGCTGCTGCTCGCACTGACGGGTACCCCGCTCATCAACGACGTCGAGGACTTCGACGCGATCTGGCGCTTCCTCGGCTGGACCAACGGCGAGAAGCCCGGTCCCGAGCTGATGGCGCGCCTCGACGAGACCGGCCTCACCCCCGCGGACAAGGCGTTCTACCCCGAGGCCCGCTCCGCCGTCATCTCGATGGGCATCGTGCGGCGCAAGAAGAAGGACGTCGCCGCCGACCTCCCCGACAAGCTCGTCGCCGACCTCCCCGTCGAGCTCGACGACGAGTACGGCCGCTCCATCCGCGCCGCCGAGCGGGAGCTCGGGGAGCGTCTGGCGGCGAAGTACCGCCGCATCATCGAAGCGCGCGGCGACCGCGTCGTCCGCGGCGACGTCGACGAGGACATCGTGCGCCTCGTCGCGCACGGCGAGCTCGAAGAGGCCAAGGCCGCCGGCTCCGGCTCCGAGAACGTGTTCACGATGGTCCGCCGCATCGGTCAGGCGAAGGCGCAGCTCGCCGCCGACTACGCCGTGCAGCTGCAGCGCTCGGTCGGCAAGGTGGTCTTCTTCGCCAAGCACATCGACGTGATGGATGCCGCCGAGGCGCACTTCGCGTCGGCGGGGCTCCGCACCGTCTCGATCCGCGGCGACCAGACGACGCCCGTCCGCCAGCAGGCGATCGACGCGTTCAACGGCGACCCCGACGTCGCCATCGCGGTGTGCTCGCTCACGGCGGCCGGTGTCGGTCTCAACCTGCAGGCCGCCTCGAACGTCGTGCTCGCCGAGCTCAGCTGGACGGCCGCCGAGCAGACGCAGGCGATCGACCGCGTGCACCGCATCGGTCAGGGCGAGCCGGTCACGGCGTGGCGAATCATCGCGGCGCACACGATCGACACGAAGATCGCCGAGCTCATCGACAGTAAGCAGGGTCTCGCGCAGCGCGCCCTCGACGGCGACGCGGTCGACCCGACCTCGAGCGACTCCGTGCAGCTGTCCGCGCTCATGCACCTGCTCCGGCAGGCGCTCGGCGCCGCCTGAGCCCGCTCGGCTGGCAGGCGACGCCGTCGCGGCGATAGTGTCATCGAGGCAGCGTCGCCCCCAGCACCAACCCGAGATCACTTAAGGACCCCTCATGAAGATCGGTATCCTCACGAGCGGCGGCGACTGTCCAGGACTGAACGCCGTCATCCGGGGCATCGTGCTGAAGGGCACGACCACGTACGACATCGAGTTCGTGGGCATCCGCGACGGGTGGCGCGGCGTGGTCGACGGTGACTTCTTCCCGCTCACGCGCCACGAGGTGAAGGGTCTGTCCAAGGTCGGCGGGACGATCCTCGGCACGAGCCGGACGAACCCCTACGAGGGCCCGCGCGGCGGCGCCGAGAACATCTCGAAGACGCTGTACGGCCACCGTCTCGACGGCATCGTCGCAATCGGCGGCGAGGGCACCCTGGCTGCGGCCGACCGGCTGCACAAGGACGGCATCAACGTCCTGGGTGTGCCGAAGACCATCGACAACGACCTCCACGCCACCGACTACTCGTTCGGCTTCGACACGGCGGTGAACATCGCGACCGAGGCGATGGACCGCCTGCGGACGACCGGTGACTCGCACCAGCGATGCATGGTCGCCGAGGTGATGGGTCGACACGTGGGCTGGATCGCCCTGCATTCCGGGATCGCGGCCGGCGCGCACGTCATCTGCATCCCCGAGCACCCGATGTCGATCGACGAGATCGCCGAGCAGGTCCAGAAGGCCCACGACCGCGGTCGTGCGCCGCTCGTGGTCGTCTCGGAGGGCTTCACCCTCACCGGCATGGACGAGGCGTACAGCGACAAGGGGCTCGACGCCTTCAACCGCCCCCGCCTCGGCGGCATCAGCGAGATCCTCGCCCCTGAGATCGAGCGGATCACGGGCATCGAGACTCGCGCGACCGTCCTCGGCCACATCCAGCGCGGCGGTTCGCCGTCGGGCTTCGACCGTGTCCTCGCGACACGTCTGGGCCTGCACGCCGCGGACGCCGTCGTCGACGGCGCATGGGGCCAGATGGTCGCCATGCAGGGCACCGAGATCGTCCGGGTGCCCTTCGCGGAGGCGCTCGGATCGCTCCACACCGTGCCGGCGCACCGCTACGAAGAAGCCGCCGCGCTGTTCGGTTGAGCCGGCTCGCGTGACGAGTGCGTCCGCGCGGACCTCGCTGGCGCCCGCCCTGGTGGGTGCGGTGACGGTCGGCGTCCTCACCGCCGTCCAGGCGCGCATCAACGGTCAGCTCGGTGTGCGTCTCGAGCACGCCATGGTGGCCGCCGTCATCTCGTTCGGCAGCGGTCTGCTGCTGATCGCGCTCGTCTCGGTGCTGACCCCGGGTGGGCGTCGCGGTGCGGTCCTGCTGAGCCGCGGCATCCGCGAGCGCAGCATTCCGTGGTGGATGCTGGTGGGCGGCGCCGCGGGAGCGTTGACAGTCGGAACGCAGGCCGTCGCCGTCGGGATCGTGGGGGTGTCGCTGTTCACGGTCGGCATCGTCGCAGGGCAGACGGTGGGCGGGCTGATCCTCGACCGGGTGGGGTACGGGCCCGGCGGGGTCGTCGCCGTCACGGTGCCGCGACTGGTCGGCGGCGCGCTCGCCCTGGCCGCGGTGGGCGTGGTGCTGGTCTCGGGGGACGGGCTGGCGGGCGTGCCCGTCTGGATGGTCGTGCTCCCCGTCGTCGTCGGAGCGGGGCTCGCCTGGCAGCAGGCGACCAACGGCCGGCTGCGGGTGCGCGTCGGGACCCCGGTGACGGCGACGCTTGTGAACTTCACGCTGGGGACGGCGATCCTGGCGGTGCTGGCGGTCGTCGTGACGATCGTCGACGGACCACCGGCGCCGCTGCCCTCGGAGCCGTGGCTCTACCTCGGCGGTGCGGTCGGCGTGGCCTACATCGTGCTGTCGGCCGCGCTCGTGGCCCGCACGGGGGTGCTCCTGTTCGGGTTGGCCGCGGTGTCGGGGCAGCTCCTCGCGTCACTGGCTCTCGATGTGCTCTGGCCTGCGCCGGCCGGACCGGGGGTCGTCATCGAAGCCGTCACGGTCGTCATCGGACTGGCGTCGGTGTTCGTCGCCGCGTTCTGGCCCGTCCGGCGCTGACGCGGTCAGCCGGTCGGGGCGGGCGACGGTTCGGCGGGAGCGGGGCTGTCGGCCGGGTCGGGCTCGGTGACGGCGTCATCAGTGGGTGCGGGGCTCGGCTCGACGGGGGCCGTGCCGCCGCCCTCGACGGTGCCCTCGTCGTCGGTGGCGCCCTCGGCCGGGGCCGTCTCCTCCGCCGGCTCCGTGGCGCCCTCGTCCGGTGTCGCCTCCTCGTCGGGCGCCTCGGTGGTCACCTCGGGCGTCGGTGTCGTCTCCTGCTCGTCCGTGGTGTCCGTGTCGCTCACGGTGTCGACCTCGTCGGGGGCCTCGTCCTCGGCGACCGGGGCGGTCGGACTGACGTTCGGGGTCGGGTCGGTGACGGGAGCGGGGTCGGGGGGAGCTACCTCGTCGCCGTCGGCGGTGAGGGCCAGGATGCCGCCGGTCCCGGCGACGAGCGCCGCCGCGGCGGCCGCGGTGATCCAGACCGTCGCTCGGCGCCGTGACCGTCGGCGGGGCCGGCGTTCGGCCGGCTGGCCCTCGGCAGGGGCTGCCGGGGCGGGCGCCGCGTCGATGGTGCGGGTCGCCTCGGCTGCAGGCGAAGCGCTGGAGGCGGCCGCCAGCACACTGGTGGGGGCCGTCGCGGGCGTGGATGGAGGGGGAGCGGCGTCGGTCGCGGCGGCCCCGGCGGGCAGGAGAGCCTCGGTCGCCGCATCCGGAGCATGGTCGACAGAGCCCGCCGCCATCGCTGCGCCGGCGCTGCCGGCGGCCACCGCGCCGGCCGCGGGAAGCGATTCGGTGCGGGCGTCGGACGTGGTCGCGGCGAGCGCGCGTGCGCGCATCGCGACGTCGAGGGCCGTGGGCCGCTCGGCCGGGTCGATGCGCGTCATGTCGCGCAGCAGGTCCCGCCATTCCGGGTCGAGCTCCGCAGGGATCTCCGGTGGGGCCTCGAGTCGGGCGAGGGCGGTGGCGACGCCGGCCGCGTCGGGGAAGGCCCGTTTCCCTGTCAGGGATTCGATCAGGACCAGGCCGAGGGCGTAGACGTCGGCGGGCGGTGCCGGATCGACGCCCTGTACCTGCTCGGGAGCAAGGTAGGCGGCGGTGCCGATCACCTCGCCGGGGTTCGTCACCCGTGCGGTGTCGACGAGATATGCGATGCCGAAATCGGCGAGCTTGGCGCGGAACTCGTGATCGGGGAGGGGAGACGGTGCGAGCAGGACGTTGGATGGCTTCACGTCGCGGTGCACCACGCCGGCGCCGTGTGCGACGTGGAGGGCTTCGCCGAGCTCGGCGGCCATCGTCGCCGCCGCAGACGGGGTCAACGGAGACCGGGCGATGCGCGTCGTGAGGGTGGGTCCCTCGACGAGCTCCATCACGAGGTACGGCGGATCCGCGTCGAGTTGCGCGTCGTAGAGCGTCACCAGCGACGGGTGGTTGAGCGCCGCCAGCACGCTGACCTCGCCGCGCGCACGGCTGTCGGCGGCGACTCCGTCGGCCCCCGAGCGCACAACCTTGATCGCGACCTCTCGGCCGAGGACGACGTCCTCGCCGCGGTACACGTCGGCCATGCCGCCGCGGCCGAGCGTCTCACCGAGACGGTAACGGCCGCCCAGCAGGTCGTCTGCGTGGTCGGTGGTGTCGGGCATGTGCATCCTCCGACCGCGGCGTCCCTCACCGCGCTCGAGGCAACGCTAAACGCATGAAGCCGCGCCGACACCGGGGTTGACGGTGTCGGCGCGGCCTGCAAGCGGGGCGATGCCCCGGAGGTCAGTCGTTCTTCGGGGTGAACGACAGCGACAGCGAGTTCATGCAGTAACGGTCGCCCGTGGGGGTGCCGAAACCGTCGGGGAACACGTGCCCCAGATGCGAGCCGCAGTTCGCGCAGCGCACCTCGGTGCGCACCATGCCGTGGCTGCGGTCCTCGATGAGCTCGACGGCCTCCGGGCGGACCGACTCGTAGAAGCTCGGCCAGCCGCAGTGCGAGTCGAACTTGGTGCCGCTCTGGAACAGCTCTGCGCCGCACGCGGCACAGGTGTACAGGCCGGCGCGGTCCTCATCGAGGAGTTCGCCCGTCCACGCGCGCTCCGTCCCGGCCTGCCGCAGGACGGCGTACTGCTCGGGCGTCAGCTCCTCCCGCCACTGCTCGTCGGTCTTCTCCACGCGATAGCTCATGTGTTCTTCCTTCCCTCGACATATTCAACCGGACGAACCGCCCCGATGTTCCGGGGTGTCGGCGGATCTCGGTCGTACCGTGGGGGAGTGCCCCTCTCCGATCGCGACCGCGCCGTCCTCGATTTCGAGGCGCGCTGGCACGGGCACTCCGGGGCGAAGGAGGAGGCGCTGCGCGCCGAGCTCTCGCTGACCCCTGCGCGCTACTACCAGCTGCTGGGGCGGATCCTCGAATCAGCGGATGCCGTCGCCTACGATCCGGTCCTCGTGCACCGTCTGCGGCGGCTGCAGACTGCGCAGGAGCGGGAGCGGCGCACCCGCTCCAGGGTGCTCCCGGCATCCGCCCGGTAGCATTCTCGGGTGCCGTCTCCGACCTCTCCGCCCGAGCCAGAGCAGCCCACCGCCGCGGACCCGTCCGAGACCGCGGCGCGCTCCGCAGTGAAGGATCGCTTCGACGACCTCCCGGCCCGTCCTGCTCGGATCGGGGCGCACCGCGCCGAGACGCCCCGGCTGCGCGTCGGCGTCATCGTGCTGTGGTCCGTCGTGGCCACCGTCGCCATCGTCGCGGCGGGGGTGCTCAGCACCCTGTTCGCAACCGGTCGACTGGACTTCAACGCCCGTTCGGCGCCCGGTTCGTCGTCGCAGGTGGTCGCACCGCAGGTGGACACGTCGTACGAGGTGCTCGTGCTGAACGCGACCCCCGACGCCGCGCTGGGTGACGCCGTCCGCCAGGACGTGATCGCCGCCGGGTGGGCGGAGGCGGACGTCCAGGAGAGCAACGCCAGCTCCGACGACTTCGCGACCACGACCGTCTATTACGGCACGACCGCCGACGAGGCTGCGGCCCGCGGTCTGGCCGACGCGATCGGCGGCGCCGAGGTCTCCCTCGACGACACCTATCAGGTCGTCGCGCCGCCCGAGACGGCGAGCGCCGGCGGTGACCCGCGATCCCAGCTCGTGGTGATCGTCGGGATCGATTTCGGCTCGGAGTGAGCCCGTCCGTGGCGGCTCGGCCGTCGCGTGTTTCGCCGCCGTAAACACTTGGGTTCGGAAGTGTCAACAAAGCCGGGAACCGCCGGATCCGGCAGGGGGCCGTGGCTAGCATTTCGAGTGTCCCACAGCTTCAGGAGATGCGCATGACCCAGGGAACCGTCAAGTGGTTCAACGCCGAGAAGGGCTTCGGCTTCATCACGCTCGGCGACGGACAGGATGTCTTCGTCCACTACTCGAACATCGAGATGTCGGGGTTCCGCGTGCTCGAAGAGGGTCAGGCCGTCGAGTTCACCGTCGGGACCGGGCAGAAGGGCCCGCAGGCCGAATCCGTCCGCGTCGTCGCCTGACGCCGGTCGGTCAGCCCGCGTAGCGGGCGAGGAACAGCCCGCTCAGCTCGGGCGGGTTGAGTTCCGCGGCGGAGCGGTTCTCGTTGGACTCGGACGCATCGCGGTCGGTGACCGACACGAAGAGGGTGACACCGTGCAGCGCGTCCGCGCGCTCCTCCCGGAGGGCTGCGAGCGCCGCGATGAGCACGTCGATGTGTTCCTCGAACCAGTCGTCCGCGTCGTCGTCGGGCATGGAGATGCTCGAGTGTGGTGAGGCAGAGTCCGGGGCTCATGCCGCCGTCGTCGGTCGTCAGAGCGACGACGTACAGGTGCTCGCCGTCGAGCGTGGCGACGGCGTCGCGCGGCTTGCACTCCCTAGGGTCGAGTGCCAGAATGATTTAGCACTCACTCATCCTGAGTGCCAGAACTATCCCGCTCCCAGTCCCTGGGGGCACGGTACTGAACCTCACGTCCGGGAGGGACGACACACTTATGGCAAAGATCATCGCTTTCGACGAGGAGGCCCGCCGCGGCCTCGAGCGCGGCCTCAACACCCTGGCCGACGCCGTCAAGGTGACCCTCGGCCCCCGTGGCCGCAACGTCGTGCTCGAGAAGAAGTGGGGCGCTCCCACGATCACGAACGACGGCGTGTCGATCGCCAAGGAGATCGAGCTCGACGACCCGTACGAGAAGATCGGCGCGGAGCTCGTCAAGGAGGTCGCGAAGAAGACCGACGACGTCGCCGGTGACGGGACGACGACCGCCACGGTCCTCGCTCAGGCGCTCGTGCGCGAGGGTCTGCGCAACGTCGCGGCCGGTGCCGACCCGATCTCCCTCAAGAAGGGCATCGAGAAGGCCGTCAAGGCTCTCTCCGACGAGCTGCTCGCCGGCGCCAAGGAGATCGAGACCAAGGACCAGATCGCGGCGACGGCATCCATCTCGGCTGCCGACCCCGAGATCGGCGAGCTCATCGCCGAGGCCATCGACAAGGTGGGCAAGGAGGGTGTCGTCACCGTCGAGGAGTCCAACACCTTCGGCACCGAGCTCGAGCTCACCGAGGGTATGCGCTTCGACAAGGGCTACATCAACCCCTACTTCGTCACCGACGCCGAGCGTCAGGAAGCGGTCTTCGAGGACCCCTACATCCTGATCGCGAACCAGAAGATCTCGAACATCAAGGACCTTCTGCCCGTCGTCGACAAGGTGATCCAGGACGGCAAGGAGCTCCTGATCATCGCCGAGGACGTCGAGGGTGAGGCTCTCGCCACCCTCGTGCTCAACAAGATCCGCGGCATCTTCAAGTCGGCTGCCGTCAAGGCCCCCGGCTTCGGCGACCGTCGCAAGGCTCAGCTGCAGGACATTGCGATCCTCACGGGTGGCCAGGTCATCACCGAGGAGGTCGGTCTCAAGCTCGAGAACGCCACCCTGGACCTGCTCGGCCGTGCGCGCAAGGTCATCATCACCAAGGACGAGACCACGATCGTCGAGGGTGCCGGTGACGCGTCGCAGATCGAGGGTCGCGTGACCCAGATCCGTCGCGAGATCGAGAACACCGACAGCGACTACGACCGCGAGAAGCTGCAGGAGCGCCTCGCCAAGCTCGCCGGCGGCGTCGCCGTCATCAAGGCGGGTGCGGCCACCGAGGTCGAGCTCAAGGAGCGCAAGCACCGCATCGAGGACGCCGTCCGCAACGCGAAGGCGGCCGTCGAGGAGGGCATCGTCCCCGGTGGTGGCGTCGCGCTGATCCAGGCCGGCGAGAAGGCGTTCGCGAGCCTCGAGCTCGAGGGCGACGAGGCGACCGGCGCGAACATCGTCAAGGTGGCCATCCAGGCTCCCCTGAAGCAGATCGCGCTGAACGCCGGTCTCGAGCCCGGTGTCGTGTCGAACAAGGTCGCCGAGCTCCCCGCGGGCCAGGGCCTCAACGCCGCCACGGGCGAGTACGTCGACATGTTCGCCGCGGGCATCATCGACCCGGCCAAGGTCACGCGCTCCGCGCTGCAGAACGCCGCGTCGATCGCAGGTCTGTTCCTGACCACGGAGGCCGTCGTCGCCGACAAGCCCGAGAAGGTCGCGGCGCCGGCAGGCGACCCGACCGGTGGCATGGACTTCTGATCCACCGCTGAACGGCTCACGAAGGGCCCCTCCTCCGGGAGGGGCCCTTCGTCGTCCGGCTACGGCCCAGGCTTCCGCAGAGTCTCATGCAGAAGTCAAGGGGGCATCCTTCTCGGTCGAAGCGGACGAGTCTGGGTCCAGGCGTCGAGCACGCAGCAGTGGTGGTCGTCATCGCGCAGCGTCGCACGGGCCGTCACGTCGATTCGAGGAGGTTCCCATGACAGACCACGATGACTCCGCCGCCCACGCCGACGACGCGCCCCCGCGGAACGGTTCGGACAGCGACGGGACCGAGAAGCCCGGAGGTCTCGGCAAGGACGGCACCATCCCCGCCGATCCGGACGGCGTCGCCGCCGGGCACAGCGACACCGCGTCCCACTTCAACGCGGAGGAAGACGAAGACGCGTCCTGACGGGCGGGAGACGTCTCGTCAGCACGAAGGGCCCCTCCTTCGGGAGGGGCCCTTCGTCGTCCGCCGACGGTCAGCGGAACATGCTGGCCGCGGCCATCTCGGTCTGCGCGTACTGCTGACCGACCGCGCCGAGCGCCGTGCTGATGTCGGCGAGCGCGGCATCCAGTTCGCGTTGCGCTGCGCGCCAGCGCTCGACGACGGACTGGAAGGCGACCGACGCGCTCCCTGTCCACGACCCCTGCAGCTGGGTCAGGTGCCCGAGCATCGCGGTGGTCTCGGACTGGACACGGTCGCCCGTCGCACGGATCGTGCTGGTGGCGGCGAGGACGGCGTCACTGTCGACGGTGAAGGTGGACATCGCGGTTCCTTTCGATCGGATGCCGCCACGCTAGGAGCCGGGCAGGAGCGATCCGCGAGCAGGCCGCGGCCCTGGGGACGCCGGCGGAAGGCGCGTGCCTGGGGAGGAGGCGTCAGGCATCCTCTCGCGGGGCGCGCGGCAGCGGCTGGGTTGCGAGATCGAGTGCGGCGCCGGCCGTCGCCCGGTCGACCGCGAGCGGCAGCCACACCGTGAACGTCGCGCCGCCGCCGGGGGTGTCGGTCACCTCGATCGTGCCCTGCAGGGTCGCCACGATCGACGCGACGATCGACAGTCCGAGCCCCGACCCGCCGGTCTCGCGGGTGCGCGAGGAGTCCGCGCGCCAGAAGCGCTGGAAGATCTTGGCGCGGATCTGCTCCGGGATGCCCTCACCGTGATCGGCGACCGCGATCCAGCCGCGCGCGGTCTCGAGGTCCGCGCCGACGGAGAGCTCGATCGGCGAGCCTTCGGGGGTGTAGCGGCGCGCGTTGCCGAGGAGGTTCGCCACGACCTGCCGGATGCGGTTCTCGTCGCCGAGCACGATCGGCGCCGGGGTGGCGGGGACGACGGGCACGACGATCGGCGAGGTCTCCAGTGCGGGGGGCGGGGTATCCGCTCGGCCCCGTCGGCGCAGCAGTCGTCCGGCGCCGGCGATCGGTCCGCCGCGGCGCTTGGGCGATGCCGGGTCGGGCTCGGTGAGCATGGCGAGGGGGATCGCCGAGCTCGGCGCCTGCCCGGTGAAGGTGACCTCGCGATCGGGCGCCGCCGCGCGGGCGTCGAGGGCGGCGTCGCGGGCGATGGGCCGGAGGTCGACCGGGACGACGGCGATGTCGCGCTGCTCGTCGAGGCGCGCGAGGGCGAGGAGGTCCTCGACGAGGGCCCCCATCCGGATCGCCTCCTTCTCGATGCGTTCCATGGCCTGCGCCGTCTGCTCCGGGTCCTGGATCGCCCCCATCCGGTAGAGCTCGGCGTACCCGCGGACGGTCACGAGCGGGGTCCGCAGTTCGTGGCTCGCATCGCCGATGAAGCGCCGCATCCGCTCGACCGTGGAGTCCCGCTCGCCGAGGGCCTCGTCGATGCGGTCGAGCATGACGTTGATCGCGGTCTTCAGGCGCCCGACCTCGGTGCCGGGAGCGATGTCGCTCATGCGCTGACTGAAGTCGCCCTTCGCGATCGTCATGGCGGTCGATTCGACCTGCCCGAGACCGCGGAACGCGAGGGTGACGAGACCGCGGGTGAGGACCGCGCTGCAGAGGATCGTGAAGAGGGCGAGCGCCGTGTAGATGCCGATGTAGTTGGCGACGGTGCGGTTGACGTCGTTCAGGGGCAGTGCCACCAGCTGCGTGTAGTAATCCCGGGAGCCGGGGATCGGCAGGGTGTCGACGCTGGCGCGGTAGCGGACGGTGCCGTCGGCCGAGGCGAGGTCGAAGGGCGCCGTCCCGTTGAGGACGGTCTGATCGAGGGAGAACGTCGAAGGGAACTCCGGCGGGGAGAGCGAGGAGTCACCGCCCGCGACGGCGAGGAGCCGCCCGTCGCCCTTGCCGCTGTAGACGGCGACGGAGAAGTCGGTCGGCGCCGCCGCGATCGGGGTGAAGGTCGCCTCGCCGTCGTCGAGGTCGACGTTCATGAGGTTGCTCGCGATGTCGGTCGTGACCGTCTGGGTGAGCGACTGGTCGACCGCGTTCAGCTGCGCGTTGCGCAGGAAGATCATCGTGCCGACGCCGGCGCCGATCATCCCGAAGGCGAGGACGCTGACGGTGACGCCGGTGACCTTCGCGCGCAGACTGAGGCCGCGCCACCACCGGGTGACGCGGTCCTGCTTCTCGGTCGGGCCCAGGGGGCGCCTCCGTTCAGGCGGTGCGGTCGGCCTTCAGCATGTATCCGAAACCGCGCTTGGTCTGGATGAGCGGCTCGGAGGAGTGCGGGTCGATCTTGCGGCGCAGGTAGGAGATGTAGCTCTCGACGATGCCGGCGTCGCCGTTGAAGTCGTACTCCCACACATGGTCGAGGATCTGCGCCTTGCTCAGCACCCGGTTCGGGTTGAGCATCAGGTAGCGCAGCAGCTTGAATTCGGTGGGGGACAGGTCGATCGAGACGTCGCCGACCTGGACGTCGTGCGTGTCCTGGTCCATCGTGATCTCGCCGGCCTTGATGATCGAGTCCTCGTCGGCCTGCATCGTGCGGCGCAGGATCGCCTGGATGCGGGCGACGATCTCGTCGAGGCTGAAGGGCTTGGTGACGTAGTCGTCGCCGCCGGAGTTGAGGCCCTCGATCTTGTCCTCGGTCGCATCCTTCGCGGTGAGGAAGAGGATGGGGGCGGTGTAGCCCGCGCCGCGGAGGCGCTTGGTGACGCTGAACCCGTTCATGTCGGGCAGCATGACGTCGAGGATGATGAGGTCGGGTTCTTCCTCGAGGACGGCCGAGATGGTCTGGGCGCCGTTCGCGACGGCGCGGACCTGGTATCCGGCGAACCGAAGACTCGTGACCAGCAGGTCCCGGATGTTCGGCTCGTCGTCGACGACGAGGATTCGCGCAGCGGTCATGAGCCCATACTGGCACCGGAATCCATCGGTTTGCTGGACATTCCGGCGTCGGGTCGCCTCAGGGTACGATCCCCGCCCGGCGTGGGACAGGATGGAACGGTGACTGTTTCGCAGCCCCGACCTCCCCAGCCCCTTCCCGCCGACGCGACCGGTTCCGGTCTCGCATTCCACCGGCTCGTCTTCGCGCGCCAGCGCCGCGGCTGGTGGGTGCCGCTCGTCACCGGCATCCTCGGTGTCGTCTTCTTCCTCGTCGGCTCGCTCCTGATCGGGCTGGTCTTCGGGATCCTCGTGTTCGCTGCGGACCCCGGCGCCGGGGCCGAGGTGATGCTGCGACGGCTCACGGTCATGGACGTCACCGATCCGGTGGGGCTCGCGGTCATCCTCCTCTCGCTCGCCATCCTCTGGCCGTCGTACCTTTTCGCCTCGTGGATCGTCGCGGGCAAGCGGATCGGCCACATCTCGTCGGTCGCGGGTCGACTGCGGTGGCGATGGATGCTGGTGTGCACCGGTGCCGCCGTCGTGGTCTACATCGTGGTGTCGGCGCTGACCTTCCTGATCCCCGTCGAGGAGGGCTCGAGCGGTGACCTGGTCGCGCCGCAGGACAACCCGTCGTTCGTCGCGTCGCTCCTGGTCGTGCTGCTGCTCGTCCCGTTCCAGGCGACCGCCGAGGAATACGTCTTCCGTGGCTACCTCATGCAGACGGTCGGGCGCTGGCTGCGGCATCCTGCCTGGGCGATTCTCCTGCCCGTGCCGCTGTTCGTCTTCGGGCACGTGTATGACGTGCTGGGGCAGACGAGCGTGGCCGCGTTCGCCGTCGCGGCGGGCTGGCTGACCTGGCGGACCGGGGGACTCGAGGCGGCCATCGCGCTGCACGTGATCAACAACATCGTCGCGTTCGGGTTCTCGGTCTTCGGCCTCAGCGACGCGAACGCGACCGACACGACCGTGCTCGGCCTGGTGTCGTCACTCGTGATGATCGGCATCTACGTCGGGGTCGTGGAGTGGCTGTGGCGCCGCGGCGACGGTCGTCGCACGCTGCGTCTGACACCCGCACCCGAGCCTGTCTACGCTCCGCCGGTCTACGGTCAGCCGATCTACGGACAGCAGCCTGTGTACGGCCAGCCGCCGATGTATGGGCAGCAGCCGGTGTACGGCCAGCCGCCGATGTACGGCCAGCCGCCTGTGTACGGGCAGCCGCCTGTGTACGGGCAGCCGCCGGTGTACGGGCAGCCGCCGGTGTACGGGCAGCCGCCGGTGTACGGGCAGCCTCCCGTGTACGGTCAGCCGCCTCTCGTCCCCGAGCCGCAGCCGACGCCGCCGGCCGAGCCGTACTCCGGGCCGCCGCTCGAGCCTCACCAGGCCCCGCGATGGGGCGAGTATGCGCCCGCCCCCGCCTCCGCGCCGAGCCCGGACCCGACGCCGACCGCCTCGGACCGGGGCTCGTCGTCGGACACCAGCGGCCCGTCGGGCGACGGCGGGGCATCCGGATCGTCCTCATCGTCGGACTGACGCCGAACCTCCGCGTCGCTCAGGCGGCGCGGAGGTCGTCGGCGTCGAGGATCGTGTAGCTGTAGCCCTGCTCGGCGAGGAACCGCTGGCGGTTCTGCGCGAAGTCCTGGTCGACGGTGTCGCGGGCGATGAGCGTGTAGAAGCTCGCCTTGTGCCCGTTCGACTTCGGACGCAGGAGGCGCCCGAGGCGCTGCGCCTCCTCCTGACGCGACCCGAACGAACCCGACACCTGGATCGCGACGGAGGCGTCCGGCAGGTCGATCGAGAAGTTCGCGACCTTCGAGACGACGAGCACCGGGATGCGGGCGTGCCGGAACGCGTCGAACAGCTCTTCGCGCTCGTCGACGGGCGTCGAGCCGGTGATCTTGGGTGCGCCGAGTTCCTCGGACAGCACGTCGATCTGGTCGAGGTACTGCCCGATGACGAGGATCTGCTCGCCCTGGTGCTTGGCGACGAGGTCGCGGACGACGTCGATCTTGGCGTGCGCGGTCGCCGCGAGGCGGTACCGCTCGTCGTCGGCGGAGGCCGCGTACTCGAGGCGATCGGATGCCGGCAGGTCGATGCGCACCTCGTAGCAGACCGCGGGCGAGATGAAGCCCTGCGCCTCGATCTCCTTCCACGGGGCGTCGAACCGCTTGGGCCCGATGAGGCTGAATACGTCGCCCTCGCGGCCGTCCTCGCGCACCAGTGTCGCGGTGAGGCCGAGTCGCCGCCGTGCCTGCAGGTCGGCGGTCAGCTTGAACACGGGGGCGGGCAGCAGGTGCACCTCGTCGTACACGATGAGACCCCAGTCGAGCGCGTCGAGGAGCGCGAGGTGGGCGTACTCGCCCTTCCGCTTCGCCGTCAGGATCTGGTACGTCGCGATCGTGACGGGCTTGACCTCCTTGGACTGGCCGGAGTACTCGCCGATCTCCTCGGGTGTGAGTGAGGTGCGCTTGAGCAGCTCGTCGCGCCACTGCCGGGCGCTGACGGTGTTCGTCACGAGGATGAGGGTCGTCGTCTTCGTGTCGGCCATCGCCGCGGCGCCGACGAGCGTCTTGCCCGCCCCGCAGGGGAGTACGACGACACCCGATCCGCCCTCGCTGAACATGTCGACGGCCTTGCGCTGGTACGGGCGCAGCGTCCAGCCGTCCTCGTGCAGCTCGATCTCGTGCGGGGTGCCGGGCGTGAACCCGGCGTGGTCCTCGGCCGGCCAGCCGATCTTCAGCAGCTCCTGCTTGATCTGGCCGCGCGCCCACGCGTCGATGACATAGGTGTCGGGCGTCGGGTGCGCGATGAGGAGCGGCTGGATGCGGCGGTTCCGCGCGATCTCGGCGAGCACGGCCTTGTCGGTCGAGCGCAGGATGAGGGTGCCCTCGTCGTCGCGCTCGATGATCAGGCGCCCGTAGCGGCCGACCGTCTCGCGGATGTCGATGGAGACCGACGGCGGCACGGGGAACTTCGCCCACCGCTCGAGGGTCGCCAGCATGTCCTCGGCGTCGTGGCCTGCGGCGCGGGCGTTCCACAGGCCCAGCCGCGTCACGCGGTAGGTGTGGATGTGCTCGGGGGCGCGTTCGAGCTCGGCGAAGATCGCGAGTTCGTGCCGCGCGTTCTCCGCGTCGGGATGCGCCACTTCGAGCAGCACGGTGCGGTCGCTCTGGACGATGAGGGGGCCGTCAGCCATAACGGACGAGTCTACCGGCCCTGCCGGTCGCCCCGGCCCGACCGGCCACGGTGCGGGACCGGTCAGGCCGGGCGCACGCTCACGATGCTCGACAGCGGGAGGGTGCGTTCGACGTCGGCGGCGCGGTCGCGGCCGCGCAGGCGTCCGCCGCCGAGACCCGCCGCCTCGAGCGTCACGTCGCGCGAGGAGCCGTCCGGCATGCGCACCGTGATCTCGATCGTCGCGCGGGTGCGGACGGCCTGGTCGAGCTCGCGTTCCAGCCAGGCGGCATCCGCGTCGTCCGACAGACTCGCCCGGAGCGTCTCGATGAGGGTGCGGTACCGCTCGGATGCCGGTGGTTCGGGTGCGGCGTCCTCGACCGCTTCGTGCCGGCCGAGCGCACGCGGGGCGCCGTCGGCATTCACGGCGAGCACGGGATAGCGGGCGTCCGCGAGCATCCAGTAGGTCGTCTCGGGGCTCGTGCGCGTGACGAGGTCGTCGCCATCGAGCACGAGTCCGAGCGGACGCAGCGCCTGGTCGACGCCTATCGCCTCCAGGAGGTCGGGATCGCCCGAGACCCGCGTGTACCCCTGCTGGTCCGGTCCGACGCGCAGCCGACCGTGACGCGCGGCGGCGCGCTCGATCTCGTAGGCCAGCGGCTGCGGCACGCCCGTGAGCGACAGGTCGGTGAGGAAGGCGGTGAGGGATGCCGCGGTCTCGCCGGCGGCGAAGGCGGCGCCGATCGTCTCGGCCGTGAACCGGTACGTCGCCGCCTGCGCACGCGATTCGCGCCGCGCCGTCGTCCGCAGGCGCTGGTCGAGTCGGGGCTCGAGCGGACCGGGGGCGATAGCCGTCAGGTCGTTCTGGAGGTAGACCTTGTCGACCTCGTGGGGGAGGAGGGAGCGCAGGGTGCCGGCGTCGGCATCCGCTCCGGCAGCGAGTCCCGCGGCCCAGGTGGGCGGCGTGCCGTCGGGGGCGGTCATGGCCCACTGCGTGAGCATGGCGGCGAGGTGGCCGACGCGATCGGGCCACGCCGGGTCGAACGGATGGGCACCGGGCCACTCGGCGGCGGGTCTCCATCCGCCGTCGGGCGTGCGGAGCGCGCGGGGGAGTCGGTCGCGCAGGCGGTGGGCGACGTCGAGCCAGCGCTCGAGCGTGCGCGTGCCGAGCCACCGCGTCCCCGCGTCGGAGACCGTCCAGGTCCGCTCCGCGCCCGACAGCAGTCCCGCGTGCGCGGCGATCGCGACGAGGGTGTCGGCATCCTCCGACGTGTGCGCGGCTCCGATTTCGACGAGGCGGCGCCGGTCGCCGGCGCTGAGCGCCCCCGAACCGATGCGTCCGAGCGGGCTGCGCGAGGCGGCGTGCAGGATGTCGGCGAGCGAGGCCACGGCGTCGAAGGCGCGCTCGGCACTCGCGGCATCCGATTCCGCTCCGCCGTCGAAGACCGTCGGCGCGGTGACGGGCGTCGCCGAGGCGAGCGCCGCTGCGACCGCCTCATAGGGGCGTCCGGCGTCGTCGACGAGCGCGCGGCCCACCAGGCCGTCCCGGACGGCGGGGGAGACGGCCACGCCGTTTCGCACGGCCGCGCGCACGGCGGCGGCGTCGACGTCGGAGACCTCCGCCAGTGCGCGGGTCAGCTGCGCGGGATCGAGCAGGGCGTCAGCGGCGTCGAAGAAGTCGGTCCAGGAGGTGCGGGGGGAGACGTGGCGGGCGTCGAAGAGGGCGGCGAGGGCGTCCGGATCGAGTGTCGCGAGGCGGGTCGCGAGAGCACGAGCGTCGGATGCGGTCACGTCAACGACCCTTGTTGGCCCGTCCCCGTCGCACGAAGGTCATGATCAGCAGGGTCAGCAGCAGCGCGAAGGCGATCGGCGGCGCGACGTAGACGATCAGCGTCACGACGGGCCAGAACCCGGTCGCGAAGTCGGCCTGCTCGAGGCCGCCCGGACCGGACGCGATGATGATCGAGAAGAAGCAGACGACCGAGAGCACCAGCAGCCCGAGGGACATGAACGCCAGGATGCGGTCGATGCGACGGACGGGAAGATCGCCGGCCGAGGGCGGAGTGCTCATCCGATCAGAGTAGCGGCTCGCCGGGGTGCCGTAGTCTGGTCGTGGGGCTGAGACGGTCCCACTTTTCCATGCCCGCACGCGGGCTCGAGCAGCGAGGTTTCGACACATGCCCACCGGCAAGGTCAGGTTCTACGACGAGGCGAAGGGATTCGGCTTCATCACCGACGACGACGGTCAGGACGTCTTCCTGCACGCGACGGCGCTCCCCGCCGGGACCACCACGATGAAGCCCGGCACGCGCCTGGAGTTCGGCGTCGCCGACGGCCGCCGCGGCCTGCAGGCGCTCGCGGTCCGTGTGCTCGACGCACCCGTCAGCCTCAGCAAGCGCAACCGTCCGAAGGCCGACGACATGGCCGTGATCGTCGAGGACCTTGTGAAGCTCCTGGACGGGATCGGCGGCGACCTGCGTCACGGCCGCTACCCGAGCACGTCGCACGGCAAGAAGGTCGCGGCGATCCTGCGCAAGGTTGCCGATGACCTCGATGCCTGAGCAGCCTTCAGAGGCGGAGCTGCCCGCGGAGGCCGAGCAGGCCGCCGAGGCCGAGCAGGCCGCCGAGGCCGAGCAGGCCGCCGAGGCGGAGCAGCCTGCCGAGGCGGAGCAGCCTGAAGCGGCGGAGCCTGCGGCGGTCGAAGAGCCGGAGTCCGCTCCGGACGAGCCGATCGTCGTCGACGAGCGGCTGTTTCACGCGCACGACCTCGCTCGCGCAGCGCTGCGCGAGGTGACTCCGGAGTCGACGATCGGCGAGGCCGCCGGCTACGTCGTCGAGGACGGCGGGGTCGTCTCGCTGCGGTTCGCCAATCGGATGGACGGCTATCCCGGGTGGTTCTGGACCGTCAGCGTGGCGGTCGTCGAGGGCGCCGAGCCGACCGTGCTCGAAGTCGAGTTGCTTCCCGGTGACGGCGCGCTGCTCGCTCCCGAGTGGCTGCCGTGGGCCGAGCGTCTGGCCGAGTACCAGGCGGCGCAGGCCGCGGCGGGTGAGGACGACGAGTCCGAGGACGACGAGGACGACAACGCCTCCGATGAGGACGAGGACGACGCGGAGGACGCCGACGACCTCGATGCGGCCGACTTCGACAGCGACGGGTCGCCGATCCTGCACGCCGGAGACGTCGACGGCGTCGACATCGACGAGCTCGACGACACCGAGCAGACGGCTGACGACGACGCTGAGCCGGATGACGAAGACGACGCTGAGTCGGACGACGACGACGAGGACGACGAGGACGAGGACGACGAGGACGACGAGTCGGGGGAGTCGCTGCGCGAGTACTGACGCGCGGCATCCACTGTCACACGACGGCGGCCCCGGGGAATCGCTCCTCGGGGCCGCCGTCGTACAGCCGGGTCAGTCGGCGAGGTGCTCGACCGTGTAGTCGATCGCCTGGATGAGCGTCCGCACATCGGACGGCTCGATCGAGACAAAGGTCGCGACGCGCAACTGGTTGCGGCCGAGCTTGCGGTACGGCTCGGTGTCGACGATGCCGTTGGCGCGCAGGCTCTTCGCGATCGCCGCGGCATCCACCGCCTCGTCGAAGTCGATCGTGACGACGACGGGGGAGCGGTCGGCGGGGTTCTGGACGAACGGGGTCGCGAACGAGGCGGCATCCGCCCACTCGTACAGCGCACCCGACGACTCCGCGGTGCGGGCGCCCGCCCACGCGAGACCGCCGTTCCCGTTGATCCACTGCAGCTGCGTGTCGAGCAGCTGCAGCGTCGCGATGGCGGGGGTGTTGAGCGTCTGCTGCAGGCGCGAGTTGTCGAGCGCGTTCTTGAGGCTCAGGAACTCCGGGATGTACCGACCGGATGCCGCGACCCGCTCGATCCGCTCGATGGCGGCAGGCGACACCGCGGCGTACCAGAGGCCGCCGTCGGAGCCGAGGTTCTTCTGCGGCGCGAAGTAGTAGACGTCGGTCTCGGTGACGTCGAAGTCGATGCCGCCGGCGGCGCTCGTCGCGTCGACGACCGTCAGGGCGCCGGCGTCGCCGTGCACGCGGGTGATCGCGGTCGCGACGCCGGTCGACGTCTCGTTGTGCGGCCAGGCGTAGACGTCGACACCCTCGGCCGCCTCCGGGGCGACGCTCGTGCCGGGCTCCGCCTTGCGGACGTCGGGGGCCTCGAGCCACGGGGCGGCCGCGGCCGCGGCGAACTTGCCGCCGAACTCGCCGAAGACGAGGTTCTGGGCGCGCTTCTCGATGAGGCCGAAGGCGGCGGCATCCCAGAACGCCGTCGAGCCGCCGTTGCCGAGGATGATCTCGTAGCCGTCGGGCAGGCGGAGGAGCTCGGCGAGACCGGAGCGCGTGCGACCGACGAGGTCCTTCACGGGGGCCTGGCGGTGCGACGTCCCGAACAGCGACGCTCCCTGCGTGACGAGCGCCTCGAGCTGCTCGGCACGGACCTTGGACGGGCCGCAGCCGAAGCGTCCGTCGACGGGCAGGAACTCGGGGGGCAGGGTCACAGTCGCCATGCCGAGAAGTCTAGGGCGAGAGCCCCCGGCGCCCCGGCCGCGTGACGCCCCGTGAGCGGATGCCGGATAGGCTGGGAACGCACTGTCTCCCGCGCGAAAAGGCCACTGATGACCGACCTCATCGACACCACCGAGATGTATCTGCGCACCATCCTCGAACTCGAGGAGGAGGGCATCACGCCGCTCCGCGCACGCATCTCGGAGCGCCTCGGGCACTCGGGTCCCACGGTGTCGCAGACGATCGGGCGCATGGAACGCGACGGTCTCGTCGTCGTGTCGGAGGATCGCAAGCTCGAGCTCACCGACCCGGGGCGTCAGAAGGCCGTCGACGTCATGCGCAAGCACCGCCTCGCCGAGCGGCTGCTCTCGGACGTCATCGGTCTCGACTGGGCCTACGTCCACGAAGAGGCGTGCCGCTGGGAGCACGTCATGAGCGAGCTCGTCGAGCGTCGCCTCATCGAGCTGCTCGATCACCCGACCGAGTCCCCGTACGGCAACCCGATCCCGGGACTCGACCAGCTGGGCGACGTCCCGGCGAACGCATTCGACAGCGGTGTCGTGGGTCTGGTCCGCCGACTGACGGATGCCGGTGGCCCGATCACCGGCAGCGTGCGGCGTTTGGCGGAGCCGATCCAGGTCGATCCCGAACTGCTCGCGCAGCTGCGTGACGCGGGTGTCGTCCCCGGACGCACGGGCACCTTCCGCTTCAACGAGGGGTACGTCCTCGTCGAGATGGACGGTGTCGACGAGGCCCTCGAGCTGCCCGTCGAGGTCGCCTCCCACATCTTCCTCGTGGACGTCCGCGAGATCTGAGCCGTCGTCACCGGCCCTCGGTTCGGGGGCGGGAGCGTGACATATTCGTTACCTTCGGGTAGCCTCGGAGAGTCCATCGGCGAGAAGCCCGCCACGGACCGCTCCGCGAGTTGCCTCTCCGGCTCGTCATTCGCGAAGTGCCCCGTACATCTGTGCCCGACACTGAGTGCCGACGAGCCAGCATCCTGCCAGCAGGGATGCGGAGGCGCCGGAGGACAGCTTGGCTGAAGAGTTCCACCCGTCGAACGAGATTTCTGAGGCGTCGACGGCCCCCCGCAAAGGTCGTCTGAGCCGCCGCGTCGCCGCGAAAGCGCCCGCGACCCGTTCGACCGCCACCCGCCCGCACCCCGTCCGCAGCTTCGTGACCGTCGCCGCCGTCGCCGGCATGGTCGCCACCGTGGCCATCCCCGCCTTCGCGGCGGCCGACCGCGGTGACGTCGCCGAGGCGCGCACGCTGCAGCAGATCTCCGCCGACGACGCGCAGTCGTTCGTCGTCGCCTCGGAGGGCAGCCCCGAGACGCTCGAGCGCGGCGGCTACTCCGCCACGACGCCCGAGGAGATCGCGGCCGCCAAGGCGAAGAAGGCAGCGGAAGAGGCGGCCAAGGCTGCTCTCGCCGCGCGCCTCGCCGCGGCATCCAGCGCGTCGAGCTCCAGCTCGCGGTCGTCGAGCTTCTCGTCCTCGGTGCCGCTCGTCGCTCCGGGATCGGGCACCGTACGTCGCCCGCTCGCTAACTTCAACAACTTCGGCCGTCCGTACGCCGGTCACAAGGGAACCGACTACATGGTCGGTCGCGGCGAGCCGATCTACGCGGTCGCCGACGGCACCGTGGTCGCCTCGTCCGAGTCCGGACCGGGGTGGGGTGTGTACGTGAAGATCGCCCACAACATCGGCGGCACGAGCGTCACCTCGCTCTACGCGCACATGGACTGGGGCACGCGTCGCGTCTCGGTCGGTGAGAAGGTCTCGGCCGGGCAGCTGATCGGTCAGGTCGGCGACAGCGGCCGCGCCAACGGCACCCACCTGCACCTCGAGATCCGCGTGAACGGCGGATACACGAACGCCGAGTCCTGGCTGCAGGCCAACGCGGGCTGACGACACACGGCATCCGTTCGTCTGCTGTTCGCCCTCGGGTATCCCTGGGTGTATTACCCTGACCCCGACGCTCGTTCGAGCCGAGGGGAGCCGCATGGACATCCAACTCCGCATTCGCAACCGGAATGCGCTAGGTCGGCATGTGCTGCGGCATCGTGTGCACGATTGCCACGACGTCGGTCGTGCGATGAAGGCGCTGTCATCATGACAGCGCCTTTTTTCGTGCCCGCACCCCTCTCGACCCGTGCCGCGTCGACGCAACGGAAGGCCGCTGAAGCCGTCACGGCAGTTCGAGAGGACACCCCATGCGCACCCTGGTGCTGAACGCAGGTTACGAACCCCTGGCCGTCGTCTCCTTCAAACGAGCGCTCGTGCTCGTCATGACGGAGAAGGCCACCATCATCGAGCGCGTCGAGGAGGATCCCGTCTGGGGGACCCGAGACGTGTACGACCGCCCCGCCGTCATCGTGCTGACCCGCTACGTGCGGATCCCCGCCGGGCGTCGCGTGCCCGTCACGCGCCGCGGGGTGCTGCGGCGCGACGGCAACCGGTGCGCCTACTGCGGCAAGAGCGCGACGACGATCGACCACGTGCTGCCGCGGTCGCGCGGGGGAGCGGACTCGTGGGAGAACCTCGTCGCCGCGTGCTTGCGGTGCAACAACGTGAAGGGCGACCGGACGCCCCAGGAGATGCACTGGGAGCTGCGGTGGACGCCATCGGCCCCGCGCGGCGCCGGCTGGCGCGTGCGCGGCACCGAGCGCACCGATCCGGCCTGGGAGCCGTACCTGGCGCTCGCCGCGTAGGCGGTTCGGTCGGAATACTCGTGGACGGGTCGCGCTCCTCTCGCTTATACCCCTAGGGGGTATAAGCGAGAGGAGCGACATGCACGCGGAGCACGACATACGCGCGGGCCACGATGTCCACTCCGGGCATCAGGGCCATGACATGCACGGCGGGCACGGCGACCACGTCGGGCAGTTCCGGCGGCTGTTCTGGATCAACCTGCTGATCGCGGTTCCGGTGGTCGCGGCCTCGCCGATGTTCGCGATGATCCTCGGGTACGAGGTGCCGGGGTGGATGCGGTGGGTCGCCCCCGTCCTCGGAACCGTGATGTTCGTGTGGGGCGGCCGGCCGTTCCTCACCGGTGCGGTCGCCGAGCTGCGACGCCGCTCGCCGGGCATGATGCTCCTCATCGCCCTCGCGATCACCGTGGCGTTCCTCGCGTCGTGGGGGGCGAGTCTCGGCATCCTGCACCACGAACTCGAGTTCTGGTGGGAGCTCGCGCTCCTCATCGTCATCATGCTGCTCCGCGAGGTGTGAGGGCGGGGCTCACTCCCCGGAGGCGACCCACGCGTACGGCAGGAACTTGCCGTCGATCGTGATGACGACGCGGTCGCCGTCGGGGTGGGGGACCCGGTCGAGCGAGATGCTGCAGTTGATGGCGCTCATGATGCCGTCGCCGAAGCGGTCGTGGATGAGGGCCTTCAGGGCCGGTCCGTAGACCTGCACAAGTTCGTGGAGGCGGTAGATCGTGGGGTCGCTCGACAGGTCGGCCTCCGCAGCACGGTTGGGTTGGCGCGTCAGCGCGTCGACGTGAGCCGCGTCGAGACCGAGCGCGGCGCCGAGGCGTTCGGCTTCCGTCTCGGTGAGGGCGTGCATGCCGAGGACGGCGGCCGCTGTCCAGACCGGTGGCCGGCCGATGAGCTCGCTCACGGCGTCCCACGAGAGCCCGGCCTTGCGGCGGAGCTCGTCGATGACGGCGCCGGCGGCCTGCTTGCTGAGGAGCGGGGTGAGCGTCATGAGGGTTCCTCTCGTCGGGGTCGTCCCCCACTCGACCAGCTCGAACGGCGCGGGAAGCAGGAAGATCGCGCACGGATGCCGGCATTCCGCGCACGTGTAACACGGTCGCCACGCGCGCGACCCGCCGAGGCAAAGCGCGCTGCCTAGCGTGGGCGCATGGCGGCCTTGGACCGGTGGATGCACGCGGTGGTGGATGCCGTCGCGCAGCCGCTGTGGGTGATCGGTCCCGGCGGGGCGGTGGCGCACGTCAACGCCGCCGCCGGGCGCCTGCTCGGCTACGACGATGCGCGCACGCTCGTCGGTGGGTCGAGCCACGAGATGCTGCACGCCCGTCGGCCCGACGGCTCTGCCTATCCCGCCCACGAGTGCCCCATCGTCCATGCGTCGTCCTCGGGCGGTGATCCGCACGGGGTCGAGGTCTTCGTGACCCGTGCGGGGCGGCCGGTCGACGTCGCGTGGCGGGTGGCGGACCTGCCTCTGCCGGAGCATCGCCTGCTCTCGTTCGCCCCGCAGCCGGGCGTGCCCGTCGGGCGGGGTGTGCCGTCGGCGTCCGCTCTGCGTGCGCGGATCGCGGCGCGTCACCGGGACCCGGAGTTCGGCGTCGACGTTCTGGCCCGCGACGCGCACGTCTCGGTGCGCACCGTGCAGGCCGTTCTCGGGCGCGTAGGGGAGAGTCCGGCGACGCTCATCCGCGAGCACCGCCTCGCGTCGGCGCGGGAGCTGCTGCGCGAGGGGATGCCGGTCGCCGCCGCCGCGTACGGCGCGGGTTTCCGGGATGCCGACACCTTCGCGCGCGCGTTCCGTCGCCGCTTCGGCGTGGCGCCCGGTGCGTTCGCGCGCGCCGCGCGCTGAGCCGCGGCATCCGCTCGAGGCGGGAGGCCGGCGCGAGACGGCATGACGCGCCTGAGACGGGACGGTGTCTCGCGCGCGTCAGGCAGTCTCGGCACCGGGGGCGATCGATGTCGGAGGCCGTGCGTATCTTCGAACTCGACCGCTTGAGTCACTCGAACAAAGCTTCTACCATGTCGAGGTGAGATCCATCGTGCGAAACACCGCCACTGCCCAAGAGGTGCAGCGGCTGCGTGCGCAGATGGCAGAGATCCAGGGGCGCAAGCTCGATGCGCCGCCCCTTCCCACCCATCCTGCACTGGCCGAGCTGCTGCCGGGCGGGGGACTGCGCCCCGGTTCGTCGTATGCGATCGGCGGTTCGATGTCGCTGCTGTTCGGTCTGCTCGCGCAGCCGTCGCAGACCGGCAGCTGGTGCGGAGTCGTCGGGATGCCGGGGTTCGGCGCCGAAGCAGCCGAGAAGGCGGGGGTCGACCTCTCGCACCTCGTGCTGATCCCGGAGCCTGGGCCGCGCTGGCTCGCGGTGACCGCGACGATCGCCGACGTGCTGCCGGTCGTCGCAGTGCGGCCGCCGAGCAGAGCGAAGGATGCCGAGATCTCACGTCTCGCGGCCCGCATGCGCGAGCGGGGGGTCGTGCTGCTCGTGCAGGGGCCGTGGCCGCAGACCGAGGCGATGATCGACGTGACGGATGCCCGGTGGTCGGGGCTCGGCGATGGGTACGGCGTGCTCGAGGGGCGCGAACTGACCGTCACGGTGACGAGCCGGCGCTTTCCGGTGCCGCGGTCGTCGCGGATGCTGCTGCCCGCCCCCGACGGCGCGATCGCGGTGCGCGCGCAGCCCGTCGCCCCCGTGGTCGACCTGCCGATGCGGGCGGTGAGCTGATGGATCCCGCGCTCGTCGACACCGGCACCGAGCCGGTCCGCAGCCTCGTCGTGTGGGTGCCGGACTGGCCGGTCGTCGCGCTCGCCCGCGAGGGCCTCGCCGACGCCGCGCAGCCGATCGCCGTCTTCGCCAAGGGGATGGTCGCGGCGACGTCGCCCGCCGCGCGCGGCGACGGGGTGCGACGGGGGATGCGGCGCCGCGACGCGCAGGCGCGGTGCCCGCAGCTGCAGGTGGTCGACGCCGACGACGCGCGCGACCACCGTACGTTCGCGCCGCTCATCGCCCGGCTCGAGGAGATCGCGCCGGGGGTGCAGCTGCGCGAACCGGGGCTGTGCGCGCTGCGGGTGAAGGGTCCGGCCCGCTTCTACGGCGGCGAGGCGGGCGCGGCGACGGCGCTGACCGGCGCGCTCGCCGAGCTCGGCGTGCTCGACGTGCGTGCTGGCGTGGGCGACGGTCCGTTCACGGCGGAACAGGCGGCGCGGGCGACCGGCGCCGACACTCCGCTGCGGATCGTGCCGCCAGGCGGCGCGGCCGGGTTCCTGTCCCCGCTGCCGGTGTCGGCGCTCGAGGACGAGGGCATCGCGAGCCTGTTCGCGCGTCTCGGCATCCACACCCTCGGTCAGCTCGCCGCGCTGCCGCCGCAGCGGCTCGTCGAACGGCTCGGTCCCCGTGGGGCGCGGTTGCATGCGCTCGCGTCGGGGCTCGATTCGCAGCCCGTGCAGCCGCGCACACCCCCGCCCGAGCTCGAGCGCGAGGTGAGCTTCGAGCCGCCGCTCGAGATCGCCGACCAGGTCGCCTTCGGCATCCGGCTCGCGGCGGAGCAGTTCATCTCGGGGCTCGGCGCCGTCGACCTCGTCTGCACGGAGCTCCGGGTCGCGCTGACAGGCGACCGCGGCGACCACAGCGAGCGGGTGTGGCTGCATCCGGGCGCGTTCGATGCGGCGGCCGTCGTCGACCGGGTGCGCTGGCAGCTCGCCGAGCGCGGTCTCAAGAGCGCCGTCGCGAAGGTGCGGATCGCGCCCGAGAAGGTGGACGCGGCATCCCATCACGTGAAGGGGCTGTTCGGCTCGGGGCCGGAGGAGCGCGTGCACTCGGCGCTCTCGCGCGTGCAGGCGATGCTCGGGCACACCGGCGTCGTGACCCCGCAGGTCGGCGGCGGGCGCTGGCTCGCCGAGCGGCAGGTGCTCGTGCCGTGGGGGGACCGTGCCGTGATCGCCGAGCGGGCACGGCCGTGGCCGGGGAGCCTGCCCGATCCGCTGCCGGCGACGGTGTTCCCCGAGCCGGTGCCGGTCGCCGTCATCGACCGCGACGACGACATGGTCGCCGTCGACGGCCGCGGCGAGCTGACGGCCGAACCGGTCGCGCTGATCCTCCCCGGGGCGCCGGACGCGTCGGGGGCGCGCAGGCCCCGGCATCCGCGTCGCATCGCCTCGTGGGCGGGACCGTGGCCCGTCATGGAGCGGGGGTGGGATGCCGCCCGCGCCCGTCGCGCGCACCGGTTCCAGGTCGTCGACGAGGCGCAGACGGCGTGGCTGCTCGTGTGCGAAGAGGGTGTCTGGCACGCCGAGGGCAGGTACGACTGATGGGCTGGGGCAACAACCCGTCGGTGTCGTGGTCGGAGATGGAGCGGATCCTCAGCGACCGGCGCCGGCCCGAGGGGGCGCCGGCGGGCACCGACGGCGGCGACAGTCCGGCGTGGTCGCACAAGCGAGGGAAGTACCGCGCGCCCGAGATCGAGCGGCCGCGGAATGCCGTGCCCTACGCCGAGCTGCACGCGCACTCGTCGTTCTCGTTCCTCGACGGGGCATCCTCGCCCGAGGACCTCGTCGAGGAGGCGGAGCGGCTCGGGCTGCACGCTCTCGCGATCACCGACCACGACGGGTTCTACGGCATCGTCCGGTTCGCCGAGGCGGCCGAGCACCTGCAGCTGCAGACCGTGTTCGGTGCCGAGCTGTCGCTGGGGCTGCCCGGTCCGCAGAACGGCGAGCCCGATCCGCACGGCACGCACCTGCTGGTGCTCGCTCGGGGCGAAGAGGGGTACCACCGGCTCGCCGCCGCCATCACGCACGCGCAGCTGTCGGGAGGTGAGAAGGGGCGCCCGGTGTACGACCTGCACGACCTCGCCGACCGGGCGGGCGGGCACTGGCAGGTGTTGACCGGATGCCGCAAGGGCGCCGTCCGGCAGGCGCTCGCCGCCGACGGGCCGGCCGCCGCGGCGTACGAGCTCGACCGACTCGTCGACCTGTTCGGGCCCGAGCGGGTCGACGTCGAGCTCATCGACCAGGGGGCGCCGACGGACTCGCGCGACAACGACGTACTCGCCGCCCTCGCCGCCGAGCGCGGGCTGCCGGTCGTCGCGACGAACAACGTGCACTACGCCGTGCCCGAGAAAGTGCACCTCGCGGCGGCGGTCGCGGCGGTGCGGGCGAACCGCGGGCTCGACGAGCTCGACGGCTGGCTGCCCTCGCATGCGAGCGCGCACCTGCGGTCGGGCGCCGAGATGGCGCGGCGGTTCCGGCGCTATCCGGGAGCGGTCGAGCGCACCGTCGTGCTCGCCGACGAGCTCGCGTTCCCGTTGCGCCGCGCGAAGCCCGCACTGCCGAAGATGCAGGTCCCCGAGGGGCACACGCCGATGACGTGGCTGCGGCACCTCGTATGGGAGGCGGTTCCCCGCAAGTACCCGGATGCCACCGACGCGAACCGTGCGCGCATCGAGAAGGAACTCGGCGTCATCGAGCAGAAGGACTTCCCGGGGTACTTCCTCATCGTGCACGGCATCGTGCAAGAGGCGCGGCGCCGCGGCATCCTCTGCCAGGGGCGGGGATCCGCCGCGAACAGTGCCGTCTGCTACCTGCTCGACATCACGGCGATCGACTCGATCTTCTACGATCTGCCGTTCGAACGGTTCCTGTCGGCGCTGCGCGACGAGGAGCCCGACATCGACGTCGACTTCGACTCGGATCGGCGCGAGGAGATCATCCAGTGGGTCTACGAGACCTACGGACGCGAGCGGGCGGCGCAGGTCGCGAACGTCATCCAGTACCGGCCGAAGAACGCGGTCCGCGACATGGCGAAGGCGCTGGGGCATTCGCCGGGGCAGCAGGATGCCTGGTCGAAGCAGGTCGAGCGCTGGGGGGCGGTGCTCGACACCCCGCCCGATCACGACATCCCGGAGCGGGTGATCGAGTATGCGGGGGAGCTGTTGAAGACGCCGCGGCATCTCGGCATCCACTCCGGCGGCATGGTCCTGACGGACCGTCCGGTCGGTGAGGTCGTGCCGATCGAGCACGCGCGCATGGAGAACCGCACCGTCATCCAGTGGGACAAGGACGACGCGGCGTGGATGGGGCTCGTGAAGTTCGACCTGCTGGGGCTCGGGATGCTCGCCGCCCTGCAGTACTGCTTCGACATGATCCAGGCGGCGACGGGGGAGACCTGGTCGCTCGACACGATGCCCAAGGAGGAGGCCGCGGTCTACGACATGCTGTGCCGCGCCGATTCGATCGGCGTGTTCCAGGTCGAGTCGCGCGCGCAGATGGGGCTGTTGCCCCGCCTGCAGCCGCGGAAGTTCTACGACCTCGTGGTCGAGATTGCGCTCATCCGGCCGGGACCGATCCAGGGTGGCGCGGTGCACCCGTTCGTGCGGCGCAAGCTCGGCGACGAGAAGATCACCTACGCGCACCCGAAGCTGAAGCCGGTGCTCGAGCGAACGCTCGGCATCCCGGTGTTCCAGGAGCAGCTCATGCAGATGGGCATGGCCGTGGGGGATCTGTCGGGGGAGGATGCCGACCTGCTGCGCCGCGCGATGGGGTCGAAGCGCGGGATCGAGCGGATCGACTCGCTGAAGAAGAAGCTGTACGAGGGGATGGCGCGCAACGGCCTGACCGGCAAGGCAGCTGACGACATCTACGTGAAGATCCAGGCGTTCGCGAACTTCGGGTTCGCCGAGAGCCATTCGCTGTCGTTCGGGCTGCTCGTGTACGCGTCGTCGTGGCTGAAGCTGCACTATCCGGCGGCGTTCCTCGCCGCACTCCTGCGCGCGCAGCCGATGGGCTTCTACTCGCCCGCGACCCTCACCGCCGACGCCCGCCGGCACGGGGTGGAGGTGCGCCGCCCGGATCTGCACGCGTCGGGGGTGGACGCGGGGCTCGAGCCGGTGGACGGGGACGAGGCTGGAGCGGAGGTCGGCCGTCGCGCGGGGACCGGCCTTGCCGCGGAGGTCGGCCGTGCCGCGGAGATCGGCCTTGCCGCGGAGGTCGGCCGTCACGAGGATGTTTCGGGCGGGATTCCTCCTCGGGAGCGCAGATCTCCGCTCGAAGGCCGGGATGCCGAAGGGCGGGATGCCGGGGGTGCCGGCCCGGGCGACGGCTCCGATGCCGAGGGCCGCTGCCCGCCGACGGGCCGGGACTCGTGCACCGACCGCATCCAGCCGCCGGTGCCGGAGTTCGACCGGTCGCTGCCGGACGACTCGGCGGCGCATCGGCGGGACGGCAACTTCGCGGTGCGGCTGGGGCTCGCCTCGATCACGGGCATCGGCGTGCCGTTGGCGACGAAGATCGTCGCGGAGCGGGAGGCATCCGGTCCGTACCGGGACCTGCGTGACCTTGTGCGTCGCACCGGCGCGACGGCGGCGCAGCTCGAGGCGCTCGCGACGGCGGGCGCGTTCGAAAGCCTCGGGATCACGCGGCGCGAGGGCATCTGGTTGGCGGGGGATGCCGCGCAGGACCGGCAGGAGTTCCTCGAGGGATCGCTCGTGTCGGTGCAGCCGCCGCTGTTCCCCGACCAGTCGAGCTACGACGTGCTCGCCGCGGACCTGTGGGCGACGGGCGTGTCGGCCGACGACCATCCGCTGACCCACTACCGGTTGCAGCTCGACGCGCGCGGGGTGATCACCTCACGCGGCATGCGCGAGCACGAGGTCGGTCGGCGCATCGAGGTCGCGGGTCTGGTGACGCACCGGCAGCGGCCGGCGACGGCATCCGGCATCACGTTCCTCAACCTCGAGGACGAGCACGGCGTGATGAACGTGATCTGCTCGGTCGGGGTGTGGAACAGGTACCGCCGCATTCTGCGCGACAGTCCCGCCCTCATCGCTCGCGGCATGCTCGAGCGCTCGCCGGAGGGGGTGACGAACCTCGTCGCCGACGCGTTCGAGGATCTGCGGGTCGGGGTGCAGCACCGGTCCCGGGACTTCCGGTGACCGGCGCCGCACCCCGCGCCTCACGCGGCGGCCGCGCGCCGCCGCTGCACCGCGTCGACCGTGACGTCGACCACGACGAACGCGGCGAGCGTCCAGCCGACGAGCGGCAGCGCGAGACCGATCAGCACCCCGCCGACGACGACGGCGGTGACGCCCCACCAGGGGGCGCCGTCGAGCACACCGCGGCGGGGCGGCATCCCGACCCGTGCGGTCTTGGTCGGGCGGCGCTTCACCCACATCACTTAGCCGAGCAGCACCATGCCGGCGATGCCGACGGCCAGCAGCAGCATGACGATCTGGTTGGCGAGGCCGAACATCGTGCCCGTGTGGAAGAGCAGCTGACTCGCGGTCACCGCGACGGCGAGCCGGACGACCGACAGGTGGCGTCCCGCGAGGGCGGTGCAGAAAGCGAACGAGAGCACGAGCGGCACCGCGACACCGAGCCAGCCCGGCATCGCGCCGCCGGCGGCGACGTGCGAGAGGAGTGCGGCCCACGTGGCGAGGGATGCGGCGGCTTCGCCGCGAGCGACGCGGGAGGGACGGGAGGGGCGCACGCGTCCATCACCTCAGGAGTGTTCCTGCCGAGATTGCAACCCCTGGGATCGCGTCGTCCCGCGCCCGTACCGTGAGGTGACGATCGAGGGTCGGAGGCCACCATGTCGAACCAGGCACAAAGGAACGCAGCGATGCAGCGGAAGCAGATGGGCTCGGGCGCGTTCATCGCGATCTTCATCAGCCTCGTGTTCCTCGTCGTCGCGGCGGGCTTCGCGATCCTCGGGGTGCTGTTCATCACCAACCCGATGCCCGTGATCGTGCTGGGTGTCCTGATGCTGATCGGAGCCGTCGTGCTCCTCGCGACGAGCGGCGCCTGCATCGTCGCGAGTGTGCAGGCGATCGCCCGCCCGGCGAAGGCGAAAGCGCGCGTCGACCGCATGGCGTGACGAGCTGACGCCGATCGGTGCGAGGATCGGCGGATGCTGGCTGATGTGCTCGAGTTCCTCGGCGAGGCGGTCGTGGGAGTGCGCGAGGCTCTCCGGGGCCCGCGCTTCATCACGGTCGCTTCCGGTTGATCGACGGCGCGGCGGACGGGATGGCGCGCGGCGAGGAGATCTCGGCGGAAGCGATCGTCGATCACCGCACCATCACGCTCGGCGAGCTCGAGCTGACGGGCGTCGCGGTCTCATCGCAGGCGCTGCGGATCTCCTATCTCGACGACATCGACCAGCGCGCGCACGTGGTGCGCGTCGAGTTCGACGGCGGCGCCGGGGAATGGACGATCCCGGCATCCGTGGATCTGCGAAGACTCCGCAAGCGCATCGGCGCCTCGTTCTGACCCCGGCCCTGACGCACGAGAGCCCCGAACCGATCGGTCCGGGGCTCTCGGGAAGTTCTGGCTCAGACGGCCTGCGCGAGGGCGAAGCCGACGGCGCCGTCCTCCTGCACGCGGGCGTCGAGGATGCGGTCGTCGAGCGCGACGCTGGCCGCCTGGTCGACGAACACTCGCGCGCCGTCGCTCTCGACGACGGTGTCGCCTTCTTCGGGAGCGGCGGCGAGGGAGAGGGCGTACCCGTTCTGCGGGTCGGCAGCCTCGGCGATACGGAGTCCACCGGTCTCGGTGGGGATCTGCGAGGCGAGGTTCTTGACGGCGCTGCTGGCGTTCTCGGTGAGAGTGAGCATGATGCTCCCTTCCGTGGATTGCGGGCGTGAGTCGGCCACGATTCCGAGAATCAACTCGTCCTGCAACCGCTGACACACCTTGCCCCGGCACTCACACGGTTTACGGAGGTTCGCGGGAGCGAACTGCGGGCGTCATCTGAACCGCGCAGAACTGAGTTCAGATGAAAGTGGGCGGAGGCCGAGGCAACAGCCCCGGCCTCCGCCCACTTCTGCGATGTCACTTGATCGCGACGAAGATCTTGTCCGCGATCATGCCCGGGCTGACGGCGAGGACGCCGTCTGCAGGCGCGGGGACCTGGATGGTGCGGTTGCCGGTTGCCGAGGCTCCCTCGTAGAGCGGGCTCAAGGAATCGAGCTCGTCCGGACCGACCACGAGCTTCTCGAATGCATCGACGGTGACTCCATCTGCGGTCACGTAGTCGATCCCGACGAAGGCGGGAGACTGTCCGTCGGGGTCATTGCCGGTGTAAGTGATCGTCACGTTGACCGAGATGTAGACGGTGCCCTCGTCGGCGGGCTCGTTGAACTCGTTCTCCGCGGCGACCTCCTCGTTGGCGTCGAGATCGACGGAATTGACGACGACCGTCCAGTCCTCGCCCTCGATCGGAGCACCGAGTGGTGCGGGGTTGGCGCGGGTTCCGACCTCATCGCCAGCTGCTTCCTCGGTGTCCGCAGGCTGCTCCTCGTCGGTCTCCTCGACGACCGTCGAGTCGCCGACGGACGACTCGGAGCCTCCGAACGAGTCGTTGAAAGCGGTAGCGACCACGGTCATGAAGACGATCACACCCACGATCGTGCCGACGATCGAGACGATCACCGCGGTGATCGCCTGCGACTTGGGCTTTCCGGACATGAAGAGTCCGACGATGCCGAGAATGAATCCGACTGGCAGCAGGACCCATCCGACGATGAGAGCGCCCGGGATGCAAGCGAAGATGAAGCCGATTGCCGAGATGATGAGCGCGATGATGCCGACTGTGTTGCGGCCTTTTTTGGCAGGTGGCTGCTGAATCGGCTGCGGAGCCGGAGCGGGCGCGCCCTGATACGGCGGCGGAGTAGTGGTCATGAAGAACCCCCAGGGTGGTGCGGTGAAGCAGCACGGCGGGTCGGGTGCGGACCAAGTCCCCATTCGCCCCGCGTGCCATATGAATCTTTAATCTATCTCTTAGAGAAGACACACGTTTGTCACAGGAACAGCACGATGTACGGCTGCGACCGACAGCCACCGGCTGACGCCCGGGATCATCCGCCCGGCGTACGCGGATCATCACGCGGGCCGATTCCGCGCGGCGGCGCAACGGCTTGGCTGGAGTCATGTCCCACCTCACTGCATCCTCGTCGTCCCGTCGTCTTCGTCTCGCCGCTGCCGCCGGCCTCGTCGCACCGCTCCTCGCCCTGACTCTCGCCGCCTGCAACCCGATGGACGTGCTCGAGAAGGTGCACTCTGAGGAGTTCGACGACCGCGCGGCCGCTGAGAAGGGCTGGGTCGGGGTCGCCATGCCGGAGTGGATCCCGGCCGATGCCACGAAGATCAAGAACACCGCCACGAACGACGAGACCAATTCCGTCATCGCCGTCGAGGGCGGTAGCGCTCCGGAGGGCTGCGAGAAGAAGGAGCGTCTGGCGCTGCCGTTCGATGACCGTTACGGCGAGCTCGGCGAGCCGCTGCCGACGGAGGTGTTCGCATGCGAGCCGTACGAGGTCGTCCAGACCGAGACGGGGTGGCTCGGCTGGTTCAACGCGCGCGAGGAGAATCAGACGCCCGACGACCTCCGGTGAGACACTGGAGCCTCGATCTCTCGGGGAGGCAACGATGGGGCGGATGAGGATGCCGGTGGCCGGCGCGTGTACCGGTGCGCTCGCCGCCGTCGCGGTGCTGCTGCTCGCGGGGTGCGCCCCCGAGCCCGTGCCGACCCCCACGGCATCCGTGTCCTCTCCGGCGCCGACCGCGTCATCGCCGTCGCCGTCGGTAACGCCCGCCGCGTCGCCGTCGCCGAGCGCGACCCCGACGCCGAACGGTCCGCCGGCGACGCGTCCCGTCGAGCCGCCGACCGGCACCGACCCGGATGCCGCCGGCATGAGCGCCGCGCAGGCGGGGGAGCTGTGCGCCGCCGAGCAGCGGAACGGGTTGGGCGCGGGCGACACGCAGGTCGGGGGTCCGACGGCGTACGAGCGGACGATCGACCCGCAGTGGTACGTGACGATCCTCGCCGAGAACGAGTTCGGGCAGTACTACCAGGAGTGCGTCCTGGGCGGTTCTGCCGACGACCCGGAGTGGTCTGTCGTGCAGCAGACGCCGGAGGATCAGCTGACGAAGGCGCATATAGAGCAGATGCGCACCGAGAACGAGGGGTTCGACGAGGACCGCTGACCGCCGGATACGGTGAGGCATGGCCATCACCGTTTTTCCGCCGCGCGACTTCGCCCTCGACGGGCAGCGCTGCCGCGTGCACGTCTACGACGTCGTCACGGGCACAGATCGCATCGTGTTCGAGACCGACGAGATCCTGCTCGAGGCGCCGAACTGGGCGCCGGAGGGTCTGCTGCTGAACGGCGCGGGAAAGCTGTGGTCGCTCGAAGCGGATGCCGACGGTGGCGACCTCAGCGAAGTGCCGCTCACCGGCATCCCACCGATCAACAACGATCACGTGCTGGTGCCGGGGACGGCCGACATCCTGCTGTCGGCGAATGACGGCCAGATCTACCGTGCGCCGCGCGCCGGGGGAGAGGGTGTGCGGATCACGGATCCGGACGACCCGTTCATGCACTTCCTGCACGGGGTGAGCCCGGATGCCGCGTGGATCGCGTACACGGCGCTGTCGATCGACGACGGGCGGGTGCTGTCGGCGAACCTGCGGACGGCGCGGATCGACGGAGCGGACGATGTTCCACTGACGCTGGGTGACGTCGCCGACGGCAGCGAGTGGGCGCCGGATGGATCGTGGATCTACCTGAACACTGAGCAGTTCTCCGAGACGCCCGGGCACGCCCAGATCGCGCGGATGCACCGCGACCGGTCGCAGCTCGAGCAGCTGACGTTCGACGACCGCGTGAACTGGTTTCCGCACCCGTCGCCGACGGGCCGGGATGCGGTCTACATCAGCTTCCCGCCGGGGACGCAGGGGCACCCGGCCGATCTCGAGGTCGAGCTGCGGCTCGTGCGGAACGGTCGCTGGCGGCATCCCGAGACCGTCGCGACGGTGTTCGGCGGGCAGGGGACGATCAACGTGAACAGCTGGACCTCGGACGGGTCGCGGTTCGCGTACGTCGACTATCCGGTGGGGTGAGGCGGCGTCAGCAGTCGACCTCGGGGACGGGCTGGTCGTCGAAGGTGACCACCGAGCGACCGTCGAGCGGTCCGTCGAGTTGCGCGACCAGAGTCGCCGGCGAGGCGTCCGCCGGGTAGGAGCCCGAGCCCGCCGTGTTCAGCGACACCGTCGGGAACCTGCTGCAGCTCGCGGCGTACAAGGGCTGACGCTCGCGGGCGCGCGGCTCCCGGCATTCCGGCCGAATCACCATCCGGCTGCCGAGTCACCAGCGAGATGTGCGCATTCGGGTGGTGATTCGGCACGCGAGCGGTGATTCGGCAGCGGCTGACGGTCAGAACGCGATCGCCGCGAAGCGCTCGCTGATGAGGCGGTGCGCCTCGGGGCTCGGGTGCAGCCGGTCGGGGAGCGGGTGGGTGGCGGCATCCGCTTCGCCGTAGAGGGCGAGGCCGTCGACGAGGTGCAGGTTCGGGTCGTCGCGGTGGGCGTGGACGTCGGCGAGGGCGTCGCGGATGACGCGGAGCGTGAGGCGTCCGCCCGCGGTGTCGCCGGGGGTGCCGGCCGCGCCGAAGAGCAGCGTGCCGGTGGCGAAGGATTCGGGCTCGATGATGCCGGGGCCGGGGGTGTCTTCGTGGATGCCGCACCAGATCGGCGTGATGAGGTGCAGGGGCGTGTCGGGGTGGCCGTCGCGGATCGTGTCGAGGAAGCCGTGCACCGCCGGGACGAACGCGCGCAGCCGCATGGCGTCGGCGTTGACGACGTTGATGCCGAGCGCGACGCTGATGACGTCGGCGGGGGTGTCGCGGATGACGCGGGCCATGAACGGGTCGACCTGGGCGCTGCCGCCGACGCCGAGGTTGCGCAGGTCGAGTCCGGCACGGCGGGCGGCGAGCGAGACCCACGTGGAGCTCGGTTCGGTCGCGTTGGAGCCCTGGCTGATCGAGCTGCCGTGATGCACCCAGCGCGGGCGCGCGGTCGTGTCGGGCGAGGCGGGGGCATCGGCGCGCAGCGCGAGCAGCTCGATGGTCTCGTTGTGCGGCAGCCAGAGCTCGACGAGCTTGTCGCGCGGCTCGAGTCCGTCGACGGTGATGCGTTGGGTGGGCCCTTCGACGAGCTGGCGGATGCCGGTGGCCGGATCGGTGTCGACGGTGTCGCCGCCGTCGAGTTCGACGCTGGCGTGCAGGGCGCCGTCGATGCGGACGTCGACGCGTCCGCGCGGGCGGGAGAGTCCGCGCAGGGTGGCGCGCGTCGAGTGCAGATCGAGCTCGAGGCGGGATGCCGCAGTGCGCACCGCGATGCGGGCGCCGGCGGGCTGCGCCTCGACGCCGAGGAGTTGCGGCTCGGGGTACTGGGTGCGGACCCACGCGGGCAGGCGGTGCGGGCGCAGGCCGCGCTCGGTGGGTTCGAGCTCGGCGAGTCCGCGGACGGTCGTGGTGTCGAGGGTGATGTCAATCATGAGGGGTCCTTGGTGGTCCAGGTGCGGAGGGCGCGGTCGAGGGCGTCGAGCGCGCGGCTCCAGGAGGTGTCGGTGGCCTCGTCGCGGTGGGCGAACGACGAGGCGGATTCGAGGGCGAGGTAGCCGGCGATGGTGGCGCTCGCGAAGCGCACCGCGTGGACGGTCTCGCCTTCGGGCAGGTCGTAGTCGCCGAGCGAGCCGACGACGAGCGCCGAGATGCGGGATGCCGCCGGCTCGGTGATCTCGTCGCGCTCGACCGGCTGCGAGATCATCGCCCAGCGCGCCGGGTGCGCGAGCGCGTAGGTGCGCTGCGCGTTCGCGAGGGCGCGCAGGGTGGCCGCGTCGCCGATGGTGTCGGCGAGCTCGTGGAAGATCGCGGCCTGGACGGCGCTGCGGAGCGCGGCGAGGTCGCGGACGTGCGCGTAGAGGCTGGCGGTCTGCACGCCGACGCTCCGGGCGAGTGCCGACATCGAGAGCGCGCCCGGTCCGTCGGTGTCGATGAGGTCGAGCGCCGCCCGGGTGAGAGCGTCGGGGGAGAGGTTCGCGCGGGGCACGAAGAGTTAACCTACACCCTTTAGGTTTCGATGCGGTCGTGCGAGCATGGCGGCATGAACCCGGACGACGAGTTCCCGCGCCTGCACGGTCAGGCGATCGATCCCGCGGTGCTCGCCGAGGAGGGTGAGCCGTTCGCCGATCTGGTGAGCCGTCACAGGGGCGAGTCGTTCGAGGTGCCGCAGCCGAACGGCTGGCGTGTGCTCCGAAGGCGCGGTGAGAGTGTCGGAATCGGCGCCCCGTTCGACGCCGAACGGACGCTCTGGCATCTCGCATCGGTGCGTCCGGGCGAGGAGGTGTGGTTCATCGACGAGCCGGAACCGCTGCGCGCGAGCCTGGCGGATCGGCGACGTGGGCTCGAGCTGCGGTGGCCGGATGCGGTCCGGCGGGACGCAGCGCCGGACGGTTTCGCGGTCGACATCGTGAACACCGGCGATACGCGGTGGGTGCCCGACGGTGACGGCTTCCACGTGGTCGGCACGGTCGCTCTGGTGGGGGATGAGTCGTTCTACGTCGGCTGGGCGACGATGGGCGGGCCGCGGGCCGTGCCGCTCGATTCGGGTGAGTACGCGCGTGTGCCGGTGCAGATCGACCGGTCGTCGTGGGCAACGCTCGCACCCGGCGAGTACGATCTGCACGCTCTTCTGGTGCCGCTGATGGTGCGGAGCGAGCCGTTGCGCATCCAGGTCTCGGCACAGGCGATCGAGCGTGTGCAGATGGCGGGTCGCTCGCGGGACGGTGACCGCCATCGGCGAGCCATGGAAGACGATCTTCGCCGACAGCGGGTGCTGCTGGATGCCACGTCCCGCCTCGCCGACATCGGCGCGGCCATCGACAACACCTCGACCGAAGAGGAGGCGCTCGCCGCGATCGAGGCTCTGCTGGGAGTGGGCCCGGCCGCTGCACGTGAGGTGTTCCGGGCATCCGTCAGCGATCTTCACGAGTCGTCAGCGGTATGGCGTCGGGAGCGCGTCGCCGAGACCGAGCAGAAGCTCGCCGACTAGCGAACTCCGCCGCGCGGGGGAGGCGTGCGGCGGCACGCGCGGCTTACCGTCGGTGACGAGAGAAGGAGCACGGCATGCCACGACAGAGGAATGAGACTCCGGTCGCGGTCTGGTACTTCATCGCGGCGACCTTCGCGGGAACTTTGCCGAACCTGCTGTTCCCGGGAGTGGATGCCTGGGTGCGCATCGTCTTCGCCCTGATCGGTGTCGTGCTGATCGCCGCCGGCATCGTGCGGTTGAAGGCCGAGATGGGTTGGGGTGCCAAGCCCAAGGGTGATGAGCCACCGTCGGGCACGTCCCCTGACGTCTGAGCGCGTCAGGCGCCGGTCTGCGGCAGTCGCGACGTCCTGAACTGGCCGAGCGCCAGCAGCAGGAGGATGACGGCGGCGCAGGCGAGCCACCCCGGCCAACTGAGCGGCGACGCGGCGAGGGGCTGCAGGTCGGGCGTCGACACGAGGAACGCGAAGCCGGCGGCGGCGTTGAACGCGCCGTGGCCGAGGACGGCGGGCCACACGTTGCCGGAGCGCAGGCGCAGCCAGCCGAGCAGGATGCCGAGGCTGAGGCATCCCATCACCATGAGGGCGAGCCCGAACAGGTTGGGTTCGGCGAAGTTGTAGCCGAGCAGGATGATCGGCGCGTGCCAGAGGCCCCAGATTGCGCCGCTGATGAGCAGCGCCGGCCAGGTGCCGAGGGGACGGAGCGCGGAGAGCAGCCAGCCGCGCCACCCGAGCTCTTCGCCGAACGCGAGGAACGAGTTGATCACCGCGCCGACGGGGATGAAAGCGATCTGCGTGATGACGAGCACGCCGACGGGGACTGCGACGTTCGGCGTTCCGGCGGCGTCGAGCTGCGCCTGGAGGGCCGCGGCGAAGCCCGAGAAGTTCACGAGGTCGAGCTGCAGCGCTCCTGTCGCGGCGGCGATGAACGTGGCGAGCACCGGCACCAGGATGGCGATGCCCAGGCCGATGCCGAGCAGGCCGAAGAACCGGCCCAGCGGCTTGATCGGGACGAGGGCGAGCATGCGCCAGGCGCGCCGCCCGGCGGTGCGCCTCAGGAACAGGGTGACGATGAGCGCGGCGACCGCCGGCGTGAACATCATCACCGGCAGGAGCAGCGGCGCGATGGGGGTGGCGAGCCCGTTGCCCAGCCAGAGGGGGAGCGTGACGAGCCACGCGAGCCCGCACGCGAGGATGGTGAACGCGATGACTGCGATCCACGGGACGGTGGTCGTTCCGCGCGTGTCTGGAGTGGTGGGGGCGGATGCCGGGGGTGCGGGGTCCGTGCTCATGGTGGGGTGGCCTCCTGGTGGCGAGGTGCTTCCGCCGGTGTGGTCAGTCGGCAGTCACATCAACCGAGCCCCGGGTTCTGGCCCAGGGACCGGGAGTGTGCTGTCAGGTTGTGAAGGTCAGACGGTGGCCGCGGCTATTTGCCCAAGGACTTTTTCGCGGTAGCGCTCCTGGTTCATGTAACGCGAGTAGTGATCAATTTGCACGACCCGATGACTGCGATGGAAGTCGGGCGTGAGTGATGAGTAGGCGAGATGGCCGAAGACCAGAATCAAAGGGTTGGAGTCGAGTGCTTCGAGCTCCTGATTGAGTCGGGTGAGGTGAGCGGCCACAGCCTCCGGGTGTTCTGCTCGCCACTTCCGCACGATTTTGGAGTCAGTCTCAGGCAGGTCTGTGAACACATCCGTCATATAAGCGCCCCAGTAGGGCGTATCGCGAAAGGCGAAACGAATCTTGTAGTCCTGCGCGCGGCCAGACGGGTCGTGGAAGTTCCGCCATGGTTCCGGCTTCATCTCGACGCCTCGGCTCGACGCGTTCAGCCCAAGAAGAACCACGCTGGGGTTGAGGTCACCGAGAAGCTCCGCGTTCTGGTCAGGATCCAGCACACTCAAATCACCCACTCGCGCTTTCGCCGGTTCTCCCGCCTCTGGACGAGCCCACACGGCCCACGAGGAAAACATGCTGTAGGTCTCGAGCAGGGAGTTGAAAGTATCCCGATCAATCAACGGTGAAATCCTTCGGTCGTATGCGCTCTGCTGATTGGACGCTTGCGCGCATCCTGCCAGGTGCGCTCCGCGATCGCCTACTCCAGGTATACGGGTGGGTAACAGCCTGGGTGTGGCGTCTAAATGAGGTCGTTCTGAATCTGGACATGCTGGCACGTCGGTCGCGCTACCGCCTTTTCGTTCGATCATGTTTAGCGGCTCGGGGCGAATCAGCCGCAGGTCCCTAAGACATACGCCGGGTCATCCGGCGTGACGAGGTCCCGGTCCCGCAGAACGACGGATGCCGGTGTCTCCGGGTCGGCGCAGACCTCGTCCCACGTGCGGGGGAGGTTGTCGGTGTACTCGATCGCGAGGACGTGGTCGCCGTAGACCTCGGTGTAGGCGGAGCATTCCTCGTAGGCCGCGCACTCCTCGACGACGGCGAAGTCGAACCCGGCGCGCGAGCGGAGGAGCGAGGCATCCTCGGCGGCGTTCTTCTGCCCGGCCGCGAGACCGACGTCGTGGGCAGTGTCGACGAGCAGGGTCGCGAGGTCGAGCGCGTCGTCGCGGGTGAGGGCGCCGTCGGTGCGGGTGTAGGTGTCGAGGTTGTCGAACTCGACGGCGTCGAACCCGTCGGACGCGCAGTCGCGGATCCACGGCCCGACGATCTTCGCGATCTCGTCCGCCTTGCGGGTGTCGAGGATGACCTCGTCCGGCCAGTCCGGGTCGATGACCGGCTCGCCCTCGTCATCGCGGAGTTGGAGGTCGTCGGGCCAGGCGTCAAGCTCACCCGGCTGCGTCTGGAAGCCGTTGACGTAACAGACGGAGTAGAGGTCGTCGACGGATGCCGCGGCCCGGTCGCGTACGACGATCTCGACGCCGTCAGCTGGCTCGTAGGCGCCGCCGAGCTGGTAGTCGAGCTGACCTCCGACGGGTGGGAGCTGCGGCCCGGCGGGTGGGTCGTGGGGCGGCGGCGACTGGCCGGCGCATCCGCTGAGTAGCAGCGCGGTCGCGGCGAGCAGGGGGAGTGCGCGCCGGACGGTCATGTCGCGAACCTACCGGACGCCGGGGGATCGGTAGACTCGACGGGCCAGCCTCTGTAGCTCAATGGAAGAGCAGTTCCGTCCTAAGGAAACGGTTGGGGGTTCGAGTCCCTCCAGGGGCACTACATCTTCGCTCCACGTGCCTCATACATGGAATGAGGCACGTCATCGCGCTGTGCTGAGACAGGGAGGACTGAGTCTCGTCGGATTGCGAGCGCGTAAGGGGTTCCTGCTGCGAGCAACAGACGGAGCGGGTCTTCTGCGTCCGAGCCGTCTTGTATCGACCACGTCGGATCGCGCTTCACCCGGTTCGTGTTCTGAGTCGTTGAACGACCGGCGACCGTGCGTGCAGCTTCACGCGTACGCAGGTGTCAGGCATTATGGGCGTGTGAGCGACCTCGAGGATCTTGTCCCCCCGCATGAGCCCGCGGAGGACGCAATCGCATTCGCAGGGCGCGCGGCGCTGTCGCTAATTCCCGCGGTCGGGCCGCTCGCCTCGGAAACACTTGCCTACGCTCTCGAGGCTCGCCAGGCTCAGCGTCAGCACCAGTTCAACCTGCAGATCGCCCGCGCGCTCACCGAGACGATGGACCGCATCGGCTCCGCTGCCACGCTCGAGGATGTCGTCAGTTCGGACGACTTCATCGCTGGTGTCACGCGGGCTCAGCGAGCTGCAGCCGAGACCGCAAGCGCATCGAAGCGGCAACGTCTAGCGGCTGCCGTCGCAAATGGCGGCGGGTGGGCTCCGTTCTCAGCAAGCGAGCGGGCGCAATTCGTCCGCCTTGTTGAAGATTTCGACGAGTTGCATGTTTGGCTGCTGCACTACTTCCAGAACCCCATGGAATGGCTCCAGGCTCGGGGGTTGTATGAGCAGCATTCCCGAATCTCCTCCGGAGGCATCGATGGCCCTCTCGGCGCGGCACTCGGCATGCGTCAGAGCGTATGGCGAGAATCCGTCGCACAAGCTGTCGCGGACCTCGACCGTGCCGGTCTTGCCTCAATCCCTCTGACCACCATGATGAGCCGGAACGGGATCTTCCAGCCCCGTACGTCGCCAAAAGGCGAGCGATTCCTCGAGTTCATCAACGAGTCCGACCATGTCGCTGCGGAACCACCAGGGTCGATCTAGTCGACGAGCATGCGAATCGACAGTGTGCCTCTAGTCGGCGAGTAGCTAACACGCCCATCCAAATGCGCCCGAGTACCGACCGCCTTCCGCGCGCTTGACAAGGGCGTCGGCGCCCCCAGAGGACGACGCAACCAACGCGCACTGTCCGGGCCGAGGCGTGTACGGGTTCGTCAGTAGGATGGCGACCATGCCGGGGACTGATGCGGAGCGTGGCGATGTTTACCGAGTCGATCGCGACGCGACGCTCGATCGCGACCCGAAGCAAGGGCCACGGCCGATGGTGTGCGTGGCGGAACAGCCACACGATGACCTCGCGTGGAAGGCGATGGCGCGGACCACGAGTGCGTTCCATCGCGAACTCGACCTGCACAGTCCTGCAGACCCCGCCACCGGGCTCACCGCTGAGGGGTGGTGGTCGTATCGATTCCTCCGCTCCGTCAAGAAGCGATGGACAGGCCACGCCGATATCTGCCGCTACATGGGAACGCTTCAGGACCCGGTGAAGTCAGAGGTTCTCCGGCACTACATGAGCCGCCCCAAGGCGAAGCGGGAGAACGGCGCGTGATAAGTTGGCAGACTTTGCCCGTTCGAACGCCCCCGAGGAGTTGCCATGTCGCTCAGCCTTGACGACGCGCCGCATGGTGTCGCGCCGGACGCGTGGTTGCGTTCCGCTTCGGGCGACCCGCAGATCGGCGACCTTTGGCTGCTGTCTTGGGACACGCGAGCGCTCGGTCTCGTGGTCGTGTCCGGAGTTGCGCCGACCTTCATCCTCGGCTGGCCGGTGACGTTGCCCGGCGATCGGACATTCCCGCCCGCGATCCGCGTGGAGGGGTCACCGCTCGGGGAGATTGCGGTGTGGCCCTCGCGCGAGACCGGAGTCGGTAACCACCTGCTTCATCGACGGTTCGGCACCGCGCTGTCGGCGCGGACGATGCACCTGCTCGCCGATGCGTTTGAGGATGGTACGGAACCGGTGCTCCCCTTCGCGACGTCAGACATGGGCCTGGAGGAGCGCGAGGCCGCTAGCGACCAGATGGTCGACTCGTGGGAGGCGATAAACCTCAACGTCTGGCCAGTGCCCCGACCCGGCATCACTCCCCTCGACGCCGACGTCCTCCGCGCCACCGGAACCCTGGTCGGCGACCTCGCCGAAATCCTCTCCACCTCCGTGCCGGCCGCGGTCAGTCTCTACAACGGCGAGTCGGTCCCGACGCCGTCCGAGCTCGAGGTGCTCGTCGCAGCGCTCGGCGTGCCGACCGAGCAGCTTCTTCGCTCGCAGCCCGACGCCGAGACGGTCGCCATGCTCGCACCCGACATTAAGGACGACCTTGTGGAGATCAGTCGACGTCGGGCAATCGGGGAGGAAGCCGCTCGAGACCTCGTCCGCAGCCAGTTCGCGCTCGCCGCTCGTTCGGATGGCGACGCGCGCTCGCGGCTCGACGCCGCGATCCAACGCGTCCTGGGTGGGATGGAGCCGTGACGTCGGAAGACGAGTTCCGCGCCCTCATCCAGGCGAAGAACTACCGGCAGATCGCTATCGACCTAGGGCGTGTCTGACAAATAGTTCGGTGGTTCGCTGAGAGCCTGGGCTCATGTCGCGGTTTCAGATGCTTTCGGATGCGCAGTGGTCGTTGAT
>NZ_JBFBOP010000004.1:0-276000 GCF_040686395.1 Microbacterium sp. NPDC080220
CCGACGATCAGCTACGAGGACCTGAAGGTCATCCGCGGGATCTGGCCCGGCAAGATCGTCATCAAGGGCGTGCAGAACGTCGAGGACTCGAAGCGGCTCATCGACCACGGCGTCGACGGCATCATCCTGTCGAACCACGGCGGACGCCAGCTCGACCGGGCTCCGATCCCCTTCCACCTGCTGCCCACCGTCGTGCGCGAGGTCGGCAAGGACGCGACGATCATGGTCGACACCGGCATCATGAACGGCGCCGACATCGTCGCCGCGATGGCGCTCGGCGCGAAGTTCACCCTCATCGGCCGCGCCTACCTCTACGGCCTCATGGCCGGCGGGCGTGCGGGCGTCGACAAGACGATCGAGATCCTCCGCAGCGAGATCGAGCGCACGATGAAGCTGCTCGGCGTCGCCTCGATCGCCGAGCTCGAGCCCCGCCACGTGACGCAGCTCACGCGCCTCGCGCCGATGCCCCGAACCGACGCCTGAGCCTGCGCGCTAGCCTGGCGCGGTGAGCGCAGCGGACGAGACGGGACCCTTCTTCCACGGCACGGCGCAGCGCGACGGCGCGGGCTGCGCGGCCGAGCTCGCCGGCGGCGAGATCATCAACTGATGACCGGCGTCATCCGCTTCTGCCGCAGCCGCAACGCCGGGCGTCGGTGCACGCGGCCGCTCGACCACCCCGGCCTGCACCGGCACCGCACGATCATGTGGACGGATGCCGCCGCCGACCCCGCCGGATGCCCCGGCTCCGGTCTACCCGGCGAGCCCGCCGCAGCACTCGCGGACGGCTGGCCCTCCGGGCGCGCCCTCTGCCCCGTGTGCCACCGCTTCGTCCCCCTCGAAGACGGCAGGCTCACCGCGCACGAGACGTCGGATCCGCACGAGACGGATGCCGAGACCTCCCACCGCCGGGAGTGGCTGAACACCCACGGGTGGTGACGGCCTCCGCGCCGTTCCCGCATGTCATGCTGGCGGGATGCGCATCGCCGTCACAGGGTCCTCCGGCAAGCTCGGCACGGTCGTCGTCCGCGAACTCCGGGCCGCCGGTCACGAGGTCATCGGCTTCGACGTCCACGGCCGGCGCGGACCCGGCTTCGTCCAGGTCGACCTGACCGACTACGGCCAGGTCATCGACGCGCTGACCGGGGTCGGCGACCAGCACGACGGCGTCGACGCGCTCGTGCACCTCGCGGCGATCCCGGCCCCCGGCATCCGCTCGGACGTCGCGACCTTCCACAACAACATCGCGAGCACGTTCAACGTGTTCTGGGCGGCGCTGCGGATCGGCATCACGAAGATCGTCTACGCCTCGAGCGAGACCGTGCAGGGGCTGCCGTTCGACGTCCCGCCGCCCTACATCCCCGTCGACGAGGACTACCCCGCGCGCCCCGAGTCGGTGTACTCGCTCGTGAAGCACCTCGAGGAGCAGATGGCGATCCAGCTGACGCGCTGGTACCCGGCGGCATCCATCACCGCTCTGCGGTTCTCGAACGTGATGGTGCCGGAGGACTACGCGGAATTCCCCTCCTTCGACGCCGACGCCCGCGGCCGCAAGTGGAACCTGTGGAGCTACATCGACGCGCGCGACGGTGCGCAGGCGGTCGCGCGGGCCCTCGAGGTCGCGCCCGCCGGGTTCGACCACTTCCTCATCGCCGCCGCCGACACCGTCATGAGCCGCCCGAACGACGAGCTGGTCGCCGAGGTGTTCCCGGATGCCGAGACGCGCGGCGACCTCGGCACGCACGATTCGCTGTTCTCGACCGCGAAGGCGCAGCGCCTGCTCGGCTACCGGCCGCAGCACTCCTGGCGCGACCACGTGAGCTGAGAGGTCAGCCGCCGAACTCGGCGTAGACCGCGATCTCGGTGTGGTTCCACGCGCAGGTCTCGGCGATCGGCCGGTGCACCTCCCAGAACTCCTGCACCTCCGTCATCCCACCCGGGATCGGCGAGCGCTCCGCGAGCACGTCGCGCATGGCGGCGAAGCCGTCGGCGAGCGACGTGTCCGACGCGTCGGCGAGCGCGGCCGCCGCCCGTGCCGCGGCATCCACCCGCGTGTTCCATTCGTCGGCTCCGAACGCCGCGTAGAAGCCGTAGCCGTCGTCGGCGTTCGAGACCTGGCTGTACACCTGCGAGTACGCCTCGCACTCCTCGGCCAGGTCGGCGTCCTGCGCGAACGGCTCGGACGAGTAGGTGGCGGAGAGGGTCCACCCGACCTCCGGCCCGATCGACAGCCACAGCATCCCGGACGATCCGTACGTCCAGGGCCAGGCCAGGGTGCGGGAACCGTCGCACTCGCCCGACAGCTGCGCCTGCCCGAGCATCATCGCGTCGCCCAGCTCGGCGATGAAGTGCGACGGGGCGTCGCAGGAGAGGTCGATGAGCACGGAACGCGCGGCCGCAGGCACGGCCAGCGGCACCCGCTCCTCGGTCCGAGGGCCGACGCCCGACACGGTCTGCTCGCCGACGACCGGCCCGTCGGCGGGGATCACCACGGGGGTCGCCACCGGGGTCGGGTCGGGGCTCGCCTCGGGAGTCGGCTCGCTCGCCGCCTCCGCGACCCTCCGGGCCTCCGTCGCGGTCGCGACGCACCCCGTCGTGAGGACCAGCGCCGCGACGGTGAGGACGAGACCGCTCCACACCCGGCGCGCTCGGGTGTCAGCGGCATCCCCCCAGATCATCCCCCCTGTCTAGCAGAGGGGTCAGATCGTGCGCAGCCGCGAGGCCCGGACGATCTGGATGACGCCGAGCAGGATGAGCGAGACGCCCATCCACAGCCAGAGCACGAGCGCGCCCCAGACGGGCGCGAAGAGGATGGCCACCCCCGCGACGAGGCTGAGAATCGCGAACGCGATCGTCCAGCCGCGCGACCGGGTGCCGCGGAGGGTCGTCAACGCGACGACGCCCTCGACGATCCACAGGATGCCGACCAACGCCCCCAGGAACGTCGCGAGCGTCTCGGCCGCGAGCCCGAGGTTCGAGAAGGCGACGACACCGCCGATCACGAAGACCAGGCCCAGGGCGATGAGGCCCACGCGCGCCCACGAGCCCGCCGTGCGCGACAGCAGCCCGATGGCGACGTTCACGATGCCGGCGACAACTGCCCACGCCGCGATGATCCCGGCGACGACCATCGCCGTCTTGTCCGGCCAGACGAGCATCAGGATGCCGACCACGACCGCCAGCAACCCGCCGATCAGGAGGGCACCGCGGATGCCGCCCACCACCGTCCGAGCTGATCCCTGCGTGCTCATCGCGCACTCCCCTCGCCGGATGCGGCCAGGCTATCGGGCGTACCCCTCGGCGGGAAGGCACCCGCCCCCAGCCCTCACAGGAGGTTCGCCGGGGACATCCTCAGTCCCGCCCGGGCAGGCGCCATTAGGCTGAGACGTCCCGTGCCCGCCGAGCATCGCGAGCCCCGCCATGGATCTGTCGATCATCGTTCCGACCTTCAACGAGGGTCCGAACGTCGTCGAGCTGCTGCGGCGCATCGGTGACACGCTCGACGGCCGTGTCTTCGAGGTCGTCTTCGTCGACGACTCGACCGACGACACGGCCGACATCATCGCGGCAGCGGCCCGCACGTCGCCCTTCCCCGTCCGCCTGATCCACCGCGAGCAGCCGGTCGCCGGCCTCGGCGGCGCCGTCGTCGCCGGGTTCCAGGCGGCGAGCTCCCGCTGGTGCCTCGTCATGGACGGCGACCTGCAGCATCCCCCCGAGGACATCCCCCGCCTCATCGAGCGCGCCGAACGCGGCGACGTGGACGTCGTCGTCGCTTCGCGGTACGCGTCGGGCGGCACCTCGAAGGGACTCGCCGACGCGACCCGCACCGCCGTCTCGCGCGCCTCGACCGCGCTGACGAAGGCGATGTTCCCGCGCAAGCTCGCGAACTGCACCGACCCGATGACGGGGTTCTTCCTGCTCGACACGCACGCCGTCGACGTCGACGCGCTGCGCCCGCGCGGCTTCAAGATCCTGCTCGAGGTGCTCGCCCGTCGTCAGCTGCGCGTCGACGAGGTGCCCTTCGACTTCGCGCAGCGCCACGCCGGCACCTCGAAGGCGACGTTCACGCAGGGCGTCCGCTTCCTCACCCAGCTCGCGATGCTGCGCTTCGGCCGGATGTCGGCGTTCGCGCTCGTCGGCGGGTTCGGGGCCATCGCGAACCTCGTGATCATGTGGGGCCTCATCCGCCTCGGGATGGACTACGTCCCCGCCGCCGTCGTGGCGAGCGTCGTGACGATCATCACGAACTTCCTGCTGCTCGAGTACCTCGTCTTCGCCGACATGCGCTCCGAATCCGGGCGCATGCTCACCCGGTTCCTGAAGTCGTTCAGCTTCAACGGGCTCGAGGCGATCGTCCGCATCCCGGTGCTGTCGATCCTCGTCGAGGGAGCGCACATCCCGGCGGTCCTCGCCGCGGCCCTCACCCTCGTCGCCGCCTTCGTGCTGCGCTTCGTCTTCCACGCCCTCGTCGTCTACGCCCCCCGCAGATCCGGGCGCCGCGCGGCGCAACCCGACGCCGCGCCCACGGCGGTGGGCGGGCGTACGCTGGAGTGATGACCGACACGTCCGCTCAGATCACGATGTTCGGCGCCGACTGGTGCCGCGACTGCCGCCGCACGAAAGCGCAGCTCGACAGCCTCGGAGTCGACTACCGCTACATCGACCTCGAAGCCGAGCCCGACGCCGCCGATGTCGCCCGCGAGATCTCCGGTCGCACCAACATCCCCGTCGTGGTCTACCCCGACGCGACGCACCACGTCGAGCCGAGCAACGACGACGTCGCCGCGAAGCTCCGCGAACTCTCGCTCATCTGAGCCCACCCGCGCCGCGACGATGACGACGACGTCACCGGCCGCGCCCCGGGACCGCTCCCCCGACGCCGACACCCGCGCCGCCCTCGACGCGGCGCTCGCGCGCCTGCGCACCGGCTCCGCGGACTGGCGCGCGCTCCCCGCCGCCGCCCGGCGCGACCTGCTCCGCGAGGTCCGCGCGGCCGTCGCCGACGCCGCCGACGACTGGGCGCGCATCGCCGCCGCGAGCAAGGGCCTCGACCCGCGGCATCCGCTCGCCGGTGAGGAGTGGCTCGCCGGTCCCTACGCGGCGCTCGTCGCGCTCGACGCGTACGGCGCCAGCCTCGACGCCCTCGCGCGCGGTCGCAGCCCGCTCGCCGGCGTCCGCCTCGGCACCGGCCCCGGCGGACGCACCGTCGTGCACTCCTCGCCCCTGCGCGCCTCGGACCGCCTACTGCTGTCGGGGTACACCACCGAGGTGTGGCTGCAGCCCGGCGTCACCCCGCACGAGGCGAGGGATGCCGCGGGCCTCGCGTCGCGGCACCCGCACTGCGCCGGCGGCGTCGGTCTCGTCCTCGGGGCCGGCAACGTCACCTCGATCCCGTTCCTCGACGTGCTGTACGAGTTGCTGGCCGAGGGGCGCGTCGCGCTCCTGAAGGTGAACCCCACGCAGGACGCGCTCGTGCCCGTGTTCGAGCGCGCCTTCGCACCGCTGATCCGCGCGGGCCTCGTCGCCGTGGCGAGCGGCGGCGGCGACGTCGGGGCGTACCTCACGCGGCATCCCGGGATCGACCACGTCCACATCACGGGATCCGAGACCACCTTCCGCGCCATCGTGGGAACGGGCGAGGACCGGCTGCGGGTGCCGATCACCGCCGAGCTCGGCGGGGTGTCGCCGATCATCGTCGTGCCGGGGCGCTGGTCGAAGGCCGACCTGCGCTTCCAGGCGGAGCACGTCGCGACGATGCGGCTGCACAACAGCGGGCACAACTGCATCGCCGGGCAGGTCGTGCTGCTCAGCCGCGACTGGGACCAGCGCGAGGAGTTCGTGCGCGAGCTGCACCGGGCCTTCGGGCGGACGCCGCAGCGTCCCGTCTGGTACCCGAACGCCGCCGACCGACTGCAGCGCGTGAGGGACGTGTACCCGGATGCCGCGTGGTTCGCCGGCAACACCCGCGCCATCGCGGCGGGCGGCGGCGAGATCGAGACGACGGAGTACTTCGCGCCCGTGCTCGGCGTCATCGACCTCCCGGGCACCGGGGCCGCGTTCCTCGACGCGGCGGTCGCCCACGCGAACGACCGGCTCACCGGCACCCTCGGCGCCAATGTCCTCGTCGACCCGGCGACCCTGCGGGATCTCGGCGCCGGCTTCGAGGACGCCCTCGCGCGCCTGCGCTACGGCACCGTGGGCGTGAACGCGTGGACCGCGTTCGGGTTCCTGACCCCGACCGCCACCTGGGGCGCGTACCCGGGCGGCACGATCGACGACGCGCCCAGCGGGATCAGCGTCGTGCACAACGCGTTGCTGTTGGACGAGGCCGAGCGGACGGTCGTCCGCGGACCGTTCCGGCCCTTCCCGCGCTCGCTCGGACGCGGCCGGTTCTCGGTCCTGCCGAAACCGCCGTGGTTCGTCACCTCACGCACCGGACGGGCTGTGTCGGAGGGGTTCGCGCGGTTCCGCATGGACGGCCGGGTCGGGCCGCTGCTCCTCACCCTCGTGCGGGCGTTCGGCGCCTGACCCCGCCGCGTGACCGGCCGCGGCGGGCGGCGACGGCGGGGCGGATGAACATCGGCTGACGCCGAGTTTACGAATCGCACTCGCACGCTCGCCCGGTGCGCGCTACAGTTGCCTCCGAGTGGATCGCGCGGCCGGGGGGTCGCGCGGAGGTCTTTGGGGGACCGCGAAGCTCGCTTGGGGAACATGCAGCCGCCTTGGGGGCGGATGCAGTGACGCACATTGCTTGGGGGCATGATGCGGCAGCTGACCGATGTGTGTGGGGACGCTCGGTGACCGCGGTCGACGGCATCGCGCCGGGTCTCACGCTGCCCGGGCTCGGCCCGAAGACGGCGTCGCGCACCTCGACCGCTGAGGCGCCCCGCGCCTCGGCGGCGCTCGTCGGCCGCCTGCAGTGGGAGCGCCGGTTCCGCACGCGGCTCCGCGTGAACGACGCCGTCATCGTGGCGGTGTCCTGCACCTTCGCGACGATCGTCTCGCTCACCGCCGCTGCGCCCTCCGACATCGCCGTCCGGAACCGGGTCATCATCGCGGTCGCGACCGCGATAATCTGGCTCATCTCGCTCGGCCTCTTCAACACCCGGTCGACGACAGTCGTCGGGACCGGACCCACGGAGTACGCGCGCGTCGCCCACGCGACCGGGCTCGCGTTCGGGCTGCTCGCGATCGTCTTCGTGGTGTTCGAGTGGCACGGCATCCGTGCGCAGCTGTTCACCGCGCTGCCGCTCGGCACCCTGGCGCTCCTCGCCTCGCGGTGGGCATGGCGGCGATGGCTCATCGCCCAGCGCGCCGAGGGCCGGTACGCCTCGCGCACCGTCGTCGTCGGCTCGCGGGATGACGTGGAGTACGCGATCCGGTCGCTCGGACCGGCCGGCCAGCTGGGATACCTCGTCGTCGGTGTGGCCCTGCTCGACGACGACCGGGACTCGCTCACCGTCGACGACGTCGTGTACCCGGTCACGCGCGGCGACGACGCCGTCCTGCGTGCCGCTGCGATCCACGAGAGCGACACGATCGTGGTCGCGAGCCAGCCCGCCGGCGACCCGGCGTACGTGAAGCGGCTCGCGTGGGCGCTCGAGGGCACCGCCGCTGAGCTCGTGATCTCGAGCCGCCTCACCGACGTCGCCGGGCCGCGCATGTCGCTGCGGCCCGTCGAGGGGATGCCGCTCATCCACGTCAAGATCCCGAGCTTCGAGGGAGCCGCCTTCTACGTGAAGCGGGCGCTCGACATCCTCGTGTCGCTCGCCGCCCTCGTCCTGTTCGCGCCGATCGCGCTTGTGATCGCGATCGCGATCACGGCCGACGACGGCGGTCCCGTCTTCTTCCGCCAGGCGCGCGTCGGCCGCGACGGACGCGAGTTCGCGATGCTCAAGTTCCGCACGATGCGGGTGGATGCGGAGGCCGAGCTCGCGGCGCTCCTCGCCCACAACGAGGGCTCGGGGCCCCTCTTCAAGCTCCGGCGCGACCCGCGGGTGACGCGGGTCGGCCGGTTCCTGCGGTCGTTCTCGCTCGACGAGGTGCCGCAGTTCTGGAACGTGCTGCGCGGCGACATGAGCGTCGTCGGTCCGCGGCCGCCGCTGCCGTCCGAGGTCATCGCCTACGACGGCACCGTGTCGCGCCGCCTCTACATCAAGCCGGGCATCACCGGCCCCTGGCAGGTCGGCGGACGCAGCGACCTCTCCTGGGAGGAGAGCGTCCGGCTCGATCTCCGCTACGTCGAGAACTGGACCGTCATGACGGACCTGGTCCTGATGTGGCGGACAGCCAAGGTCATGGTCACCACCGAGGGAGCGTACTGATGGTCATCGAAATCCCGCGGCGGCTCGACAGCGAGCCGGTCCGCCTCACCCAGGACGAGCGGCCCCGCGCCACGCGGACGCTCGAGATCGCGATGATCGGCACCCGGGGGGTCCCGGCCTCGTACGGCGGCTTCGAGACCGCGGTCGAGGAGGTCGGTCGTCGGCTCGTCGAGCGTGGACACGGCGTCACCGTGTACACGCGGGGCTCCGAGAGCCGCGCCCGCGAGTACCTCGGCATGAAGGTCGTCCACCTGCCCGCCCTCCGGGTGAAGCAGCTCGAGACGCTGAGCCACACCGGGCTCTCGGCCGTGCACGCCGTGTTCGGCCGCCGACCGGATGCCGCCTTCGTCTTCAACGCCGCGAACTCGCCGTTCCTGCCGGCGCTCCGCGCCCGCGGCATCCCGACCGCCCTGCACATGGACGGCCTGGAATGGAAGCGGTCGAAGTGGGGCCGGCGCGGCAAGGCGTACTACCGCTGGGCGGAGGAGTTCGGCGTCCGCACCGCCGACGCGCTCATCGCCGACGCCCCCGGCATCCGCGACTACTACGACCGCGAGTTCGGCGTGCCGACCGAGCTCATCCGCTACGGCGCCCCGATCCTCGAGGACGCCCCGGCCGACGGCATCCGCTCCCTCGGCTTGGCACCGGGCGGATACCACCTCGTGGTCGCCCGGTTCGAACCCGAGAACCACGTGCTCGAGATCGTCGAGGGCTACCGCAGGAGCTCCGCGACCCGGCCCCTCGTCGTCGTCGGCTCCGCGCCCTACGCCGCCGAGTACACGCAGCAGATCCGTGCCGCCGCGGGCGGCGATCCCCGCATCCACTTCCTCGGCGGGGTCTTCGACCAGGACCTGCTGGACGCGCTCTACTTCCACGCGCTCACCTACGTGCACGGGCACTCCGTGGGCGGGACCAACCCGTCGCTCCTGCGGGCGATGGGGGCCGGCACGGCCGTCCTCGCGTACGACGTCGGCTTCAACCACGAGACGCTGGCCGAGCAGGGCCTGTTCTTCGCGGATGCCACCGAAGCCGGCCGGCACTTCGCGACCCTCGAGGGCGACCCCGCCGGCGCGACCGTGATGGGGCGGATCGTCCGCGAGCGCGCCCGCGAGGCGTTCCGTTGGGACGACATCGCGACCGACTACGAGGACCTCGCCGTCCGACTCGCCCGCGGCGAGTCGATGCACCTGCTCGGGCGTCGTGCGCGCCGGCGGCCGGACTCCACCCGCTGACCCGAACCCCCCGGCGTCGGGCCGCGGTGTGCGGCACCGCGGCCCGACGGTTGGAAAGGACACCCCATGCGCATCCTCCTCGCCTGGACGGATGAGACCTCACCGAACCTCGGCGTCCGCGCCCTCGGGCGCGGGTCGAAAGACCTGCTCCGCCGCATCTGGCCGCAGGCGGAGTTCGTGTACATGAACTACGGCTCGAAGCCCGAGGCCGTCACATGGTCCCCGCGCGGTCTCGTCCGCGAGTGGGTGACCGGCCGCCGCGGCATGCGCGACTGGCTCGACGGGTTCGACCTCTACTGGGACACCCGCTCCGGCGACAGCTTCTCGGACATCTACGGCCTCCCGCGGCACACGACCATGTCGATGATCCACGAGTTCGCGGCCCGTCGACACGTCCCGACGGTCCTGGCGCCGCAGACGATCGGCCCCTTCGGTTCGCGCCGGTCGCGGCTGCTCGCTCGGCGTGACGTGCACCGCTCACGGCTCGTGCTCGCCCGCGATCCGTTGAGCGCCGCAGCGTCGGCGACGCTCGGGCGACCCGTCGACCTCACGACGACGGACCTCGTGTTCGGCATCGACCAGCCCGTGGCCGAGCGGGGTCACGACGTCCTGCTCAACGTCTCGGGACTGCTCTGGCGGTCGACCCGTCACGGAGACCCCGAGGCGTACCGACGCCAGATCCGCGCGGTGATCGACGGACTTCTCGTCCGCGGCCGCTCCGTCACCCTGTTCCCCCACGTCCTCGACTCCGCCGACCCCGACAACGACGTCCCGGTGGCGACCGAGCTGCACGCGGAGTACGAAGGGCGCCTGGGGCTGGTCGTGCCGCGCGACCTCGAGCACGCCCGGGCGGTCATCGCCGGGGCATCCCTCGTCATCGGAGCGCGCATGCACGCGTGCCTGAACGCCCTGTCGACGGGAACCCCCGCGATCGCGATGGCCTACTCCCGCAAGTTCGCACCGCTCATGGGTGAGCTCGGCTGGCCGCACGTCGTGGACGCGAGCGGCTCCGAGGAGGTCGCCGACCGGATCCTCGCCGCCGTCGACGACCCGTCCCTGGCCGCCCAGGCACGGCAGGCGCAGCAGCGGGGGCAGCGGCTCCTCGCCGACGTCCAGCACCTCGTCGAGGCGACCCGATGATGTCGCCCCTCACCTTCGTGACCGTCGTCTTCGAGGCCGAGGTCCCGCTCCTCGAACTGCAGGCCCGCTCGATGGCCCGCTATCTCGACCCCGCCAGCGTCGAGGAGATCATCATCCTCGACAACAGCGTCCTCGGACTGAGCGGGCCCTCCCGTCGCCGCCTCCTGCGGGAGTACGGAGCTCTGCGGGACAGGGTGCGCATCGTGCGCACGCGGGAGCTGATCGATCCCGGCGCCACCGGGGGCTGGCGGAGCCAGCAGGCGGCCAAACTCGCGATCGCCCGGCGGATCCGGACTCCTCATTACGTGGTCCTCGATGCGAAGAACCACTTCACGCGCGCGGCGAGCGCCGCGGAGTTCGTCGACCTCACCGGTCGCGCGTTCGGACGCTCGCACCCGTACACGACGCATCCGCTCCGCGAGTCACTCGTGGGGACCCTCACCTACCTCGGCGCCGATGCGCACCAGACCGAACGGGCCGTCGCCGCGTTCCCGCCCACCGCCACGCCCTTCGTCTTCGACACCGACACCGTCCGCGCTGTCATGGACGACATCGAGCGGCGGTCGGGCCGAACCTTCCCGGAGGAGTTCGAGCGCCGCAAGCTGCTCGAGTTCTTCCTCTACGCGGGCTGGATCGAGACGAGGGGGCCGGGCCTCGCCGCGCTGCGCAACAACCAGTCGCTTCCGGCACCCGCAGTGTGGCCGAAGGCGGCATCCGTCGACGGCGTCCGCGCCGCGATCGCGGAGCACCGCCGAGAGGACGCGGCCGTGTTCGCCGTGCACCGCCAGGTGCTCGCCGCGGCAGACCCCGCCACCCTCGCCCGCATCGCCGAGGCGTGGACCACCTTCGGCCTGTTCCCGGATGCCGCCTCCGCAGGCACGTTCATCCGGCGCTTCCGCCGACGGTATCTCCCGGCGATCGTGTGGACCCGCGGAATGGAGCGCGTCCGTCGCGCCGTGGGTCACCGGAAGCGCGCGCCGAGGCTCACCTCGCCCGTCGTCAGGTCGGAGACGCCCGCGATCTGAGCCGGGACGGGTACCGCGATCGAGGTCTGCCGCGAGGCCGTCGCGGAGCGCAGCGAGTAGTCGTCGTGAACCGGGGATGCCGCTTGCTCGACCAGCACCGACCGCTTGTCCCGCCCGGTGGCGGACGTGAAGTCGGCGAGCGTCGCGAAGCCTTCGGAGGATCCGGCCGCGCCGCGCGAGTAGATCGCGAACCAGCGGGTCGCCGTGGGCGATGCGCGGTGATAGAAGTTGCCCTCCGCTCGCGTCACCATCTGCCCGCCCACGAGGGCCCGCGAAAAGTCGTCGACGCACACCAGGCACTCGCCCCGCGGTTCCGCCACGATGTTGTTGGCGATCACGATGCCCTTACTCATCCACGGAATGAGACTGTTCGCTGATCGCCGCTTGTCCTGCGTGACCGCGATGTTGCGTTCGTTGCCCACGAGGGTGTTGTTCCAGATCGCCGCATCCCCTGCGTTCGCGATCAGGATTCCATGCAGCGCGTTGTCGGCCACGAGGTTGTCGGCGAAGACCGCGCGTTCCGACAACTCGAACACCACGCCGCTGCCCGTGTTGCGCAGACTGTCATTGCCGCTGAAGACGACGCCGTAGTTGGACTCGTCGAACCACGGACCCTGGCCGAGGTTGTCGGCGAAGACGCTGTCGGCCACGACCACGTCCGTTGAACTGTGGATCTTGAGGGCGCCCGACACCGGCGCCCTGTTGAAGCGCTCACGGTTGTTGCCGGTCGAGAGCATGCGGCGGATCTCGAGGCCGTCCGCCTGCGAGGCACCGGCGCCGAGCAGACCGTTCCCGATGACCGACACGTCCGCGAGCGTGGTGTCCTTCGACCAGGTGTAGAGACCGGTCGTCGAGTTGTCGCGGATCGTGACGTCCGAAAGGGTCACCCGGTCGGCGGCGACGATGACGGTCCCCATCGACGGGACGCTGGTCGCGTACCGCCGGACGCCGATGCCCTTCACCACCGACCCCTCGGAACGCACTGAGAGAGCGCTGATGAGTGTGCTCACCTTGGCCTTCTTCCCGGTGAGGTCCGTACCGACGACGAGTTCATCGGACTTCTCGTCCACGAAGAAGCGTCCGTTCGAGACCTGGGAGCGGGATGCGACCTGCGTGAGCTGCCGCCCGTCGACCCACACCTGATCGGGGTGGGCGGCCATCGGGTACGCGGGATCGACGAAACGCCAGCCGTTCGCGGTGCCGTCCGGCTCCCCCCGCTTGAACGTGGGGCTCGCGTCGAGCGACTGCGTCCAGCCGGAGCGGACCCAGACGTTGCCCGACTTCCGCCATCCCGTGACGGTCTCGGCACCGTCCAGCCAGACCGCCTCGGCGCGATACGGCTGAAGCGTGACCCGCTTCTGCGGCGGGATGATGACGCTCTCGTGGTACGTCCCACCCCGGAGGGCGATCGTGCCCCCGTTCGACACCTTCTTCAGTGCGGCGGTGATCGTTCGCAGCGGCGACGCCACGGTGCCCGCGGCGGAATCACGTCCGGCGGGAGAGACGATGACCGCGGCCGCAGGAACGGGGTAGTCCCGTGTACCCGGCTCGGCCGCGCCGGCGGTCGCGCGAGCACCTGCGACCCGCTCCGCACCGGGAGCGGGAGCGGGCTCCGCGGGAGTCGGTTTGGGCGTCGGCTTCGGCGCGGGGGAAGGGGCGGCGGGCGTCGCCGTCGCGGCCGAGACCCCGAGGTCGTCGACACCGACACGCAGCGCCTTCGTCGCAGCGGAGGTATAGAGAGAGAACTCGACGGCGCCCTTGCCGGCGATGCGTTCCGCCGACGAATCCGTGTGCGTGACGATCCGGGCCGTGGACTCCGACGCCCCCGAGCGCCAGACCTTGCCCGTGAGGGCGACCTTCGTCGTCCCGGTCGCCTGCATCCGGACGTGGAGCGTGCCGCCTGCTCGAACCCTGTCTGTGAGGCGCACACGCTCGAGCGTGGTCACCGAGGTACCCGAGCGCTTCTCCAGAGTGAGGTCGACGTAGCCGCCGACCATGACGCGAACACCGACCTGGTAGGCGCCTTCCGCAGTGGCGCGCACGCCGTGCGAGAGGTACAGGCCGCTTCCGGTCGTGGGGAGGGTGGGCACAGTCACCGTGAAGCGGGAATCCACGTCACGAGCGGAGACGGGGAGCGTGACACGGGAAGTGCGCCCGGGTCGAGGGCTGGTGATCCACCCTTTTCCGCCGCTGACGGAGGCCACCGTCGACGAGAGCTTCGTCCAGCCGCCGCCGGTTTCGGCCTTGCCCCAGCCCGATCCCACGGTTCGCGACATCGGATCGCGCGCGTAGACGGAAGCCGCGGCCGACGCGGGGGCACCGACGCCGACGAGCAGTCCGACGATCAGGACGAACACGAGTGCGAGCGAGACGCCGGCAGCGCGTCTGGGCAGGGAGAAGGAGATCATGGGGGCCTCAATTCGCCGTTGGGGGGGACCGACGGAATGAGCGACGAAATGCATCGCGAGCGGGGGAAATCGTCGATGACGGTATCAGAGCGATTGTCGCTCTCCGTTTCGGATGAGAGACCCCTCATGCGCACAGGTGGACCGAACGAGTACGCTGCGCCTCCCGCCCCGAACCTCGGAACCCTGTCGGTGGACGCCCTCACCCCCCTAGAATGGGAGTCCTTGGGGAGGGGGACCCATGGCGGAATCCACGCCTTGGTCGGGGCATTGGCTGTTGAGCGCGCTGCGCAAATTCTGGTGGGGTGTGGCGCTGTGCGCCCTCCTCGGAGGCGGCGTGGCCTACGGCCTGTCCGCACTCGAGACACCGCGTTATCAGTCGACGGCCTCGCTGTACTTCGCGCTCAACCAGGGGGCGAGCGCGTCGGACCTCAATCAGGGGTCGGCCTACACCCAGAACCAGATGCTCTCGATCGCACAGCTGGCCACCACCTCGCGGGTGCTCGAGCCGGTCATCGAAGAGCTCGGTATCGACACGACCCCCCGCGAACTGGCGCGGTCGATCGATGTCGCGATCCCGCAGGACACCGTCATCCTCCGCATCACCTCCACGACGACCAACGCCGACCGGGCGGCGTCACTCGCGAACGCCGTCGCCGCCGAGCTCGCAGATGTCGTCCTCGAGATCTCCCCGAAGGGGGCGGAGGGGGCGCCGACCATCACCGCGGAGACGATCGACCAGGCGGTGGTGCCGGCATCCCAGTCGTCGCCGAACAAACCCCGGGATGCTCTGCTCGGTCTGCTCCTCGGTGCCATCATCGGCACCGCCGCGGCGTTGATCTTCAGCGCCGCCGACACCCGGGTGCGGAACGAGGACATCCTGGCGCGGGTGAGCGGCACCCCGGTGCTGGGAGTCATCACCCGCGCGCCGCTCCTGGCGCGCCGGGCCGCCGGCATCGCCCAGGAGCCGATGGGACGATCCGCGGAGGAGTTCCGACGCCTCCGCTCCGCCCTCACCTACGCGAATGTGGGATCACGGGTCTCCACCCTGCTCGTCACGTCGGGCTCCCCCGGCGAGGGCAAGTCGACCGTCGCCGTCAACCTGGCGCTGACTCTCGCCGACCTCAACCACCGCGTCCTGCTGATCGATGCCGACCTGCGGCGGCCGCAGGTGCACGTCTTCTTCGGTATCGAGGATGCCGTCGGCCTCACCTCGGTCCTCCTCAAGATGCACGACTTCGACACGGCGCGATACCCCTTCCGCTCCTCGACGCTCGACGTGCTCCCCTCCGGCGGCACTCCCCCGAACCCCGCGGAGATCCTCGCCTCGCAGGCGATGGCGGACCTGCTCGAGGAGTCGGCGGAGCGCTACGACTTCGTCGTCGTCGACGCTCCGCCCATCCTCAACGTCGCCGACGCGAGCCTGCTCGCCCCGTCGGTCGACGGTGTGCTGTTCGTCGTCGACGCGACCAAGACCCGTCGACCGAACGCGGCGAAGTCGATCAAGCTGCTCGAGGGCGCGGGCGCGCGAGTGCTCGGGAGCATCCTGAACCGAGCCCGCCACGACAAGCGGGCGGGCGACTACTACGGCCCGGTGACCCGCGTCCGGCCCGCCGCCGACGAGCCCTCGGACATCGGAACCACGCCGACGCAGGTGTGAACCCGGCCTCGGAGCCGGTCGCACGGCGGGGTCGGCCGGCGGTGCGGAGACGATCAGCGGGCGCGGGCGCCGCGGCGCTCGGAGCGTCCCGCGAAGGCGCGCAGGTGCTCGTGGAGCGCGGTGGTCTCGGTCTGCACGGTCTGCAGCACCCGACGGTGATCCCGCGGACGACGGTGGTGCGCGTCGGGGATGTCGAGGTCATCGGAGTGGTCGCGTCGGTGGAACCACCGGACGCGGCTCCTCCGGTCTTCCGAACGGACACTGCCTCGACGCTGATCGAGCGATTCGGCGAAGGCGGTGAGGAGATCGTCGCCGTCGCGACCCCGACCGGCGGGTGCGATCACCGGTTCGAGCTGCGCGAGGACGACCGCCTCGCGCAGCGTGAACGTGCGGGAACGCATTGCGGGGATGAGGAGGGCCACGTCAGCGCGCTCGGCCCGGGTCGCGGTGATCACGAGGCTCGCGCTCTGGAGCAGGTCACGGTCGAGCAGCACGGCGCCGCGGTCGACGGCGAGCGGCGCATCGTCGCCACCTGCCGGCGAGATGATCGCTCGCACGTCGTCGCACACCGGGCGACCTGCCACCGCTGCGACACCCGCGCTGACGGCGGACCATCGCTCCGAACCGGTGGCACGCTCCGCGGCGCGGAACTCGTGCTCCATCAACCGTGAACGACAGACATTCGCGTGGCAGAGGAAGAGAACACCGTCAGTCATACGAATCCTCCGGTACGGCTGGCGCTCAGCCAGGGGTCGATCGCCGCCAGCCGATCGGCGAAGAGGGATCGGACACCGCCTGCGACACCGTTGTCGTGGTCCCGGGCCGCGCCGAACGCGGCGCGGGCGACGAGGACGGCATCGCGTTGCCGGGTATCGCCGGTCCATTCCTGTCCGGCTGCCGCCCACAATGCCGTCAACACGTCGTCGAACCCGCCATCGCGGTAGGCGCCCAGGGCATCGGGGCCGGCGGAGATCAGCACTCCGATCGGATAGGCGAAGAAGGGCTGCAGCTGCAGATCCCCCAGATCGATGGGAACGGGGCCACCGTCGCGTCCGACCATGAGGTTCTTCGCCGTCGCCTCGTACGCACTGGGCACCCACGACATCCGATCGAGCAGGTCGCCGATGTGCGGCGCATCCCACCTCTCGCGGAACGGCGCGTCCTCGAAGAGGTCGTCTGCGACGTGAGCGAGCAGCTGTCGCAGGCCGGCACCATCCACCGCCGCATGCGCCGTCAACCCCGCGTAGTCGGTGATCAGCTGCCGAACGGCGTCGATGCGCGCGGCAGAAGGGACGTCGAGGAGGTGCTCGCCGGCGATCAGATCCTCGATGACGTACGCACCGTGGTCGCCGACGGCGAAGGCGGGAGCACCGACGTGGGCGGTGAAGGCGGTCCGCATCCGCACGTACTCCTCGCTCACGGGTCCGGTGCCGTACCGACGGATGACGTGGTGTGCGGCCGTGTCGAAGAGAACCGTCCCGCCGTCGTGGGCGGCGATCGCGGCATCCGCCGTTCCGCCGCGGCCGAGGACCACGAAGGCGTGACGCAGATCGCTCAGCCACGCGAGCGGGTGGGCCGGCGTCCGCATCGACCCGGTGCCCTTGGTCGACGAAGCATGCCCGGGCACCGGGGCCGCGCCGACGCGACGCCACATGAGCGGGCCGGCCTTCACCCAGAGTCCCGGCGCGAGGTCTCGACAGACGGCGCGCACGCGTTGGCGGCCGCTTCCCACCGAAAGGTCGTCCACGGGTCAGCCCAATGCCGGTCGACGGGGGCCGCCCTGCGAGGCGGCCCTCCCGGAGATCTCGCTGACCTCCTTGAAGTAATGGTTGTCGTGACGGAGGTTCTCGGCCGAGTCGAAACCGGCGATCGTGCCGTCCGCGACGACCATCACGCGGTCGCAGATCGCCAACGTCGACAACCGGTGCGCCACGAGGAAGACGACGGCGTCGCCCGCGAGGTCGTGCAGGGTCGCCTGAACGGATTCCTCCGACTTGACGTCGAGCGCACTCGTCGGCTCGTCGAGGATCATGACGGCAGGACGCGCCGCGAGCGCCCGAGCGAGGCAGATGCGCTGGCGCTGGCCACCGGAAACCAGCGATGCGCGCGCTCCGACGATCGTGTCGTAGCCGTCGGGAAGCCGCAGGATGTCCTCATGGATGTGCGCGCGCCGGGCGGCATCCTCGACAGCCGCGTCGTCGATGTCGTCGCGGAAGAACCGGATGTTCTCCCTCACCGATCCGTAGAACAGCTGCGGGGACTGCGGGACGTACGTCACCATCCGACGCCAGTCGGCCCGATCGATGTCGGCCGCGGGCTTACCGTTTACCGAGTAGGTACCGGAGGTCGGCTCCCGCAGGCGCAGCAGCAGCTGGACGAGCGTGGACTTGCCCGCGCCCGACGGACCCACGATGCCGACGATCTCGCCCATCTTCACCGAGAACGACACGTCGTGGAGGACCTCGGCACCCCGGTCGTAGCCGAATCCCACGCCGCTCATCGTGAGGTCGCCGATGTGATCGGCCGCCTCGTGACCGGTGCTCTGGGGCTGTGATTCGTACCGCTCGATCGCGTCGGCGAGGTGGTGGACGAAGGGCAGCTTCTCGTCGACCGAGGTGATCGCCCCCTGCACCCGCTGGCCGTAGGTGACGGCGCGGATCAGGATCAGGACGACGGCGCCGAGGGTCGCGATGTTGCCGGCGCCGAGGAGGGCGACGACGCCGAGCGCGATCACGAGGACGAGCAGCGCGACGCTCTGGTAGAGAGCGGGGACGGCGCCGGAGAGGTAGCGCACGCGCTGGAACGGCTGCTGCACGGCCCGCAGCTGCGCGTAGAAGCGCTCACGATAGGCGGGGGTCGCACCGAAGACCTCGGTCTCCTCGGCGAGGGCGGCGACCTCCTGCGTGGTCTTCGCGTACTCGATGTTCTCGGAGCTGAGGACCGTGGAAGCCCGTCGCAACGAACGCGAGAGCGGGCGCAGCACCGCGAAAAGCGCCAACGACACCACGGTGATCACCGCAGCCGCGGGCGGGCTCATGACGACCGCCGACGCGAGCAGGCTGAGGAACATCAGTCCGGAGGAGATGACCCCCGCGATGAGGATGATCGTCTCGGACGTCGCCCGGACCTGGTTCAGCATGACCGACTGGAAGCCGCCGTCGCGCTCCGCGGACTTCGACGGCCAGGCCGCACCCACGAATGCGTCGAAGAGTCGCGTGCGCAGGTCCACCATCGCCTGCCCGCTCATGACGGCGGGGAGGTAGGCGACCCACAGTTGCAGAGCACCCCGCAGGAGTGCGAGGAGGATGCCGAGCCCCAGGGCGAGCGGCAGGTTCAGCGAGACCTGGAGCCCGACGAGATCCACCTGGACGTCGCGACTCTCGGCGAGCGCGAGTGCGAGCGCCGCGATCAGCGTGAGCAGCGCCGCTTCGAAGAGCCCGGCCGCCACTGAGGCGACGGCGATGAGGACGATCTTGCCCCGGGACCTCGTGAAGAACGGCCCGACCCGGCGCCACGCCGCCACCGACGCCTTCAGCGTCGTCAATGCGGATCGCCGCGACTTTCCTTCTCGTCGTAGTGACAACTCATCTCCCCCCTGATGACGTGCCGTGACCGGCTCCGTCGATGATCATGACGTCCGTGCGCGGGTGCTCCGCCGCGGCCGCCATCGTGCTTTCGGGCTCCGGCCGTAGCGCGCTCGAGACCGCGACGCCGACGATGAACCAGAGCAGGATGCCGTACTGCGTGATGAACGCGACGGCGAACAGTCCGGGCAGTTGCGCGATGATGGCCACGGATGCCGGCGACATGCGCCCGGCCCGCAGGGCGACCACCACTGCGCCGACGTAGACCGTGAACAGTGCCGCGGTCGGAAGATATCCGTAGCGCAGCAGCAGTGAGATGAACGCGTTGTCCGTCGACGCGGTGAACGAACCGAGGTAGGTGTCGCCGACGACGAGGTCCTCCCAGCCGGATGCGCCGCCGATCAACTGGACCTGGCTGAGCAGGACGGTCAGGCTGCCGCGGTAGTCCGCGCTGCCCCCCGCTTCGCTCCCGGCGTCGAGGAACACGGTGTCGAGGAACGGGACGAGGATGAACAAGCCGACGGCCAGCAGACCCGCCGTCACCCATCGGATCGAGGTTCCGACGCCGCGGAGCACGAGGATCGAGAGGACGACCGTCAGGACGAAGGTGATGATCCCGATCCGGCTGAACGTGAAGACGACGGCGACACCGATGACGACGAGCCCGACGGCCTTGACCCACGTCGACATGCGGGTGGCCAGGACGAACGCGGCCGACATGGCCAGCGCCCCACCCAGTGCGATGGAGTGTCCGAAGGCTCCCTCCGCTCGCAGGAAGCCGGCTCGCGGCTGCAGGGTTCCCCAGGTCGCCTGGAGCGGTCCGTGACCGGGGATACCGATGAAGAGGTTGGACCCGGTCAGGAACTCGATCACGGCGAGGACGCCGACGGCGACGGCGGCACCGGCGATCCAACCCGCGATCGGCCGGGATCCGATGCGTTCGTAGATGATGCGTCCCCAGAAGTACGGGAGGACGAGTTCGAGGACGCCCGACACGAGGTAGGACAGGTCGACCTGTTTCGCCGCGAACAGCAGGACGATCACACCGACGAAGAGCAGCATGAACGCATCCGGGGCGGCGAGTCGGAACCGCCCGCTGTGCAGGACGACGAACCCGAGCGTCAAGAGGGTGACCGCGGACAGGAAGAACCCGAGGTTCACACCGACCCAGATCGGGAGGAAGAAGACCGCGACGACCCAGATCGCGAGGCTCAGCCGCGGCGCCCGAGCAAGGAACATGGCCGCGATACCCGCCGCGAGGAGAGCGGTGAGCGCGGCCATCATCATCAGACCGTCCGTCATCCGCATCCACCTCCCCTCAGCGCGGGTCGGCCCGCGGCATGCGTCGGTGCATGCCGGCGGGCCGACATCATCGTCATTCGATCGGCGCGACCCGGAAGTCGTCGAAGGACACGGTCATCGCGCTCGTCGAGGACGACGCACGGTTGGCGCGCAGACCCACCGCGGCTGCAGCCTGCAGATCGCTCGTCGTGTCACTGGTGACGAGCTGCCATGCCGACGGCTCGGTGGCGCCCTTCCTCCACAGCTTCGCGCGAAGTTCCGTCGTGCCACTCGCTCCGGTGGACTCCACCTTCATCGAGAAGCTGTCGCCGGCGGCGTACGTCAGGCCCGTTGCGCTGATCGTCTGCAGCACGGTCGAGCCGCGCTGGGCGACGAGGTAGACCCTGCCGTCCGTACGGAGCCAGGCATTCACGACGTAGTAGCTGCTGCCGGAGTTGCGCGGGACGATGCCGACATAGCCGGAACCGGTGGACGAGGCGACGTCGATCGTGAAATCGGTCGACGCGGTGAAGTTCCGCAGCGGCGTCTGCGTGAGCAGCGCTGTCCGCGTGCCACCCGCGGCGAGCGCGAATCGCCCCGTCCCGCCGCTGACACTCGCCGCGGATGCCGACCCGCCGCTGATCGTCCATGCGCCACCGACGTCGGCCGTGCCCCAACCGCCTGTCGCGGTGCGCTCGAACGCATCGCGGGCGAGGACGTCGGCGGGCGCCGCAGCGGTGACGGTCACGGTCTTCTTCGCGGAGTGCGTCGCGCCCTTGTCGTCGGTGACCGTGAGGGTCACCTCGTAGTCACCCGCGGCGGCGTAGGTGTGCGATGCGGTCGCGCCCGTCGAATCCTGCGACGAGTCGCCCCACTTCCACGAGTACGACGCGATCGACCCGTCGGCATCCGTCGATCCCGAGCCGTTCACCGACAGGGTGAGGTCGGATGCCGCGGTCGTGAAGCTCGCGACGGGCGCCTGGTTCGGTGCGGGTGCCGTCACGGTCACGGTCTTGGTCACGGCGTGCGTGGCGCCGTCGTCGTCGGTGACGGTCAGGGTGACCTGCTTGTCGCCCGCCGACGCGTAGGTGTGCGACGCTGTCGCCCCGCTCGACGCCGGCGAGCCGTCTCCCCAACTCCAGGAGTACGAGGCGATCGACCCGTCCGCGTCCGTCGACGCCGACCCGTCCACTGAGGCGGCGAGGCCGGATGTCGAGGACGTGAAGCTCGCCACAGGCGCCTGGTTCGGAGCGGGGGCGGCCTGCGTGTCGCGCACCGCGAGGTCGTCGAAGCGGACCGTGCCCGGTGCCGTCGCGGAACCGGCCGTCGCGTAGTGCAGGATCGGCCCACCGGCCGCCTGCAGCCCCGCCGTCGAATCCGTCGTCTCGAGCTGCCAGGCCGTCGGCTCCGTCGTGCCCTGCTTCCACACCTTCGCCTTGATGGACGTCGGGCTGGCACCCGTGACGTCGACGCGGAGCGAGAAGGAGTCGCCGGCGGCCCATGTGAGCCCGCTCACCGCCTTGGAGGTGATGACGGTGCTGCCCCGCTGCGCGACGAGCCAGACGGCTCCCGTGTCGCGGTGCCAGACGCGCACGTTGTAGAAGTTCGACCCGTTTCGTCGTGCACCCAGCCCCACGTAGCCCGCCGTCGAGGGACCGTTCGTCAGCGTGTAGCCGACCCGGCTCTCGGAGTCGCGCAGGGCGGCTCCCAGGGCGAGCGTCCGCGTCTGACCGGCCGCGATCGTCAGCTGACCCTTGCCGTCCTGCACCGATGCGCCCGAGGTCGAGCTGCTGGCGAAGGTCCACGCGCCCCCGGTGTCAGCGGTGCCCCATCCGGACGCCACCGTGCGACCGAAGGCATCCGCCGCGGCGTACGCTGGCGCGGGCGTGGATGCGACGGTGACCGTCTTGTCCACGGTGGACGTGGATCCGAGGCTGTCGGTCACCGTGAGTGTGACGGTGTACTCGCCGTCCTCCTCGTACTCGTGCGTCGCCGTGGCGCCGCTCGAGTGGGCCGAGCCGTCCCCCCAGTTCCAGTCGTAGGACAGGGTGGCGTCGTCGGAGGCCGACGAACCCGCGGCATCCGTCGTCACCGTGCGCTCGTCGGTCTCGGAGGTGAACGCCGCCACGGGTGCCGCGTGGGTCACGGTCACGTTCTCCGTGTGCTCCGTCGAGCCACCGCGACCGTCGGTCACCGTCAGCGTGACGGCGTAGGTCCCGGCCGCTGCGTAGCGGTGCGAGGCGGTCGCCCCGGTCGCGGTGGCGTCGTCACCGAAGTCCCACTCGTAGCTGAGCGTGTCGCCGTCGGGGTCGGTGGCGGTGCCGGTGACGTCGACGCTCAGGCCGCTCGCCTCAGCAGCGATGTCCAGATCGCGCGGTGCCGCGTTCGGCGGCTGCTGCCCCGACCCGATGATGAAGTGGTCCGACACCTGGGCCGCAGTGAGCGCGGTCGGGTACACGGCGGCCTCGTCGAGCGAACCCGTCCAGTAGGTCGCACCCTCCCAGCCCGAGTCGCCACCGATGCGCCAGTATCCGCTGTAATTCTGGGCAGTCGCGATGTCGTTCTGGTCGACCAGCTGGCCGTCCAGGTAGAGACGCATACCGGCGGACGACTGCGTGGCCACGACGTGGTGCCACTCGCCGTCGTTGAACCCCGGACCACTCTGGATGATGCCGGCCCATCCGTTCCACACGCCGAACTTGATCGCTCCGTCACCGCTCATGTAGACGTGCCGGTCGTAGCTCCCGCTCTGCCCCACGCGGTTGTTGCCGAAGCCGATCAGCTTGCCACCGTCGGTGCTCGTCGTCTTGAACCACGTCTCCATCGAGTACGTGGTCGGGTTGAAGACCTGCTTGTCGCCCGTGACGCCGGTCTGCCCGTTGGGGCTCAGCGTGATCGAGGAGCCCGCGCCGGTGGCCAGCGCGCTCGGAGCTCCCTTGGTCACCCCACCGAAGTAAGTACCCGGGTAGATGTAACCCGCACCGCTCGAATCCGCCGCGGCGGAACCGGACGTCTCATCGAGGCGCCAGTAGACCGACGGGTTGAGCGCGTAGACGGACTTGCCGTACGTGTCGGACGGTGCCGCAGCGGGCGTCGTCCCGCGGCCGCTCGCGGCGTAGTGGCGAGCCACGGCGTCGAGGCTCAGCGCCGTCGGGTAGACCGCGACGTCGGCGATGGTGCCCGACAGGTAGTTGCTGCTGCCGCGGTTGGGCCACCCGCCGGTGTTGTCGCCACCGACCTTCCAGTAGCCGTTGTACCCCTGCGCGGACGTGATGTCCGATCGGGCGCCGACGAGGGCGCCATCGACGTAGAGCCGCATCCCGGCGGGCGACAGGCTGGCCACCACGTGGTGCCAGGCGCCGTCGTTGTAGCCGGGCCCGCTCTCGAGCGTCTGGACGCTGTTCGGGTACACGCCGAACGTCAACCGACCATCGTTGCTGAGGTAGACGTGCCGGTCGTAGCTGCCGGAGGTCCCGCCGGCGTTGTTCCCGAATCCGACGATCTTGCCGCCGGACGTGCTGGTGGTCTTGAACCAAGCCTCCACGGAGAAGGTGTTCGGGCCCGCCTCGGACGTGGCGGTCGAGGCGAAGGAGCTGTCCCCGCCGGCGAACTGCGTCGCCTTCGTGGGCGTGGCCTGGTTCTGTCCCGTGACGCCGCGCGTCGCGCCGTTCACGGTGAGGTCGTCGCTCCCGGCCCAGTCGAAGCCGGCGGTGCCGGAGTCCTCGCCCAGGGGCCAGTAGTGGGTCGCGCTGTCCTCGATGACCGTCGTGGCGTACGCCGACGCGGATGCGGACGTGATCGTGACGGTCGCGGGAGAGCTCTGGACGGTGTTGCCGTTGCCGTCGCGAGCCACCACCGTGTAGGTGTAGGTCTGCCCGGCGACGACGTCGGTGTCCTTCATCACGATGCCCGGTCGCTGCCACCACGTCGAGGCGACGGTGGTCGTCGCGACGGGGGTGGAGCGTCCGCTGCGGCGGAGCTCGTAGGTGAGGTTCATGTCGTCGCGGTCCCAGTTCGCCTGGATCTGCACGCGGGCCTCGCCGGCCGCGATCGATCGCGCGCTCGGCGTCCAGCTCGCAGTCGCGATGCGCGGACCCTGCTTGGCGCCCGTCGACGGCTTCGTCGAGAAGCGCACGATGCCCTGGTACCGCTGGTTGTTGACGCTGCCGAACTCACCGGCGACGGAGATGTAGTCGCCGGTTCCCGTGATCGAGAGGCCCGCCTGCCCGAGCCCGGAGGTGTTGCCCACGGTGAAGTCGGGGTACCAGGCGTACGCGGACGGGGACGGCGTTCCCGCCCAGTTCTTGTAGATCGAGCTCTCGCTCGGTGTCCGAGGCAGCGTGCCGCGGGCATCGGCGGTGTAGGCCTCGATGTAGCGGTACTGCCGCTTGGGCTGCTCGGGCCAGAGGCCCACCGTGTCGCACTCGTGGGTGTGGCTCGTCGAGTAGACGACCTTGCCCGTCGACCAGACACCGTAGTGGTCACCGTGGCAGTCGGCGAGCCAGCGGAGGTCGCCTGCTCCCGCGTTGACCGCGAAGGTGCCCTCGATGTTGCCGGTGGCCACGTCAGCGTAGGTCCAGCCGGTGCCGTAGACACCACCGGCATCCGTCGCCAGTCCGAAGATGCCGCTGCGGCCGGCGTTGCCACCCTCGGCCCACCCGTTCTTGATGATGGACGTCACCGCCCACGGGACGGTCGCTCCCGTCGCGGGGTCGAGCGCGCCGATGCCGCGCTGCTCGCCACCGACGCCGTTGACGGTGTAGAAGCGACCGCCGATGATCACTTTCTGGTTGCCCGGCTCCATGACCATCGCGTCGACCTGGAGGTCGGTGGTGGGCGCCCAGGACATCAATGCGCCGTTGCTCGCGCTGAAGGCGGCGAGGTTGGCGCGCGCGACGCCGTTGCCCTGCGTGAAGCGGCCGCCGACGTAGACGGTGCTGCCCGTCGCGGCGACGGCGTAGACGCCGGTCCCGCCGACCGACGGAGCGAATCCGGGCACGAGAGCGCCTGTCGTGGCGTCGAGGGCGGCGAAGTTGAAGCGGGTCGAGCCGTTGACGGAGTTGAAGGACCCGCCGATGTAGATCCGGCTGCCGTCGGGCGAGGCGGTGATGGCCTTGATGACACCGTTGACCTGCGGGGCGAACGGCTTCAAGGCGCCCGTGGTGATGTCGTAGGCGAGGATGTTGGACCGCGGCGTCAGGCTCGTGCCGGGAGCGGCGAGCGGTGCCCGGGCGTTCGTGAACGAACCCGCGGCGTAGACCGTGTTGCCGACCATCGTCTGCGCCCACACGTAACCGTCGTCGATCTGCACCGTCGGGAGCGCGTCGGCGGTGGCGACGTCGGCGTCGCGCTGCAGGAGCGGAGCCGGTTCGGGCGAGAGGGGTTCCGCGGCGTGGGCGGCCGGCGACACTGCCAGCATCCCGGTACCGATCAGCACCGCAGCCGCGAGGATGCTCACGGCGCGCGTCAGCTTCGACGGCTTCCGAGTCGTTGCGTTGTGGATCATCAGTCCGTCTTTCCCGAGAATTCGGCGACGGGCTCCCCGGCCGAGTAGTTGACGCTCACGGTCACGGAGCGATCCGCCGCCGGGTCGAGCATGAAGACATACGAACCGGAGGCGGAGTCGCCCGGCTCGAGGTCGCCGGCGAGAGGCGTGTTGGGCCCGGCGGTGGTGCCGATGCCGTACTCGCCGTTGGCGGCGGTGAGGGTGACGACCGCGGAGTCGAGGTCGGCCGTCTCGCGCGAGTCGTTGCGCGCGGTGAGCTTCACGACCACAGCGGGGCCGGACACCTCGCCCGGGGTCGCCGCCGTCACAGTGGTGGCCGAGACCGAGTCCAGTTCGATCACCAGACCCGTCGACAGTTCGATCGGCTCGTCGATCGGGCCGGTCTCGACCTCGGCGGCGGGAGCCTTCGTCGGCGCGTCCGCCTCGACGGACGGCGTCGGTGCCGGCGCATCCGGGTCGATCGGCGTGGGAGAAGGACTCTCCGACTCCTGTACGGCGGCCGGCCGTTCCGCCGCCTCTACGGCGCTGCAGCCGACGAGCAGCACCATCCCCGAGAGCGCGAGAAGCGTCCCCCAGCCCAGCCGGCGCATGCCACGCCCAGCATCAATCGTCCCCACGCGGATCCGACCCCCAAAGTCGTTTCTCGTTCCCCAACGAGAGATCCCGCCCCCAGCAGGATCGTGCACAACATACGTCCCCCCGCTCTTCAGCGCAAGTGCGATCTTCGCGGGCGCTCCGCGGCGGCCTCGTATGATGGCCCCGGGGGGCGACGATGCGAGTCATGTTCGATGCGTTCTGGTGGGGCCGGGGACCCGGGGCGAACCGGACCGTGCAGCGGGAGTTCATCCGCACCTGGGCCGAGGTGTTCCCCGGCGACGAGCTCGTCCTCGCGCTGCGGCGGGATGCCGACGCCTCGGACGTCCCCGCGGGCGCCGAGGTCGTGCGCACGAGGCTCTGGCCGCACGCCGTCTCGAACCGCTGGGAGCTCCCGCGGCTGTCCCGCGCCGCGCGCGCCGACGTGAGCGTCGTGCACAACTACGCTCCCCGGTCGGGACGCTCCGTCGTGTTCGTCCACGACGCGATGTTCCACGACAACCCCGAGTGGTTCTCGCGCCGCGAGCGGCTGTATTTCGCCCCCATGCTGCCGTGGGCCCGCCGCGCCGCGGTGGTGTCGACGTCGACCGAGACCGAGGCCCGCCGGATCGCGCGCCTCGCGCCGCGCCTCGCGCCGGTCGCGGTGGGGCTGGGGGTGCCCACGGCTCTGACGGATGCCGCTCCGCGCCGCCCGCGCGCCGTCCCGGAGGGCGCGGAGTTCGCCGTCACGGTCGGGCGCTTGAACGTCCGCAAGAACCTCGCCGCGGTCATCGACGGCGCCCGTCTCGCCGCCTCGGTCACGCCGCGGACGCCGCTGTACATCGTCGGCGGCTCCGCCCACTCCGGGGTGAGCACGGAACTGCCCGAGGGGCTCCGCACCGCCGTCGCCGAGGGACGCGTCGTGTTCCTCGGCTCCCTCGACGACGATGAGGTCGCCTGGCTCTACACGCACGCTGCCCTGGCGATCAATCTGAGCCTCGACGAGGGGTTCGGGCTTCCCGCCGTGGAGGCGGCGTGGTTCGGTGCGCCGCTCCTCGTCAGCGACATCCCCGTCTTCCGCGAGACCGTCGGCACCTACGCCCGCTTCGTGTCGCCGACGGCGACCGCCGGGGACGTCGCGGCCGCGATCGACGGCGCCTGGGGAGGACGAGCGGATGCCGTGGCCCGCGACGCGGTCGTCGCGCGACACACGTGGCGGTCGGCCGTGGAGCGCCTGCGCGGCGCGGCCCGCAGCCGCTAGCCGCGGCCCTTCGCGGGTGCGCCGGCGAGGGCGCGTCGTCCGTCGCGGATGCCGCGTGCGAGGGCGCGCCACGGACGGATCGAGCGGAGCTGCGCGCGTCCGCCCTGCATCAGGATCAACCACGACACCCGGAGGGTCGCCCGCGACCACCGTCGGACCGTCTCCGCGTCGCCGTGCTTGGCGGCGTAGAGGAGTCGGTTCCGGATGTTGAAGTAGTAGTACGTCTCGGACTTCGCGCGCCCCCGCACGGCGTCGAGATGGGTCTGGCCCTCGTCGTGTACCGCGGTGACCGGGAGGGTGCGCAGCGAACCGCCGAGGTCCAGCACACGCCGCGAGAGGTCGACGTCCTCCCAGTACAGGAAGTACTCCTCGTCGAATCCGCCGACCCGCGACCAGAGCTCCGCGGACATCGCGAAGCAGGCGCCGGTCGCCCACTCGTGGCGGGGCCTTCCGGCCCGTTCGGCGCGGCGCCGGGCGCCGGCGATCGACCCGTCGTCGAGGTAGAGGTCGCTGCCGCCGAACCACACGCCGCCCGCTCCGTCGAGGATCGTCGGCGAGACGAGCGCGAGCGGGTCGTCGGCGGCCGCCTGAACGAGTTGCGCCAGGCTCTCGCGGTCGATCGTGGCGTCGGGGTTGAGCGCGACGACGACCTCGGCGCCGCGTTCGAGCGCGAGAGCCGCTCCGGCGTTCGTCCCGCCGCCGAACCCGGCGTTGCGTTCGAGCAGCACCGGCACCCAGCCGTGGCGCCGGCAGGCCGCGTCGATGCGCGCGCGTTCGTCCGTTGAACTGAAGCAGTCGACCACGACGACGAATCCGTCCCCGGGCGGCTGCACCGTCGCGGCGTTCGGCTCGAGGATCGCGCTGGCGCCGTAGTTCACGATCACCACCGCCGCGCGGGGCGTCACGGCGCCAGGACCCCTGCGGCCGGTACGGCGGGCTCGTCGGGGGTCGCAACGTCGAGCGCGCGGATCTCGCGGTGCCACTTCACGGCGGCCGCGGCGAGGAAGACCGCGTTCGCGACGAGTAGCAGCGTGTAGGCGGCCAGGAAGAGCGGCGGGGCGCCCCACAGCACGAACACGAGGCACAGCAGGCCGAAGTCCGTCGGCACGAGGACGAGCGAGCGCAGCGCCGTGCCGCCGCCGCGGGCGTGCGTCGACGGGACGCCCTTCTTGCCCTTGAGCAGGTCGTTGAGCAGCATCCCGAAGAAGGTCACGACCGCCACGACGCAGTAGGCCAGTGGCACCACGAGCCACAGGGTGTCGCGTGCGTCGGTGTGCCACCACAGCGCGACGAGGACGCACAGGTGGAGGGATGCCGTCTTGAAGGCGTCCACGAAGTGGTCGAGCCACTCCCCGGCGAGGCTGCCCCCGCCGCGCAGGCGGGCGAGCTGACCGTCGGCCGAATCCCACGCGTAGCCGAGGACCAGGAGTGCCGCGACGAGGCATCCGGTCCACCACTGCGCGGGCGCGACCACCAGCAGGACGAGCGCGCCGAAGGTGTGCAGCGCGCTGATGCCGGTCGCACCGTCGGGAGTGATCCCCCACTGGTGCGCGGCGGCGGCCAGGGCCCTGCCGATGCGCCGGTTGATGTACACCGAGTACGCCGGCGCGCCCCGTGCGTGGCCCTTCTGCGCCGCGGCCAGCCGACCGTACGAGTCCCCGAATGCGCTCATCGCTGTATGCTCCGTCCCCCGACTAGATGCATCGTCCCCGGTCTGAGCATAAGGGATGCGTCAACCTGCCAGACTGTCGGCTATGTCGACCGGTGACCGCCCGCGCGTGATGCAGTCCTTCGGCGCCCCCCGGCCCACATCCAACCCGTACGTCCACATGCTGGACGCCGCCCTGGCCGCCGACCCCGGGCTGGAGCACCTGCGCTTCGACCGGCGGACGGCCCTGTTCGGCCGTTACGACGCCCTGCACTTCCACTGGCCCGAGACGCTCTTCGGCGGCGCGACCCCGCTCAAGCGATTCGTCCGGCGGCTCTTCGGAACCGTGCTGATCGCACGCCTGCGCCTCACGCGGGTGGCGATCGTCCGCACGCTCCACAACGTGGAGTTGCCCGACGTCGACTCGCGATGGGAGCGTCTGTTGCTGCGCTGGGTCGACCGCCGCGCGGACTTCCACATCCGTCTCAACGAGTCCACGCCGGTGCGCGCGGGCGTCCCGTCCGTCGTCATCCCCCACGGGCACTACCGCGACTGGTTCGCCGACGTCGATCCCGTTCCGGCGGAGCCGCGCACGCTCGGGTTCGTAGGACTGGTCCGCCGGTACAAGGGCGTCGAATCCCTCATCGCCGCCTTCCGCGCGACCGCGGCGGGGCTCGCCGACTGGAGGCTCCGGATCTCCGGCAACCCGTCGAACCGCGAGCTCGCCGACGAGATCCGCACGCTGGCATCCGCCGATGACCGGATCTCGCTCGACCTCCGCTACCTGTCCGAGGAGGACTTCGCGCGCGCGGTCATGTCGACCGTCGGCATCGTCCTGCCGTACCGGTTCATGCACAACTCGGGAACGGCGCTCGCGGCGCTCTCGCTCGGCCGCCCCGTGCTCGTCCCGCGCAACGAGGTCAACACGGCGCTCGCCGACGAGGTCGGGCCGGGCTGGGTCTCGATGTTCGACGGCGACCTCACCGCCGGCGCCCTCGAGGAGTTCGCGCAGAACGCGGCGACACCGCCCGCCGCCGCCCCGGACCTCGACGATCGCGGCTGGTCACTCGTCGGCATCCGTCATCGCGAGGCCTACCTCCGCGCCATCCGCTCCCGGCGGAGCGGAGCGTGAGCGGGACGGCGTCGTTCGTCCTGATCGCGGTGCCGTCCTACCGGCGGCCCGAGCGCCTCGGCAGGCTGCTCGCGGCGCTCGGCGGTCACCGCGACGACGTGGCGCCCCTGCGCGTCGAGGTCCTCGTCATCGACAACGACCCCGAGGGCAGCGCGGCCGGTGTCGCGGATGCCGCGAAGGCGGCGTACGTGCCCGAGCCGCGTCCCGGGCTCGCCGCCGTCCGCAACCGTGCGATCGACGAGGCCCTCGCCCGCGGCGCGGACGCGCTCGTCTTCATCGACGACGACGAGGTCCCCGAGCCGGGATGGCTGCGGACCCTCGTCGCACCGTGGGCGGCGGGCGAGGCGGACCTGGTGTCGGGCCGCGTGGAATCGACCTTCGACTCCCCGCCGTCCGCGTGGATCACGGCGGGCGGGTTCTTCCGGCGCGTGCGGTTCGCCGATGGTGAGCGGATGCCGGTGGCTCCGACCAACAACCTCCTGATCAGCTGCGCGATCCTCCGGGCCACCGGCATCCGCTTCGATGAGGGCTTCGGTCGTACGGGCGGCGAGGACATCCACTTCACGTCCGCGCTCCACCGTCGCGGCGCGCGGATCCTCGCGGCACCGGACGCCCTCGTCATCGATCACGTCCCCGACGAGCGTGCGACGGCGTCGTGGGTCCTGCGGCGAGCCTTCCGCGTGGGCACGACGACCGCCCGCGCCGACATCGTCCTGACGGGCGGCGCCGCTCGCCGCCTGACCCGCCGCGTCCGGTGGGTCCTCGTCGGCACCGCTCGAGCGCTGGCGGGCGCCGGCCGATGGCTCGTCGGCGCCGTCTCCCGATCGGTCTCGCACCGCGCCCGCGGTGCACGGCTCATCGCCCGCGGGGCGGGGATGGCCGCGGGCGGCGCGGGATTCCGTTACCTCGAGTACCGGCCGCGGAACGAGTCGTGACGCCCCACCTCGCCGTGGTGTAGTCTCCCCCCATCGGGCTTTGGGGGCCCGGTTCGAGTTGGGGCTCGATCTGTCTGCTTGCTGGGGAGCTTGCGATGACTGTGCGTATCGGTTACGCCGCGGGGGCGTTCGACCTGTTCCACGTGGGACACCTGAACATCCTTCGGCATGCCAGGGACAACTGCGATCTGCTCATCGCCGGGGTGGTCAGCGACGAGATGCTGCACCAGGTGAAGGGTGTCGATCCGTTCATCCCGACGTCGGAGCGCGCCGACATCGTGCGCGGCATCCGCTTCGTCGACCACGTCCACATCGAGACGGTGCCGAACAAGCTCGACGTGTGGCGGGAGGTCGGTTTCACGCACTTCTTCAAGGGTGACGACTGGCGCGGCACCGAGAAGGGCGACCGCCTCGAGCGCGAGTTCGCGAAGGTCGGCGTCGAGGTCGTCTACTTCCCGTACACCGTCCACACCTCGAGCACGCAGCTGCGTCGTGCGCTCGAGGTCGCCTCTTCCGATCGCGAGCTCGTCCGTTCCGAGTCGGCGTGAGCGTGGCAGCGTCTGACGACGCTGCATCCTCGACGGGGCCCGACGACATCGTCGAGCTTTTCGTCGGACAGGTCATCGCTCTGTTCCCGCTCCGGATGAAGAGCGGGCAGATCCCGGGCCGGCCGCAGCCGACCGTGCGGCGGATCTTCCCGCGCTCCCCCGAGCCCGGCACCCCCGTGGACGGCGGTCCGCCGATGCGGGCGCGCACGTACTCGCTGTTCGTCGATGCGCCCGGTCACGGCATCCTGACCGTCGGTGACCATCGCGTCGAGGTCGTCATCCTGCCGCTCGACGTGTCGACACCGCGCCAGGCGACGGTGTTCCGCATCTCCGCCATCGCCGGTCGGACGATCGACGTCACCGGCGTCGTGATCCAGCCGCCGACGGATGCCGCGGGCTGAGAGACGTCCGACCCGAACGGACGACGAGAGCCGCACCCCGGTGGACGGGATGCGGCTCTCGGCCCAAATCCTGCGGGTCAGCGACCGCCGCGGCGGCCGGCGCCGTTCTGGCGCACGACCGAGCCGACGGTGAGCGACCCGCCCCCGGTGGCGCGACGGCCGGTGCGGCGCGCGCCGCCGGCCGGAGCGGCCTTCGGGGCGCCGTGCGAAGCGGCCTGGCCGTGACCGGCCGTGCGCGCGGGCTGAGTATCGCGACGCGGCGCGTCGGAGGTGCGACGCGACGCCTCCGCGCTGCGACCCTGGCCGCGCCCGCGGCCCCCGCCTTGACCCTGGCGACCGCGGTCGCCCTGGCCCTCGCGGGCGGCGCGCTTGCGCTGCGCGTTGGCGCCCTGGCTCTGTCCGCCACCGCGGGTCTGCGGCTGCTCGGGGGCCGGCGTGACGTGGGGGGCGACCTCGCCGACGAGCTCGACGACCGACGCGGATGCCGCGGTCACGGTCTCGGGCGTGACCGAGATCGACGCCTTGCGCAGCAGCTGGTCGACGTCGCGACGCTGCTCGGGGAGGACGATCGTGACGACGGCGCCCTCGGCGCCGGCGCGCGCGGTGCGACCCGAACGGTGCAGGTACGCCTTGTGCTCCATGGGCGGGTCGACGTGGACGACGAGCTCGACGTTGTCGACGTGCACACCACGCGCGGCGACGTCGGTCGCGACGAGCACGCGGGCGGTGCCGGCCGAGAAGGCGGCGAGGTTGCGGTCGCGCTGCGGCTGCGAGAGGTTGCCGTGCAGGTCGACCGAGGGGATCCCCTGCGACGTCAGCTGCTTGGCGAGCTTCTTCGCGGCGTGCTTGGTGCGCAGGAACAGGATGCGGCGGCCCGTGCCCGAGGCGAGGAAGCGCACGAGCTCCTTCTTCTCGTCGGAGCCGGGCACGTGGAAGACGTGGTGGGTCATCGCGGCGACGGGCGAGTGCGCCTCGTCGACGGAGTGCAGCACCTCGTTCTGCAGGAAGCGGTTCACGAGCTTGTCGACGCCGTTGTCCAGCGTGGCGCTGAACAGCATGCGCTGCGCACCCTGCGGGGTCGCGTTCAGGATGCGGGTGACACCCGGCAGGAAGCCGAGGTCGGCCATGTGGTCGGCCTCGTCGATGACGGTGATCTCGACGGCGTCCAGGCTCACGAGCTTCTGCTGCATGAGGTCCTCGAGGCGGCCGGGGCAGGCCACGACGATGTCGGCGCCGGCGCGGATGGCCTCGACCTGGCGGTTCTGGTTCACGCCACCGAAGACCGTGGCGGTCTTCATGCCGTAGGCCGCGGCGAGCGGCGCGAGGGTGCGGTCGATCTGGGTCGCGAGCTCGCGCGTGGGAGCGAGGACGAGACCGAGGATGCGGCCGCGGCGGCGGGTGCCGCCGGCGAGACCCTGGCCGAGGCGCGCGACCATCGGGATCGAGAACGCGAGCGTCTTGCCTGAGCCGGTGCGGCCGCGGCCGAGCACGTCGCGCCCGGCGAGCGTGTCGGGCAGGGTGTCGACCTGGATGGGGAAGGGGCTGGTCTTGCCCTCCGCGGCGAGCGCGGCGATGAGGGGAGCGGGCACGCCGAGCGTGCCGAACGTGGGTTCAGTCATGAGAGAGCTAACTCGGGCGTGATCGCCCGGATCGGTGTCCCGGGTGCGAGTGCGCAGACGGGTTCGCCGTGAGAAGGAGTCGCCGGCGACGATCGATGGATCGGCAGCGGATGATGCGTTCTACGACGCGAGGGGCACCAGGGAAGGATGCCGCAACCCGCCCAGTCTAGCAGTCGGGGCCTCCGGCGGCCCTCAGAGCTCCCCCGCCGGGACCGCGAACGTGTCGCACGCGGTGCTGCCGCCCTCGTACCCGGCCATGAACCACCGCTGTCGCTGCTCGCTCGATCCGTGCGTCCAGCTCTCCGGATTCACCTGCCCGGACTGCTGCTGGATGTGGTCGTCGCCGACGGCGGCGGCCGCGTTCAGCGCGTCATCGATCTGCGCCTGCGTGGGTTCGAGGAGGAACGGTCGACCCTCGGCATCCGTCTGATCGGGAGCGGCGGCCGTCCAGGCGCCCGCGAAGCAGTCGGCCTGCAGCTCGGTGCGCACGGCGTTGCTGTCCTCACCGGTGCCGTCGCGCGGATACTCCTCGAAGACGCCGAGGAGGTTCTGCACGTGGTGCCCGTACTCGTGGGCGAGCACGTACAGCTGGGCGAGGTCGCCGCCCTCGGCGCCGAGCTGTCCGCGCAGGATGCTCCAGAACGTCGGATCGATGTAGACGGTGCGATCGGTCGGGCAGTAGAACGGACCGGTCTGATTGGATGCCGTGCCGCACGGCGTCTGCGCCTGCTGCTCCACGAGCACGAGCTGCGGCTTCTCGTAGCCGTCGAGCTCGCTCTGCCAGTACGTGTTGATGACCTCTTCGCCGGCGTCCAGGCGGCAGTCGTCGTTCGCGTTGGCGTCCGCGCCGCTGTCGCAGTTCTCCACGACGCCCTGGTCGGGGGACGTGCTACCCCCGCCGCCCCCGCCGAGGAATCCGCTGAAGTCCTGCCCCGTGAAGAGCATCAGCAGCAGCACGACGACGGCTCCCGCGCCGCCGGCACCGCCGGCGATCACGGCGCCGCGGCCGCCGCGGCGGGTCGCGCGCGAGCCCCGTACGTCCGCATCCGGGTTGAAGGTCATACCGGAACGGTACGCCCGCCGATGCCGCGCGGGGAACGGGTTGCGGCGACGGCCTCGACCGTGCTCGGATTCGCGGCACCGCCGTCATCGGACACAATGGGAGCGAGCGAGGAGATCACCGTGGACGCACACGCCGACCAGCCGACACCCGGCGACTACGCCGAGTCGCGCACCATCGCGATCCCCGACGACCCGATGACGGATGCCCCGGGGTTCGCCGCGGTCGATCCGAGCCCCGAGTGGTGGCTCGCCCTGCCCGCCGGGTCCCGGCTCGTCGGTCTCGTCGTCTCGCGCCCCGACATGCCGAGCATCGTCGCGCAGCGCGAGGCGCTCGCGAAGTTCGGGGTGCCGATCGCCGGGTTCCGGCATCCCGCCCCCGAGACCGGCGAGACGTGGGAGGACCGGCTCACGCGTCTGTTCGGCCGCCTCGGCGCCGGGGACGTCCTCGTCGTCACGGACGTGAAGGCGCTCGGGCGCGACGCGCACGAGGAGACCCGGACGATCGCGGAGCTGCGCCGCCGGTCGGTGATCGTGAAGGTCCTCGACCGGGGCTGATCCGCCCCCTCAGGACGAGGCGCAGAGGCGCGTCGCGTCGCTCGTCGCGCCGTTCTCGCGCCGTACGCTGACGTCGATGCAGACCTGCGTGTCGCCGTCGAGCGGGACGACGACGCTCGTCTCCGCGACGTTCTCGGCGGCCGCCTCGCCGCCGTCGAGACGCACCCGCTGCCAGACGTAGGTGTCGCCCTCCTGCGGATCGGGGTTGACCCAGCGGAAGATCACCTCGCCGCCTCGGATCGTGTTGTCGCTCTTCTCCGGCGCGGCGATGAAGTCCGCCACCGGGTCCTGCGGCTCGGGGGCGGTCGTCGTCGTCTCCTGCGGGTCCGCCACCTCGGCGGGAGGCGCCAGTGCCGAGGCGACGAGGACCGCACCGACCACGACGACCGCGACGACGGCCGCCGCGATGAGGCCGATCCACAGCCCCTTGCGCGAGCGCGCCGGCGGCGCGGTCGTGGCAGTGGCGGGCGCGGGTCCCGTCGACGCGGGGGTCGCCGCGGGGGTGGCCGCTGTGCGCTGGGGGGCACGCAGCATCGTGCCCTCGTCGACCTCGCTCGTCACCGGCGCGGCCGGCGGGATGGCAGTCGGCGGGCGCAGCACGGTGGCGTCCGCTCCCGTGTCGGCGGGCGCGCCACCGGGCGCCCAACCCGAGGTGTCGCGCTGGACCGTCGCGTCGGGGCCCGTCCCGAAACCGGCGGCGAGAGCCGAACGCTCCCACGTGGGCCCTGCGGCGGGTGCGGTGTGCGGATCGATGCTGACGATGCCCCGCACGCGCGTGAGCTCGCCGTCCTCCTCCTGCTCCTCGACGGGCGGCGCATCGTCGAGGATGTCGATCGGGGTGACCGAGTGCGCGAGCTCGATCTGCACCTTCTGCAGCGCGCGGGCGAAGGCGACGGCCGACTCGAACCGGTCCACCGGGCGCTTGGCCATCGCCCGCTCGAGCACCTGGAAGAGGGATGCGGGAGCGTCGGGTCGCTCCGGACGCGCGAGCGGCTCGGAGTCGATGCGGCGGATCAGGTCGGCGCCGCCGTTGCGACCGCCGGGCACCTCGAAGGGTGAACGGCCGGCGAGCAGGTTGTAGACCGTGGCGCCCAGCGCCCACACGTCGGACTGCACCGTGAACTCGGGGTTGTCGGCGAAGGATTCCGGAGGCGACCACGGGATCGACATCCCCGCGGAAGGATCGCGGCCATCGGCGGTCGTCGCGATGCCGAAGTCGGTCAGCGCGGGACGGTTGTACTCGGTGACCAGGATGTTCGCGGGCTTGATGTCGCGGTGCAGGATGCCGGCGCGGTGGGCCGTCTCGACCGCGGCGGCGACCTGGATGCCGACACGCAGCGCCTCGGCGACCGAGATGGGCGCCGAGCGGGCGCGCACCTGCAGGTTCGGCTTGGAGCAGTACTCCATGACGAGGTACGACCGGCCGTCGTCGGCCACCCCGGCCTGGTAGATCGTGACGATGGCGGGATGCGTCGAGAGCATCGCCATGACGTTCGCCTCGGCCTGGAACTGCTCGACGGCGCCGCCGGTCATCTTCTCGGCGAGGAGCACCTTCACCGCCACGCGGCGGCGCGGTAGGGCCTGCTCGTACAGGTACACGTCGGCGAAGCCGCCGGAGCCGAGGACCTGGACGTACGAGAAACCGGGGAGCTGCGGCGGCGCGGCGGGAGCGCGCTTCGCACTCACGGCAGGTCCTCGAAGGTCAGCGTGACACCGTCGCCCAGGTCGAGCACGTCCGCGTCGATGACCATGGTCGGCTCGTTGGGGTGCAACCGCACGGGGTCGTGTCCGCCGCGCAGCAGGACGGTGCCGTTGGTGCTCGCCAGGTCGACGGCGAGCACGTGCTCACCCTCGGCGCGGATCTCGACGTGGTTGCGCGAGATGTCGTGCTGCGGTCCGTCGACCGCGACGAGCGTGGGCAGCTCGTTCTCGGCGGGGCGGGTCGAGCGCGGGCGTCGACCGACGATGACCGTGCGCTCGAGCTCAATGACCCGCCCGTCGGCGAGGCGGATGCGTCCGCGCGACGGACTGCGCGGCGGGACGTCCTCGATCGAGTCGAAGGCGGATGCCGCGCGCATCGCGCGGGCTTCGGCGACCGACACCGTCGCGCCGTCGTGATCGCCGAGCTCGGCGGTGCCGGGCAGCGGCGGGGCCGGCAGGTGGGGCGGCACGAACGGCGGCAGCGCGGGCACCGGCGCGGCGGTGCGCGGGCTCGCGATGGTCGCCCCGAGCACGGGGTCCTCGTCGATCCCGGCGATGGTCACGCCCCCGTCGGGCGCGCGGGTCGCCTCGGGGATGCCGGGGGTCGACACCGGCGACCCGCCGAGCGTGTGCACGGGAGGCACCCCGGTCACCAGCCCGGGTACTGCCGGCGGCGCGGGCGGGGACTCCTTCGCGAGCGTGCGCGAGGAGGCGATCGTCTCGCCGACGTCCTCCGCCACGGCGTCGTGGTCCGGCTCCGCGGGGCCCGGCTTCGCGGGCTCCGGCGCTGCGGCGTGCGGTTCGGGCGCGGCCGATTCTGTGGGCTCCGATTCGGCGGCGGTCGGGTCGGGCTCCTGCTCCGCCGCATCCGGCTCCGGCGCTTCCGGCTCCGCGGCGTCCGACTCCGCGACGTCGCTCTCGGGTACATCCGCCGCCGACGAGGCCACCTCCGCAGGCTCGGCCACCGGCGACGCGGGGGCCTCGACGGGCGCGGCCGCCGGGGCGGCGTCGCGCGCGACGAGGTCGAAGACGATCTGGGCCGCGGGCACGACCCCCGACTCGATGGGCAGCAGGTCGGCATCCGATCCCGCACCGATGTCGACGCTCACCCGGACGGCGCGCGGCAGGAACCGCTCGGTCCAGGTCGCGACACCCGCTCCCGACACCTCTTCGACGCCGTCCGCCGTCTCGACGACGAGCGAGACGGGGCCGCGCACCGCGACGCGGACGCCGTCACCCTCGGCGACCGCGAGGCCGAACGGCGGGATCGCGGCGAGCGAGGTGCCGAACGCGCCGGTGAGCGAGTCGAGCACGGCGCCGATGCCGCCGCCCTCGAGACGGCGCCACACGCCCTCGACGGCGTGCGGCGTGACCGCGGGGGGCAGCACGGCGAGCGCCGACCCGGTCACCGCCGCACGCCACGCCTCGGCATTGCCGTCGGGCCGATACCGCACTGCGCGCATCAGGCGTCTCCTCCTGCCGCTGCACGCGGCCGTGTGTCCTCGTCGGCGTCCGACGACCCGAGGCCGGGCGTCGTCTCCCCCTCATCCTGCCCCGCGACGCGCACGGCATCGACCACGACGGCCGTGATGTTGTCGCGTCCGCCGTGCAGCATCGCCTCGTGGACGAGGCGGGTCGCGGCATCCTGCGGATCGACGACGTCGCGCAGGATGCCGGTGATGCGCTCCTCGGGCACCTCGCCCGAGAGCCCGTCCGAGCAGACCAGGATGCGATCCCCCGCCTCGGCCGCGAGCAGCCAGAAGTCCGCCTCGCCGCCGCTGCCGCCGCCGATCGCGCGCGTGATCTCGTTGCGGCGCGAATCACGACCGGCGGCGTCGCCGGTCAGTTCGCCCGCGTCGATGAGCTCCTGCACGACGGAGTGGTCCACGCTGATCTGCTCGAGCTCGCCGTCCGCGAAGCGGTACGTGCGCGAATCGCCCACGTTGACCGCGAGCCAGCACCCGTGACCGCCGACCTCGGTGATCGCGACGCCGCTGAGGGTCGTACCCGCCGCGCGCCCCGCATACCCGATGCGCTCGACGGCGACGCGGGCACGCGACAGGGCGGCCCGCATCCCCTCGATGCCGACGGAGTCCCGCCCGACGAGGGCGCGGAACGCGGCGACGACCGCCCCGCTCGCGGCGGCGCCGGCGTCGTGGCCGCCCATCCCGTCGGCGACGAGGAACAGGGGGTACTCCGCGAGGTGCGAGTCCTCGTTCACACGGCGACGCAGCCCCGGGTGGGTCGCCGCTCCGACGCGGACGTCGATCGCCGTCACCGGGCGCTCTCCACCGTGAGCCGCCGGTCGCCGAGTTCGAGGACGTCGCCCGACCACACGCGCGCCCTTCGCCCCGGCATGAGGCGCTGCGGCTGGCCGGCCCGCACGATGACGACCCCGTTGAGGGAATGCCGGTCGACGACCCACGTGCCCTCGTCGTCGGCGCGGATCTCGAAATGCGTCTTCGACAGCGAGAGCGTCTCGTCGCGCACCGCGGTGCTGCGCCGTCCCGGCTGCTGACCGGGGCCGCGACCGAACAGGGTGGGCTCGTAGACGGTGTGCCGGGTGCCGTCATCCCACCCGAGGATCGCGATCACCGGGGGCGCGACCCGCTCGGCCGTCGCGGGCCGGCCGTCGCGGTGCGGGACGCCGGGGACCGTCGAGATCACGTCGACGGGGAGGGTGCGCGGGATGCGACGGTTCGCGGGGACGGGTGCCGGGGCCCACGAGGGCGGCGGCAGAGGGCCCGATGCCGGCGCGCCGACGGGCCGGACGGCGCCCGAGGGGGCGGGCGGCACCGTGGCCGCGAGCACCGCCGGGAGCGGCGCGGGCCGCACGTCCGACGGGGACTGCTCGACGGGGGCCGACGGGCGCGGGGCGGGTGCCACGTCGACGACGACCGCGCCCGAGGCGAGGTCGTGCCACCCGCGCCGCCAGCGCGAGGAGTCGAACAGCGGCGAGAAGAACCCGACGACGATGCTCGCCGTGAGGCCCCAGAGGAGGTTGCGACCGAGCGCGCGCCCGAAACCGAGTTCGGCGTCGTCGGAGGCGTGGGCCAACCGGACCCCCATGAAGCGCATGCCGAGGGAGCCGCGACCGCCCTGCATCCCGGTGTGCACGAGGAACCAGGCCGTGCTGACGACGGCGAGCACGGGCAGCAGCCAGAAGATCGGGACCGCGGTCACCATCGACAGGGCGAACACGACGCCGACGGCGATGCCGTTCACGGCGGCCGCGATCGCGGAGTCGATGACGACGGCGAGGATGCGGTGGCGCATCGACGCGGGCACGCGGGCGGTCATGGCCGTCGCGCCGTTCGCCGGATCCCACCCCGTCGCAGCGACCGCAGACTCAGGCGGGCGCGCAGCCGCTGCCAGAACGTGGCACCGCCCGCCATGCCCGCGACGATCTCGTCGACCTCGCGCCAGAACGCGTCGACGTCCTCCGGCGTGGGGTCGCCCGGGCCGTACACCTCGGCGTCGGCGCGCTGGGCGAGGGTCGCGACGCGGGGACCGTCGAAGGTCTCCCCCACGGCGCGAGCGCTCTCGGCGCGCGTGGACCCCGGCGGCACCGCGACGCGGTAGTCCACCGCGCGGTCGACGAGTTCATCCCACCCGCCCGACACCCGGTCGGCGGTGCGCTCGGCGCGCAGGCGGCGGGTACGGCGGGCGGCCTTCACCCCGCCGATCACGAGGAACGGCGAGAGGAGGAGCAGGAGGGTGCCGAGACCCATCCCGGTCCACAGGAGCACCGGTCCGAGCCAGTCGAGCCCCGGAGGCTCCTCCTCGTCCTGGTCGCGCTCCTCGGCGAGCGCCGGCGGCAACTCCGCCGGCTCCTGCGCGGGCGGCGGCGGCTGCAGGACCTGCGGCTTCGGGTTGGCGCGCGGCTTCGTGTTCTGCTGGCTCGGCTCGTTGTCCTCGTCGGGGGTCGGATCGAAGGTCACCCATCCGGCATCCTCGAACGCGATCTCGACCCAGGCGTGCATGTTGTCGCCGGTGGCGGTGAAGACCCCGCTCCCGTCCTGCTCGCCCTCGTCCGGGTACCAGCCCATGACCACCCGCGCGGGCATCCCGAGCTGCAGCGCCATGAGTGCCATCGTCACGGCGTACTGCTCGTCGTCGCCGACCATCTGCTCGTTCGAGACGAGCATCGTGATCCGTGCGGCTCCGTGACCGGAGGGCGAGTAGACGTCGTCGGCGAGACCGTGGCTGAAGTAGCCCTCGCTCTGCAGGTAGCTCTCGAGCGCGCGCGCCCGCTCGATCGGGGTCTCGGCCTCTTCCGTGGCGTCCGAGGCGAGTTCACTGAGGGACCGGGGGATGCCGGTCTGCCGCGGCATCTTCAGCGGGGCGAACTGCTGGTCGGCGAGTTGCTCGTCCGTCGGCTCCACAGGCACGGTCGTGTCGATCGTGTACTGGTCGCCGGAGTGGACACCGGAGGTGACGACGGCGGTGCCGGTGCCGTCGTTGAAGTGCGCGCCGCGGCGCAGGTCGTTCGCCCGATCACCGGCGAAGGTGATCTCGTGGGCGGAACCGACCGACGGCAGCCACACGCCGTCGAGGTTCTCGATGTCGACGCGCACGGTCGATTCGTCGCCCTTCGCCTGCGGCGACATGTTGGACCGGACGGGGGTGAAGGCGCTCGACGAGCCCGCGCCGTCCTCGGCGACGTTGTAGACGATGCCGTCGTAGGCGTCCATCGTCGCAAGCCGAACCCGAGCGTCCTCAGGCAGGCCGCTCACCGTGAACAGGGGTTCGCTCTCGAAGTCGCGGACGTAGCCGCGCCAGGACTGCAGGGGGCTCGCGTAGTCGTGGATGTCGAAGGGCGGCACGACGAAGTCGCGCAGGATGTAGCGCTGCGTAGGCGGGGCGGCGGTCGCCGCGACGGCCGCCCCCGCTCCGGTCGCGAGGGCGACGACGACCCCGCCCGAGACGAGGCGGCGCAGGCGTGCGGCACGCGAGGCATCCGCCCCGGGGGTCGCGGCCTCGACCGCGGTGCGCTCCGGGCTCCACAGGGTGCGCAGCGCCAACCAGATGACGGCGACGATGACGAACAGGGCACCCTGCACGATCGGGGCGACGGTCTGCGCCGTGCCGAGCAGGATCTCGCCGGCGATGAAGGCGGATGCCGGGATCAGCGCCCACGCGGGCCGACGCAGCCGCAGCGCGAGCGATGCGGTCAGCACCGACGCCACGAGCGTCATGAGGAACGGGACGATCAGGTGGCCGTCGTCGGACGCGACGGGGGGCACCGTGGTCAGCAGATCCTTCCACGCCGTCACGATGCCGAAGGCGAGCTGACGCCACGTCTCGAGGGTCGGGATGGCGCCGAGGAACGTCGTGGCGGGCAGGGCCAGCGCGCCGCCGAGCAGGAAGTACACGGCGACGGTCGCACCCGCGAGGGTCAGCACCCCCCAGCGCCACCTCGCGCCGACCCACGCGAGGGCGATGCCGACGACGAGGGCGCCGACGGCGGCGACGAGGTAGGTCGCGCCCTCGAACGTCGCCGCGAAGCCGACGATGCCGACGGCGAGGAGGAGGACGACTGCGCCGACGTCGGCGACGAGGCGACGCCACGTCGACCCGGGGAGCAGGAGGAAGCGCAGCCGGTTCACGACAGGACCTTGCGGATCGCGTTCGGGAGCTGGTCGAGCTCGCCCAGGGCCACGACGTCCGCGTCGCCCACGCGGCGCAGGGCCGGGGCGTCGAGGCGGCTGTCCGCGATGATCGCGAGCGTGCGCACACCGAACGGCACGCGCGAGCAGGCGAGCCGGAGCTGCCCCGCGTCGACCGTGGACCCGCAGATGAGGACGGCCACGGCGGCATCCGGGGAATGCGCGGCCAGGATGCCGGCGAGCGCGACGATCCCGCCCTCGCGGGGCTTGCTGGGCTCGATGGCCGCGAGGGAGTCGAGGTAGCGGCGTCCGGTCTCGGCGCGGATCTTGCCCGCCGAGGTGCGGACGTCGAGGGTGCGGGAGTCGCGCAGCGCGCGCAGGCCGATCGAGCCGGCGACCGAGATCGCGGTCTCGAACTCCTCCGGGTCGCGGTACTCGCCGGGGTGGGTGGAGAGGGCGACGACGAAGTGGGAGCGCCGGGTCTGCTCGTACTCGCGGACCATCAGCGTGCCGGTGCGCGCCGTCGACTTCCAGTGCACGTGGCGCAGGTCGTCGCCGGGCTGGTAGTCGCGCAGCGCGTGGAACGACACGTCGTCGCGCGCGAGGTGCTGGTCGGGCAGGCCCTCGAGGTCGCGCATCTGGCCGAGCGACAGGCCGTCGAGCGGCAGCGTGCGGGGGTGGACGAACAGGTCGACGGCCTGCCGGCGATCGTGGGTTCGTTCGAACAGGCCCAACGGGTCTCCGCGGAGCACGCTGACGGGGCCGACCGCGAGCACGCCGCGGGCGGTCGTCGGGATGGCGAAGAGCTCCTCGTGCTCTGCTCCCGCGGCCAGGCGCGGGACCTGGAACAGACCGCGGCCGGCGCCGACGGGCAGGACGACCTCCGAGGGGAGCAGCGACCGCGAGGTGCGGTTCGCGAGGGTCAGCGCGCCGACCGCACGCTCCCCCACGACGACGCGGGTGCGGGTCAGGTCGAGGTCGACGTCGTAGGCGGTGCGGCCGAAGAGGAAGACAGCGCAGAGCAGCGCGAGGATCGTGGCCACCACCGCGGCGACGAACGCTTCCTGCCATCCGAGGGCGAACGCGGTGATCCACAGGACGATCGCGGCCGCGATGACCACCCAGCCGGTGACCTGGATCACATCCGCGATGACCGCGAAGCGTGCCCCGGCGCGGCGCGCCCACACCCCGGCATCCTCCCGCACCTTCTCCCACCGCGTCGCCTGACGGGGGGCGAGCTGGGGCGCGTCGGTGGTCTCGTCCGGGGCGTCTGCGGGCACGCCGGAGGGGCCGGGCGCGTCGGGCGCCGCGGCCACCGTCTCCGGCGTCATCGTCATCAGGCCGACGCCCTCGCGAGGGGTGCCTCGACCTGGCCCAGCGCGCGCTCGATGACCGACTCCGAGGTCGTGCCGGCGAACTCGGCCTCGGGGTCGAGGACGAGACGGTGGGTCCAGACGGGTGCGGCGAGCGCCTTCACGTCGTCGGGGATGACGTAGTGACGTCCCTGGGATGCCGCGACGACGCGCGCGATCCGCATCATCGAGATCGCGCCGCGCACCGAGACGCCGAGCTTCGTGGCATCCGACTCGCGGGTCGCCTCGACGAGCTGGGCGGCGTACCGCGCGACGGCGGGGTCGACGTGGACGGATGCGGCCAGGTCGGCCATGTCGGCGACGGCCTTGGTCGTGATGACGGGGCTCAGCTTGCCGGACGGGTTGCGGTCGACCTCGCCGGCGAGGATACGCTCGGCGACGGCGAGCGACGGGTAGCCGATCGAGGTCTTGATCATGAAGCGGTCGAGCTGCGCCTCGGGCAGCTTGTAGGTGCCCGCCTGCTCGATGGGGTTCTGCGTCGCGATGACGAGGAACGGACGGCCCACCTCGTGGGGCACGCCGTCGACGGTGACCCGCGACTCCTCCATCACCTCGAGGAGCGCCGACTGGGTCTTCGGCGAGGCGCGGTTGATCTCGTCCGCGAGCACGATCGACGCGAAGACGGGTCCCTTGTGGAACTCGAACTTGTGGTTCTGCTGGTCGTAGATCGTGACACCCGTCACGTCGGAGGGCAGCAGGTCGGGCGTGAACTGGATGCGGGTGGACGTGCCCTGCACGCTGGCGGCGAGCGCCTTCGCGAGGCTGGTCTTGCCGGTACCGGGCGCGTCCTCGAGGAGCACGTGTCCCTCGGCGAGCATCGCCGCGAGGACGAGGCCGACGACCTCGCGCTTGCCCATCAGCGCCTGGTCGACGTTGTCGACGAGACGCGTGAACGTGTCGCGGAACCAGGCCGCCTGTTCGGGGGTCATGCTCATTCGTTCAGTCCTTGCTCTCGAAGGGGGTCACGGCCGCGGCCAGAAGGTCTTCTCGGTGTCGACGCCGTCGCCCCAACCCTGGATGTCAACCCACACGTTGTAGCCGTCGCGGCCGGCGTAGCAGCCCAGTTGCTGCGAGCCCCTGCCGTCGAAGTTGATCGTGTAGGTCGAGAAGGCGCCATCGCGGTCGTTGACGCACGACACCCGGTGCGAACCGATGTTGAGGTTCTCCCAGTTCACGGTGTAGAACCGACAACCGTTCACGCAGCTGCCCGCGGCTCCGCCCTGCGTGACCCACACGCGCGGCTGAGGTGGCGGCGGCGCGTCTTGTGTGCGCGCGGACGATTCGGCTCTTGTGTTCTCGCTCCCCTCCGCCCGAGCGATAACCACGATTTTGACCGTCTTACTGAATCCAGGGTTGTAGGGCTTCGACCCATTGCCTGTCACGTCGAAGGTCTCGTTCACGTCACCCGTGATCCGAACCGTGCCGGACACCGGACGACCGTTCGCCGCGGGCAGCGTCCAACTGACCTCAACGTTCGTCGCGCCGGCGCGTGCTGATGCCGTGGGGCTGCCGATCTGACCATAGGGCGCGACCTGGTTGGACGGGGCGGATGCGGGGCCCTCGTATGTCGTCCCATCGGCGGTCGCGACGGCGCGGACCTGAACCGTGTACGCATTGTTGTTCGCGACGACGCCGTTGGCGATCCGGCCGCTGGTGCCCGAGCCGCCGCCGGAGGCCCAGTCGGCGCGCCAGCCGGAGCCGACGTTGTACTGGTACTGGATCTCGTTCGCGTTCGCGCCGTTCCCGTTGGCTGGCTGCCACTGCACGTCGATCAGGTTGTCGCCCTCACGTGCGACCACGTTGGTCGGCGCACTCGGCGGCGTGAAGGCGCGGCGCGGCGCGGACTGCGGGCTTCGATCGCCCCATCCCGCCTTGTTCTGCGCGCGGACGTCGTAGGTGTAGTCGGACTGCGACGTGTCGACGACGACGGCCTGGCTGGTCTGCCCGGCGGGCACGGCGATCGTGTCGACGACGTTGCCGCCGCGGATCACGCGGAGCTCGTACCCGCCGATCGCGTCGCCGTTCTCAGCGGGCCGGTTCCAGGACACGCGCATCTGCGCGCGGTTCCCCACCGGCTCGAGGCGCGCCACTGTGGGAGCGCCCGAGGCCGACGGAGGGGCGGCCGGAATCTCACCGGCGGACCACTGCGAGAAGTCCGACGGCTCGGGCGCGCGATTGTGGGCGCGGACGCGCACCTGGTACTCGGTGCCGTTCTGCAGGCCCTCCCAGCGGTGCGTGTTGCCCGTGAGGCCGGTCTTCTGCGCGACGCCCGATGGCGGCGCAGGGGAGATCTCGAGGGTGTAGCTCTCCACCGGCGAGCCCTCGGTGCGCGGGGTCTTCCACGCGATGTCGAGGCTGCGGTCGCCGAACTGCAGCGTCGGCGGCGCCGGCTGGTCGGGCCGCACGTCGGGCCGCGCGGTCTCGGACGGAACGGACGGGTCGGACTCGCCGACGCTGTTGGTCGCGGTCACGACGAAGTTGTACTCGACGTTGTTCGTCAGGCCGTCCAGCGTGCAGGTCGTCGACGGGCACTCGCGGGTGTAGCCGCCCGCCGTCGAGGTGACCGTGTAGCCCTCGATACGGCGGCCGTTGTCGACCGGCGGCGTCCAGCTGAGGACGACGGTGCGGCTCTCCACCGCCGTCACGGTGGGCTTGCCGGGCGCGTCGGGACGGCCCTGTACCGTGATGCGGATCCGGCCGTCGACCCGGCGGTCGGCATCCTGTGTCGCGTCCTGCACCGTGTAGCGGACGACGACGTTGCCGACGAATTCACTGCCCGTCGTCACTCGGACCGTGCCACCCGAGACATCGACGCTGGTCACCTCACCCGTCTCGATCTGCGTGTTCACGATCTCGAGCGGTGCGTCAGGGAAGGGATTGACATCGTTCTCGAGGACGTTGAGGGACACGGTCTCGCCCTGGTCGGCCTGCGGGACGACATCGTCGTTCACCGAGGGCAACTCGCGCGTCGACGCGGTCACCGTCACCTGGATGTTGGCCTCCACGGGCTCGGTCTCGTTGTCGGTCACGCGGACGGCGAGCGAGAAGCGCGTGCCCTTCGCGACGTCGGGCTGGGCGGACACCTGCAACGACTGACCGTCGACCGAGGCGCTCACACCAGCCGGCGGGTCGGAGGCGAGCGCGAACGTGAGGTTGTCCATGTCGCCCGGATCGGGGTCAGTGACGAGCTCCCGCAGACCGAGCGTGGCCGGGTCCTCGCCCGGCGCAACCGAGACGGACGCACCGATCATGGTCGGGGGCTCGTTGTCGGGTGGGGTCACCGTGATCGGGATGGTGAGCGTGGCCTTGCGGCCGTCCGCGTCATCGGGTCCATTGCCGTCGGTGACTTCGAAGGTCAACGCGTCCGCTCCGAAGTAGCGGTCGGCCGAGGTGTAGACGAGCGTCGACTCATCTTTGACGAGTCCCGCACCGTTGCTGTGTGCGGCAGTCACCTTCTCGGTCTCCGTGATGACCACGTCGCGCCCCCCGGACGCACGGACGTAGTCCGACAGCGGAAGCTCGATCGTCTCGCCGCTCTTGACGGTGACGCCCTCCGCCGAGATCAGCGTCGGCGGAAGATCGGCGAGTGCCGGGACGTGGATGAAGGCTGCGGCGACCTGGTCGTCCTCGTCCGTCACGAGGTAGGTGATGAGCTGACGCTCGTCACCTACAGAGAGACTCACCCGACCGCCTGAGAGGACACGCGCGTTCTCTCCGCCCTCGCCGAGCGCGACCTCCAGCGCCGAACGGGTGCCGTCGGGGTCGTCGTCGTTCTCGAGCACGTCGACGACGACGGTACCGTCCTCGGCCACGTCCTCCGCCCGGACCCGATCGTCGCGAGCGATCGGCCGGGCCAACGGCACGTCCGGGTCGACGGTGATCTGCACCGAGGTCGTCGCGCGAAGTCCGCGTTCGTCGGCGATCGTGTACAGCACGCTGGTCTGCATCGGCTCGTCGGGCGCCGCGATGAGGAGCTGTTGTCCTGACACCTCCGCGCTCAGTCCCGGGACGTCCGCGACCTTCACCGCATTCTCCGCGAATCCGAACTTGTCACCGTCAGGGTCGGAGTCGTTCTGGAGCGCGTCGACGGCGACGGTGCGGCCGGGCCGCATCGTGATGGTGTCGCGCACGGCGTACGGCGCCTGATTGGTCGACTCGGCCGGCGCGATGCCGACCTCGATGATCGCCGTCGCCTCCTTACCGAGGTTGTCACGGACGCGGTACTGGAAGCGGTCGACACCGACCGACTCCTCGAATGCGGTGTACGTGAACGAGTCGGCGTCGATGGCCGACACACGGCCCTTCTTCGGAGAAGATGCGAGACCGACGAGCTCCACCGAGTCGCCATCGGCGTCGATCCCGTCGAGATCGATCGCCACTTGCACACCCGAGCCGCTGAGGGTGCGGACCGTCACGTCGCGGGGGCGCGGCGCGGCGTTCGCGTCGTCGTCACGCGGGAGGATGCGGATGGTGACGTAACCGGCATCCCGCTGGCCCGTCGAATCCTCGACCTCGTAGGTCGCGTTGACCGTCTTGGGCTCGGGACCCGCGCGGAAGCGGAGAGTGTCCTCGGAGACGAAGAGGTCGCCGTCGGCCTCATCGATGAGCGGCGGCACGAGCTCGGGCGAGATGTGGATCTCGTCGCCGTTCGGGTGGAAGTCGTTCTCCATCACGGGGATGGTCACGACATCGCCGACGCGGACGACGACCTCGTCGTCGACGGCGATCGGCGGGCGTAGTTTCTCGGGGGCGGGCACCGGGATCACGATGACCTCGCCCGTGACGGACTGCGATCCGTTGGAGATGGTGTAGGTCAGCCGCACCTGCTTGTCCAGGGACGCCTGGTCGCTGACGCGGATCGTCTCGTGTCCCAGCACCGCCGCGGCGATCCCGCTGTCCTCGTCGACGGTGACCGACTGGACCACGAGGATGCCGCCGGCCGGGTCCGTGTCGTTGCCCAGCACGTTGACGAGCACATCGCCGCCTGCGGGGAGGAGTGCGACATCACGCACCGCAATCGGCGCGACGTCGGCATCCTCGTCCGGAAGGACGTCGATGCGCACGATGCCGGGAGCGGAGTTCGCGCCCGCAGAGGCGAGGTACGTGGCGTAGTAGGTGCCGGTGTTCGGAGCCTCGAACGTGAACGACTTGTCGGGATAATCACGGGTCACCGTGCCGCCGTCGACGTCGTCCACTCGCGTCAGCCGGAGCTGCTCGCTTCCGGTACTGGTGTCGTTGGTCAGCGGTCGCACTGTGACGGGACGGTCGGGTCGTGTCACGACGTGGTCCGCGTTGGTCACGGGGATCGTCGTTCCGAGGGGCCGGATGTCGATCCTCGCCACCCCCGTGGTGGAGTCACTGCCGTCGGACACGACCACGGGCACGTCCTTGCGCCCTTGCATGCCCCCGATCGCCCGGTAGGTGATCTGCCCGTCGGAGGTGAACTCGGCCTCATCCCCGCCGTCCGGGGTGACATCGAGCAGGAAAATGTCGTCGCCATCGGGGTCGATCCAGTCGCTAAGGACGTTGAAGGACACGACACCGCTCTGCTCGACGGTGATCGCGGTCCTGCGCTTCTGCGTGGGCGCCGAGTTCTCGCTCAGCGGCCGGACCTCGAGGTCGACACGCGCCGTGTCCTTGCCGCCGCGACCGTCCGACACCTCGTACCGGAACGAGGTCGTCCCCGCGGCATCCTCGGGCAGCGCGATCTGAAGAGCCGTGCCGTTGTAGATGGGCGTGATCTCACCCATCGACGGGTCGCCTGTGACCTTCGCGACGAGCACATCGCCGTCCGCGTCGAGGTCGTTCTCGAGCAGGGGGAGCACCGTCGTGCGGCCCGGACGCACCCCGTAGCGGTCGTTCTCCGCGACCGGCGGGGTGTTCTTCTCGGTGCGTTCGGGGAGCGTCGCCTGGACTGTCTCCTCGGTCGTCTCCTCCTCTTCCTCACCCTCGCCCTCGGGCGGCGTGAGGTCCTCCCAGTTGTCGACCTGCTGGAGGGCGTCGCTGGCCATCCAGGCGGACCCGCCGAAGATGTCGTTGAGGACCACGACGTCGCGGTTCACGCGGAAGCGGAGCTGGCTCGAGCGGTCGATCCCCTCGACCGTCTTGGTCACATCGTCCTCGTCGCCGACGCAGTTGCGGACGAAGGAGCCGGAGCCCGACCAGGCCCCGTACGCGCACCCCGCGACGTAGACCGGCTGCGCGGGAGCGCCGCCGTCACCGGCATCCGTCGTGACCGGGTCGCCGCCCGCGAGCGGGACGCGCACCAGCTGGGTGGGAGTCGCGAGCGTGACGGTGTCGGTCACGTTCGAGGGCTGCTGCAGGATCGCCTCGTCGGGCACCTGGGTCACGAGCCCGTCGCTCGTGTAGAGCGTCGAGGAGGTGCGGTCGAGGACGACGCTCACGCCGCCGACGGAGGTGATCGCGAGCTCGTCGTTCTTCTCGATGCCCTCGAGCTCGCGCTCGGCGGTCTGGACGAACGCCCCCTGCGCATCCGGCGCATAGGCGTAGAGCACACCCTTCTCGGCCGAGACGGCGTAGACGAGGCCGGCCGTGCTGACCGTGACCGCGGCGCCCCGGCCGAGCTCGGCGATCGGATCACCGGCTTCCTTGCCGACGGCGGCGAGCGAGGTGAACGGCGCGGCACGCAGCGCTCCGCCCTCGTCCATCGTCGCGACGGTCGGGCCGCCCAGCACGACCTGGGCGTTCGAGGGCAGGTCGGCCTTGTCGGAGAGCACGACACGAGCCGGGTCGATCGCCGTGGCGGTGTTCTCGGCCTGGTCCGTGACCAGGACGCGGTTGCCCGCCTGCTGGATGTCGTACTCCTGCGACAGCGTGCGGAGGCCGCCGTCGAGGAGGCGCGACTCGTTGTTGAAGTGCCCGACCAGCAGGCTCGTCTGCTTCGTCAGCCAGACGCCGCCGTCGTTCAGTTCGACCTCGGTCGTCGGCTCGCCGTCGTAGGTGAGCGCGAGTACACCGATGGCGACCACGGCGGCGGTCACGGCGCCGATCGATGCCATCGTGCGGGGCCGCGAACGGAGCCAGGCGAAGGACTTCATGAGCGTTCTGACTCCCCCCGGGCAGACGAGTTCGCAGGACCGTGCGCGCCCGATGGATGGACCGGACGACACGGCGTGTGGACGCGGTAAAGCCTAAGCGAGGGACCAATTTCGGGCGAGCGCGTGACGTGGGGAGTTCTCCCCACTTATGCTCTTCGGTTCGGTCGACTCAGCCCGCGCCGACGTAGCGGGCCAGGTGCTCGCCCGTCAGCGTGCTGCGGTCGGCAACGAGCGCCGCCGGTGTCCCCTCGAACACGATGCGACCGCCGTCGCGACCGGCGCCGGGACCCAGGTCGATGATGTGGTCGGCGTGCGTCATGACGGCCTGGTGGTGCTCGATGACGATGACGGAGTTGCCGGCATCCACCAATCGGTCGAGCAGGGCGAGCAGGTTGTCGACGTCCGCGAGGTGAAGCCCCGTCGTCGGCTCGTCGAGGACGTAGACCGCCCCCTTCTTCGCCATGGCGATCGCGAGCTTCAACCGCTGCCGCTCACCGCCCGAGAGCGTGTTGAGCGCTTGACCGAGGGTGATGTAGCCGAGACCGACGTCGATCATGCGACCGAGCGTCGTCTTGGCCGGTCCGGTCGTGAACCCGTGCGCCTCCTCGGCGGACATCGCCAGGACCTCGGCGATGTTCCTGCCGTCGAGGGTGTACTCGAGCACCGCTTCGCTGAAGCCGGACCCTTCGCAGACCTCGCAGCGCGTCTCGACGCTCTGCGTGTAGCCGAGGTTCGTGATGATGACCCCGAGCCCCTTGCAGGCCGGGCACGCACCCTCGGAGTTCGCGCTGAACAGCGAGGCCTTCACCCCGTTCGCCTTCGCGAACGCGTGCGGATCGCATCGAGCACGCCTCGTACGTCGCCGGGCTGGAGCGGCGCGACCCCTTGATCGGCGACTGGTCGACGACGACGACGTCGTCGAACGACGGGACGTTGCCGTGGATGAGGGAGGACTTGCCCGACCCGGCCACGCCGGTCACGACCGTCAAGACACCGAGCGGGATGTCGACGTCCACCCCCGTGAGGTTGTGCTGGGTGGCGCCGCGGATCTGCAGCGCACCGGTCGCCGGGCGGGTCGAGGTCTTCAGCGCTGCCCGGTGATCGAGGTGCCGTCCCGTGAGGGTGTCGGATGCCCGGAGCCCGGCGACGTCCCCCTCGTACATGATCCGCCCGCCGCGCGATCCCGCGTGCGGGCCGAGGTCGACGACGTGGTCGGCGATCGCGATGACCTCGGGCTTGTGCTCGACGACGAGGACGGTGTTGCCCTTGTCGCGCAGCAGGAGGAGCAGGTCGTTCATGCGCTGGATGTCGTGGGGATGGAGTCCCGCGGTGGGCTCATCGAACACATAGGTGACATCGGTCAGCGCGGAGCCGAGGTGACGGATCATCTTCGTCCGCTGCGCTTCGCCGCCGGACAGGGTCCCCGACGAGCGGTCGAGCGACAGGTACCCGAGGCCGATGTCGACGAACGACGCGATGACCTTGCGCAGCCCCGACAGGAGCGGCCCGACGGTCGTCGCATCGATCGTGTCGAGCCACGCGGCGAGGTCGGTGATCTGCATCGCGGCGGCGTCGGCGATGTTCACGCCGCCGATCCGGCAGGAGCGTGCGCCTTCGTTCAGTCGGCTGCCGCCGCACTCGGGGCAGGGGAGGAACTTGACGGCGCGATCCACGAACGCACGGATGTGGGGTTGCAGCGCCTCCCGATCCTTCTGCAGGAACGACTTCGTGATCTTCGGGACCAGACCCTCGTAGGTCATGTTCATGTTCTGGAGCTTGACCTTGGTCGGCTCCTTGTAGAGGAAGTCGGCGCGTTCCTGCTCGGTGTACTGCGCGATGGGCTTGGCCGCGTCGAGGAACCCCGACTCGGTGAAGATCCGGACCATCCAGCCGTCGACGTTGTAGCCGGGGACGGTGATCGCGCCCTCGGCGAGCGACTTCGAGCTGTCGAAGAGCTCGTCGAGGTCGACGTCGCTGACCTCGCCGAGTCCCTCGCAGCGGGGGCACATGCCGCCGGTGACGACGTCGGACCCGGGCACGGTCGGGATGTTGAACGAGAACGCCTGCGGCGACCCCACCCGCGGCTCGCCGAGGCGGCTGAAGAGCAGCCGGAGCATCGCGTACGCGTCGGTCGCGGTGCCGACGGTCGAGCGCGCGTTGGCCCCCATCCGCTCCTGGTCGACGATGATCGCGGGGCTGATGTTCTCGAGGCCGTCGACCTCGGGACGGGACAGCTGCGCCATGAACTGCTGGACGAACGTCGGGTACGTCTCGTTGATGAGGCGCTGCGACTCGGTCGCGATGGTGCCGAACACGAGCGAGGACTTGCCCGACCCGCTCACCCCCGTGAAGACGGTGAGGCGGCGCTTGGGGATCTCGACGTCGACGCCCGTGAGGTTGTTCTCGCGCGCCCCGATGACGCGGATGACGTCGTGCGCGTCGGCGACGGGAAGGTCGGATGCCGGCCCGTCGACGTCGGTGATCTCGTGCTCCGCCATGTCCGCCTCTCCGCCCGCCGTCCCCACATGATCCTCGCGCACACCCCCGGGGGCAAGCGGTCAGCAGCCGGCCCGGTGACACCCGCTCACGTGGTCGTCGACCATGCCCGTCGACTGCATGAGGGCGTACATCGTCGTCGACCCCACGAAGCGGAACCCGCGCCCCCGCAGCGCTTTTGACATCGCGTCGGACTCCGCCGTCGTGGCGGGGACCTCGGCGAAGGTCTCCGGTCGCCGATGGGATGCCGGGGCGAACGACCACATGAACGCGTCGAGTTCGCCCGGGGCCATCTCTGTGACGAGCCGCGCGTTGCCGATCGTCGCGAGGATCTTCGCGCGATTGCGGATGATGCCCGCGTCGGCCATGAGCCGGTCGACGTCGGCCTCGTCGAACGCGGCGACGGTCACCGGGTCGAACTCCGCGAACACCTCGCGGAACCTCGGGCGCTTGCGGAGGATCGTGATCCACGAGAGCCCCGCCTGGAACCCCTCGAGGCTCATCTTCTCGAACAACGCCCGGTCGCCGTGCAGCGGGCGCCCCCACTCCTCGTCGTGGTAGCGGCGGTACTCGGCGTCGTCGCCGACCCAGCCGCAACGAAGGAGGCCGTCGGGCCCGACACGCAGTTCCACGCGTGTCAGGCTACCGACGGCCCCCGACGCTCACTTCTTCTTGAGCGACTTCTCCGGCACGGGTGCCTCACCGCGAGCCGCGAGGTCGGCGTAGTGAGCCCGCGCCTCGTCCTGCCGCTGCCGCTCAATGCCGGAGGCGATCGGTGCGCGCACGTGCTCGGGCGCGAACCCGAACGCGTCGACGAGGTCCTGCGCGTGAGGACGCAGCCGCGCGCAGAGGCGGTCGATGTACTTCGACACCGCGGCGGCGCGCTGCGTCGACAGACGTCCGTTAATGAGGTGCCAGGCCAGGTGCTTCTCGATGAGGTGCAGACCGAAGAGGTCGCGCAGCCAGGTGAGGACCTGCCGCGTGCCGTCATCCTCGGTGGCCTTCACCGCATCCGAGAACGCCTCCCACTGCAGCAGCTCGCCGTGCGCCCGCGCGGCCTCGATGAGCTCGGCCTGGTGCGTGTTGAACAGCGCCGCAGCCTCGGCCGCGGGGAGCTTGGATGCCGGGCGCAGCGCGCCGGCGATGTCGGCGACCATCTGCTCGACGCGTCCCGCGAGCAGTTCGTGCTGCTGCTCGGCCCGGAGCCCCAGCTCGACCGAGCGCGCAGTCGAGCCGAAGTCGGCGACCGTCTGCCCGAGGCTGCGGAGCCCTGCGCCGTGGAAGACCTTGCCCGCCGTCTGGCCGACGGCGAACTTCGCGAGGGTAGCGGCATCCGCCCCCTTGAACTGCTTCGCGAAGTCGGCGAGCAGGCGCTTGCCGACCAGCTGGAGCAGCACGTTGTTGTCACCCTCGAAGGTCACGTAGACGTCGAGGTCGGAGCGCAGCCCCACGAGACGGTTCTCGGCCATGAAGCCCGACCCGCCGCAGGCCTCGCGCGCCTCCTGGATGGTCTGCAGCGCGTTCCAGGTGCTGAGCGGCTTGAGCGCGGCCGCCAGGGTCTCGAGGTTCTCGCGCTCGGCGGGGGTGTCGGACGTGCCGCCGAAGACGCCGTCGAAGGTGCGCAGCAGTTCGTCGTGCGCGAAGTACTGGGCGACGTTCTGCGCGAGGAGCGGCAGGAGGCGGCGCTGGTGCTTGCCGTAGTCGAGGAGAACGACCTCGTCGGTGCCGGCGCCGGAGTCGAACTGCCGGCGCTGGTTGCCGTAGGTGACGGCGATGTAGAGCGCGAGCGACGAGGCGATCGTGGCGGCGCCGTCGAGGGAGACGCGGCCCTGGACGAGGGCGCCGAGCATCGTGAAGAAGCGACGGCCCGTGCTCTCGATGGGGCTCGAGTAGGTGCCGTCGGGAGCGACGTCGCCGTAGCGGTTGAGGAGGTTCGTCCGCGGCACGCGGACGTGGTCGAACGCGAGCCGGCCGTTGTCGATGCCGTTGAGCCCGCCCTTGACCCCGTCGTCCTCGCTCTGGACGCCCGGGAGCAGTTCGCCGTCGGGCGTGCGGATCGGCACGAAGAAGCAGTGCACGCCGTGGTTCACGCCCTTCGTGATGAGCTGTGCGAAGACGGTCGCCGCCTGTCCGTGCTTCGCGGCGTTGCCCAGGTAGTCCTTCCACGCCGCGCGGAACGGCGTGTGGATGACGAACTCCTCGGTCTCGGGGTCGTAGGTCGCCGTCGTTCCGATCGCGGCGACATCCGATCCGTGGCCGATCTCGGTCATGGCGAAGGCGCCGGGGAGCTCCGCGTCGCGGATCGCCGGAATCCACGTGTCGTGGTGCTCTTTCGTGCCGAGCTGCAGCACGGCCGAACCGAACAGCCCCCACTGCACGCCGGACTTGATCTGCATGCTCGGGTCCGCGAGAACGAGCTCCTCGAACCCGGCGAGGTTGGCCCCGTTGTCTTCCTCGCCGCCGTACTCCTTCGGCAGGGCGCGGGTCGAGCCGCCGTTCTTCGCCAGCAGTCGCACCTGATCCATGACCCGCTCGCGGTGCTCGGCGACGCTCTGGCCGTCGATGCGCCAGTAGGCCGGGTCCTTGATGAGCTCGCGCACCGTGAGGCGTGTGTCTCCCCAGGTGCCGCGGAGCATCGCGCCCACGGCGTCGATGTCGATGCGGGGCTCGTGCGCTTCGTCGGCGGTGTGGGGCGCGGTGGGGGCGCCGCCAGCGGGGGTGCGCTTGTCGGCGGCGGGGGTGGAGGAGCGGACGACGGTGTCGGTCATCACTGGCCTTTCTGAGGACGCCGAATCGGCGACGGGACAGGGAAGTTCGACCACAACGGTAGGAGTCCTCCAACAGCGAACCAAAGGCGTTGTCCGGTTGAGACAAGATGCAGGAGGGACGTCGTCGGCCTGACTTGTGCTCCGCCTACACCGGTCGATGTCGGGGCGCCCTGGCAGACTCGCCCCGGAGGCTTCGATGATCACACTCGCCCGATGGGATGCCGCCGACCGCGGCCTGCTGACGCTCTTGAACACACCCGCCATGACGTCATATCTGGGCGGCCCCGAGACCGAGGAGCAGCTTGACGACCGGCACGACCGGTACGTGCGCACGTGGTCCGATCGACCGGGAGCGATGTACCGCATCGACGTCGACGGCGAGCCCGCCGGTGCGATCGGATTCTGGCCCGTCGACGAGGAGGGGACCCCCGCCTTCGAGACCGGGTGGAGCGTCCTCCCCGGCTTCCAGGGGCGCGGCGTTGCCACCGCGGCGCTGCGCCTGCTGATCGCCGAGGTGCGTCGTGACGGCACCCGAACGCTCCTCACCGCGTATCCCGGCGTCGACAACGCCCCCTCGAACGCGCTGTGCGCCCGAGCCGGCTTCGAGGAACGCGGCATCGGATCGGAGCCGTGGCGCGGCGGCATCCTCACCTTCCGGAGGTGGGTGCTCGACATGTCGCCGCTGGATCTGACCGGACGTACCCCCGATGTCGACGAGCGCTTCACAGGTGACGCTCTCGACGCGGAGCGGTGGTGGCCGCATCACCTGCCGCATTGGTCGTCGCGCTCGCGGACGGCGGCCCGGTACCGGGTCGACGGCGGCCTCGAGCTGCGCATCGACGCGGACACCGAACCGTGGGCGCCGGAGTGGGACGGTGACGTCCGCGTCTCGCACCTGCAGACCGGGCAGGCCACCGCCGAGGTCGGATCGGATGCCGGGCAGCACCGCTTCCGCGACGGGCTGGTCGTCCGCGAGTCCCAGGTGGAGCGGCGCCTGTGGCTACCCCGCTTCGGGGTGATCGCGGCACGCCTCGCCGCGGTGCGGCATCCGGACGCGATGGTCGCGTTCTGGCCGATCGGGTTCGAGGACTCGCCCGAGGAATCCGGGGAGATCTGCATCGCCGAGATCTTCGGATCGGAGGTGGACGACACCGGCGGATGGGTCGGGGTCGGCGTCAAGGCCCACCATGACCCGCGGCTGCGCGACGACGTCGAGAGGATCCGCATCGACGGCGACCTCACCACGCTGCACGAGTACGCCGTCGACTGGTCTCCCGATCGGCTGCGGTTCTTCATCGACGGTCGGTGGGTGAAGACGGTCGCCCAGCGGATCGACTACCCGGTGCAGCTCATGCTCGACCTCTACGAGCTGCCGCGACGGGACGGACCGCGCGATGGCGGAGCTCTTCCGCACGTGATGCGCATCGAACGTGTGTGCACGTTCCCAGACTCCTGACACACTGGGAGCATGCGCGTCCTTTCCGCTGACGAGACCGTCGTCCACCTTCGCTCCGGCGGCACCAGCGTCGTCGTCGACCTGCAGCCCGGAGCGGTCCCCGCGATCGTCCACTGGGGCGATGACCTGGGCGATGCGCCGCGCGAGACGCTCGTCTCGCTGGCCACCGCATCCCGCCTGCAGCGCATCTCGGGCGGGCTCGACCACACCGTGCGCCTCGGGGTAGTCACGACGGCGGCCTCGGGGTGGGCCGGCACCCCCGCTCTCGAAGGCCACCGCGACGGCGCGGGCGTCAGCGCGCTGTTCACCGTCGTCGAGACGCGCACCTCGGGCGACGCGCTCGAGGTGGAACTCGCCGACAGCGAGGCCGGCGTGTCGGCGCGCTACGAACTGCGTGTGACGCCCTCGGGCCTCGTGCGCGCCCGGACGACCCTGCGGAACGACGGCGACGGCCATTACACGGTGCAGGCGCTGCACGTGACGCTCCCCCTGCCGTGGGAGGCGACGGAGATCCTCGACACGACGGGCCGCCACTTGCGGGAGCGGTCCGCCCAACGTCACGAGCTGACGTTCGGGACGCACCTGCGCGAGTCCCGGCGCGGCCGCCCCGGTGCCGACGCCACCCTGCTGCTGGCCGCGGGCGTCCCGGGGTTCGGGTTCGAACGGGGCCGTGTACACGGGGTGCACCTGGCGTGGAGCGGCAACTCGCGGATCTTCGCGGAGCGGGTCCCGACCGGAGAGTCCTTCCTCGGAGCCGGCGAGCTCTACCTGCCGGGGGAGATCCGTCTCGCGCCGGGTGAGGAGATCTCGTCTCCCGAACTGCTGGGGTCGTGGGGCGACGGCCTCGACGAGCTCGCGGCGCGGTTCCATGACGAGTGGCGGGCGCGGCCGCAGCATCCGACCCGTCCCCGGCCGATCACGCTCAACACGTGGGAAGCGGTGTACTTCGACCACCGCCTCCCGAAGCTGATCGCCCTCGCCGACGCCGCGGCCGAGCTCGGCGTGGAACGGTACGTGCTCGACGACGGCTGGTTCCGCCACCGCCGCGACGATACCGCCGGCCTCGGCGACTGGTACGTCGACGACACCGTCTGGCCCGACGGCCTGCACCCGATCGCCGACCACGTCGTGGCGAAGGGCATGGACTTCGGGCTCTGGTTCGAACCCGAGATGGTCAACCCCGACAGCGACCTCGCCCTGGCGCACCCCGACTGGATCCTCCGCGGCCGCACCGAGCTGCCGCCCTCCGCACGCCAGCAGCAGGTCCTGAACCTCGCGCACCCCGACGCGTACGCCTACATCCTGGGCGTCATCTCCGACATCCTCGCCGCGTACCCGATCGCGTACGTGAAATGGGATCACAACCGCGACCTCGTCGACGCGGCCGCCGGTCCCGGCGGGGCGGCGCTCGTGCACGCCCAGACCCTCGCGGTGTACCGCCTGATCGACGACCTCAAGGCCGCGCACCCGGGCCTGGAGATCGAGAGCTGCGCCTCCGGCGGTGCCCGGGTGGACCTCGGCATCCTGGATCGCACCGACCGGATCTGGACCAGCGACTGCCTCGACCCGATCGAACGCCTCGAGAACCAGCGGTACACCGCTCTGGTCGTGCCGCCCGAGATGATGGGCATGCACCTGACCACGCCGCACGTGCACTCCACCGGCCGCACCGTCTCCCTCACCCTCAGCGGCGCCGTCGCCTTGTTCGGTCACTTCGGCATCGAATGGGGACCAAGCAGTATCGACATCAGATGCATCACTTGCTTGCGATTGCATGGTTGATCTGGAGTTTCTCGGTCGCGGCAGGAGGCTCGGCGGGAGCTGGCCGCCGAGCCCAGGAGTGGATCACGGGCGGCGTGGCTGTCGCGTATGGTGCCGACAAGGGTGATTCGGCTACCAAGTCACCTTCTTGCCTGCTGGGGTGGTGCTTCACGAACGTGTCCAACAGCCTCTGCGGGTGAAGATCATGGAGAGTGGTTGCAACAATGATGCAACTGCTGCAACCATGGAGGGGTGCGTTCTGGTTCAGATGTTGATGGTCGCTCTTCGCTGCGGCTGACAGGAAATGTCGTCGCCCTCGATGAGGGGAAGTACGTCTTCGAGTCGATGCTGGATGGCTGGGCGAACCAGCAGACAAGTCGCGGTTTGCAGGCGACCACCATCGATTCGCGCCGGCGGTTCATCGAGGATTTCGCCGAGTTCTGCGCGGCGTACCCGTGGCAGTGGCAGCCGCGGGATCTCGAGGACTATTCAGTGCGCGTGCGACCCGGCAAGGGTCCCTTGAAGCGGTCAACGATTCGGGGGTATCAGACGAGGATCCGTCTGTTCTGCGACTTCCTCACTGACCCGCGGTACGGCTGGCAGGCGGAGTGTCTGGCTCGGTTCGGGGATGCGCCGCAGCAGATCTGCCATGACTGGAACACGATCTCGCACCTGCTCGACCATGAGGGGGATCCCGGGCGACGTGCCCTCACTTTCGATGAGCTGGAGCGGTTCTTCGATGCTGCGGATGCTCGGGTCGAGGCGATCGTACGTGCCAGGAGGAAGGGTGCGCTTGCTGCGCTCCGGAACGCGCAGATGTTCAAGACCATCTACGCCTTTGGGCTGCGGCGTTCCGAGTGCATTGGGCTCGACGTTGCCGATCTGCGGTCGAACCCGGTGGCCCCGGGGTTCGGGAGTTTCGGAGCGGTGTATGTCCGGCACGGGAAGGGCAGTCGGGGCACCGGTCCGAAGCGACGGACCGTGCTGACTCTGCCCGAGTTCGACTGGGTCGTTGACGGCCTCACCCATTGGGTGGACCAGGGCCGGCCGCGGGTGGTCGGTGATTGGGAGACGGACATCCTCTGGCCGACGGAGCGCAGGACCAGAATCGGTGGCCGCTACCTGAACGACCGTTTCGCCGAGCTGCGCGACGAAGCCGGACTTCCGGAAGAGCTGGTTCTGCACTCGCTGCGGCACACCTATGTGACGAACCTCATCGAGTGGGGCTACAGCGAGAAGTTCGTGCAGGATCAGGTGGGCCACACGTTCGCTTCGACGACGGCGATCTACACGTCTGTCGGGGACGACTATAAGAACCGGGTGCTCGCTGATGCGCTCAAGAGGAACACGGAGGACCGTGATGGGGACTGACTCGAAGGGGCCGATCGACTGGCACCTGCGTGCTCTGATGGCCGAGGCTGGGATGTTCCAGACCACGGAGCTGCTCGCGCCGCTGCGCGAGCAGGGCATCGTCTTGTCCCGCGAGCAGGTGTATCGACTGGTCACCAAAGCACCGGAGCGGTTGAACGTCGAAGTTCTTGCGGCGCTGTGCCGCATCTTCGGATGCCAGCCGAACGACCTCATCACTGTCGTGGCGCGACCGGCAGCGGCGAAGAAGACGGGCACTGGGCGGGGGCGTGACACGGCGATCGGGGACCTTCGTCCTGTGCGTGCGCGACTTCATCGTCCCGCCGATCCAGGCCGATGACGGCTACGCCGTCACAGACGTGTGACCGTTGCGGGCGTTCGAGCGCGGGCCGTTACTCGCTGCTCGGCGAGAAGATCTGCAACGTCTGCTACAGCGCGCTCCGCAGGAACCCGTCAGAGTGTCCGTTGTGCGGGAACATCCGAGTCCTCGCATTTCGCACCGATGAAGGCGTAATCACCTGTGCGATCTGCGCCGGACACCCGCCACGGTTCGCGTGCCGCACGTGCGGCAGTGAGGAGTTCCTGACCGGAACGCACTGCGGGCGATGCCGGCTGCAGGCACGACTGGACGAGCTCATCGGACCCAAGGGATCGGCTCCGATCGAGCTGACCAGGCTTCGCGTGTACCTTGCGAACGCGCCGATGGACCCGCGTTCGGTGGTGCGCTGGCTGCGGCGGCCGCACGTCACAGAGACCCTGCGCGGCATGGCCACGGGCGCGCTGCCCGTTGATCACTCGTCTCTTGATCAACTCCAGCAAAGGCCAGCAACGCGGTATTTCCGGCGTCTGCTCATCGAAGCCCAGGTGCTGCCGAACATCCACGTGCTGCAGCACGAGCTCACGCTGCACGTTGCCGCGGTGGCTGCGACTCTCGAGCGCCCGACCGGGAACAAGCTCCGCCGCTTCTACAGATGGGACGTGTTGCCCAAGCTTCACAGGCGCTATCGAGACCGCGATCGAGACCTGTCCAACGAGGCCTTCATCGGCCAGCGCGGGAAACTGGCCGCGGTCGTCCGGTTCCTGACCTGGATGGATGCTCGCGGGCTCGCCGTCAGTGACCTTGATCAACGCACGCTCGATCACTACATCGCCCGCGTCAAGACGCGAGAGCCCGTGGAGCACTTCGTGCGGTGGGCGACCAAGACGCGGCTGACGGGCGACCTCGCCACCAACGTCCGGGCTGCACGGAACACGATGTCGAACGTGACCGAGGAGGAGCTGTGGCGCGATATCGACCTTCTGCTCAACGGAGAAGATGTGGAACTGGAAGTGCGCGTGGCAGGGCTGTTCATGCTCCTCTATGCGCAGATCCTCGGACGCGCCGTCAGTATGACTCGCGACCGAGTAGACGCCACCGGGGCGCAGGTGACCGTGCGGTTCGGGGTCACGCCCGTCGTGCTCGATGACCGGGTCGGGGACATCGTCAGACGGCACCTCTCCGCCGCGCCGCGACGGGGATACGCCGCGGGGGAATCGAGCTGGCTGTTCGAGGGACTCTCGCCCGGCGCTCACATGACTGCGGCCTACATCAGGCTGCGCCTCACGGAACTCGGGATCCGTCCACGCGTGTCACGCGAGACCCGGATGAACCTGCTGAGCATGCGGATGCCCTCGGCCGTGGTTGCCGACGTCATCGGAATCGGCAACCACACGGCGGACCGGCGTAAGAGCAAAGCCGGCGGGATCTGGTCGAACTACCCAGCCGTGCGTCGATGACTACTAGTTCGCACTGCCCAGCGCGGCAGGTCGCAGCGCATCCGCGGCCGCCTCGAGCGCCCCGTCGTTGAGCGCGAAGTACGCCCACTTCCCGCGCTGTTCGCGGGTGACAAGCCCGGCGTCGGTGAGGAGCTTCATGTGGTGCGAGACCGTCCCCTGTGACAATCCGACCGGCTCGATGAGGTCGCAGATGCAGGCCTCGCCGCCTTCGGTGCCGGCGATAAGGGAGAGCAGCATCACGCGGGTCGGATCACCGATGGCCTTGAACACCCGAGCGGAACGCTCGGCCTCCTCGGGGGTGATCGATGCGGTGATGCGCGGCACGCAGCACGTGCTCTGCTCGATGGTCACGGGAAGGCTCATGCGGATAGTCTGACACGTATTGACAAACTTCGATAGGTAAGCGAGTGTTCTCGTATTGAAGTTTTTCGATCTGAGGAGATGTGATGTCTGAGCTTCCTGTCGTCGTCATCGGTGCCGGTCCGCAGGGCCTGGCTGCAGCCGCCCACCTGACCGAACGCGGCGTTGACGCCGTGGTCGTCGAGCGGGGCGGCTCGGCCGGTGCTGCCGTGTCCGAGTGGGGACACGTGCGACTGTTCTCCGGGTGGCCGGAGCACCTGACCTGTCTGCGCGACTGCGGCATCGTGGTCGCCGAGCCTGAGGGGCGGCAGACGCGCTACGAGATCGCCGACCCGCACCTCGCGGCGGCGCTCACCGCACTGGTGGACGTGACGCTTGCTGTCGACGAGCACGCTCCCTGCGTGGACTCTTCGTGCACCGTGCCGGGCTGCTGCGGGACGGGAGCAGGCGAGTGAGCGCGGCGTGCGGCTGCGAGCACGACGAGCCCGAGACTGTCATAGGCGATGAAGCCGAGGAGGCGGAGCGCCCCTGGTGGCGGGACCGCGGGATCATGGTCCCGGTCTTCTCCGGCGTCGCCTTCCTGGCCGGTCTGATCCTTGAATGGTCCGGCCTCGAGATCCCGGCGCTGGTGTTGTTCTGGGCCGGTCTGCTCCTCGGTGCGTCGACGTTCACGCCCGGCGCGATCCGGAAACTGTTCAAGGGCAAGCTCGGCATCGGGCTGCTGATGACGATCAGCGCGGTCGGCGCGGTCATCCTCGGCTACGTCGAGGAGGCCGCGGCTCTGGTGTTCTTGTACTCGATTGCTGAGGCGCTCGAGGACAAGGCGATGGACCGTGCCCGGGGCGGGCTGAGGGCGCTGCTGAAGCTCGTGCCGGAGACAGCGACCGTGCTGCAGAACGGCGTCTCTGCGCAGGTGCCCGCGAGAGAGCTGACGGTCGGCCAGGTCATGGTGGTCCGTCCCGGCGAGCGGATCGCAACCGACGGGATCGTCCGTTCTGGCCGCTCCAGCCTGGACACCTCGGCGATCACCGGGGAGTCGATCCCCGTCGAGGTCGAGCCCGGCGATGCGGTGTCGGCCGGTGCGATCAACAGCGCCGGCGCGCTGGAGGTCGAAACGACCGCTGCGGGCACCGACAACTCGCTCACCACGATCGTGGAGCTGGTCGAGAAGGCGCAGACCGAGAAGGGAGACCGCGCCCGTCTCGCCGACCGCATTGCCCGCCCGCTCGTGCCCGGCGTGCTGATCCTCGCCGCTCTCGTCGCGATCATCGGGTCGCTGCTCGGCGACCCGGAGCTGTGGATCACCCGCGCACTCGTCGTGCTGGTCGCGGCATCGCCCTGCGCGCTGGCGATCTCGGTCCCGCTGACCGTGGTGGCCGCCATCGGGTCGGCGAGCAAGTTCGGCGTGATCATCAAGTCCGGGGCCGTGTTCGAGCGGTTCGGCGTGATCCGGCACGTCGCGGTCGACAAGACCGGCACCCTGACCCGCAACGAGCCCGCCGTCACCGCGGTGCTCACCGCCGACGGCGTGACCGAGGCGCAGGCGCTGGCGTGGGCGGCGTCGTTGGAGCAGCACAGCACCCACCCCCTCGCGGCCGCGATCACCGCTGCAGCGCCTGAGGCCCCTGCAGCCGAGGGCGTGACCGAGCAGGCAGGTCACGGCATCGAAGGCGAGCTCGACGGCGCGCGGATCACGGTCGGCAGCCCGCGTTGGCTCGACGCCGGATTCCTCGGCGACCAGGTCGCGGGGCTGGAGGAGCAGGGCATGACGGTCGTGATCGTCCACCGCGACGGCGAGCCGGTCGCCGCGATCGGCGTCCGCGACGAGCTGCGCCCGGAGGTCCCCGAGGTCGTCCGTACCCTCGCCGCGCAGGGCATCGGGGTCACGATGCTCACCGGCGACAACGCTCGCACCGCCCGCGCCCTCGCCGCCCAAGCGGGGATCGAGGACGTCCGCGCCGAACTGCGCCCGGAGGACAAGGCCGCTGCGATCGCAGAGCTCGGTGCGAAGGGCTCGGTCGCGATGATCGGCGACGGCATCAACGACGCCCCCGCCCTGGCCGCTGCCGATATCGGCATCGCGATGGGCGCGACCGGCTCCGATGCCGCGATCGAGTCCGCCGACGTGGCCTTCACCGGCCACGACCTGCGGCTGCTGCCGCGCGCGTTCGACCACGCCCGCCGCGGACGGCACATCATCAACCAGAACATCATCCTGTCGCTGCTGATCATCAGCGCCCTGCTCCCGCTCGCCCTCTTCGGCGTCCTCGGCCTCGCCGCCGTGGTGCTCGTGCACGAGATCGCCGAGGTCGTCGTGATCCTCAACGCTCTGCGCGCCGCCCGGACCCGGAAGACCATCGCGTGACCGTGCAGGACGTCGCCGCGACAGTCGGCGAAGACCGTACGGGCCCACGGCCGCAGGCGAGGAGAGCCCTTGGCTTCACCTTGGTCGTGGCCGTGCTCGCTGTGGTGCTCGACCAGGCCTCGAAGGCCCTCGCCGTGGCACAGCTGGCCCCGGGGGAACGGATCCCGCTGGTCGGGGACCTGTTCGGCCTGTCCCTGGTCTACAACCCCGGAGCCGCGTTCTCGCTCGGCTCCGGGGCCACCTGGATCATCACCCTCATCGGCGTACTCGCCTCCGCCGCGGTGGTCATCTTCGCCATTCGGCTGCGCGGTGCCCGCTGGGGCCTCGCGCTGGGGCTGGTCCTCGGCGGCGCGGTCGGCAACCTCATCGACCGAATCATGAACCCGCCCGCGTTCGGCCGCGGCCACGTCACCGACTTCCTCGCCTACGGCGACCTCTTCGTCGGGAACGTCGCCGACGTCTTCGTCGTGATTGGGGTCGGACTCGTCTGCCTGAACCTCCTCCTGCCGAACGCTCGCACGATGACCAACAGCGAGAGAACGGAAAGCGCCTCGTGAAAGTGGAATTGCTGCACATCGTCGACTGCCCCAACACGGACATCGCCGAAGCCAACGCACGCGCGGCGCTCGACGCTCTCGGGCTCGGGGGCGTCGCCGTCGAGCTGGTGACGATCCACACCGAGGCCGAAGCGGCAAGCCTCGGGTTCGGAGGATCGCCCACGCTCCTGGCCGACGGCGTCGACCTATTCCCGACATCTCCTGTACAGGCACTTGCGTGCCGCGTCTACACAACGGAGAACGGGTTCGCTGGGGCACCAACCACGTCCCAGATCGAACGGGCGATCCGAGCATTGCCCGAGCAGGCGTAACCGGCGGACACGATCATCACCTGGTCAACATGGAGCCCACCAAGCCGTGGTGCGAATACTGCCTCCCGAAATACTGCTCTCCACCGACAACGTCACCACCCTCACCGAGACGGATGCCGCGACCGTCGGCGCGTGGGTCGCCCTCGCGAAGCGGGTGCGCCCCCTCGTCGCCACGGGCCGCCTGGTCAACGCGGACGTCGCCGACCCCGGGCTCGATGTCCGCGGCGTCGTCGCCGACGACCAAGCATCCGCCTTCTTCACCATCACCCAGACCCAGACCCTCATCTCCTCACCGGCGGGGCGCGTGCGGTTCCCGGGACTCGACCCCGACCGCACCTACCGGATCGAGATCGTCACCCCCGGCGGGATCGTGCAGACCCCCGCGCAGTCCCCGCTCGAATGGGCGCACCACGACACCGTGCTGACGGGGCGTCAACTCGCCGTCGTCGGTCTGCGACCGCCGGTGCAGAACCCGCAGCAGGCCGTCGTCGTCGAGGTCACCGCGGTCTGAGGTCCGTCAGATCCGTTCAAGCTGGTCGAGGAACTCGTCGGCCATCTCGACCTGCCGACGGAGCTTCTCGCGACGCGCGGCAGCCTCGGCGCGCACGGCGCCGAGCACCGACGCGAGAGGGTTGACCCCGCCTGCGGCGGCCTGGAGGATGCCGGGGGCGACCGCATCGGGACGCCGCGACGAAGGGGTCTCATGACGCAGCCGGCACGATTCGCGATCATCGGCACGGGCTGGCGGGCGGAGTTCTTCCTGCGCCTCGCCGCGGCGGCACCGGACCGCCTCCAGGTGACGGGGATGCTCGCCCGGTCGGACGCATCGGCGGCGCGCATCGCCCCCTGGGGCGTGCCGGTGCACCGGTCGATGGACGACCTGCTTGCAGCGCGGCCCGACGTCGTGATCGCGTCGGTGTCGTGGGACGCCATGCCCGGTGTCATCACGGACCTCGTCGACCGCGGGGTGCGCGTGCTCGCCGAGACGCCGCCCGCACCCGATGCCGACGGCCTGCGGAAGCTGTGGCACGACGTCGGCGCGAGCGGCCTCGTGCAGGTGGCCGAGCAGTACATGCTCATGCCGGGCCACGCCGCCCGGCTCGAGGTCGTGCGCTCGGGCGCCCTCGGCACGATCGGCGGCGTGCAGGTGTCGTCGACCCACCTGTACCACGCGACCTCGATGATCCGGACGTTCCTGGATGCCGGGATGGCCGAGGCCACGGTGTCGGCACGGACCTTCACCGCGCCGCTCGTCGACCCGCTCTCGCCCGCAGGCTGGTCGGACGACGTCTCGCCGCAGCCGCGGACGACGACCATCGCGACGCTCGACTTCGGCGACGGCCGCATGGGCCTTTACGACTTCGTCGACAACCAGTGGTGGAACCCGATCCTGTCGCGACGGATCATCCTCCGCGGCTCGCACGGCGAACTCGAGGGCGACACGGTGCGGCGGTTCGAGGGTTCCGAGGTGGTCGTCTCGCCGATCACCTACCGCCGCACGGGCGTCGACCTGAACCTCGAGGGCAACGACGTCGTGTCGGCCTCCTTCGAGGGGCGGATCGTCTACCGCAACCCGTGGGCCGGCACGCGGCTGTCGGAGGACGACATCGCCGTCGCGTCGCTGCTCGAGAGCACCGGACGGTGGGCCCGGGGCGACGGCCCCGAGCCCTATCCGCTCGCCGAGGCGTGCCAGGACCACCTGCTCAGTCTCGCGATCGGTGAATCGGCTCGGACGGGCGCCGACGTCCGGGTCGCGCGCCAGCCCTGGGCCTGACGGTCAGCGGGCCGCGGGCACCTCGGGCTCGCCGAGCGACAGCATGAGGCGGTTGGCCCAGTTGAAGAACGCGGCTCCCCCGATGACGTCGACGATCGACGCGTCGTCGAGCCCGGCATCCCGCAGCCGGTCGACGTCGTCGGGACCGAAACTCAGCGGTGTCGCGGTGAGCGAGACGGATGCCGCGACGACGGCGTTCCAGCGCTCGTCACCGAGGTCGGCGTCGGTGCCCTCGTCGAGCAGCCGCTGGACGTCGTCGCGCCGGCCGGACTCCCGCGTGGCGGCGGCCGAGTGCACGGAGGCGCAGAAGACGCAGCCGTTCACCCGGCTGGCCGCGGTCGCCGCGAGTTCCCGCTCGGCGCGGCCGATGCCGCCGTCGACGTTGAAGAAGATGTCGAGGTCGGTGAGCGTCCGCGCCTCGAGGGCGTCGGGGTCGCGGGCCAGCAGCCGGAAGTAGGGCATCTTCGTACGGGCCGGCTCGACGAGGGCCTCGCGCTGACGCTCGGTGAGCTCCGCCTCGGGGACGGGCGCGAGCCAGGGCACCCATCCGAGACCCAGCTGCGTGAAGCGGTCGGGGCGGGCGAGGTCGGGGTACTCGGCGACGGTCATCGCGCGGCTCCTTCGAGGGTGTGGGCGGTGGTGTGAGCGGATGCGGACGCGCCGAGCACGCGCAGGCCCCACGCCAGCCGCAGCTGGAATGCGAGGAAGGCGACGAGCTGTGACAGGCTCACGATCGCGTCGGCGGACCACCCGGCATCCGTCAGCGCGCGCAGCGCCTGCGGCGACGCCTCGCGCGGACGGAACACCAGCAGGTGCGTGTGGGCGAGGGCCGCGGCGAGCCGGCCGCCGACGGCAGCGGATGCCGGGTGCCAGGCGACGGCCGGGGTGCTCTCGCCGGCGAGTCCGGGCTCGCGGTAGGCGCCGACGGGTCCGCGCTGCGCGGCGTCGGCGGCGAGGTCCGCGATGGCGTCGGCGAGGGCGGCATCCTCCTCGCGGAGCAGATCGTCGTAGAACGCCGTCGCCGCGTCGAATCGGTGGATCCGCGCGGTGAAGGCGGCGATCGCGTAGCGCTCGGCGAGCGGGAAACCCCCCGGCTGCGCGGGCTCGAGGAGCGCCTCGAAACTGCGCTGCGCGTTCGCGCGCGCCTGCGGTCGCAGCGCGCGGGTCTCGGCGAGCGGACTGCCGGGCGTGATGCCGGCGAGCAGGTCGATGATGTCGGCGGTCATGCGTACTCCTTCCGGGCCGCGGCCCGATGGTGGTCTCGGATGTCGTCGGCGGCGTCGGGGCCGGTCGCCCAGCCGAGCCGGGGGGCCACCTGCGTGCCCAGAAGCTCGATGGAACGGAGGGTGAGCTCGTGGGTCGCGGCGACCGAGTGGACCTGGAAGGTGACGTCGGTCGCCTGCGCGATGATCGGGTCGGCGGCGAGCGAGGCGACGACCTCGTCGACGGTGCCGATGTGGGTGTCGGAGAGCCGGATCAACTCGGCGAGCGGCAGGTCGGCCGCGTACGCACCGATCAACTGCGCGGCGACGGCGCGCAGCCCGCGCTCGGCCAGCGCGAAGGCCTCGTCGCGCCGGTCGGGGTCGACGACGAACGCGGTGCGCGAGGCGAGGATGCGGGGCGCCGCCCCCTCGGGCAGCGCGTCGAGGTAGGCGTCGACGATGGGCTGCTGGATGTCGCCGATGGTCGCGTCGGGCGCCTCGGGCGTCCGCGGCTGCGTGCGCGAGAGCATGAGGCCATCGCCCGCCGCGCCCGCCCGAGCACCCCCGGCGGGCGAGAACGTCGCCTGCCAGATACGGTCGGCGAGATCGCCGGCGGGCGGGTAGGCGACCGACTCCGTGCCGCGGACGCTGTCACCGCGCAGCGTCGACCGGAACACGTCGAGGTGCTCCGCGTGCAGGGCGGCGCGGTCGGCGGCACCCTTCCCGAAAGCGGCGAACGAGCCGGGCGTCCCCCCGGAGGCGACGCCGAGCTGCAGGCGACCGCCGCTCAGGGCGTCGAGCACGGCGGCGTCCTCGGCCGCGCGGACCGGGTCCTCGATGGGGAGGGTCAGGACGGCGGTGCCGAGGCCGATGCGACTCGTGCGCTCGGCCGCCGCGGCGAGGAAGACGAGCGGCGAGGGCAGCCCGCCCTCGTGCGCGCCGAAGTGGTGCTGGGCTACCCAGGCCGACGCGAAGCCGGACTGCTCGGCGTGCTGGATCTGCTCCAGCCCGAACCGGTACCGGTCGGCGGCGGGGGCGTCCTCGAGCAGGCGGCTGAAGAAGCCCAGTCGGGGCGTCGTCATGTGGTGTCCTTCCGGAGGGCGGAGCCGGGGACGGCGTCGAGCAGCCCCCGGGTGTACTCGTGCTGCGGCGAGCCGAAGACCTCGTCGACGGTGCCGTGCTCGACCTGGACGCCGCGGCGGAGGACCGAGACGGTGTCGGAGATCTGCCGGACGACGGCGAGGTCGTGCGAGATGAAGACGTAGGTGAGACCGAGCTCCTCCTGCAGGCTCGCGAGGAGACGGAGGATCTGCGCCTGCACCGTCACGTCGAGGGCCGAGACCGCCTCGTCGAGGACGACCAGCCGCGGCTCGAGGATGAGCGCCCGCGCGATCGCGACGCGCTGGCGCTGACCGCCCGACAGTTCCCGGGGCCGGCGCGCGGCGATCTCGGGCGCGAGGGCGACCTGCGCGAGGGCGTGCGCGGCGCGGCTGCGGTGCTCGGCGGCGGAGCCCAGGCCGAAGTTCCGCAGCGGCTCCTCGAGGATCGTGCCGATGCGCTGGCGCGGATCGAGCGACGCGTACGGGTTCTGGTAGACGAGCTGCGCGGTGCGGCGGTACCCCCGGCGGTGCCGCCCGGGGCGGAGCGCGGTCACCTCGACGCCGTCGACCGTGATCGTGCCGCGCTGCGGCGCACCGAATCCGGCGAGCGCGCGGCCGATCGTGGTCTTGCCCGACCCCGACTCCCCGACGATCGCGTGGGTGGTCCCCGGCGCGACCGTGAACGAGACGTCGTCGACGGCGACGAGCGGCGGCTGCCCGGCGCCGCGGCCGAACTCCTGCCGCAGTCCCGAGACGGTCACGAGCGGCGCGGCGGAGACGGATGACGGGGCCCGGCGCTCGACGACGTGTCCGAGCGACGGGGCGTCAGCCAGCAGGCGACGCGTGTAGTCGGACTCCGGCGCCGCGAGGACGGATCGGGCGGGCCCGGATTCCTGCACGGCGCCGTCCTTCATGACGACGATCGTGTCGGCGCGGTCCGCCGCCACGGCCAGGTCGTGCGTGATGAAGAGCACCCCGGTGCCGGTGTCGGCGCGCAGCCGGTCGAGCAGGTCGAGGACCGTGCGCTGGACGGTGACGTCGAGCGCGCTCGTCGGCTCGTCGGCGATGATCAGTTCGGGATCGAGGGCGAGCGCCGCGGCGATGAGCACCCGCTGGCGCATGCCGCCGGAGAGCTCGTGCGGGTACTGGCGGTACCGCGTCGCGGGGTCGTCGATCTCGACCCGCTCGAGCAGGTCGATGACGCGCGCGCGGATCTTCGCGGCATCCCGCCAGCCGTGGATGCGCAGCACCTCGCCGATGCTCGCGCCGATCGTGGCGACGGGGTTGAGCGAGTTGCCGGGGTCCTGCGGGACGAGCGCGACGCGCGTGCCGCGGAGGGCGCGCCAGCGGCGGTCGGAGAGACCGACGAGTTCGGTGTCGCCCTCGTCGCCGTGGAGCGTGATCGTCCCGCCGTCGATGCGTCCGTTGCCGGCGAGCAGCCCGATCGCCGCCTGCGCGACGGTCGACTTGCCCGAGCCGGACTCGCCCACGAGCGCGGTGACCTGTCCGCGGGCCACGTCGAGCGAGACGCTGCGGACGGCGTCGACGTCGCCGCGTTCGGTGCGGTAGCGGACGACGAGGTCGCGGATGCCGAGCAGTGCACCGGTCATGGGCGTTCCCCTCCCCGGAGGGCCTGACTGAGACGGTTGGTGGCGAGGACGACGGCCACGACGACGAGGCCCGGCAGCACGGTGAGCCACCACGCGGTGGCGACGTAGTTGCGCCCCTCGGAGATGAGCAGCCCCCATTCCGGGGTGGGCGGGGGCGCCCCGTAGCCGAGGAACCCGAGGGTCGAGATCTGCAGGATCGCCGACCCCAGCTGCAGGGCGGCGAGCGCCAGGACGGGCGTGAGCGAGTTCGGCAGGATGTGGCGCCACAGGACGGATGCCGCGGTTCCCCCCGACCCGTATGCCGCTTCGACGAAGTCCGCCACCCGCACACTGACGACCTGTGCGCGCGCCAGCCGGGCGAACACGGCGACGGAGGTGACCCCGACCGCGAGCGCCGCGTTGGTGGTGCCGAACCCGAGGAGGATGACGACGCTGAGCGACAGCAGGAGCGCGGGGATCGCGAGCAGCACGTCGACGACCCGCATGAGCACCTCGTCCACGGCGCCGCCCGCCGCGCCCGCCGTGACCCCGATCGCCGTCCCGGCGACGAGTCCGACGAGGACGGCGACGAGGGCGCCCGTGACCGAGTGCGAGGCGCCGTGGATGACACGGGCGAAGACGTCGCGGCCCGTGGCATCCGTCCCGAACAAGTGGGCGGGGCTCGGGCCCTGCAACGCCGCCGCCACCGTCTCGGTCGGGCTCGCCGCGGTGAACAGTCCCGGGGCGAGCGCCCACGCGACCGCGATCAGGAGGACGAGGGCGGGGACCACGGTGCCGAGGCGGAGCACGCGGCGCGGGGCCGCCGTGCGGGCGCCGGGCCGGGCGAGCGTGAGGGTCATCGCGCGATCCCTTCGGTGAGCGGGACGGGCGTCGGGACGGCCCCGGCGACGCGGCTGCGCGAGGCGGCGAGCGGGCGTCCGCCGCGGCGCAGACGCGGATCGAGCAGGGGGTACAGGAGATCGACGACGAGGTTGATGACGACGAAGGCGACGGACGAGATGACGACGATCGCCAGGAGGACGGGGGTGTCGCGGTTCGCGACCGCCTGCGCCGTGAGCTGACCGATGCCCGGGCGGCCGAAGACCGCCTCGGTGACGACGGCGCCGCCGACGAGCTCACCGAAGAGGACGCCCGCCATCGTGAGGGCGGGGAGGAGGGCGTTGCGCGCCACGTTGCGCCACAGCAGCCACGACGTGCTCGCGCCGCGCGAGCGCACGACCGCGACGAACGGCTGCTCGGATACCTCGTCGATGCTGCGGGTCAGCACCTGCGCGAGCGGCGCCGCGATGGGTACGGCGAGGGTGAGCACCGGCAGGATGAGCGCCTCGACCGGGTCGGCACCGATGAGCGGCACCCAGCCGAGCTGGAAGGAGAAGACCTGGATGAGGATGATGCCGATCCAGAAGACGGGCATCGAGACGAACAGCGGCGGCAGCTGGCGGAAGACCGCGCGCAGCGGCCGGAACGCGCCGTAGGTGGCGGTGAACGCGATGACGACCGCGAGGAAAACGGCGACCGCGAGTCCCAGCACGGCGAGGGTCAGGGTGGACGGCAGCGCGACGGCGACGAGATCGGCGACGGCGGCGCCGCTCTGGACCGAGTAGCCGAGGTCGCCGCGCAGGAAGGAGGCGACGGTGTCGGCGTAGCGCTCGAACAGGGGCCGGTCGGCGCCGTAGGCGGCCCGGATCTCGTCGAGCTGCGCGGGTGTGAGACCGAGCTCGGGGCTGCCGTACCGCGCGAGCACACCGTCGCCCGGGAGGGCCGCGAGCAGCAGGTACGCGGCGGTGAACGCGAGCAGCAGGACCAGGAGGGCGCCGCCGGCGCGTCGCAGGGCGAAGAGCATGGTCACCTCTCGAGTCGGAACGGGGTGGATGCGGGGAGGGGTCGCCTCCCCGCATCCGGGTCGGTCGTCCCTCTTACTGGGCGAGCCAGGTGTTGTAGAACGACGGGCGGCCGATCGACTCCGTCGCGAAGCCGTGGACGGCGTCGACGTAGCCGTAGACCTGCGGTTCCTCGAAGAAGGGCAGGATGTAGGCCTGCTCCGCGAGGCGCTGCTGGGCCGCGGCGGATGCCTCCTGGCGGCCCTCCTCGGTGGGGCTCGAGGCGATCGCCAGCAGCAGCGCGTCGAGCTCCTCATCGGCGACCGTCCCGTCGGGGTACCCGTTCAGCAGCGCGTTGCGGTTGCCGGAGTAGTACTGCGACTTCAGGACGTCGTAATCGGCGCGGCCGACCATGGAGTGGTACACCTGCAGTTCGCCGGGGACGCCGCGCGCGGCATCCTGCGCCGCCTGGTCACCCGGAAGCAGGGTGATCTCGACGCCGATGTCCTTCAGCTGGTCCTGGATGAGGGTGATCACCTCGCGGGAGCGCGGCTGCGGCAGCGCCTCGTTGACCGTGAGGGAGAGGCGGGTGCCGTCCTTCTCGCGGATCCCGTCGGAACCGGGCACCCAGCCCGCGTCGTCGAGGAGCTTCGTCGCCTGGTCGGGGTCGTACACGTAGAACTCCGACGTGTCGGTGTACCCGCGCGCCGTGGTCGCGAGGGCGCCGGTGGCGAGGGGGTAGCTGTCGCTGAAGAGGGTGTCGACGATCGCCTGACGATCGATGCCGGCGATGAGCGCCTGGCGCACGGCGAGGTCGGAGGTGATCGGGTCGCGCAGGCGGAAGCTCAGCCCGTTGTTGACGCCGTTCGTCGCCGAGGCGAGCAGGTGCAGGCCGTCGGCGGAGAACTGCGCCTCGTCGGGCGCTTCGATGCCGCGGGCGATGTGCGCCTGGCGCGAAACGACGGTGCCGACCCGCACGCTGTCCTCGGCGGCCACGACGTAGTCGATGCCGTCGAGGTAGGCGCGTCCCTGGTGCTCGAGAGAGGGGGGTGCCCAGTCGTAGTCGTCGCGCGCCGTCAGGCTGATCCTGGTGCCGATCTCCTCGGACGCGACGACGAAGGGGCCGCTGCCGATGATCTCTGTCGCGTTGCCCGGGCCGAATTCCTCGCTCGTGCGGTCGAGCGTCTCGGCGGAGAGCAGGCCGGCGTTGATCGCCGAGGTCGCCTGCGCGAAACCGGGTGCGGGGGCGCTGAAGTGGAAGCGCACCGTGTGCTCGTCGAGGACCTCGCTGCTCTCGTAGTTGGTCACCTGCTCCGAGACGGTGAACTTCCGGTCGGGGTCGCCCAGGCCGAGCAGGTCGAAGTTCTTCGCGACGTTCTCGGCATCGAGCGGCGTGCCGTCGGAGTAGGTGACGTCATCGCGGAGCGTGAACGTGTACTCGGTGGCATCCGCGTTCACCTCGGGCAGCTCGGCGGCGATCCACGGCTCCAGCTCGAGGGTCTCGGGGTCCTGGTAGAGCAGGCGGTCGGTGATGTTGTTGATGACACCGCCGTTCGGGTAGAAACCGCCCGACCCCGGGTACAGCGTGTTCCAGGTCTGCGGTTCGAGGTAGGTCAGGGTGCCACCGGTCTGCGGTTCGCCCGCGGCAGCGTTGGAGCTGGGGGTGGTGCCGGCGCCGGCGCAGCCGGCTATCGCGGCGACGAGGGCGGCGCCGAGGGTGACGGCCAGGGCGGCGCGGAAGGGACGGGTCATGAGGACTCCAGGACGGATGAGGACGGGTGCAGGCCTCATCCGAGCACGCCCGCTCCGCGGCCGCACGCCGCGTGGTCACGGGAGGTAGGAGTGTTACGTCACATGGGGATCCGTCGGGGCCGGCGCTGACCCGGGGGCTCCGCGGCTCAGGCGTTCGCGGCGATGACGGCGACGACGGCCTCGCCGTAGGCCTCGCGCTTCTTCGCACCGATGCCGGTGATGCCGTCGAGGTCGGCGACCGAGCGCGGGCGGTGCTCGGCGAGGGCGCGGAGCGTCGCGTCGCCGAACACGATGTACGCGGGGACGCCCTGCTCGCGGGCCTGCTCGGCCCGCCACGCCCGGAGCGCCTCGAACAGGTCGCGGTCGCCCTCGGGCAACGAGTCGGCCGTCGACGACTTCTTCGCGCGGGTCGCTCCCCCACCGGTGCGGCCGAGGACATCGCGCCGCAGCGGCACGGGCTCCTCGCCCCGCAGCACGGCCGCTCCGGTCTCGCCCACTGTCAGCACGCCGTACTCGCCCTGCGCGACCAGGATGCCGCGGGCCAGCAGCTGGCGGACGACCGAACGCCAGTCCTGCTCGGACAGATCGTTCCCGATCCCGTACGTCGAGAGCTTGTCGTGCCCCTGCTGGCGGATGCGCTCGGTCGAGGCGCCGCGGAGGATGTCGATGAGGTGCCCGGCGCCGAACGCCTGGTTGCGCTCCCGCTGCAGGCGGACGATCGTCGACAGGAGCTTCTGCGACGCGATGAGGCCGTCCCACGTATCGGGTTGGGTGAGGCAGGTGTCGCAGTTGCCACAGGCATCCGACGACTGACCGAAGTAGTTCAGCAGATTCTGTCGCCGGCACGAGACCGTCTCGCAGAGGGCGAGCATCGCATCGAGGTGCTGCCCCATGCGCATCTTGTAGGTGCGGTCGCCGGGCGACTGGTCGATGAGGCGCCGCTGCTGCACGACGTCGCCGAGACCGTACGCCATCCACGCGACCGCGGGCTCGCCGTCGCGGCCAGCGCGGCCGGTCTCCTGGTAGTAGCCCTCGACGGACTTCGGCAGGTCGATGTGGGCGACGAAACGGACGTCGGGCTTGTCGATGCCCATGCCGAACGCGATCGTGGCGACCATGACGACACCATCTTCGCGGAGGAACCTCGACTGGTGCCGGGCGCGCATCGCGGCATCCAATCCCGCGTGGTACGCGAGGGCGTCGACGCCCTGCGTGCGCAGGTACTCGGCCGTCTGCTCGACCGACTTGCGGCTGAGCGCGTAGACGATGCCGGCGGCGCCCTCGGGCTGTGAGCGCACGAACTGCACGAGCTGGCGACGCATGTCGACCTTGGGCTCGATGCGGTACTGGATGTTAGGGCGGTCGAAGCTCGCGACGAAATGCCGTGCGCCCTGCAGGTGCAGGCGCTCGGTGAGCTCGGTGTGCGTCGCGCGGGTCGCCGTCGCGGTGAGCGCCATGCGCGGAACGCCGGGGAACCGCTCGGCCAGGTCGCCGAGCGCGAGGTAGTCGGGGCGGAAGTCGTGGCCCCACTGCGACACGCAGTGGGCCTCGTCGATCGCGATGACGCTGAGCTGCGCGCGCTGCAGGAGCGCGGTCGTCGCGGGGACCGACAGCCGCTCGGGTGCGACGTAGACGAGGTCGAGTTCGCCGTCGAGGAGCGCCTGCTCGACACCCGCGCGCTCCGCCGGGGTCTGCGTCGAGTTCAGGAACGCGGCACGCACACCGTTGGCGATGAGCGCGTCGACCTGGTCGTGCATGAGCGCGATCAGCGGGCTGACGACGAGGCCCGTGCCGGGGCGGACGAGCGCGGGCACCTGGTACGTGATCGACTTGCCGCCGCCGGTCGGCATGAGGACGACCGCGTCGCCGCCGGCGATGACGTGCGAGACGATGTCGCCCTGGTCGCCGCGGAAGGCCGTGTAGCCGAAGACCTCGGTGAGGACCTTGACCGGGTCATCGCCCACGTGGTCGCGTCGCTCGAGACGCAGGACGGATGCCGGGGGTGCGGCGGGGCGTGCGGGCTGGGTTCGCGCGGGCTGGGGGCGTGCCGGTTCGGCGCGCGTCGCGCGGGCGACGGACGCGGCGTAGTCGTCGAACCGCGGGTCAGGCGGAGGCGGCGAGTCGAAGTCGTCCGGCGGCGGAACGTCGTCGGGATCCCACACGAGATCGGCGTAGGGGTCGTTCTGCCATCCGCCGTCACTCACCCGGTCAACCCTAGCCGCGGCATCCGACACGGTCTTCGGGTGTGGACGGGTCGCGCGGCGTGGGCAGGATGGGGAGACCGATTCGCGAGACTGCACCCGGGCGACGAGGATGCGGCGCGCGAACGCAGTCTCGACGCGCTCGTGCAGTCTCGGCGCAGGGGGCGCGGCGCGGGAACGGGGAGGAGCGGGGATGGAACTGATCAGGTGCACGGCGGCGGATGCCGGTGAGGTCGAGGCCTTCCTGCGCGAGGTCGACCTGACCGTCACGGGACTCGACGCGCCGTCGACCCGGCTGTGGGTCGAGCGCGACGAGTCGGGGCGGATCGTCGGGAGCACCGGGTACGAGCTGAGCGGCGACGGCACGCACGCGCTGATCCGGAGCGTCGCCGTCGCGTCGGCGTCGCGCACCCGCGGGCGCGGGAGGGAAATGGCCGCTTTCGCGCTCGAACGCGCCGCGGACGAGGGGGCGACGACGGCGTGGCTGTTCAGCCGCCGGTCGGGCGCGTTCTGGCAGTCGCTGGGCTTCGTCGCTGCGGACCTGTCGGAGCTCGCGCGCGTCCTGGCCGACACGCATCAGGTGCGGGCGTTCGTCGCGACCGGGCAGATCACGCGAGAGGTCGCGTGGACGCGGGTGCTCGGCGGGGCGTGAGGCCGGCGGGTGCTGCGCCGAGGGGTCGCAGATGGTCGGCCGGCGGCGTCGAATGTGACCATCTGCGACGCCTCGACGAACGGCGGGACGGATGCCGGGCGGCAGCCGGAAGCGATGTCGGAACCCCCTCCTAGTCTGGAACTATGTCCAGTTCAGCCGATCGTCGCGACGAGGTCCCGGAGGGGATCCCGTCGACGCTTGACTGGGTGGTGCTGAGTGCGGACATGGCGACCATCCACGCCGCGCAGCGGTACGCGTGCATCGTCGAGTTGTGGGATGACGCGATCGCCGACGCGCGCCGTCGGGACGAGCCGGTCGCGTTCGTGGAACGGTCGGTGCGGCTCGAAGTCGCCGCCGCGTTGCGGATCACCGAGCACGCGGCGGGACGGTTGATGGGTGTCGGGCACGCGCTGCTGCGCCGGTACCCGCAGGTGTGGGAGGCGATGAGCCGTGCGGACATCACCGACACCCACGCGACGATCATCGTCGACGGGCTCGACCAGCTCGACGACGTGACCGCGGGGCTGGTGTCTGAGGTGCTGAGCCTGGCCCAGGAGCTGCCGACCGGGCCGTTCCGGCGGGCGATGAAACGCATCGTCGACCGCGAGCAGGAAGCCACCCTCGCCGAGCAGCACGCCGCGGCCGTCGCGCACCGGCACGTGCGGGTGGATGCGGGGGTGGATGGGATGGCATGGCTCACCGCACACCTCCCCGCAGTGGAAGCGCATGCGATCGCCGGACGTCTCACCGCGATCGCGAAGACTCTCGATTCCGCCAACGATGAGCGGACGTTGGATCAGAAGCGCGCGGACGTGTTCGGGGATCTGCTCCTCGATGGGGAGACGGACGCGCTCCCCGACTCCGCACGCGGGATCCGTCCCACCGTCGCGATCACCGTCCCCGCCCTGACGCTTCTCACCGGTGACGGCCCGGCCGCGCAGGTCGACGGTGTCGGCCCGATCCCGCTCGATAAGGCGCGGGAACTGTGCGGGGCGGCGTCGGGGTGGATGCGGGTGCTCACCCACCCCGAAACCGGGGTCGTCCTCTCCGTCGGGCGAGAGCAGTACCGGCCACCCGCCGACCTGCGACGGCTCGTCACCTGGCGGGCCGCGCGGTGCATGGCCCCCGGCTGCGGGATCCCCGCCGACCGGTGCGACGTCGACCACACCGTCGACTGGCACCACGGCGGAGACACCGCCGCCGACAACCTGGCACCGCTGTGCCGCGGGCATCACACCCTCAAACACCAATCCGACTGGGAGGTCAGAGCCAAACCCGGCGGCGCACTCGAATGGACCTCACCCGCTGGCCGGGTCTACCTCGTCCAGCCCGAACGCCGCATCCCCACCTTCACCGTCGACCCACCCGGACCGCCACCGTTCTAGGCGGTGTCGCCGAAGGCCGAGTCGGGTTGCGATCCGACGGCTGAGGCAGGATGGGGTCGTGAGTGTCACGCTTCGCCCGTGGGATACCGGTGATGCCTCCGCGCTGAACGAGGCATCACGCAGCGCCTCTGATCTGGCGACGCAGTTCGGAGGCATCGACCTGCCGAGCCGGGCAGCTGCTGAGGCGTTCATCGACCGATCCCTACGCTTCGACGAGTACGTGAAGAACTGGGCCGTCGTCGAGGACGGCATCGCCGTCGGCAACGTCGGAGCGGCTGCGATCGAGTTCCGGCACGAGACGGCGTGGATGTCCTACTGGCTCGCACCCGCTGCGCGCGGCAAGGGCTATGCGGCGGGCGCGCTCATCGCGGTGAGCGAGTGGGCCTTTGCGAACGGGCTGTACCGGCTCGAGCTCGGACATCGGGTGAACAACCCTGCGTCATGCCGAGTGGCGACGGCGGCGGGATTCCTCGCCGAGGGGATCGAGCGGGAGAAGCTCCGCTACGGCGAGGTTCGCTATGACGTCGAGACCCACGCGCGACTCGTCACCGACCCCGCTCCTGCAGCGAGACTCGTGCTGCCGATCGCGCACTGATCGCAATCCCGCGTTCTCACCGCACCATCCGCGCTTCCACGATTCCCGCCGTTCCCGGGTCGCTCTGCTCGGCGCCGTCGAAAGCGAAGCCGTTGCGGCGGTAGAACGCGATGGCCCGAGGATTCTCTTTCGCGACCCACAGCACCGCCGGACCCGGCGGGAGCACTCCGTCGAACAGCCTCTGCCCGATCCCCGCGCCGTGCTGCGCCGCCAGGACGTAGAGCATGTACAGCTGCGGGATTCCCTCATCGGAGATGCCCGACATCGCGAAACCGATCAGCTCGCCGCCGGCCTCCGCCGCCCGTACGACATGCTCCGGGCGCGAATCGGTGAGGATCCGCGTCCACATGCGACGCCGCCGGTCCAGGAGCTCTCCAGTGAAGAAATCGTCGGGGAGCAGATGCCCATACGTCTCACGCCACGTCGCGACGTGCAGCGCGGCGATCGCCTCGGCATCCGCTGCGACCGGCTCGCGGATCACGGCGCTCACGCGCCGCACCACTTCTCGGCGAGTGTCCCGATGACGTTCGCGTTCCGGTTCGTCGCGACACCCAGCAACGACGCGGCGCCCAGCGGATCGACCGCACCGTCCTGGTACCCGGGCTGCAGCAGCGCGTGCGCCGCGCGCCCCCGCACCACCATCCGACCGCGCCCGTCCGCACGACCCTCGTTGGCCGCGATCTGGGCCTCCGTGAGCTCGTCCTTCAGCAGGTAGACGTAGTGGCGCGCGAGCCCGGGGTTCGCATCATCCAGCTCACGCGTCTGTCGAGCGACCTCGCGGAACTCCGCGGTCGAGAACACGATGGTCGGGACCTCGAACCCGCGATCCGCGGCGAAGGCCGCCTCCAATGTCCGCTCGATCCGCTGGCGCGACCGCATCCGCGACTCGAAACGGACGTTGCCCGTGTTGATGTGGGTCGCGACATCCTCGAACCCGACACTCTCGACGACGCGCCGGATGTCGTCCTTCGGGAACACCCGCTTCGCCCCCAGGTTGATCGCACGCAGGAATGCCAGGTAGGTCGCCACGGGGTCAGTCTGCCCGCCCGCACCGACATCGTGACACCTCGGAGCAGGATGGGAGCATGAACGAGCTCACCCGGTGGCTCCGCGCCCAGCCGTCCCTCACCGGATCTCCGCCGCCGCTCGACCCCTCGGACCTCCCGGCCGATCCCATCACCCTCTTCGAGACGTGGATCCGCCACGCCGCCGACGCCGGTGTCGCCGAACCGCGCGCGATGACCCTCGCCACAGCGGATGCCGGTGGTCGCCCCGACGCGCGCACCCTCATCCTCAAAGGGGTCGATGCGAACGGCTGGCAGTTCGCCGGTCCGCGCTCGTCGGCCAAAGGCGCGCAGCTCGCCGAGAACCCCGCCGCCGCGCTGAACCTCTGGTGGCAGCCCGTCATGCGCGCCGTGCGCGTCCGCGGCGCCGTGCGCGAGGCCGCACCCGACGAGAGCGCGGCCGACATCGCCGGCAGTCCGGCCGGTGCGCTCCTCGCGCCCGGCGACTGGGTGCTCTGGCGCCTCGTCCCCGAGCGCATCGAGTTCTGGCAGGGCTCCCCCGACCGACGTCACACCCGCATCGTCTTCACACGCGACGGCGAGGATTGGACCCGCGAGCTCTAGAGCCGCAGGACCTCGGTCACCCGCACGACCGCAGCGCCCTCTTCGACGGATGCCTCGAGGTCGACCTCCGCGCGGATCCGCCAATCATGGTCGCCCGCCGGGTCGTCGATGATCTGCTCCACTCGCCACACCCCGTCGGACGCCGACGACTCGTCGATGACGCACAACGCGGGGCTGCGGGCCGCCCCGCCGGTGAGGATCTCGTCGTGATCGTCGAAGTACCGGTCGAGGACGTCGGGCCAGGCGGCATCCGGATCCAACTCGACCAGCGCATCGTCGTCCTGCAGCGCGGCCAACTGCACCCGGCGGAACATCTCGTTGCGCACCAGCACGACGAACGCTCGACGGTTCGTCAGCACCGACGGAGGTGCAGGCGGCACGACGGGAGCCTCGGGTTCGTCCGCCGGGTTCACGAGCGCATTCCACTCGTCGACGAGGCTCGAATCGACCTGGCGCACCAGCTCGCCGAGCCACTCGATCAGGTCGAGCAGGTCGTCGGTGCGCGCCTCCGCCGGCACCGTCTGCCGGATCGCCCGGTACGCATCGGACAGGTACCGCAGCACCAGCCCCTCGCTGCGCCCCAACTGGTAGAACGAGACGAACTCGCCGAATGACATCGCCCGCTCGAACATGTCGCGCACGACCGACTTCGGCGACAGCTCGAAGTCGCGCACCCACGGCTGACTCGACGCGAACGTCTCGTACGCCTGCGCCAGCAGCTCGGCCAGCGGCTTCGGCCACGTCACCGCCTCGAGCAGCTCCATGCGCTCGTCGTACTCGATGCCGTCGCGCTTCATCGCCGCGACGGCCTCGCCGCGCGCCTTGTACTCCTGCTGCGACAGGATCGCGCGCGGATCGTCGAGCGTCGCCTCGATCACGCTCACGACATCGAGCGCATAGTGCCCCGTCCCGGTCTCGCCGTCCTCCGGCGACAGCAGGTCGATCGCGGCGAGCGCGAACGGCGACAGCGGCTGGTTGAGCGCGAAGTTCGGCTGCAGGTCGACGGTGAGACGGATGCCGTCGCCGTCCGCCACGACGATGTCCGCCGCCACGAGGGTCCGGAACAACGCGATCGCCCGGCGGGCCAGCTCGTACTTCCGCGCGCGCGGCTCGTGGTTGTCGAAAACGAGTGACCGCACGTTCGCGAACACGTCGCCGCCGCGACCGATCACGTTGATGAGCATCGCCGAGGTCAGCTTCAACTGCGGCGACAGCGGTTCGGGTTCGGCCGCCACCAGACGCTCGAACGACCCCTCGCCCCAGTTGACGACCCCCGTCGGCGCCTTCTTGCGCACGATCTTCTTGCGCTTCGCCGCGTCGTCGCCCGCCTTCGCGAGCGCGACGGCGTTCTCGATCTCCCACTCGGGCGCCATCACCACGACACTGCCGTGGGTGTCGAAGCCCGCACGCCCCGCACGCCCGGCGATCTGGTGGAACTCGCGCGCCGACAGCTGCCGCATCTTCGTGCCGTCGTACTTCGACAGCGCCGTGATCATCACCGTCCGGATCGGCACGTTGATGCCGACGCCGAGCGTGTCGGTGCCGCAGATGACGCGGAGCAGCCCGCGCTGCGCGAGCGTCTCGACGAGCCGCCGGTAGCGCGGCAGCATCCCCGCGTGATGCACCCCGATGCCCGCGCGGACGAGCCGCGACAGCGTCTTGCCGAACCCGGTCGTGAAGCGGAAGCCGCCGATCGTCTCGGCGATCGCGTCGCGCTGCTCGCGCGTCGTGATCTTCACGCTCGACAGTGCCTGCGCGCGCTCGAGGGCGGCGGCCTGCGAGAAGTGCACGATGTAGACCGGGGCCTCGCCGTTCTCGAGCAGCCCCTCGAGAACCTCGTGCACGGGGCGGCGCGCGTACGAGAAGTCGAGCGGCACCGGGCGCTCCGCGCCGGCGATGTGCGCGACCGGTCGACCCGTGCGCCGCTCGAGGTCGGCCGAGATCGCCGACACGTCGCCGAGCGTCGCCGACATGAGCAGGAACTGCGCCTTCGGCAGGAGCAGCAGCGGCACCTGCCACGCCCACCCGCGGTCGGGATCGCCGTAGTAGTGGAACTCGTCCATCACGACCTGGTCGATCTGCGCGTCAGGGCCGAGGCGCAGCGCGCTGTTCGCCAGGATCTCGGCCGTGCAGCAGATGATCGGCGCGTCGGGGTTCACCGACGAATCGCCCGTGACCATGCCCACGGCATCCGGTCCGAAGATGTCGACGAGGGCGAAGAACTTCTCGCTGACGAGGGCTTTGATCGGAGCCGTGTAGTACGTGCGGCCGCCGCGGGCGAGGGATGCCGCGTGTGCCGCGACCGCGACGAGCGACTTGCCCGTGCCGGTCGGCGTCGCGAGGATCACGTGCGACCCGGACGCGAGTTCGAGGACCGCCTCGTCCTGAGCGGGGTACAGCTCGATGCCGCGCTCGATCGTCCATTCGAGGAAACCCTCGTACACCGCGTCGGGGGTCGACCCGACGGGGATGCGGTCCCGGAGCGTCGAGGTCATCCCTCGAGTCTGCCTCACGGGCGCCGGGACGGTGTGCCCGGTGCAGGTCGGATCGACGCCGCCGGCCGCCGATCGGGCGCGACCGGGCGTTTCGCCCTGCATCCGGCACGCGACGGGTCAGGGCATGTCGGCCTTCGCGGCGAGCACCCGCGCGGCCGCGGCATCCACCTGCGCCGCGAACCGCGGGTCGCTCTGCGCCTTCGCCAGCACGGCGTCGTACATGGCGGGGAAGACCGACGGTTTCGCCGACACCAGCACCACGTCGACACCTGCCGAGATCGCGTCGACGGCGCGCTCGGCCGGCGACCACGCCGACACCGCCATGGCGGCCGACAGGTCGTCCGAGAACAGCACGCCGTCGAACCCGACCTCGTCGCGCAGGACCTTCACCACCGTGGGCGAGAAGACCGCCGGCCTCGATCCGTCGATGCGGTCGTAGATCGCCGACGAGACCATGACGGCGCTCGGCCCCGCCTCGGTCAGCGGCCGGTACACGTCGACGTCGGGACCGTCCGGGGTCACCGTCGTGTCGACGACATCCGCCGCGGTGTCGGTGTTCGCCGTGACGTGGCCGAGGCCCGGGAAGTGCTTGAAGGTGGGCAGGATGCCGGCATCCCGCATCCCCTCGGCGAACGCACCCGCCTTCGCCGCCACCGTTTCAGCGTCGTAGCCGTACTGCCGGCCGTAGCCGCCGATGGGCGGGTTGTCGAAGCGGGTCGCCTCGCTCGTGACGATGTCGGCGACGGGGGCGAGGTCGAGGTTGACGCCCGCGTCGGCGAGCTCGCGGCCCCATTTCTCGGCGGACGCGCGCAGCTGCGCGTCGCGGAGGTCTGCCTGACGGATGCCGTAGGGCATCGCGTCGAACCCGGGACCCTGCAGCACCTGCACCTCGCCGCCCTCCTGATCCGTCGCGACCCACAGCGGCGCGCCGTCGGGGTGATCGAGCGCGGTGAACCTCGCGACGACGTCCGCGGTGGCGGAGACCCCGGTGCGCGACCGGCCGCTGAGGAAGATCCCACCCGCGTGGCGGTCGGCGACGGCGGCGAGGGTCACCGGGGACGCCTGCGTCGCCTTCGTGCCCACCATGAAGAGCTGGCCGACGCGCTGTTCGAGCGTGAGGGCGGCGACCGGGTCGGGGGACGGGGTTGCGGACGGGGTCGGCGTGGGGCCCGCGGACGGCGTGGCGGCCGCGGACGGGGACGACGACGGAGACGGTGACGCGGCGCACCCGCTGAGCAGAGACACGACCACGGCCGCACCGAGGACGGACCACCTCAAAGACCGACGCATGCGCACATTCTGCTCTCCCCCAACCGGGACGTGGCCGGTCGGAGCGATCGCATGGTCGTTCCGTGAGCAGCCCGCAGGGGCGGCGTCAGCCCGCACGACCCCGGTTCCGGCGGATCTGCGGGGCCGGGGCGGACGCGGAGACGGAAACCGCGGCGAGCCGTTCTTCGGAGAAAATGGGGCATCCAGCGCGTCGGCAGCCCTGACCCCGCAGAATCTCCGGAGAACGGCCCGCGGCCCGCTCAGCCGCGGCCGGGGGTGTGCAGCCGGGCGAGGTACGCGCCCGCCCGCACGGGCGCGCCGGCGCGGTCGGTGAGCGACACGACGACGGTGACGGCCGTCGCGAGCGGGATGGTCCAGGCCGCCGGCTGCGCGAGCAGCGGCGCCGCGAGCCCCACGCCTCCCACCGCCGCATGCACGGCGAACGCGACGGCGCACGCGACGCCGCCGGTCACCATGCCCACCACGGCGCCGCGCGCCGTCAACCGCGACCACCAGATCGACAGCAGCAGCACGGGAGACAGAGCGGATGCCGCGAACACGAACACGACTCCGACCGAGGCGACCAGCCCGGCCGGCGCCGTGAGCAGGGCGATCGCGAGCGGCACGACGGCGACCACGACGGCCGACAGACGGAACGAGCGAACCGAGCCCGAGAACACGTCCTGGCTGATGACCCCCGCGAGCGAGACGGTGAGCCCGGCGGAGGTCGCGAGGAACGCGGCGAACGCGCCGGCGACGACGAGCGCCGTCAGCAGCTCCCCCACGATGCCGGGGAACACCCGCGCGGGCAGCACGAGCGCGACCGTGTCGGCCACACCCGGCTGCGCGAGCTCGGGCGCGACCACCCGCGCGAGCAGCCCGATGACACTCGAGACGGCGTAGAAGACGCTGACCATGACGATGACGAGCACGGTCGTCCGCCGCGCGGACCCGCCGGTCGGGCTCGTGTAGAACCGCACCAGCACGTGCGGCAGGCCCATCGTGCCGAGCAGGAGCGCGAGCAGCAGCGACCCGGCCGCGTAGGCGTCGATGCCCGCGGGTCCCGCCTCGGCGGGAAAGACCACGAGGGGCTCGATCTCGCGCGCCCCGCCGTTCACGGCGAAGGTGATGAGCACGGCCGGCACGAGCAGCGCGGTCAGCTTCAACCAGTACTGGAACGCCTGCACGTAGGTGATCGCTCGCATCCCTCCGGCCGCCGCCGCGGCGGCGACGAGCACCGCGACGAGCACGGCGCCGACCCACGGCGGGATGTCGGCGACGACCTGCAGCGTGATCCCCGCCCCGTGCAGCTGCGGCACGATGTACAGCCACCCGATGAGCAGGCAGGCGGCGCTCGTCACCCGCCGCGCGAGGCGCGAGTCCAGCCGTGCCTCGATGAAGTCGGGGATCGTGTACGCCCCGCTCCGCCGCAGCGGGGCCGCCACGAACAGCAGCACGAGCAGGTACCCCGCCGCGTACCCGATCGGGAACCAGAAACCCTCCGCCCCGCTCAGCAGCACGAGCCCCGAGAGCCCGAGGAACGTCCCCGCCGAGAGGTACTCGCCGCTGATCGCCGACGCGTTCCACACGGGGCGGACGGTGCGGGATGCCACGAAGAAGTCGCTCGTCGTGCGCGAGACCCGCAGCCCGTAGGCCCCGATCAGGACGGTCGCGCCCACGACGGCCGCGACGGCGAGCAGGTCGAGCACCGCGTTCATGCGCCCTCGTCGCGGAGCGCGCGCCAGCGGCGCTCGTTGCGGTTCGCCCCGCGCAGGTAGAGCACCGCGAACCCCGCGATCACGGGATAGAACCCGAAGGCGTGCAGCAGCCACGACAGCGGCACCCCCAGCACGACGATCTCGTCCAGTTCGGGGATGAGGGTGATGGCCAGCAGCAGCGCGACGGTCACCGTCACGAACCCGAGCAGCGTCCCGAGCGCGAGCCGCAGCTGCGAGCGCCGCAGGGCGCGCGCGTACGCCGCCTCGGCGTCGTCGACGGGCGCGCCCGGCAGCGCGATGCCGCGCGTGGGCGCACCGGGCCGCCCCGATCCCGCGGTGACGCGCACCCGCTCGCGGGTCACGACCCCGCCCGCCCGACGAGCGCCTCGCGGACGGCGGGCAGCAGCCGCCGGCTCACCGGCAGCGCGGTCCCGTCGACCCAGACCGTCGGTTCGGCCCCCGCGAGCCGGACCTCGGTGACGGATGCCGCCCGCACGAGGAACGAGCGATGGATGCGGACGAAACCGGCATCCGCCCACCTCGTCTCGAGCTCGGAGATCGGGATGCGGACGAGGTGCCCGGAGGCGGCGTCGGTGTGGAGGCGCGTGTAGTCGCCCTCGGCCCGCACCCAGCGGACGTCGCGGCGGTGCACGAACCGCACCGCCGACCCGACGGTCACGGGCAGCACCTCGTCGCTCTCGGCGGGGCGATCGCTCTCGGTGATGCGGTCGACGGCGCGACGCAGCCGCTCGACCCGGACGGGCTTGAGCAGATAGTCGAGCGCCTGCAGTTCGAACGCGTCGACGGCGTGCGCGTCGTCGGCGGTGACGAACACGACCGCCGGAAGGGACGCGAGCCCGCGGAGGGCCGTCGCGAGCTCGAGTCCCGAGAGCCCGGGCATGTGGATGTCGAGGAACGCGGCGGCGACCGGCCGCTCGGTGAGCAGTCGCAGCGCCTCGGCGCCCGACGACGCCGTCAGCACCTCGCCGATCCGGTCGTCGGCGCGCAGCAGGAAGGCCAGTTCGTCGAGCGCCGGCTTCTCGTCGTCGGCGACGAGGACGTCGATCACGGCGCTCATCCCTCTTCCCGGGTGAGGTGGTGCGGCTGCGACTTCGGGATCCGCATGCGCACGAGGGTACCGGCGCCCGGCGCCGTCTCGACGACGAGTCCGCCCTCGGCGCCGTACAGCTGGCGCAGCCGCGTGTCGACGTTGCGCAGGCCGACGTTGCGACCGTCGGCGGCGCTCGTGAGCAGCGCGTGCAGCTCGTCGGGGTCCATGCCCGCACCATCGTCCTCGACGGTGATCTCGGTGTGGGTCGCGGCGTCCTCCGACGCGATCAGGATCGTGCCGCCGCCCTCCCCCGGCTCGAGCCCGTGCCGGACGGCGTTCTCGACGAGGGGCTGCACCGACAGGAACGGGATGACGGTGGCGAGCGTCTCGGGCGAGATCCGCAGCGTCACCGACAGCCGTCCGCCGAAGCGCGCGTGCTCGAGTTCGAGGTAGGAATGGATGCTGCGCAGCTCCTCGGCGAGCGTCGTGAACTCCCCCTGGCGCCGGAACGAGTACCGCGTGAAGTCGGCGAACTCGAGCACCAGTTCGCGGGCGCGCGGCGGGTCGGTGGAGATGAACGAGGCGATCGCGGTCAGCGCGTTGTAGATGAAGTGCGGCGAGATCTGGGCGCGGAGCGAGCGCAGCTCGGCCTCGGCGAGCGCCGCCCGCGACGCGTCGAGCTCACCGAGCGTGGCCTGCGCCGCGCACCAGTCCGCCACCTCCCCCGCCGCGCGCACGAGCGCCGCCCGGACGGGCGCGGCGAAGGCGACGAGCACGCCCGAGACCCGCCCGTCCACGCGGATCGGCGCGCCGACCGCCTCGAGCCCGTCGCCGCCGTCGGCGCGGGGGAAGATGCGGCGCTTGCCCGTCTCGGTCACCTGCGCGGCGATGCGGCGGGCCGCGGCATCCAATCCCTCGGTCTGCCCGTCACGGGCGACGATGACGTCGCCGACGACGAGGACGATCGCGGGACTGCCGAGCACCGCCCGCAGGTGCTTCGCGGCGCGGGCGACGTCGGCGGTGTCGAGCCCGCCGCGCAGGTGCGGCGCGGCGAGGCTCGCCTGGTGCAGTGCGCGGTAGGTGGCCTCCTCCGCCTCGCTGCCGAGCCCGCCCGCGCCGCGGGCGTAGCGTCGCGCGAGCAGCAGTACGGCCGACAGCACGATGCCGCCGACCACGCCGAGCAGGGCGGCGAGGACGACGGCATCGGTCATGCGACGAGCCTAGATCGCGGGCGTCAGCAGCAGCGGGCGCCCGGGTTGCGGTCCTGGTCGTCCATCTTCTGACGCCAGAACTGCCGCTCGGTCATCGGTTCCTCCCCGGGGTGCACACGCCGGTGGTGGGCGACGTAGGTGCCATAGGCGCTGTCGCCCATGAGGTTCGTCATGTACCAGCGGACACCGCGGCCCGCCCGCACGACGAGGTCGAGCATCGCCCGCATCGGCGAGACCGCGGCATCCGTCCGAGTACTCATTTCCGGGGCCCTCTCAGTGCCGGTTCGCCGCGCGCTCGTCGGCGAGGATCGGCTCCCACTGCTTGTCGAGCTCGCGCTCGGACGGAGTGGCGATGAAGCCGGCCGGGGCGAAGCGGCGCGAGGGCACCGGCTCGTCCTCGTGGTTCTCGCCGCCGCGGCGGATCGCGGTGATCGTGACCGCCACCGCGGCGATGATCACGATGATCGCGAGGGTCACGAACACGATCGACAGGGTGCCCTGCACGAAGGTGTTGCGGATGACGGCGCCCATGACCTCGGGGGTGCCGAGGGTCGTGTCGCCGGCGGCGAGCGCGTCGCGGTAGCGGAAGTGGTTCGACCAGTATCCGATCGCCGGGTTGGGCGAGAAGATCTTGTAGGCCGACGCGGTGATCGTCACGACCGCGGCGAACGCGAGCGGCAGGGCGACGATCCACAGCCACTTCACGAACGACGGGCCGCGCTTGGCGATGATCGCGAGGACCACGGCGAGCGCGATCGCGGCGAGAAGCTGGTTGGCGATGCCGAACAGCGGGAAGAACGTGTTGATGCCGCCGAGCGGGTCGGTGACGCCGAGGATGAGGATCGCTCCCCAGCCGGCGACCATGATCGCCGTCGTGATCCACACGCCCGGGCGCCACGAGACGTCGCGGAACTTGGGGACCCAGTGGCCGATCGAGTCCTGCAGCATGAAGCGCGCGACGCGGGTACCGGCATCCACCGCCGTGAGGATGAACAGCGCCTCGAACATGATGGCGAAGTGGTACCAGAACGCCATCATGGCGGGGCCGCCGAGGGCCTGCTGCATGATGTGCGCGAGGCCGAGCGCGAGGGTCGGCGCACCGCCGGTGCGCGAGACGATCGACTCCTCGCCCACCGCGGCCGCCGTGCTCGTGAGTATCTCGGGGGTGAGGTTCACCCCGGTGATGCCGAGCGAGTTCACGAACGCGACCGCACCTTCGACGGTGCCCTGCGTGGCCGCGGCCGACGCGTTCATCGCGTAGTAGATGCCCTGGTCGATCGAGATCGCGGCGACGAGGGCCATGATCGCGACGAAGGACTCCATGATCATGCCGCCGTAACCGATGAAGCGGGTCTGGCGCTCCTTCTCGACGAGCTTCGGCGTCGTCCCCGACGAGATGAGCGCATGGAAGCCCGACAGGGCACCGCAGGCGATCGTCACGAACAGGAACGGGAAGAGGGGACCGGCGAACACCGGCCCGGTGCCTTCGAGCGCGAAGTCGGTGACCGCCGGCACGGTGATCTCGGGGCGCACGAGCACGATGGCGCCGGCGAGCATCACGATGACGCCGATCTTCATGAAGGTCGACAGGTAGTCGCGCGGGGCGAGCAGCAGCCAGACCGGGAGGACCGCGGCGATGAAGCCGTAGATGATGATGCCCCAGGCGATCACGGTGCGGTCGAGCTGCAGGAACTCCTGTCCCCACGCGGTCTCGGCGACCCAGCCACCGGCGACGATGGCGGCGATCAGGAGGACGAAGCCGATGATCGAGACCTCGGTGACCTTGCCGGGGCGGAGGTACCGCAGGTACAGCCCCATGAACAGGGCGATCGGGATGGTCATCGAGACGGAGAAGACACCCCACGGGCTCTCGCCGAGTGCGTTGACGACGACGAGGGCGAGGATCGCGACGATGATCAGCATGATCAGCAGCGACGCGATGATCGCGGCGGTGCCGCCGATGCGGCCGAGCTCCTGACGGGCCATCTGGCCGATGGTGCGACCGCCGCGGCGCATCGAGAAGAAGAGCACGGTGTAGTCCTGCACGGCGCCGGCGAGGACGACACCCACGATGATCCAGATCGTGCCGGGGAGGAAGCCCATCTGCGCCGCGAGGACGGGGCCGACGAGCGGGCCCGCGCCGGCGATGGCGGCGAAGTGGTGGCCGTAGAGCACCCGACGGTCGGTCGGGACGTAGTCCTTGCCGTCCTGCTTGACCTCGGCGGGGGTGGCGCGCCGATCGTCGGGACGCAGGAGGTGCTTCTCGATGACCTTCGAGTAGAAGCGATAGCCGATGAGGTAGGTGGCGACGGCCGCGAACACGAACCAGATCGCGTTGACGGTCTCACCGCGGACGATGGCGAGCATCGTCCAGCCGAGACCGCCGGCGAGGGCGATGGCGGCCCAGACGACGATCTTCAGCGGCGTCCAGCGGCCGTCCTTGGTCTTCTGCTCCTCGGTGAGGGCGACGGGGGGAAGGGAGGGATCGGGTTCGAGCGTGGCGGCCTTGCCACGGCGCGACGGTGCAGACATGGGCGACTCCTTCAGGGCGCGTCTTTGCGTACACGACAGGGTAAGAAGAGGGATGCCGCGCCTCTCCGCTCGGACGGGTGCCGCTGCGACGAGCGGCGCGACCGGCGCGACGAACGGCACGGGCGGAGGCGCGGGGTCCTGGCGGGAAGACGCACGGGCCGCATACGGTTGACCCACACGACAGAGGGGGTCCCCGTGGCACACGACGCCGCACCGACGGTCACGCGCAACGACGAGAAGAACCGCTACGAGATCCACGTCGACGGCGCGGTCGCCGGGTACACGCTCATCACGACCGACGACGCCGGTCGCACGGTCATGCCCCACACCAAGGTCGACCCCGCCTACAAGGGCCAGGGTCTCGGCAAGATCCTTGTCTCCGAGGCGCTCGCCGACCTCGCGCGACGCGACGCCGAGGTCGTCCCGACGTGCCCGTTCGTCGCCGGGTACCTCGAGAGCAACGACGTTCCCGGCCTCACCGTCGTCTCACCCGACGCGGAGTGACCGGATGACCCGCCTCGACGCCGATCCCACCGAGACAGTCGACGCCCCGGCATCCTGCGACGGCCCGCGTTCCGTCCTGTTGACCTCGCGAGAGGTGCCCCTCGGCGGGGTGCGGGGCATGCAGGTGCACCGCGCGCTGCCGCAGCGCGAGCTGCCGATGGTGGGCGCCTGGTGCTTCCTCGACCGGTTCGGGCCGCAGGTCACGACGATGCGGGTCGAACCGCACCCGCACATCGGGCTGCAGACGGTGACGTGGCCGTTCGCGGGCGAGACGCGGCACCGCGACACGATCGGCTCCGACGTCGTCATCAAGCGCGGACAGCTGAACATCATGACGAGCGGCGCCGGCATCGCGCACTCCGAGTACTCGATGGGCGACGAGCCGTCCGTCACCGACGCGCTCCAGCTCTGGGTGGCCCTGCCCGAGTCGCGCCGGCACGGCGGGCCGGACTTCGAGCGGCACACCGATCTGCCGATCGTCGAACTCGGCGAGGGCGCGGCGGCCGTCGTCGTGGTCGGCGAGCTCGCCGGCATCCGCTCCCCCGCCACCGTGTACACGCCCATCGTCGGCGCGGAGGTCTTCATCCCGGCCGGTGCTCGCATCCGGATCCCGCTGAACCCCGCGTGGGAGCACGCGATCGTCGGGGTCGACGGTGCGCCGCTCGTGCACTCCGCCGACGAGCCCGTCGCCCTCGGCGACAACGACCTGCTCTACCTCGGCGTCGGGCGCGAGCGGATCGAGATCGCCGCGCCCACCGACGTCACGGTGTTCCTGCTCGGCGGCGAGCCGTTCGAGAGCGACATCGTCATGTGGTGGAACTTCGTCGGGCGCAGCCACGAGGAGATCGTCGCCGCGCGTGAGGAGTGGGAGGCGGACACCCCCCGCTTCGGGCACGTCGTCACCCACGGCGACGAGCGCATCCCGGCCCCGCCGCTGCCCACCGTCCGACTGACGAAGCGGCGTCGTCGGGACTGATTTTGCACGGCCGGGGCCCTCTCGGGCGTGGATAGCCTTGAATCCGTGACCCGCACACTCCTCTCGACGCGCGTGCTGCTGGTGTGCGCCGCGCTCGGAGTCGCGACGGGTCTGCTGGGCGGCGTGGCCGGGGCGATCACCCCACTCGTGCTCGCCGCCGCACCGTGGGCCTACGGCCTCGTGCTCGGGTCGCACGTGCTGCCGGGGATCATCGCGCAGCAGGTGTTCCGGCTGCCCCTGGTCGCCCTGACGACGCACGTGCTCGCCGCGCTCGTCGCGAGCGCCGTCAACCCGGCGTGGATCGGGCGGTTCCTCGGGACGGCACTCCTGTTCGGCGCGATCCAGGAGGGCGTCGCCGCGCTGACGCGGTACCGCTCGTGGGGGGCGTGGCGCTTCTTCGCCGCCGCTCTCGTCATCGGGGTCCTCGTCGCCGTCGTCGTGTTCTTCGCGGCGAACCTCGGAAAGCTCGCGGCGTGGGCGCAGATCGCCTACCTCGTCATCGCGCTCGCCGGTCCGGTCGTGTGGACGGCGGCCGGCCTCGGCGTGGGCGAGAGCCTGCGCCGCGCGGGCGTGGCGCGAGGAGTTAGGGCAGGCTAAGCTAAGGCCGACCCGCCCTCCTCGTTTGGACCGTCCGTGAGCCCTGCCGCCTCCGACCCCACCACGGCGCAGGCGCCCCGCGACGATCGGCCGCCCACGCCGCTGCTGCGCGTGCGTGGAGTCGCGATCACCCACGAAGGAGCGGATGCCGCGGTCCCGGCATCCGTCACGTTCGACATCGCCCCCGGCGAGGTCGTCCTGCTGCTGGGACCCAGCGGTTCGGGCAAGTCCACCCTCGCCCTCGCGACCAACGGCCTGATCCCGCAGGCGGTGCCGACGACCCTCACCGGCGAGGTCGCCGTGCGGGGGCGCGCCACGGCCACGACGCCCGTCGCACAGCTCGCGGCGCACGTCGGCATGGTGTTCCAGGACCCCGACGCGCAGCTGATCACCGGCACGGTCTTCGACGACGTCGCCTTCGGCCCCGAGAACCTGCGGATGCCGGTGGCCGACGTCCTCGCGCGCACCGAAGCCGCACTGCGCCAGGTCGGACTGTGGGAGCGCCGCGGCGAGAACCCGGACCGGCTGTCGGGCGGCGGCAAGCAGCGCTTGGCGATCGCGTGCGCGCTGGCGATGGGGTCGGAGCTGCTGGTCCTCGACGAACCCACCGCGAACCTCGACCCGGCCGGGATCGAGGACGTCTACGACGCGCTGCGCGCGGTCGCCGCCGAGGGTCGCTCGATCCTGCTGGTCGAGCACAACCTCGACGCCGCCGTCGGCCTCACCGACCGCGTCGTCGTGCTCGACGCGGAGGGCCGCACGGTCGCCGACGGCCCCGTCGACGCGGTGCTGCGGGGCCGCGCCGAGGAGCTCGAGGCGATCGGCGTCTGGCTGCCGGTCTCGACGATGGCCGCCCTCGCCCTGCGGCGAGCCGGGTGGGACCTCCCCCGCACGCCGCTGACCCCTGCGGAGCTGACGGAGGCGCTCGAGGCGGCGGAGGCGCCCGGTCGCGCCCGCGGCGGACCGTTCTCCGGATCGATGGGTCCGTCGGTGTCCGATGACATGCCGACGGCAGCATCCGTCCGGAGTAACGAGCGCACCGCGGTAGAGGTGCGCGGGCTCACCCTCCGGCGCGGGCGGCGCACCGTGCTGCACGGCGTCGATCTGACGGTGCGGGCGGGCGAGTTCGTCGTCGTCGTGGGGGCGAACGGCGCGGGCAAGACGACGCTCGTGCAGGCGATGGCGGGGGTCATCCCGCCGCCGCGCGGCACGGTGCGGGTCGACGGGGTCGACGCGTCGCGCACCGGCCTGCGCGAGTTGTCGCGCCGGATCGGCTTCGTCTTTCAGAACCCCGAGCACCAGTTCATCGCGCACACGGTCTTCGATGAGCTCGCGCACGGCCTGCGCGGACGCGGACTCGGCGAGGCCGAGATCCACGCGCGCACCACCGCGATGCTCGAGCGCTTCGGCCTCGAGGGCAAGGCCGACGTGCACCCGTTCCTGCTGTCGGGCGGCCAGAAGCGGCGCCTCTCGGTCGGGACGGCGCTCATCGCGGGAGCCCCGATCCTCGCCCTCGACGAGCCGACGTTCGGACAGGACCGCGCCCGCGCCGACGAGCTGCTGCGGCTGCTGCGCGACCTCAACGAGGCGGGCACGACGATCGTCGTCGTCACGCACGACATGCAGCTGGTCGCCGAGTACGCACATCGCACGGTCGTCGTCCACGACGGCCGGATCCGAGCGGATGCCGCCACCGCCGACGTGTTCGCCGACGAGACGCTCCTGCGCGAGAGCGGTCTGCGCCGCCCGGCGCTGCAGGAGGCGCTGCGGGGCGTGACGCGGCATCCCGGACTCGCCGGCGTGACGTCGCTGCGCGCCCTGAGCGGAGGCGCGTCGTGACCGCCGTCGCCGATCCGTACACCGGCGCCCCCGCCCGGGGCATGCTCGGCCGCATCGGCCCGCTCGCCAAGCTCGCAGCTCCCCTGCCGGCGATGGTGGCCCTCGTCTTCTCGCGCGATCTGGTCACCCCGCTCGTCTTCCTCGCCCTCGCGTACCTCGTGATCCTCACCGGCACCCGCGTGTCGGTGCGGGTCGCGGCGCTGCTGCTTCTCGGCATCCCGATCGGAGCGTCCGCGATCGGTCTGTCGCTGGGACTGTGGGTCGACCGGGACCTCGTCGACGGCACCGCGCCGATCCTCTCGGTCGGATCCTGGACCCTCTACTCGGGCGCCGTCGAGGTCGGGCTCGCGACGGGGGCGCGCCTCGCGGCGATCCTCGCGCTCGGGCTCATCGCAGGGCTCACGACCACGGGGCCCGACCTCGTCCGCGCGACCGTGCAGCAGCTGCGTGTGCCGTACCGCATCGGCTACGCCGCGCTCGCGGCGATCCGGTTCGTGCCGCGGTTCGGGTACGAGCTCGAAGTGATCCGGCAGGCGCACCGGGTGCGCGGCGCGCACGGCGGGCGCGGGCCGTTCGCCGCGATCGCCCGCTGGGCGGGTTACGTCGTGCCGCTGCTGGCCGGCGCGATCCGGCACGCCGAGCGGGTGGCGCTCGCGATGGACGCCCGCGCGTTCGGCGCCCACCGCGACCGCACCGAGCGGTACCTGCTGCCGTGGCGAGCGCGCGACACGGTGTTCATGCTCGTCTTCTGGGCGGTCTCCGCTGTGGTCCTGACGGCCCTGTTCCCCTGGGGCGTCTGAGCCTCCCCCCTCCCGCGCGGGCACCTGCGGCGCACTGACACCGGGTCTCCTGCGGCGTGGAACGCCGGTGCTAGGGTGAGGCCACTTCCCGCTCAGGACGGCGACGGCGCCGCCCGGGTACCCGGCCGCGGGAAGGCGGATCGCTTTCCCTGAGGAGGTCGGCGTGACCACGACGCCTGTGCATCTGACCCGTCCGGACGGCAAGGGCCTCGCGCGCGGCACCCTGGGCCTGTGGGGCTCGACCGTCATCGGCCTCGCCTCGACCGCACCGGTGTACTCGCTCGTCGCGACGCTCGGCTACGTCGTCCTCGCCGTCGGGGGGCAGGCGCCGATCGCGTTCGTGATCGCCTTCATCCCGATGCTGCTCATCGCCTTCGCCTACCGCGAGCTCAACAGCGACGTGCCCGACTGCGGCACGACGTTCACGTGGGGGACGAAGGCGTTCGGTCCCTGGGTGGGCTGGATGGGCGGCTGGGGCGTCGCGATCGCCGGGATGATCGTGCTCGCGAACCTCGCCCAGGTCGCCTCGATCTACTTCTGGGCCCTCCTCGGGCAGGAGTTCGAGGAACCGAACGACTGGCGGATCGTCCTCGTCGCGGTCGCCTTCATCGCCGCGATGACGTACGTGTCGTGGCGCGGCGTCGAGATCGGCGAGCGCATCCAGAACGTGCTGCTCGGCATCCAGTACCTCGCCCTCATCGTCTTCGTGATCGCGGCGCTCACCCAGTTCTTCTCCGGCTCGGCCCCGAACCCGACCCCGTTCGACTGGCAGTGGCTGAACCCGTTCGCCTTCGGCGAGTGGGGCGGGTTCATCGAGGCGATCCTGCTCGCGATCTTCATCTACTGGGGGTGGGACACCTGCCTCGCCCTCAACGAGGAGACGAAGGACCCCAAGCGCATCCCGGGCCTCGCCGCCCTCCTCACCTGCGTGCTGCTGCTGGTCACCTACGTCTCGGTCACGATCGCGGCGATGATGTACGCCGGCATCGGCGAGGACGGCACGGGCCTCGGCAACGTCGACAACGCCGATGACTTCTTCCTCGCGATCAAGGACGGGCTGCTCGGCCCGTGGGGCTGGCTGCTCGTGGTCGCCGTCCTCATCTCGGCGGTCTCGTCGACGCAGACGACGATCCTCCCGACGGCGCGCGGCACGCTCGCGATGGGCGTGTACCGCGCCCTGCCGGCGAAGTTCAAGGACGTCCACCCGCGCTACAAGACGCCGTCGTTCTCGACCCTGGTCATGGGCGTCGTGGCGAGCGTCTACTACGTCGTCATGACCTCGCTCAGCGACGCGATCCTGCAGGACACGATCCTCTCGCTCGGCCTCGCGATCGCGTTCTACTACGCGATCACCGGTTACGCCTGCGTCTGGTACTTCCGCAACGACCTGTTCCGCTCCGCGCGCGACACCTGGTTCAAGGGCGTGTTCCCCCTCGTCGGCGCCCTCATGCTGACCTACGCCTTCATCCAGTCGGCGATCGACATGCTGAACCCCGACTACGGCTACTCGGGCACGCTGCTCGGCGTCGGATCGACCTTCGTCGTCGGCATCGGCGCGCTCGGCCTCGGCGTCGTGCTCATGCTCGTGTGGTTCCTCTTCCCGCGCTCGAAGCGGTTCTTCCGCGGCGAGAGCCTCAACCGCGAGACCCCCGTGCTCGTCCCCGACGACACGAGCACCCTCCCCCGCTCCATCGACGGCGGCATCTGACCGCCCGGAAGGACCCCGCATGCGCATCCTCATCATCGGCGCCGGCGGCGTCGGCAGTGCCGCCGCCCGCATCCTCCGCCGCCGCGACTTCTTCGAGGCCGTCGTCATCGCCGACTACGACCCGGCCCGCCCCGAGGCGCTCGTGGCGGAACTCGGCGACGAGCGGTTCGCCGCGGCGCAGGTGGATGCCTCGAGCGCCGAGTCCGTGGCATCCCTGATCCGCGAGCACTCGGCCACCCATGTGCTCAACGCCGTCGACCCGCGGTTCGTCATGCCGATCTTCGACGGCGCCTTCGCGGCCGGGGCGACGTACCTCGACATGGCGATGAGCCTGTCGCAGCGGCATCCGGAACGCCCCTATGAGGAAGTGGGCGTCAAGCTCGGCGACGCGCAGTTCGCCAAGGAGCAGGAGTGGAAGGATGCCGGGCGCCTGGCGCTCGTCGGGATCGGCGTCGAGCCGGGCCTGTCGGACGTCTTCGCCCGGTACGCGGAGGACGAGCTGTTCGACGAGATCGACGAGCTGGGGGTGCGCGACGGGGCGAACCTCGTCGTCGCCGGGTACGACTTCGCGCCGTCGTTCTCGATCTGGACGACGATCGAGGAGTGCCTGAATCCGCCCGTCGTCTACGAGGAGGGGAAGGGCTGGTACGTCACCGAGCCGTTCAGCGAGCCCGAGGTGTTCGACTTCCCCGAGGGCATCGGTCCGGTCGAGTGCGTCAACGTCGAGCACGAGGAAGTGCTCCTCATGCCGCGGTGGACCAAAGCAAAGCGCGTCACGTTCAAGTACGGCCTCGGCGACGAGTTCATCGAGGTGCTGCGGGTGCTGAACAAGCTCGGCCTCGACAAGACCGACCCGCTGTCAGTGAAGGGCGTGCAGGTCTCACCGCGCGACGTCGTGGCGGCTGCCCTGCCCGACCCCGCCACGATCGGCGACAAGATGAGCGGCAAGACCTGCGCGGGCGTCTGGGTGACGGGCACCGGCAAGGACGGGAAGCCCCGCTCGACGTACCTGTACCACGTGGCTGACAACGAGGAGACGATGCGCGAGGACAACTCGCAGGCCGTCGTCTGGCAGACCGCGATCAACCCCGTCATCGCGCTCGAGCTGCTCGCCCGCGGCACCTGGTCGGGCACGGGCGTGCTCGGCCCCGAGGCGTTCGACGCGAAGCCGTTCCTCGACCTGCTCGCGGCACCGAAACCCGAGGGCTACGGCTCACCGTGGGGCATGCGCGAACAGCCGCATCCCGTCGCGTCGGAGGCCTGAGCCGCGGGTCGCACGGCGAGGTCCCGATCCGGCCGGGGCGACGACGTCGTCTTCGTGCGCCGGCAGCGCAGCACCGACGGCGTCCCCGTCGCGGTGTTCGAGAACTACCTGCCGTCGGAGTTCGCCGACATCACCCGTGAGCAGCTCGAGGAGCACGGGCTCTACGAGATCCTGCGCGCGCGGGGCGTCACCATCCGGGTCGCGAAGCAGAAGATCGGCGCGCGCAGCGCCCGCGGCGACAGCTTCGAGACGACTCTCGTCGCCAAGTAGGCCCGTCTCACGCCGCCGAGGTCCCGATCGGGCCGGGTGACCGCGCAGGTTTTCCGACCCGATCGGGACCTCGATGTGCGTCAGTCCGCGAGTCGTTCGAAGGATGCCGTCAGGTCCGCGGCATCCGCGGCGATGACGTCGGCCTCGACCAGGTCGCCGGCACCGGCCACGAGCGCATCCGACCAGGTCTGGAGGATGTCCTCCGCGGCGCCCGAGCCGTAGAAGAGATCCTTCAGCTCCTCGAGCTCGCTCTCGTAGAGCGCGCGGAAGTCCTCGTCGGCGAGAAAGCGCGAGGCCAGGGTGTTCGAGCCGCCGCGACCCCCGCCGCCGCCCATCTGCGCGCCCGCGTCGTCACCCGGCAGGGTGGGCCGATCCGCACGGGCGTCGCCCTCGGGCGCTGCCACATCACCGCGGTCGGGTGCTACCGCGTCGCCGCGGTCGGGCATCGCCATCCCGTCCCCGCCGGCACCGCCCGCTCCGGCACCGCTCGGCGACGCGCCGAAGGCGAGATTGAGATCCCAGTTGACGACGGTCATCAGGCCGGTGTCGGCGTCGTAGGCGAGGTAGGAGTTGTTCCCCGGCCCGTCGATGTCGTCGAAGTTGTCGACGACATCCTGGAACGCGAGGTAGGTCGCGAACTCCGTGACGTCGAGGTGCGCCGACAGTTCGGCGCTGAACGTCTCGTCGTCGGAGTCGTTGATGAACTCCAGGAAGGAGATGAGCGGGGTGAGGTCGTCGTCGCCCGCCTCCTGATCGAAGACGTCCGTGTACGACTCGGGATCGTCGCCGCGGTAGGAGTAGTCCCCGCCCGACTCAGCCTTGTACAGCGCGGTCGCGCCGAGAGTGGAGTCGTTCCAGCTGTCGCCCGGGTTCTCGACGACCAGGCGCAGCGCGGTCGACCCCGCGATCGTGAACCGTGTGGCGGCGGCCTGTTCGCTGGCGAGGCCGGCCAGGTCGAGCAGGTCGAGCGCGACGGCTTCGTTCAAGGAGGTCTCGGAACTGTTCCCCCGGACGACGAACTCGGTGATGCCCTCGTGGTTCTGGCCGTCGACGAACTTGTCGAGCCGGATGATCCACGGGATGCCGCTCGGGTCGTCGTCGCTCGTGACGCTCTTCAGCGACGAATTGCCCTTCAGCTTCAGCCCCGCACCCTGATAGACCTCGCCGTCGATCGTGACGGCGGCCTCGATCCATTCCTTGTCCCCGGTGCTCTCGTACGTCTCGAGCAGCTCGGCGAGCGCGTCGTCGTCCACGTCGACCGAGATCGAGTGGACGGTGGAGGAGTCCCAGAAGCTGGCCGTCGAGGTCGAGAGACGTGCGGCATCCGTTTCCCCCTCCCTCTCGTCGGTGGTGGGGGCGACGCACCCGGCGAGAACGACGGCACCCGCCGAGACGAGAGCGAGCGAAAGAGCGAGGCGGAGGTGTCGAATGGGCATGCGCCGATCCCACCCCGCCATCCTTAACCGCGCCTAAGACGCGGCTAACGTCAGCATTCGGGTTCGTCCCCCCGCGCCGCCGAGGTCCCGATCGGGCCGGGTAACCGCGCGGGTTCTGCGGCCCGATCGCGACCTCGGTCGTCGGGTCAGCGCTTGCCGGCGATCCGGCGCGACACGATGTCGCGCATGATCTCGTTCGTGCCGCCGTAGATGCGGTGGACGCGGGCGTCGAGGAAGGCGCGGGCGATCGGGTACTCCATGATGTAGCCGTAGCCGCCGTGCAGCTGGACGCAGGCGTCGAGCACTTCCCACTCGCGCTCGGTGGCCCAGAACTTGACCTGAGCGGCATCCTCGGCGGACAGCTTGTTCTCGCCGTACAGGGTGATCGCGCGGTCGACGTAGGCCCACAGCGCGTCGACGGTCGTGACGAGGTCGGCGAGGGTGAAGCGGGTGTTCTGGAAGTCGATGATCCGCTGACCGAAGGCCTCGCGGTCCTTCGTGTACGCGACCGTCCATTCGACGCCCGCCTGCGCGGCCGCGGCGCCCGCGACACCGATCGACAGGCGCTCGAGCGGCAGGTTCATCATGAGCTGGATGAAGCCCTTGCCCTCTTCGCCGCCGATGAGGTTCGCGTCGGGGACGAAGACGTCGGTGAAGCTGAGCTCGGCCGTGTCGTGGCCGTGGAAGCCCATCTTGTGCAGCTTCTTGCCGTGGTCGAAGCCCGCCATGTCGGCCTCGAGCAGCAGCAGCGAGAAGGCGTCGGGCCGGTTGCCCTCGCCCGTCTTCACGAACACGACGAAGATGTCGGCGGTGGCGCCCGACGAGATGAAGGTCTTCGCGCCGTTGACGATGTAGCCGCCGTCGGTCTTCTTCGCGGTCGTCGAGATGCCGCGGAGGTCCGATCCCGCACCGGGCTCGGTCATCGCGAGCGCACCGATGATCTCACCGGTCGCCATGCGGGGGAGCCAGGTCTCCTTCTGCTCCTGCGTGCCCATGTGCACGAGGTAGGGCACGGCCAGGTCGTCCTGGATGCCGAAGGCACCGGCGAGCGATCCCGCACCGGCCCGGATGACCTCTTCATTGACGATCGTGCGGAAGCGGTAGTCCTGCAGCATCCCCGCGCCGCCGAACTCCTCCGGCACGCTGAGCCCGATCACACCGGCCTCGCCGGCCGCGCGCATCGTCGCCCGGTCGATCTCGCCGGCGGCATCCCACTGTTCGCGCTTCTCGTTGGTGACGTAGCGCTTGATGAACTCCTTGACGACGTCGCGGAACGCTTCGTGGTCCTCGTCGTAGATGTTCCGCTCCATGTGCGGACCCCCTTCGTGTCGGCGCGACGCTGCGCTCGTGGGCGGCGTCGCCACCCTCCACTGTACGCGCGCCGTGGGATCGGATGCCAGGGTGAGCGCGACTGAGTTCCGCGGCGAGCCTCAGCCGTAGTCGGGGGCGGGCTCGAGTCCGAAGAACTCCTCGAGGGTGTGGAAGCCGCCGTCGGCGTAGGCGGCGGCCAACTCACGGCCGATGAACCGCAGGTGCCACGGCTCGGCGGAGTAGCCCGTCGTCGCGGTGCGTCCCTCCTCGTAGCGGACGATGAAGCCGTACCGCCAGGCGTTCTCGGCGATCCAGTCCGACTGCGGGGTGCCGCCGAAGCCGTCATGGTCGCCGCATCCGGAGTCGCATGCCACGACGTCCACGGCGAGTCCGGTCTGGTGCTCGCTGTGGCCGGGGCGTGCACTCCGGAGGTCGGCGGCGGCCTTGCCGCGCATCGAGACGTAGCGGTTGTACGTGTCGACCTGGAAGTCGTAGGGGCGGAACCCGCTGCTCACCCCGATGGTGCCCGCCGCGGCCCGCACGTCGGCCGAGAGCTCGTCGAGCGCCGCCGCCGTCTCGTCGAGCAGCCACCCGCCCGCCACGATCCGGGTGTCCTGCGGACGCGCCTGCGGTGTGGGCCAGTAGTCGATCGGATCGAGGGCTTGCCGCTTGTTCGCGACCACCCAGAGGCGCCCCGCCTCGTGCAGGTCGACGCAGGGGGCCGCGCCGTCGGCGATCGCCGCGCGGAACGGTTCGGCGCCGCCGAACGCGGCGATCACGTCGCGGTCGGAACCGTTTTCGAGCGCCGCGGTCACGGCATCCGTCTCGCACAAGGCCGGCTCGGCCTCGGGGGTCTCCGGCGTCGGCGTCGGTGTGCTCGTCGGCACGGACGAGGGCGGAGCGGGGGTGGATGCCGGTTCGGCGACGGCGTCGTCGGGGGCGAGGGCGCGCGGGAGGACGACGACGAGGGCGATGATGAGCGTCGCGACGAGGGCGAGCAGGACGACCGCGCGGCGCTGGCGTCGCCGACGGAGCACCCGCCGCCTCGCGGCGCTCCTCGACTCTGACACGTGATCATTGTCCCAGGCCGGAGAGTGCGTCCTCGATGTTCTACTCTCCCGCGCGCGGCATTGACTCTTCCCTCGTAGATGTGTTCGACTGAGGAGATGCGGTGGCAGGGGCAGGACATCTCGACGGTCGATGAGGCCGCCCTGCCCGGGCTCGAGTCGATGGGCGGTCTCGTCCGCTCGGTGACGACGCCGGAGTTCGCCGGGATGACGTTCCACGAGGTGGTCGCGAAGTCCGCGCTGAATCGCGTGCCGAGCGGTTCCGCGATGCCGTTCTCGTGGACCGTGAACCCGTATCGAGGCTGCTCGCATCGTTGCGTCTACTGCCTGGATCCCGAGACCCTGGTCATGACGGCTGAGGGTCGACACAAGCGGCTCGGGGACGTGCGCGTCGGCGAGGACTTGATGGGGACGCGGGTGGATGGTGCGTACCGGCGCTACGTCCCCACGACGGTGCGCGCCGTCTGGCACACGCGGAAAGCGGCCTACCGGATCACCCTTGCCGACGCGACGGAGATCATCGCGAGTGGCGATCATCGGTTCCTGACCGAGCGCGGATGGAAGCACGTGACGGGGACGACATCGGGCGCCGGCCGTCGTCCGCATCTGACCACGGGGAATCGTCTGCAGGGGTTCGGGATGGGCGCCCCGCGCGGGCAGAGCGCTTTCGTCGCCGACCCGGACTTCGAACGGGGATACCTCAGTGGGATGATCCGCGGCGACGGGATGATCTTCCATGGCACGTACACCGACGCGAAGCGGGTCCGGGTGATTCACCGATTCCGCCTCGCGTTGGCGGATGTCGACGCGTTGGACCGGACTCGGCGCTTCCTGGAGCGGGCAGGAGTTCTCACGCACGAGCGAGCGTTCACTCCGGCGACGGACGTGCGGCGGCCGATGACGGCGATCCACACGGCACGGCAGGCCGATGTCGAGACGATCGAGACGCTGATCGTCGAACCCATCGCACCCTCGTCCGCCTGGAGGGCGGGATTCCTGTCCGGCATCTTCGATGCGGAGGGCTCGTGCTCGCGCGGCATCCTCCGCGTCGTCAACACGGACGAGCGGCTGCTCGAGACGGTGTCGACCTCGCTCGACCACTTCGGGATCGGCTTCATCCGAGAGCCCGTGCGGCCCAATGGTCTGAGGGCGATCCGCGTGACCGGCGGGCTGCCCTCGCGGGATCGGTTCTTCCGGATCACCAGCCCCGCCATCACGCGGAAACTGTCGATCGTGGGCGCGGCCGTGAAGACCGCGACCGATCTGACGGTGATCTCGATCGAGGACGTCGGTGAACGCGATCTCGTCGACATCTCCACGGACACCGAGGACTTCATCGCCGCCGGGGTGGTCAGCCACAATTGCTTCGCCCGCAACACGCACACCTACCTCGACCTCGACGCGGGGGCCGACTTCGACTCGCAGATCGTCGTGAAGGTGAACGTGGCGGAGGTGCTCGCGCGGGAGCTCGCCAAGCCGTCGTGGCGGCACGAACCGGTCGCCCTCGGTACGAACACCGATCCGTACCAGCGGGCCGAGGGCCGCTATCGGCTGATGCCGGGCATCATCGACGCCCTCGCCTCGAACGGCACGCCGTTCTCGATCCTCACGAAGGGCACGCTGCTGCGCCGCGACCTGCCGCAGCTGACGGATGCCGCGACCCGCGTCCCGATCCACATCGCCATGTCGATCGCGATCCCCCACGAACCGTTGCGTCAACTCCTCGAGCCGGGCGCGCCGTCGTTCCAGGCACGGCTCGACACCGTGAAGGCCGCGACGGATGCCGGTTTCTCGGTGACCGTGTTCCTCATGCCGATCGTGCCGCACCTGACCGACGGGATCGACGTGCTCGACGACGCGATCGCGCGGATCGCGGCATCCGGTGCGCGTCGGGTCGTCTTCGGCGCCCTACACCTGCGGCCGGGCGCGAAGGAGTGGTTCTGGCAGTGGCTGGAACGCGAGTGCCCCGACCTCGTGCCGGCCTACCGCGGTCTCTACCCCGGCGTCTCGGTCTCGGCGCCGAAGGGGTACCGGTCCTGGCTGTCCGCGCGGGTGCGTCCGCTGCTGCGTAAGCACGGACTGCACGGCAGGCTCGAAGAGGAGGACGCTCCCCCGCGCGGGCTCGGCCCGGTGCGGACCACGGGTCCGGTCATGAAGGCGGCGACGCGCGAGCAGGCGGCAGCGATGCTGTTCTGACTCAGTCGTCGGGGATGAGGCGTTTGCCGAGGACGGAGGTCGCGTCCCGCGCGTAGCCGAGGGCGTCGTAGAACTCGACGACCCCGTTGTTGCCCTCTCGGACCATGAGCATGACCTTCGGGCATCCCAGGACCTCGAGCCGGCGCTCCGCCTCAGCCACCAGCATCCGGCCGATCCCCTCGCCCCGGCGATCGGGAGCCGACGCCAAGTAATACAGCCAGCCGCGGTGTCCGTCGTACCCGGCCATCACGGCGCCGATCACGAGGTCGCCGTCTGCCGCCACCAGCAGCAGATCGGGCCACACCGCGCGCGCCCGTGCGACGTCGCGGTGCGGGTCGTTCCACGGACGGGTCAGGCCGACCTCGTGCCAGAGGGCGACGACCTGCGCGACGTCGGGATCACCGAGGGGGCGGATGACGACCGGCATCCGCCCACCCTAGTGACACCGCTCAGGCGTCGACGTTCGCGGCCTGACGACCCGTGATCTCCTCGAGCACGTCGTCGCCGATGCGCGCCTCGTCGAAAGGCGCATCGATCTCGGCGCGCTCGAGCATCTCGGTCATGCGCCGACGACGCTGACGCGTGATCAGCGTGACGACCGTGCCCGCGCGGCCCGCGCGACCGGTGCGGCCCGAGCGGTGCGTGTACGTCTTGTACTCGTCGGGAGCGTCGGCCTGGACGACCAGGTCGATGTCGTCGACGTGGATGCCGCGCGCCGCGACGTCGGTCGCGACGAGCACGTTCACCTTGCCGTCGGTCAGACGCTGCAGGTTGCGGGTGCGCTTGGCTTGGTTGAGGTCGCCGTGGAGGGCGACGGCAGCGATCCCGGCATCCTCGAACTGCTCGACGAGCATCTCGGAGTACGCACGGGTGCGCGTGAAGACGAGCGTCTTGCCGTCGCGGTCGACGAGCGAGGTGAGGATCTCGGCCTTGTCGCGGTGGTCGATCACGAGGACGCGGTGATCGATCGTGCTGGTCTCCTGCGTCTCGCCCGCAACCTCGTAGACGGCCGGGTTCACGAGGAACTCGTCGACCAGAGCAGCGACCTCGCGGTCGAGCGTGGCGGAGAAGAGCAGCTTCTGCGCGTCGTCCTGCACGAGGCGGAGGATCCGCTGCATCGGCTCGAGGAAGCCCAGCTCGCTCATGTGGTCGGCCTCGTCGAGGACGACGATCCCGACCTCGGACAGGTCGAGCTTGCCCTGCTTCTCGAGGTCCTCGATGCGGCCAGGGGTGCCGATGACGATGTCGACGCCCTTCTTGAGCGCGCCGACCTGGCGGCCCTGCGGGACGCCGCCGTAGACCTGCGTCGTGAAGAGGCCGACGCTCCGCGCGAGCTCCTGCACGGTGCGGTCGATCTGCAGCGCGAGCTCGCGCGTCGGCGCGAGGATCAGCGCCTGCGGCGAACGGCCCCACGCGCGGCGCTTGCCGACCTGGCCGCGCAGCACACGCTCGACGAGCGGAGCGCCGAATGCGATCGTCTTGCCCGAGCCGGTACGGCCACGGGCGAGGACGTCACGGCCCTCGAGGATCGGACGGACAGTGGCTGCCTGGATCGGGAACGGGCTCGTGGCGCCGAGACCTTCGAGGGTGCGCACGATGTTCTGGCCGAGCCCGAGGTCGGCGAACGACGCCTGCTCGACGGATGCGGCATCCACCGCTTCGGCCTGGAGACGCTCGTGGACGACGTCGACGTGCTCCTGGTGCGCCTTCGACTTCTCGGCGGCGTTCTCCCCACGGCCACTCCACGCGCCGCTGCCGCGCCGCGCGGAGCCTCCGGCCGCCTGGGCCCAGTCCGACCGGTTCGCGCGCTCGTCGCGGCGGGGCCGGTCGTCGCGGCGGGGCCGGTCGTCGAACGAGCGCGCGGTGCGGTCGGCGCGGTCGAAGCGCGGGCGCTCGGGACGGCCAGTACCGCGGAATTCGCGTGCGTCACGGCCGTTTCCGGCGTCACGAGGGGCGCGGCGGTCGGAATCTCCGCGGTCGTTGCCACGGTCGACGCGGTCGAAGCGGGGGCGCTCGGTCCGGCCGAACCGCGCACGATCGTCGCGCTCGGGGCGGCCGTAACCGCGGACATCCTGCCCATCCCGACGCGAATCGGCCCCACGGGGGCCCCGACGATCGAAATCTCCGCGGTCGTTGCCGCGCTCGCGGTCGAAGCGCGGGCGCTCCGCACCACCGGCGCGGTCGAAACGCGGGCGCTCCGCGCCACCGGCACGGTCGAAACGGGGGCGCTCGCCAGCGGCGGCGCGGTCGCCGCGGGCGTGCGAGCGGATGCCGCGGGCCTCGGCCCGGCCGGCGCGGTCCTGCTCGGTCCAGCGGCCCTTCGCAGGTGCCGACTCCTCGGCGGCGCGGAAGCCGCGGTGCTTGGGGCTCTTGCTGCCGGCGGTTCCGGCGGAGGCCTGGCCGGGGCGGCGCTTGGCGTCCTGGTAGGAGGTCTTCTTGCCGTAGCGGGGCTCGAAGTTCTGCGCGCGGCCGCCGGCCGGCTTCTTGTTCTTGGGCATGCGTGTGCTTTCTGGGTTCTCGCACGAAACAGCGCCGTGCGCGCACGCACGGTGAGACCCGGACTTCCGTCGGCCGGGGGCCATTCCAGTTACTGGTTCCGACACCACGGAGCGGGTGTCGAGATCGGCCCCGAGGACTACACAGGATGCCCGCGCACAGCGCGGTGTCCTCCGCCGACGGGTCCACGATACCCGGCCCACCTGGGAACCCGCCGCGCCGATACGCTGACCGCATGGCCGCCGATCCCACCGGAACCCGCTTCGCCCTCCGTGCCGCCGACGTCTCGGCCGAGATCACCGAGGTCGGGGCCGCGCTCCGGGCGCTGCGCGTCGGCAGCGTCGACCTCGTCCCGGACTACCCCGACGACGCGCCGACACCCGCGGCATCCGGCATCGTCCTGGTCCCCTGGCCGAACCGCGTCCGCGACGGCCGCTGGGAGGACGACGGCGAACTCCGCCAGCTCGCGATCACCGAGCCGAAGCTCGGCAACGCGTCGCACGGGCTGCTGCGGTTCGCGTCGTACCGGGTGGAGGAGCAGACGGATGCCGCGCTCACCCTGCGGGCCGACGTCGTGCCGCAGACGGGGTACCCGTACCACCTCGCCACCCGCGTGACCTACCGCCTCGGCGAGCGCGGCATTCGGGTGACCCACGAGATCACGAACATCGGCGACGGCGACGCCCCGGTCGCCCTCGGGACGCACCCGTACTTCCGGATCTCCGACGTCGACACCGCCGACCTGTCACTGCAGGTCGAGGCGCGGACCTGGTTCCGCCTGGACGATCAGAGCATCCCGGTCGCCGAGGAGTCGCTCGACGACGAGCACGACCTCCGCACGCCCCGACGCGTCGGCGACCTGTCGCTCGACGTCGCCTTCGCGGGACTCCCCCGCCGCGACGGACGGATCCATGCGCACCTGATCGCCCCGGACGGGCGCCGCCTCACGGTGTGGGCGGGCGAGGGATTCGAGTACGTCCAGGTCTTCACGACCGACCGCTTCCCTGGGCACGACCTGGCCGTCGCGATCGAGCCGATGACGGCGCCGGCCGACGCGTTCAACTCCGGCCGGAGCCTGCGGCGTCTCGCCCCCGGCGAGAGCTGGACGCTCGAGTGGGGCGCCGACCTCGTCGGCTGACCCTCACTCCTCGCGCCGCGGCTCCTCGTCGGACGCCGCCGGCGCCTCGACCGCCGGGATCTCGATGTCCGGGGCCTCCTCGATCACGAGCGCCGTGTCGACGGCCGCCGCGCCGGTGACCGCTCCCGCCGAAGCCGCGGCATCCCGACGCGCGCGTCGCGTGAGCGGCGCCTCGGTCGCGGTCGCGGCGGGCACGACGTCGCCGCGCTTGGCGGCGCGACGCTCCTCGGCGCCCTCGACGAGGTTGTAGAGCGCGGGCAGCACGAGCAGGGTCAGCACGGTCGACGACACGAGTCCGCCGATGACGACGATCGCGAGCGGCTGCGAGATGAACCCGCCGTGCCCCGTGATCCCGAGCGCCATCGGCGTGAGCGCGAAGATCGTCGCGAGGGCCGTCATGAGGATCGGCCGCAGTCGGCGCGCACCGCCGGCGAGCACCGCCTCGGGCGTGGACAGACCCTTCTCGCGGTACTGGTTCACGAGGTCGATGAGGACGATCGCGTTCGTGACGACGATGCCGACGAGCATCAGGACGCCGATGAGCGACGCGACGCCCAGCGGCACACCCGAGACGATCTGCAGCAGGATCGCCCCCGTCGCCGCGAAGGGCACCGAGACGAGCAGCAGCACCGGCTGCCGCAGCGACTTGAAGGTCGCGACCATGACGATGTAGACGATGAGGATCGCCGCGAGGATCGCGAGCCCGAGCTGTGCGAAGGCGTCCTGCTGCTGCGTCACGACCCCGCCGATCTCGGCGTCGGCGCCCTGCGGCAGGTCGACGTCGGCGAGGGCCGTGGTGACGGCCGCGTTCGAGGCGTTCAAGTCGTCGGTGGCCGGGGTGACGGTGACGGATGCCGTGCGCTGACTGCGCTCGCTGGTGATCGACGACGGTCCCTCGGACTGCTCGACGGTCGCCACCTCGTCGAGGCGCACGAGGCCCGACGCGCTCGCGATCTCGAGCGAACGGAGTTCGTCGATCGTCTGCGGGATGTCGGCCGCCTTCAGGTACACGGTGAGCGACGCGTCGTCGATCTCGACGGTGCCGATCTGTCGCGGCTGCATCGTGTTCGACACGAGCCCGCCGACGGCGACCTCCGACAGGCCCAGCTCGGCCGCCTTGTCGCGGTCGACGGCGACCGAGACGAAGGGGAGGGATGCCGAGAGGTTCGAGTCGACCTGCTCGATGCCCTTCGCGTCCCGGAGCGCGGCGACCACCGCGTCGGTCGCGTCGCGCAGCACGCCGGCGTCCGGCGCAGTCACGTCGACCTCGATGTCGGTCGACCCGAAGCCGCCCTGCGCCGCCGAGACGACGACCTCACCGGCATCCGGCAGGTCGGCGACGGCCTGCTGCACGTCGGTGCGGATCTGCTCCTGGTCGGCGTCGGGGTCGGTCGTGATCGAGTACGTGATGCCGGTGCCCCCGCCCGAGAACGCGTCGCGGAGCGCGGACCCGCTCGAGCCGATCGAGGTCTGCACCGTCTCGATGCCGTCGACGTCGAGCAGGACCTCCTCGACGCGCTTCGCGGCGGCGTCCTGGGTCTCGAGGCTCGCGGTGTCGCCGACGTTCTGCGTCACGGTGAAGGTGTTCTGCCCCGAATCGCCGAGGAAGTTGACCTTCATGAGCGGGGCGGCCAGGACGGTGCCGCCGAGCACGAGGACGGCGAGCAGCAGCGTCACCACCGAGTGCTTCAGCGTCCAGCGCAGCACCGGCAGGTAGGACTTCTGCAGGCGGCTCGGCGGCGCGGCCGGGTCTTCGGGGTCGATCGCCCGACCCGCGGCATCCGTCACCGGCTTGCCCGGCCGCAGGAACCAGTACGCGAGCACGGGCACGATCGTCAGCGCGACGAAGAGCGACGCGAGCATCGCGATGGTGACCGTCAGCGCGAACGGACGGAACAGCTCGCCGGTGAGGTCGCCGACGAAGGCGATCGGCAGGAACACGGCGACGGTCGTGAGGGTGGAGGCCGTGATGGCGGCCGCGACCTCGCGGACGGCGAGGAGGATCGCCTGCAGCTTGGCGGCGCCGCCGACGTAGTGCCGCTTGATGTTCTCGATGACGACGATGGAGTCGTCGACCACACGGCCGATCGCGATCGTGAGGGCGCCGAGGGTCAGGATGTTGAGCGAGTAGCCGAAGGCCTGGATGCCGATGAACGTGATGAGCACGCTCGTCGGGATCGAGATGGCGGTGACGAGGGTCGAGCGCACCGACAGCAGGAAGATCAGGATGACGACGACCGCGAACGCGAGCCCGAGGAGCCCCTCCTGCGCGAGCGCCTCGATCGACTGCTCGATGTAGGGCGCCTGGTCGAAGACGACCGTGATCGTCGCGCCGCTGCCGATGTCGTCCTGCAACGCGCCGATCGCGTCGCGGACGAGGTGCGAGACGTCGACCGTGTTGGCCGCGGGGAGCTTCGTGATCGACACCGTGAGCGCGGGCTTGCCGTCGACGCGCGAGATCGAGGTCACCGGGTCGGTGTCGAGGACGACGTCGGCGACGTCCCCGACGGTGACCTTGCCGGCGGCGAACTGGTCGGCGTCCGTGGGGACGAGCGGGAGCGCGGCGATCTCGTCGATGGAGTCGAGCTTCGTGCCGGTCTGCACGGTGAGGGTCTGGTCGCCCTCGTCGATCGTGCCGCCGGGGAACAGGACGCCGTTCTGGTCGAGCGCGTCGGTGATCGCGGTCTGCGTGTACCCGTCGGCGGCGAGCGCGGCCTGGTCGGGGGTGATCGTCACCCGCGAGGTCTGCCCGCCGACGATCTGCGCGGCGGCGACTCCGTCGAGGTCCTCGATGTCGGGGACGACGGCGTTCTCGAGCCGTGTCTGCACCTCGGTCGCGTTGTCGTATCCCGTGACGGCGAGCGCGATGACGGGGAGGTCGTCGGTCGAGAAGGCGAGGACGCTCGTGTCCAGACCGTCGGGCAGCGTGTCGTCGATGCGGTTGATGGCCTGCAGGATCTTCTGCTCGGCGGTCGCGAGGTCGGTGCCGTAGGCGAAGGATGCCCGGATGATCGACGCGTTCGTCGTGCTCGTCGACGACGTGGACTCGAGGTCGGGGACGGCCTGGATCGCCTGCTCGATCGGCGTCGAGACGTCGTTGTTGACGACGTCGGGGGATGCGCCGGGGTACGTGGTCAGGATCGACAGCTGCGGCAGCTGGATCGGCGGGATCAGCTCCTGCTTGAGGCTCGTGAGGGCCAGTCCGCCGAAGACCGCCGCGACGATCGTGATGAGGGCGATGAGCGCGCGGTTCTTGAGGCTCAGGACAGCGAGGTTCGACAACGGAGGCCCATTTCACGGTGCAGGTGAGGGATGCGGGGGTGCGCGTCAGTATTTCACGGCACCCCACCCGCGGGGCTGGGAGGGGTCAGGTGAGGATGAGCGTCCGGATGGCGGATTCGGGCGACACGGTGGTGTCGAGCAGGATGCCGCGACGGTAGCGGTCGAACACGCGCGGGTCGATGTACGAGCTGCGCGCGACCGACGGGGTGTTGCCGAGCGCCTCGGCGGTCACCTTGACCGCGAGGACCTCGGCGCGCTTGAGGTCGGACTTCTTCGTCGAAGGCCCGATGCGGGCGAGGGCGTCGGCGGCGGTGATCGTGCCCCGCAGGGTGCGGAAGTCCTTCGCCGTGAACGTCCCCCCGGTCATCGACCGGACGTAGAGGTTGACGTCCCGGGGCGTGAGGGCGACGCGGCGACGCCCGCGGAGGTAGGCGAGCAGCGGCGAGCTCGGCCTGCCCGCGACGAGCAGCTCCACGGCCGCGGCGAGGTCGGGGTCCTCGACCTCCATCTCCTGGCGCTGGCCGCTCTTGCCCGGGAAGCGCAGCGCGACGACGGTGCCGTCGACGACGGCGTCCCGGCGCAGCAGCGTGGTGAGGCCGCGGCTGCCGTGCGTGACGAGGTAGCGCTCGGCTCCCACGCGCGGCGCGGCGAGGTCGAGCAGCCGGAAGGCGGCGGCGAGCACACGCTCCTGGTCGATGTCCTCGCGACGGATCGACGTCGTGACGCGTCCGCGCGCCCGCGGCAGCGCCTCGGCGAGCTGCAGCGCCCGGGCGTACTTGCCCTTGTCGCGTCCCGCCGTCCACTGCGGGTGGTAGCGGTACTGCACCCGCCCCGCCTCGTCGACGCCGGTCGCCTGGATGTGCCCGTTCGGGTCGGAGCAGATCCACACGTCCTGCCACGCGGGCGGCAGGACGAGGGCGCGCACGCGGTCGGCCTCCGCCTTCGGGAGGGGGTCGCCGTCGGCATCCACGTACCGGAAGCCGGTCCCGGAGCGCAGCCGGCGATAGCCGACGTCGGTGCCGGGCCGCACCCGCTTGAGCCGTGGCACGTCAGTGCGATCGGAGCATGTCGATGAGGTCGGCTTTGCGGGCGTGGGAGTACCCGCGGATGCCGAGCTCCTTCGCGCGGCCGCGGAGGTCTGCCACGGTCCAGTCCTCGTAGTCTCCGGACGCGCCGCCCCGGCGGCCCACGGCGCTGCGGCCGTCGCGCGCGGCGGCGTTGGAGATGCGCGCGGCCTTCTCCTTCGAGGCGCCGTCCTTGCGGAGCTCTTCGTAGAGATCGGGGTCCTTCAGGCTGGTCGAGCCGCGTCCTGCCGGCATGGTGCATCCGCCTCACGTCATCCGTGCGGACGGGGATCGCCCGCGTCCGGCCACGTTATGTCACCGCCCGCAGCGCCTGTCAAGGCCCTGATCCGCCTGGGAGAACGCTGATAGCAATGGGTACGACGCACACCCGCGTCACCCCCGCTCCGGCGGACAACGGAGACAAACAGAGGGAGCCTCCAATGAACCTTGCACTCATCATCATCATCGTGATCGCCATCGTGCTGGCGATCGTGGGTGGCATCACGGAAGGTCTCCAGTTCCTGCTCTGGGTGGCCATCATCGTGGGTGTCATCGCGCTGATCGCCTTCTTGCTGCGGGTCCTCCGCAAGAACACCTGATCGTCTGACGCGCACCCCCAGGCGCGTCAGCGGCGCTCGCCCCCACGAGCGCATCGAGGCCCCCTCCCGATCTCGGTCGAGGGGGCCTCGTCACGTCCGCTCACGACCGGTCGAGGTGGTGGCGCAGCGCGTCCCGGACGAACGTCGCGCCCGCCGTCCCGCCGTAATTCGCACCGAAGCGGTCGTCGGCCACATACATGTCGGCGAGGCCGAGCACGTATCCGCGGAGGTCGCCGCCGTCGGCGGCGGGCGTTCCGGGGATGCTCTCGAGCCACGCGATGTGCCGCGCGGCGAGCTCCTGCGCCTCGTCGGAATCGGGACGGATGCCGCGGCCCGCCGCGTCGCTCCAGTTGGAGGTCAGCTGCGCGCTGCGCTCCATCCAGCCCTTCTTCTCGTCGGCCGACATCCCGCGCCACCAGGCGTCGGAGCGCGCGTACGCGTCGGCGCCCCAGCGCTCGGTCACCTCCTCGCGGTGCACGGTGTGGTCGAAGCCGTCGAACATGTTCTCGGCCATGGGTTCCTCTCCTCTTCTCCTTGCGTCGAGGGTCGATGCGACGGCGGCGATCTGCCGGTCGATGCGCGCGCGTTCGGTCTCGAGCCAGCCCAGGTGGGTGGCCAGCGCCGCGGTCTCGTCGACGTCCTCGGCGAGGACCTCTGCGATGCGGGGCAGACCCAGTCCGAGCTCGCGCAGCAGCAGGATGTGCTGCAGGCGGCGCAGGGCGGCGGCGTCGTAGAACCGGTACCCCCCGGTGCCCGTCCGCGTCGGCGACAGGAGTCCGACCTGGCCGTAGTGGCGCAGGGTGCGGCTCGTCGTCCCCGCCAGGCGGGCGAGTCCCTGGATCGACCATTCACGCGTCATGACGACCACGCTAGAACTTGACGCAGCGTCAAGGTCAAGCGCTCGTTGCACATAGGTCTCGACAATTCGAGATATATCGTGTTACCGTACCTGCAACGCGATATATCTTGATTCGCGATCGACCGCAGGAGACAACATGACTCTCGAGAAGTGGCTGGTCCAGCCCGGGGAGACCCGCGTCATCGACCTCGACGGCATCCGTCGACTCAAGGTGGGACTCGTCGGCGGACAGATCGACGTCGTCGCCCACGACGAGCCCGGCGTCCGCATCGAGGTGCACTCCGTCACGCAGAAGGAACTGCGCATCGAAGCTCGTGACGGTGCAGTGGAGATCGATCACGCACAGCTGCGCTGGGACAACTTCCTGTCGTCGTTCCGCAACTTCGGCAGCGGCGGACCGCAGGCGGAGGTGAGCATCGCGGTTCCGCGCGAGATCGCCCTCACCCTCGGCGTCGTCAGCGCGAGCGCGCTCGTGACGGGGCTCGTCACCGACGCGAAGCTCAACACCGTGTCGGGTGACATCATCGTCGACGGCCTGACCGGCGACGTGACGGTGAACTCGGTCTCGGGCGACGTGCAGATGCGCGACCTCACCGGCACGCTCAACGCCAACGCGGTCTCGGGCGCGATCACCGCGGCCGGCACGATCCGCACCGCGTACGCCGACACCGTCAGCGGCGCCGTCCTCATCGACTCGGCCGGACCCACCCAGAACGTCTCGTTCAACACGGTCAGCGGCGCCGCGACCCTGCGCCTCGACGAGGCCGTGGCGGCGAAGTACACCCTGCGCACGGTCAGCGGGAAGCTGAACGTCGACGGCATCGACCGATCCCAGAGCGGGATCGGCTCGACCTACTCCGGATCGGTGGGCGAGCTCAGCGGCTCGTTCGCGGAGGTCCGCGCCAACACCGTCTCGGGCGACGTCTCCGTCATCCGACGCGTCGCCTCGGCGATCACCGACCCGACCCCCGCGGCAGAGGAGTACTGACATGCCCCCCGTCTTCTCCCACGGCGACCTGCGCCTCTACCTGCTGAGCCTGCTCGACGAGGCGCCGCGCCACGGGTACGACCTCATGCAGGCGCTGTCCGACCGCACCGGCGGCACGTACACCCCCAGCGCCGGCACGATCTACCCCCGTCTCTCGAAGCTCGAGGAGGAGGGTCTCGTCACCAAGACCGTCGACGGCCGCAAGACCGTCTACGAGATCACGGATGCCGGTCGCGCCGAAGTGGCGTCGCGCTCGGGCGACCTCGCGGGCATCGAGGCCGGCCTCGCGGACAGCGTCCGTCTCATCGCCGACGAGGTGCGCGCGGGCGTGCAAGAGGCCATGCGCAGCCTGCGGGCCGACCTGGCCGCGGCATCCGCTGCTCCCCGCCGGGAGGCTGCCTCGACGGCTCCCGATCCCCGGGCCGCCTCGCGCGAACAGGCGCGACGCGCGGACGAGCTGCTGGCCGAGTTCCGGGCCGGTCTGCGAGCCGACCTGCGCGGTCACGTCGCCCGCGGCGGCGACCTCGCGGCATCCGTCGTCGACGACCTGAAGACCGCGCTCGACGAGACGGCAGAGGCCGTCCGGCGCGCGATGCGCAGCTGACTCAGCTGCCGGGCCAGAGCTCCTCGGGCCAGTCCTGCCGGTCGCGCCACGGGTCCTCGTCGTCCTTCACGGGCTCCCCCAGGGGGACGACGAGGACGGGGCGCGGCTGCCGATGCGCGAGGCGTGCCGCGACCGACCCCGTGAAGAACTCCCGGATCGAGTCACCGATGCCGCGCTTGCGCGTGCCGACGACGATGAGACGCGCCTCGGTGCGCTCGGCGAGGTCCTTCATCGCCAGCGCCGGGTCGCCCGCCAGCATCTCGAGCGACCACGCGACGTCGATGCCCGACAGCGCCGCGGTGGCCTGGTCGCGCAGCTGGGCCTCGAGCGCCTCGCTCGGGATCGCGTCGAGGTTGATCGGCGCCGTGTGGACGTAGCCGTCGGGATCCTCGTAGGAGACGAACCGGGTGATGTCGACGTGGGCGATCAGCAGGGCGGCGCCGTGGAGCCGGGCGTACTGCGCGGCTTCGCGGAGGACGCGGGCCGGCTGCCCGGGCACAATCCCCGCGATCACGGGGCGATGCGGACGGCGGGTCTGCGGCTGCGATACGGCATCGGACATGTCGGATCACCCTTCCTGGATCCCCGCCGCGAGGGCGGTGGGAACGCTCCGTGGTACCCTGAATGCTACTCTTCCCGGCCACTGCCGGACTGTGACTCGTCGGGCTGCCGGACCAAGCCCGCACTCGTGAAATGAGGGGGTTACGCATGGGGCGTGGCCGTCAAAAGGCGAAGAACACCAAGATCGCCCGTGAGCTGAAGTACGACACGTACAGCTTGAACATCAACGCGCTCGAGCGTGAGCTCGGCGCGCCCGGTGACGAGCAGTACGAGGACAAGTGGGCCGACCAGTACGCCGACGAGGACGACGAAGAAGACCCGTCGGCCGCGGCCCCGGCATCCTTCGAGAAGGCCTGACCTCTCGCTCGTCCGCTCACCACGAACCGTGGCGCTGTTCCCACTCCTGTTCGACCGTCTTCCGTCGCGCGATCACGACGCCCGCCGGCACGGCGAGCAGTGAGATCGCGAGGAGTATGACCAGCGGCACCGTCCACGACCCCGTCGCATCGTGGATGAGGCCGACCCCGGTCGGCATCAGCATCGTCACGCCGTAACCGAGGCTCTGCGCGAACGAGCTCAGCGCGACCGTCGCGTCGTGCGTGCGCGTGCGCAGCCCGACGGACGTCAGGACGAGCGGGAACAGCAGCGGCAGGATGCCGAGCAGCGCGACCCAGAGCCAGGGGGCGGATGCCGGGGCCACCAGCAGTCCGCCGGCGCCGAGCACCCCCGAGGCCGAGGCGACGATGAACAACGGCAGCACGACGCCCCGCCGGGCGACGAGCACCGGCACGACGAGCGACGCGGGCAGTCCGATCAGCGCGAAGAGCGACAGCAGCGTGCCGGCGACCTGCGGCGTCACGCCCGCCGTGTCGACGAGGATCTTCGGCAGCCACGCGAACGACGTGTAGGCGACGGCGCTCGAGACGAAGAAGGTGACGGCGAGGGCCCAGGCGGTGGGCAACCGCCACATCCGCCCGAACACCCGTGTGCTCACGGGTTCGAGGTCCACCTCGGCGAGGGCGGCGCGGCGGGCGCGCAGCGCGAGCACGATCCAGGGGGCGAGCCCGGCCAGGGCGAAGACCGCCCAGAGCCCCAGCGACGTGCGCCACCCCGCGGCATCCGCCACGGGCACCGCGACCAGCGGAGGCACGAAGGTCGAGATCGCCATCATCGTCGAGTAGACCGTGGTCATCAGGCCGATGCGGTCGGGAAAGTACTTCTTGACCAGCGCGGGCAGGAGCACGTTGCCGACCCCGACCCCGGCGAACACGAGCGCCGAGCCGAGCAGCAGCCCGTACGCGTCGCCGGCTGCCGCGCGTGCCACCAAGCCGAGGGCGACGGCGCCGAGTGCGACGAGCGTGGTCCGCTCGAGCCCGAAGCGACGCTCGAACCCCGAGGCGAGGAGGCCGAACACCGCGAAGCACAGCGGCGGCACGGTCCCGATCAGGCCGAGCACCGCGGCGGGAAGGACGAAGTCCTCGCCGATCGCATCGAACAGCGGCGAGAGCGACGCGACCGCCGAGCGCAGCGAGAACGCGAGCAGGACGATGCCGACGAGGGCGAGGATCCGACCCCGACGCACGGCGAGGGGATCGGGGGACGTCACCGATTCAGCCTAGGCGGCTCAGGACTCCTGGGTGCCCTCGACCCAGGCGAGGTACTCGTCGCTCACCGTGCCGGTGACGTAGCGACCGTCGAAGCAGCTCATGTCGAGGTCCTCGACGTCGGGCGCACCCTCGAGGATCGCGGCCTTCAGGTCGTCGATCTCCTGGTACACGAGGTAGTCGCAGCCGAGCTCCTCGGCGATCTCGGGGATGGTCCGGTTGTATGCGACGAGCTCGTGACGCGACGGCATGTTGATGCCGTACACGTGGGGGAAGCGGATGGGCGGGGCGGCCGAGGCGAAGGTCACCGAGGTGGCCCCGGCATCCCGTGCCATCTGGATGATCTCGCGCGAGGTGGTGCCCCGCACGATGGAGTCGTCGATGAGGAGGACGTTCTTGCCCCTGAACTCGGTCGACATCGCGTTGAGCTTCTGGCGCACGCTCTTCTTGCGGATCGCCTGGCCCGGCATGATGAACGTCCGGCCGATGTAGCGGTTCTTGTAGAAGCCCTCGCGGTACTCGATGCCGAGCTTGCGCGCGACCTGCATCGCGGCGGGACGCGAGGAGTCCGGGATCGGCATGACGACGTCGATCGAGCCCTCGGGGGTGTACTTCGCGATCGTGTCGGCGAGGCGCTCGCCCATGCGGAGGCGGGCCTCGTAGACCGAGATGCCGTTCATGACCGAGTCGGGACGGGCGAGGTAGACGTACTCGAAGGAGCAGGGCACGAGCTTGGGGTTCGGCGCGCACTGCTTCGTGAAGAGGTTGCCGTCGAGATCGATGAAGACCGCCTCGCCGGGCTCGACGTCGCGGACGACCTCGAAGCCGCCGTTCTCGAGGACGAGCGACTCGGAGGCCACGGTCCACTCGTACCGGCCGTTCTCGGCCCGGCGGGTGCCGAGGATCAGCGGACGGATGCCGAACGGGTCGCGGAAGGCGAGCAGACCGTACCCGGCGATCAGGGCGATGGCGGCGTACGAGCCCTCGACGCGCTGGTGCACGCGCGTGACGGCCTCGAAGATCTGCTCGTGGTCGAGCTCGAGCCCCGAGATGACGGCCTGCAGCTCGTTCGCGAGGACATTGACGAGCAGCTCGGTGTCGGAGCTCGTGTTGAGGTGCCGGCGGTCGGTGCGGAAGAGCTCCTCGGTGAGCTCGCGCGTGTTCGTGAGGTTGCCGTTGTGGACGAGGACGATGCCGTACGGGGCGTTCACGTAGAACGGCTGCGCCTCCTCCTCGTTCGAGGCGGTCCCCTTCGTCGCGTACCGCACGTGACCGAGGCCGATCGTACCGAGGAGCGAGCGCATGTCACGGGTGCGGAACGCCTCGCGCACCATCCCGCGGTTCTTCGCGATGTGGAAGACGCCACTCGACTCCGCTGTCGCGATGCCGGTCGAGTCCTGTCCGCGGTGCTGCAGCAGCAGCAGTGCGTCGTAGACCTCCTGGTTGGCGGGTCCCTGTCCGACGACGCCGACGATTCCGCACATGGGTGTAGCTCAGTCCGTTTCTGCGTAAGAGCCGACGAGACGGACCGCGCCGCCGTCGACGCCCTTCGCGCCCTGCTCGTAGTCGCCGGCCGGCAGTGCCGCATCCGACACCGTCCCGACCTGCCAGGTGTGGATGCCCTCCGCGGAGAGGGTGGATGCCGCGGCGTCGGCGGCCTCGGCCGACACGACGGCGAGGAAGCCGATGCCGAGGTTCCAGGTGCCCTCGGTCTGCTCGAGCGACAGCCCGCCGATGTCGGCGAGGACGCGGAACACGGGCGGGGGCGACCACGTGGCGCGGTCCACGTCGACCCACGTGCCGACGGGCAGCACGCGGGCGAGGTTGGCCGCGATGCCGCCGCCGGTGACGTGGCTGAGGGAGTGGAGGGCGCCCGGGTGCGCGTCGATCGCGCGCAGCAGCGGCGACGTGTAGAGGCGCGTCGGCTCGAGGAGCTCCTCGCCCCACGTGCGACCGAAGTCGGCGGCGTTGTCGCCGTACCCGATGCCGGCGTTCGCGATGATGTGGCGGATCAGCGAGTAGCCGTTGGAGTGGGGACCGCTCGAGGCCAGCGCCAGCACGACGTCGCCCGAACGCACCCGGTCGGCGCCGAGGACGGCATCCGCTTCGACCACTCCCGTCGCCGCTCCCGCGACGTCGTAGTCGTTGACGCCGAGCAGGCCCGGGTGCTCGGCCGTCTCGCCGCCGACGAGCGCCGTGCCGGTCGCGGCGCAGCCGTCGGCGATCCCGCGGACGATGTCGGCGATGCGCTCGGGGAAGACCTTGCCCGTCGCGATGTAGTCCGTCATGAAGAGCGGCTTCGCGCCGACCACGACGATGTCGTCGACGACCATGCCGACGAGGTCCTGGCCGATCGTGTCGTGCTTGTCGAGGGCCTGCGCGATGGCGACCTTCGTGCCGACGCCGTCCGTCGAGGTCGCGAGCAGGGGCTTCGTGTACCCGAGGAGGGCCGAGGCGTCGAAGAGGCCGGCGAAACCGCCGACGCCGCCGAGGACTTCGGGGCCCTGGGTGCGACGGACGGCCGATTTCATCAACTCGACGGCGAGGTCCCCCGCCGCGGTGTCGACGCCGGCAGCGGAGTAGGGATCGGTGGGAGTCGAGGCCACCCGCACAGCCTACCGGCCCCCGGACGCCGCCTGCTTCCGCCGCGGAGGCGACGCGGAGCGGACGGGGACCACAGGCGAGCCATAGGATGGCGCCATGAGCGGGGCTGAGCGGCCCGAATGGGTGGTGCGGGAGGACGCGAGTACGACGGTGCTCGTCGCCTTGTTCGTGCGCCAGGCACTCGGCATCCGTGCCCCCGAAGAGCTGCCCCACCTGCGGGGAGCCCCCGCGGCACCGCCCGCCGGCGATGACGACGACGCCCGCCTGCTGCAGCGGCAGTGGCTCGCGTACTGGGCGATGGCGGTCGAACCGCAGGCGCACCCCTCTCCCGTGCCTCTCGATCTCGTCGACGGTTACGAGACGCTCGCCGTGCTCCCCGTCGACGGTTTCGACGAGCTGCGCGCCGCCATGGCGCCGCTCGCCGACGATGCCGTCGCCTTCGCGCGGTGGGCCGCCGATCGCTACACGATGCAGGCGCGGGCCGCATCGGCGAGCAGCTACCGGGCCTACGCGAGCGCGATCGCCGAGCACGAGCGCCGCGTCGGCCGCCGGGCGCACTCGTTCGAGCTGAACGTGCAGGTGCTGCCGCTCACGCAGCGCGGCGTCTGGTGGATCGGCTCACTGACGATCGCCGTCACCGACGGCCTGCGCGGCGACGTCGCGGCGTTCGATCCGGCGATCCAGCCGATCATCGCCGAGCTCGCCTGAGGCGGGCTCAGTCCTCGGAGCCCTCGACGCGCTCGCGCTCGATGCGCACGGTGCGGTGCTTCTTGCCGAGCACCCGGTCGAAGACGAGCGCGACGACCGCGCCGACCGCGATCCCGGCGGGCACGCACCACAGCAGCAGGAAGCCGAACACCTGGCTCTGCGAGTAGCGCGCTCCCGTGCTCTCGCTTATCGCTCCGTCGCCGAACGCGAACGTCAGGATGAGGGCGACGAGGATGCCGAGGGCCGCCCCGACGGCGAAGAAGGCCGCGAACCGCGGGGTGCGCCGCAGCTCGGCGGACTCGACGTGCGTTTCGGAGTGCTCGGCCATGCTTCCATTGTCCACCCCCGTCTCAGGGGAGCGGGTCGCCGACGGTCTCCGGCTGGGCGGCGCGGGCACTGTTGCGCTTGCGCCGCTGGACCGATCCGACGGCGAGGACGACCGTCACGGCCGTGGCGATCCCGACGACGATGAGCGGGACGAGGATGCCGGGGGCCGCGGCATCCTGCTCCTCCTCCTCGACGACCGCGGTGTCGGCGATCGTGGTGCAGTCCGCGGTCACGGTGAGATCGAGGTCCCCGAGGGTGCCCGCCCAGAGCAGGTCGGAACCGTCGGCGGTCGCGTCGGTCTGCGCGTCGACGCCGTCGAGGTTCATGGTGTCGCCCGATTCCGAGACGGCGACGGCGCGGAGGTCGACCTCGGCGAGCGCCGCTTGGGGGATCAGTTCCGTCCCCTCGGGCTGCACGTCGAACAAGAGGGTGCCCGAGCCGCCGTCGATCACGAGGGTCGGGGCGGACAGCGTCGTCTCGACGCCCGCGGCGCTCGTGTAGGCGACGGTCCCGTCGAAGCTGAGGCTGCCGGAGGGGCGGACCGGCTCGAGCACGCCGGCGCCGCCGTCGAACGTGAGGATGCCGCCCTCCGCCGAGATCGCACCGTCGGTCCGCAGCTCATCGGCGCCGGAATCCCAGACGGCCGTCGCCGCGGAGACGACGCACGTGGGCGCCGCGGCGTTCGCGGGTGCCGTGGGAACGAGGACGACCGCGGCCGCACCGATCAACCCGACGACGAGGGGACGTGTGACGCTCCGGGGGTGCCGTGCCTGCATGGGGATCCTCTCCGCAGGCGATGGTACCGGCGGTCGGTCAGGGCCGGAGCGGCAGCAGCCCGTCGAGGTTCGCCCGGACGCCCGACGCCCGGACGGTGCCGGCCGTGACGGCGTCGGCCCAGGCGACCTGTCCGGTCGCGAGAGCGATCCAGGTCGCGGCATCCGTCTCGATCACGTTCGGCGGGGTGCCGCGCGTGTGACGCGGTCCCTCGACGACCTGCACCGCGCCGAAGGGCGGCACGCGCACCTCGACGGAGTTGCCCGGCGCCTTCTCGACCAGCAGCTGCAGCAGGTAGCGGACCGCCGTCGCCGTCTCGGGACGCGTCGGGGTGCCGGCGGCGACGGCCGCGAGGGCGTCGCGTCCGTCGCCGGTGCTGATCGTGCGGGCCATGGCAGCCACCGTAACGCGCGCAGGCCGGTCGGTAGGCTGGCGGGGTGAAGATCCTGGTCCTCGGCTCGGGCGCGCGCGAGCACGCCATCATCCTCGCCCTCGCCGCCGAAGGCGCCGGGCACGAGATCTTCGCGGCCCCCGGCAACGCCGGCATCGCCGCCGACGCGAGGATCGTCCCCGGGCTCGATCAGAACGACCCCGCGGCCGTCACCGGCTACGCGAACGAGGCGGCGATCGACCTCGTCGTCATCGGCCCCGAAGCCCCCCTCGTCGCCGGCGTCGCCGACGCGCTGCGTGAGCGCGGCATTCCCGTCTTCGGTCCCGGCAAGGCCGCCGCGCAGCTCGAGGGCTCGAAGGCGTTCGCGAAGCGGATCATGGATGCCGCGGGCGTCCCGACCGGTCGCGCGGCGCGCGCGCACACCCGCGACGAGGTCGCCGCGGCGATCGACGAGTTCGGCGCCCCCCACGTCGTGAAGGCCGACGGTCTCGCCGCCGGCAAGGGCGTGATCGTCACGTCCGACCGCGACGCGGCGCTCGCGCACGCCGACACCTACTTGCCGAGCGGTCCCGTCCTGGTGGAGGACTTCCTCGCCGGCCCCGAGGTCTCGCTCTTCTTCGTCTCCGACGGCGACAGCGTGCGGGCGCTCAGCCCTGCGCAGGACTTCAAGCGCGCGTACGACGGCGACGAGGGCCCGAACACGGGCGGGATGGGCGCCTACTCGCCGCTCCCCTGGCTCGGCGAGCGCTTCGGCGGCGAAGACGCGTTCGTCGCGCAGGTGACCGCCGAGGTGGCCGAGCCCGTCATCCGGCAGCTGGATGCCGAGGGCACCCCGTTCATCGGGCTGCTCTACGCGGGCCTCATCCTCACCGAGTCCGGCGTCAAGGTGATCGAGTTCAACGCCCGCTTCGGCGACCCCGAGACGCAGGTCGTCCTGGCGCGTCTGCGCAGCCCGCTGTCACGCCTGCTCCTGGCGGCGGCGAGCGGCACGCTCGAGTCCGAGCCGGCCCCCGAGTTCTCCCCCGAGGCCGCCGTCACCGTCGTCCTCGCGAGTGAGGGCTACCCGGAGGCGCCGCAGACCGGCCGCGCGATCGAGGGGACGGATGCCGCGGTGTCCGTCGACGGCGTGCACCTGGCCCATGCCGCGACCGCCACCGCCGACGGTGCGCTCGTCGCCACCGGCGGGCGCGTGCTCAACGTCGTCGCGGTGGGCGCCGACCTCGCCGACGCGCGCGAGCGGGCGTACACCGCCCTCGAGCGCATCACCCTCGAGGGCGGGCACTACCGCCGCGACATCGCCGCCCGCGCCGCGGGCTGAGCCCCGCAGGCGCCACCGAGCGCTGCGCTCAGCGCTGCGCGAGGTGCGCGGGGCGGCGCAGGAACAGCACGAGCACGACGCCGAGCGCGATCACGGCAGCGGGCAGGAGCATCGCCTGAGCCATCGCGGCGGAGAACCCCTCGGCGACGACGGGAGGCATCCCGCCACCGCCGCCGAAGTCCCCGCCCGTCGCCTCACCGGCACCCGGCAGGTTCGCCTCGAGGCGCGACTGCATGACGGAGGCGATGGCCGCGGAACCGATGACCGACCCGATCGTCCGGGTCGTGTTGTAGATGCCGGACCCGGCACCCGCCTGCTGCGGCGGCAGGTTGCGCGTGGCGGTCGTCGCGAGCGGTCCCCACATACCCGCGTTGGCGACACCGATGACCGCCGACGGGATCAGCAGCAGCAGGATCGGCGCCTCGGTGTTCATGAGCAGGGAGTACCCGACGAGCCCCGCAGCCATCAGCGTCAGTCCGGGGACCAGCAGCACGCGGGGGTCGACGCGGTCGAGGATGCGGCCCGCGAAGGGGGCGAGCACACCCGAGAGCACCGCCATCGGAATGAGGAGCAGTGCCGACTCGGTCGGCGTCAGCCCGCGGGCGAGCTGGGTGAAGAACGCCATCGGCAGCGCCATGCTCGTCACGGTGAACCCGACGGCGGCGATCGCGAGGTTGGAGATCGCGAAATTGCGGTCGCGGAAGAGCTGGAGCGGCACGAGCGGCTCGCTCGTCGTGCGGCCCTGCGTCCAGATGAAGACCGCGAGGACGACGACGCCGGCGGCGATCATCGCCCACACCCACGCGGCCCAGTCGTAGTGCTCGCCCTCCTGCAGGCCGAAGACGATGAGGAAGAGCGCGACCGCGCTCAGAACGACGCCGAGGACGTCGAACCGGTGCGGGTGCGTCTCGAGCTGCGGCACGAGCCGCCACGCGAGCACGAAGGCGACGACACCCACCGGGATGTTCACGAAGAAGATCCACTCCCACCCGAAGCCGTCGACGAGCAGGCCGCCCGCGAGCGGACCGACGAGGGTGGCGACACCGGCGGTCGCGCCCCACAGGCCCATGGCGGCGCCGCGGCGCTCGGCGGGGAAGGTCCGGGTGATGACCGCCATCGTCTGCGGCGTCATCAACGCGGCGCCGAGGCCCTGCGCGGCTCGCGCGATGATCAGGGCCATGAGCGAGCCCGACAGTCCGCACGCGAGCGACGCGAGAGTGAAGATCGCGAGGCCGATCAGGTACATGTTCTTGGGGCCGAACCGGTCGCCGAGACGGCCGGTGACCAGCAGCGGCACGGCGTAGGTCAGCAGGTAGGCGGACGTGACCCACACGACGTTGTCGAGGTTGCTCGTGGTCGGGTCGAGGGCCGCCTTGATGGCGGGGTTCGCGACCGAGACGATCGTCGTGTCGACGAGGATCATGAAGAACCCGATGACGAGCGCCCAGAGCGCGGGCCAGGGGTTCGTGGGGGCGGCGGGCGCGCCCGGGGCGCGGACGGTGGACGTGCTCTCGCTCATGCGCGTGCGGCTTCTCTCTGTGCCAGATAGCGGTCGGTGGCGGGGATGTCGACGACACCCCAGACGGTGTCGGGACGACGGATGAACTCGACCGCTTCGTCGAGCCAGGTGATGTCGGCGTCGAGGAGCGCCGCCTGGCGGTGCACCTCGATGAGGAACTGGGGGTGCGATCCGTGCGCGATCGCGCGATCGCGGGCGCTCCGATGGGCGTCCCGGGATGCCGCGAGCAGCTCCCGACGCTGGGAGAGGAGCGCGAGCACCTCGTCGCGGGGCAGGTTGTGCGCTTCGGTCAGGGCGATCCGGAAGCGGCCCGGGTCGTCGACCGACACGAGCTCGCGGCGGATCCAGGCGAGGAGGTCGGCACCACCGGCATCCGTCAACGCGTACGTCGTGCGCTCGGGACGGTTGCCGTCGCGGTCGCTGCCGACCTCGACGATGCGACCCTGCCGTTCGAGGCGGGCCACCGTGTGGTAGATCGTGCCGTGGGTGAGGGCGATCAGCCGGTCGGCGCGGCGCTCGCGCAGCAGGCGCACCATCTCGTACGCGTGCATGTCGTCCTCGTGCAGCAGCGCGAGGAGCATGACGGCGGTCGGCGTGAGCGCGCCCGTCCCGTGCGCCATGGAGCTCCCGGTGAATTAGTCCATGTGGACTATACGCCGGTCCGGCGACGCCGGGATCACTGGTCGGGACGCAGCACCGCCCATGCGCGCGACACCTCGCCGCCCATCAGCGAGATCTGCACGCCGACCATCCGGTCGACGCGGATGCCGGTCGCCCGTCCCGGCGCGCTGCACCCCTGCGTGAGAGCGATCGGCCCGGAGAAGTTCACGGGAGGGTCGTCCTCGCCCACGGCCGGCGACAGGGACAGCGTGATGGTGGCGTCCCGCGGGACGCAGTCGAAGTCGAGCACGTAGTCCTGGTCCCTGACCGCACTGCTCGAGACGCTCACGACCGTCACGGGGTCGACGCCGACGGCATCTCTCTCGAATACCAGGCGCGAGGCCTCGAGCGGGTCCTGCTCAGGGACGGCGTACGAGGGGTCCACCGATTCCTCGGGTTCGGGCATCGAAGTGGGGGTCGGGGTCGGCGCGGCCTCGGCCGACCTGGTCGGGGACGACGACGGCGTCGGCGCGTCGTCATCGACCGCGGCGGTCGAGACGCAGCCGCTCAGTCCGAACGACACCGCGAGGGCGGTCAGGGCGAGCAGGGGGCGACGCATCCCGCCACGGTACGCGCTCCGCGCGCCCGACATAATGGGCTGGTGACGGATGCCGCGACCCCCCTGCCCGGATGGACCCACGTGTACTCGGGCAAGGTCCGCGACCTCTACCGGCCCTCCGACGGCGCCGATGACGGCCGACTGCTCGTGGTCGCCAGCGACCGTGTCAGCGCGTTCGACCACGTGCTCGAGCCGGCGATCCCCGGCAAGGGCGCCCTCCTCACCTCGCTGTCGCTGTGGTGGTTCGAGCAACTCGCCGGTGCCGACGGCGGCCGCGCGATCGCCAACCACCTCCTCCCCGGCCAGACGCCGCCGGCCGCGACCGACGGGCGCGGCATGGTCGTCCGTTCGCTCGACATGCTGCCGGTCGAGTGCGTCGTCCGCGGCTACCTGACCGGCTCGGGATGGGTCGAGTACCAGGCGGACGGCACGGTCTGCGGCATCCCCCTCCCCACCGGCCTCGGCAACGGCGACCGCCTGCCGGAACCGATCTTCACCCCCGCCTACAAGGCCCCGCTCGGCGAGCACGACGAGAACATCTCCTTCGAGCGCACCGTCGAGCTCGTCGGACCGGAGCGCGCGGCGGAGCTGCGCGACGCGTCGCTCGAGATCTACCGCCGCGCCGCCGCCCTCGCCGAGGCGAAGGGGCTGATCCTCGCCGACACGAAGTTCGAGTTCGGCCTCGACGCCGACGGCGTCCTCACCCTCGCCGACGAGGTGCTCACGAGCGACTCGTCGCGGTATTGGGATGCCGAGACCTGGCGCACCGCCGAGACCCCCGCCGCGCGCATGGCGAGCTTCGACAAGCAGATCGTGCGCGACTGGCTGGCGGCGCATTGGGACATGCAGGGCACGCCGCCCGTCGTCCCCGACGAGATCGTCGCCCAGACGGCGGCGAAGTACCGCGAGCTGCTCGAACGCCTCACGTCCTGACGGCGTCGCTCCCACGCACTCAGCCGACTCCCAGGTAGCCTGACGCCAGGCATCCCCCCATCACCCGAGGAGTACGCGCATGCCCATCTGGACCCTCCACGGCGACGGCCGTCGCGTCGCCCCCGGTGCCGTCGTCACCCCCCGCGAGCGCCTCGGCTGGGGCAGCACGATCGCCATCGGCGCCCAGCACGTCGTCGCGATGTTCGGCGCCACCTTCCTCGTGCCCCTGCTCACCGGGTTCCCCGTCAGCACGACGCTGCTCTTCTCGGGCCTCGGCACCCTCCTCTTCCTGCTCCTCACCCGCAACCGCCTCCCCAGCTACCTCGGGTCGTCGTTCGCGTTCATCGCGCCGATCACCGCCTTCGGGCCGGGCGAGGGCAAGCCGCTCGACAGCCCCGAGCAGATCGGGCAGGCGCTCGTCGGCGTGTTCGTCGCCGGCCTCCTGCTCGCCGGCATCGGCTTCCTCGTGCAGGCGACGGGGACGCGCTGGCTCGAGAAGCTCATGCCGCCGGTCGTGTCGGGAGCGATCGTCGCGCTCATCGGCCTGAACCTGGCACCCGCCGCCTGGAACAACTTCACGACCGACGCCGTGCTCGCGACGATCACGCTCGTCGCGTGCATCCTGTTCGCGGTGCTGTTCCGCGGCATCCTCGGGCGCGTCTCGATCTTCCTCGGTGTCGTCGTCGGCTACATCGCGGCGCTGATCATGGGCCGCGTCGACTTCACCGGTGTGGCGAAGCTCATCGAGGACCGCGCGTGGTTCGGGTTGCCCGCCTTCCACCTGCCGTCCTTCGGCGACCCGATCGCGTGGGGCCTGCTCCCGATGTTCCTGCCGGTGGTGCTGGTGCTCGTGGCCGAGAACGTCGGACACGTCCGCGGCGTCGCGACCATGACCGGCGACCCCACCGTCAACACGCGGACCGGTCGCGCCCTCGTCGCCGACGGACTCGCAACGACCCTCGCCGGCGCGTTCGGCGGCTCGGGCACGACGACCTACGGCGAGAACATCGGCGTCATGGCGGCCACCCGCATCTACTCCACGGCCGCGTACTGGGTGGCGGGCATCATCGCGGTGCTGCTGTCGTTCTCACCCGTCGTGGGCGCCGTGCTCTTCACGATCCCGAGCGGCGTGATCGGCGGCGTGACGACCGCCCTCTACGGCCTCATCGGCGTCATCGGCATCAAGATCTGGGTCGACAACCAGGTCGACTTCTCCCGCCCGGTCAACCAGTACACGGTCGCGGTCGCCTTCGTCATCGCGATCGCGAACTTCACGATGGACCTCGGCCAGCTGCAGTTCGGCGGCATCGTCCTCGGCACCCTCGCCGCGCTCGCGATCTACCACGGCGGCAACGCCATCGCCCGGGCGCGCAAGACGGGGGCGGATGACGGGGGCCCGATCGTCCCGATCGGTCAGCTGGGCGGCGACCCGGACTGAGTTCCGGCGCCGCGGGAACAAACGGGAAGCGGCGGCGTTACCGATTCATGTGAATACGCCTACGCCGGACCGTCTCGCGCCCGACACGTCGATGGGTGCGGTCACGCTCCTGGTCGCAGACCTCGACGGGATGACCCGGTTCTACCGCGACGTCATCACACTGCAGGTGCTCGACGCGGAGGGCGACACGGTGACGCTCGGTCGTGCGAACCGCCCGATCGTCGTGCTCCGAGCCGAACCGTCGCTGCGCCACGCCCCCGCAGGTTCCGCGGGACTGTTCCACACCGCGATCCTCTTCGAATCGCAGACGGCGCTCGCGGCGGCCCTGTACTCCCTCGCACGCCATGCGCCCCAGACCTTCACGGGCAGCGCCGACCACCTCGTGAGCCAGGCCTTCTACGCCACCGACCCCGAGGGCAACGGCATCGAGCTCTACTGGGACCGCGACCGGAGCGCCTGGTCGTGGACGCACGGACGGGTGGAGATGGCGACGCTCTTCCTCGACCCGAACGCCTTCATCCGCGAGCACCTGACCGACGCCGCCGCAGCGGGCGCGACCGCCGACGAGGCGGCATCCGTCGGTCACGTCCACCTGTCGGTGGGGGATGTCGAGACCGCCCGCTCCTTCTACGTCGACACGCTCGGGTTCGATGTCACTGCGGAGCTCAGCGGTTCCGCCCTGTTCGTGAGTGCGGGCGGCTACCACCACCACATGGCGATGAACGTCTGGAACTCGCGCGGCGCGGGGCCGCGCATGCCCGCGCTCGGCCTCGGCCGCGTCGACCTCGCCCTGCCCGACCGCGACGGTCTCGGCGAACTGAGCGAACGCCTGCGGCACCACGGCGTGCAGGTGGCCGACGACGGTCGGACGGTGACCTTCACCGACCCGTGGCGCAACACGCTGCACGCGACCGCCGTCGCGTGAGCCGCGTCAGGCGGACTCGCGGACGATCAGCTGCGTGTCGAGCAGGCTCTCGCGCGGCGGGTATCCGCCCGACAAGAGGGTGAGGAGGATGTCCGCCATCACCTCGCCCTGCTCGAGCGACGGCTGACGCACCGTCGTCAACGCGGGCGAGACCGACGTGGCGACAGGGGAATCGTCGTAGCCGACGATCGCGACGTCCTCGGGGACGCGGATGCCGGCGCGCGTCAGCTCGGTCAGGACGGCTCCCGCCATCAGGTCGCTCGCGACGAACAGTCCGTCGAACTCGGCACCCGACCGGAGGATCCGCGTGACCGCGGCGGCGCCGCCCGCGGCGGTGAAGTCGCCGTCTTCCACCGCGACGGGCGACAGGCCCGCAGCGTCCAGCGCCTCGTGGAATCCGGTCAGCCGGTCGATGCCGCCCGGCATCGTCGTCGGGCCCGTGACCATGGCGAGCCTGCGCCGACCCCGGTCGAGAAGATGCTGCGTCGCGACACGGCCGCCCTCGACGTTGTCCACGTCGACGTAGTAATCGCGTTCGCGCTGGCGCACGGGTCGCCCGCCGAACACGACGGGCATCGCGGCGGCGATGCGGTCGATGAACGCGTCACTCGTGTGGTGCGACACGATGATCGCGCCGTCGACCGCTCCGCTGCGGAGGTACTCGGTGGCTTTGTCGTTCGGATCGTCGCTGGCGATGATCAGGTTGAGGACGTACTCCGACTTCGAGATCCGCTTGTTGATCCCGCTGACGATCGCCGCGAAGAACGGGTCGCCGAAGAACCGCGTCGTGTCCTCGGGGACGACGAGCGCGACGGCCATCGTGGCGCGGCTGGCGAGCGAGCGCGCAGCCCGGTTGGGCACGTAGTTGAGCTCATCGATCGCGCGGCGGACGGCGGCGAGCGCGGCGGGGCTGACGGCCGTCGAACCGTTCACGACGCGCGAGACCGTGGAGCGGGACACCCCCGCCGCCGAGGCGACCTCTTCGATCGTCACCGGGGGGTGGAGGACATCGGACACGGTCACCTCGCGGAGTGCAGTCATTCCATCGCTCGGGCGGCGATGACCCGACGATACTCCAGGGCGCTGTCTTTGAACGTCCGTTCCTGCGTGGCGTAATCGACCCGGATGAGACCGAAGCGTTTGTCGTAGCCCCACGCCCACTCGAAGTTGTCCATGAGCGACCAGTAGAAGTAGCCGCGGACGTCGACGCCGGCGTCGGCGGCATCCAGGATCGCGGCGAGGTGGCCGCGCAGGAACCCGACCCGGTCCGCATCGTGCACGCGCACGGTGCCGCCGTCCACGACCGCCTCGTCGTCGTAGGCCGCGCCGTTCTCGGTCACGAACAGCGCCGTCCCGGCATCCTTCGCGTACTCGTCCCAGACCCGCTCGAGCAGCACCGTCAACGCCTCGGGTTGCACCTCCCAGTGCATCGCCGTCCGCGGCAGTCCGCGCTCGTACCAGTGGATGCCGTCGCCCGCCGGCCACGGCGACCCGACCGCGCGGTCGGTCGGGGCATCGCCGGGCAGCGGCGGGTCCGCGGGGGCCGTGCCGCCGACGAACTCGCCGTGGTAGTAGTTGACGCCCAGCACGTCGAGCCGCCGGGAGATGGTGTCGAGGTCGCCGGGCAGCACCGCCGCCTCGAAGCGCGCGACCGCGTCCGCGTCGACGGCGCGGATGTCGGCGACGATGTCCTCCGGGTAGCCGCCGCGGAAGATCGGGTCGAGGAACCAGCGGTTGAACTGCCCGTCGATCCGGCGCGCGGCATCCACGTCCTCGGGTCTGGCGGGGTCCGCCGCCTCGGCGACCGTCAGGTTCAGGGTGATGCCGAGGTTCAGCGCGGGGTCGCGACGGCGCAGCTCCTCGACGACGAGACCGTGTCCGCGCAGCAGGTGGTGGGAGGCCAGCATCCCGTCGGCGATGCTGAACCGGCCGGGCGCGTGGATGCCGCCGGTGTAGCCGAGGAACGACGAGCACCAGGGCTCGTTGAGCGTCGTCCAGTCCGTCACGCGGTCGCCGAGCGCGTCGTGGACCGACAGGGCGTACTCGGCGAACCGCTCGCTGGTCTCGCGCGCCGTCCACCCGCCCCGCTCCTCGAGCGCCTGCGGCAGGTCCCAGTGGTAGAGCGTGAGCCAGGGGCGGATGCCGGCACCCAGCAGCTCGTCGACGAGACGCTCGTAGAAGTCGATACCCTTCGGGTTCACCGCGCCGCCGTCGGGGCGCACGCGCGACCACGACGTGGAGAACCGGTAGGTGTCGAGGCCCAGCTCCTTCATGAGCGCGACGTCGCCGCGGTAGCGGTGGTAGTGGTCGCACGCGACGTCGCCGTTGTCGGCGTTGATGACGGCCCCCGGCACCCGGCTGAAGGCGTCCCAGATCGACGCGGTGCGACCGTCCTCGAAGGCGGCGCCCTCGATCTGGTAGGCGGCGGTCGCCGCCCCGAAGAGGAAGCCGGTCGGGAAGGGGCGGATGCGGGTGGCGGGCACGGGGGCAGAGTACTCCTGCGCGAGGACGTTCACCGGATGACCGTCAGCCCTTGACCGCGCCGGCCATGATGCCGCTGATGAGCTGCTTGCCCGCGACCACGAAGAGCACCAGGAGCGGGAGCGTCGCCAGGATCGCGCCCGTCAGGACGATCGAGTAGTCGACGTAGTAGCCCGACTGCAGCTGGCTGAGCGCCGTCTGCAGCGTCGGGCTCTGCGGCTTGAGCACCAGCAGGGGCCACAGGAAGTCGGTCCATGCCGTCATGAACGTGAACAGGCCGAGGATCGCCATGGCCGGTCGCGCCGCCGGCACACCCACCGTGAGGAAGGTGCGGAACTGCCCCGCGCCGTCGACGCGGGCGGCCTCGATGAGCTCGTCGGGGATGACGTCCACGAGGTACTGCCGCATGAAGAAGACACCGAACGCCGTGACGAGGGTCGGGATGATGACGGCCCCGATGCTGCCGGTCCAGCCCAGCTCGCGCATCAGCATGAACAGCGGGATGATGCCGAGCTGCGTGGGGATCGCCATCGTCGCGACGACGAAGACCATGAGGCCGTCGCGGCCCTTGAACCGCAGCTTCGCGAACGCGTAGCCCGCGAGGGTGGAGAACGACACGACCGAGACCGTGATGATCGACGAGATGAGGACCGAGTTACCCAGGGCGACCCAGAACGGGATGGCGTCGAGGACCTTCATGGCGTTCGCCAGGAAGTTGCCGCCCGGGATGAGCGGAAGAGTCTCCGCCCGCGTGGCGTTGGTGCCGCTGCCGACGACGAACGACCACCACATCGGGTAGACGCTGCCGATGACGAACGCGGTCAGCAGTCCGTAGGTCAGGAAGCCGGGGCGGCTGCCGATGCCGGCCGGCCCGCTCTCGCGGGGACGTCGACGGCCGCCGCGGCGCGGACGCTCGGGCTCGACGACGTCGACCTGCTGGACGGGCAGCGGTGCCGGGATCGCGGTGGTCATCGGGTGCCTTTCGTGGAGTCGGGACGACGCGCGCGGCGCGCCTTGCGGTCGGCACGCTCCGCGCCGCCGGCGATGCCGCGCGAGACGAGGAAGTTGATGAGGCCGATCCCGACGATGAGGACGAACAGGAGGATGGCGACGGCCGAGCCTTCGCCGAGATCGCGGCGGAAGAACGCCAGCTCCCAGAGGTAGAGGACCGTCGTCTGGAACTGCCGGTCGCTGCCGCCGGTGCCGCCGGCGGTCGACACGTCGAACAGCCGGGGCTCCGCGAAGATCTGCAGACCGCCGATCGTCGCGGTGATGATGACGAAGATGAGCGTCGGTCGGATCGAGGGGATCGTGATCGAGAAGAACCGGCGCGCGGGTCCCGCACCGTCGATGGCGGCCGACTCGTAGAGGTCGCGCGGCACCGCCTGCATGGCCGCGAGGAGGATGAGGGCGTTGTATCCCGTCCACCGGAAGTTGACCATCGTGGCGATCGCGATGTGGCTGAGGAACGTGTCGTGCTTCCACTCCTGGTCGGGGATGCCGACGAGGTTCAGCACGTTGTTGACGAGGCCGTCGGCCTCGTTGAAGGCGCTGGAGAAGATCAACGCGGTGGCGACGGGGGTGACCACGAAGGGGATGAGGACGCTCATCCGCCAGAAGGTCGGCGCACGCAGACCGCGGTCCAGGAGGTAGGCCACCAGGAGCGCCACGGAGAGCTGCGGGATCGCCGAGAGCAGGAAGATGCTCAAGGTGTTGCCGATGGACTTCCAGAACGAGTCGTCCTGGAGCACGCTCACGAAGTTGCCCGCGCCGACGAACTCGTCCTGACCGCTCAGCAGATCCCAGTCGAACAACGAGACGTTGACCGTGTACAGCAGCGGGAAAAGACCGACGAGGGCGAAGAGGAGGAAGAACGGGGCGATGTAGGCGTACGGCGAACCGCGATACGCGAACCGCGACAGGCGCTGACGTGCGGTGAGGCGCGGCGGTCGAGCCGCGACGTCGGTCGGGGCCTCCGGGCGCACGCGAGGCGGCGGCGAAGCGGTGGTGGTCATGGTGTCCTCTCGTGTGCGCCGGGATGGTGCACGGGTCACCGGCGATGCCGGTGACCCGTGCGGGAGGTCCTAGTCGGACTCGACCTGCTTGGCCAGCTCCGCGAGGGCCTTGTCCCACGCGCCGGCGGTGTCGACCTCGCCCCGGTCCAGCGCGCTCAGCGCGGGCCCGAAGACGTTCTCCTGGATGACCGAGTCGTCCGGTCCCTTGTACTGGGCGACGACACCCTTGGCACGCTCAGCGAGGATCGCACCGGTCGGGGCGTCGTTGAAGAACTCGTTGGGCGTCGCGTCGCTCGCGAGCTTCTCCTGCGCCTCGATGGTCGACGGGAAGTTGCCCGCAGCCGCCGACTGCGTGACCTGCTGCTCGGGCTGCGTCAGCCAGTCGGCGAGCTTCGCCGCCGCTTCCTTGTGCTCCGAGGTCTCGGAGACCGACAGCCACGCGCCGCCCCAGTTGGCTGCGCCGCCGGGGAAGACATCCGCGAAGTCCCACCCGGTGGAGGCGTCCCCGCCCGCGCTCTCGACGCGCTCCTTGACGATGCCCAGCATCCATCCCGGGCAGACGAAGGTCGCGAACGTCCCGTCGACGAACGACTTGTTGCCGTTCCAGTCCCACGCCGCCTGCGCGGCGGACTGGCCACCCTCGGTGGCGGCGCCGAGGAGCTCGAAGCGCCGCTTGAGCTCGGCGTTGCCTTCGACGTTGAGCGTCCCGTCGGCGGTGTAGTAACCCTCGTCGAGCTGGTTGACCATGGCGTTCCAGACGAAGCCGGAGTGGTCGTACCACCCCTTGCCGGTGTCGTCGGCGTACTTCTGGCCGATCTCGAAGTAGTTCTCCCAGTCGCCGTCGAGCAGCTCGGCGACACTCTCGCGGTCGGTCGGCAGGCCGGCCGCCTCGAACGCCGGGGCGTTGTAGCAGATGCCGCTCGGGCCGATGTCGGTGCCGTAGCCGATGACACGACCGTCGGGTGCCGTGGCGGTCTCGTACTTCCAATCGACCCAGTCGGCCTTGCGGTCCTCGATGCCGTAGTCGCGCAGGTCGGCGAAGTTCTCGACGACGCCCTCCTCCATGATCGCGCCGAGCCAGCCCTCCTCGATCGCCACGATGTCGGAGAGCCCGCCGGCGCCGATCTTCGTGAAGAGGTCGGTGCGCGCGTTGCCGCCGGTGTCGATGTTGGTGGCTTCGATCTTCACGCCCGGGTTGGCCTCTTCGTACTCCTTGTAGAGGTCCTCGTAGCCGAAGGTGCCGAAGGTCGTGATGGTGAGGGTGACGTCGTCGCCGCCACCGCCGCTGCCGGTGCCGCCGGTACCGCCGGCCGAGCAGCCGGCCAGGACGAGAGCGGACGATGCGGCCGCGCCGGCGATGATTCCGACGCGTCGCAGAACGCGTGAGTTCACAGGACACTCCTTTGTGGTGTGGACGAGAGCCAGGTGCCGTACTCCGCCTTTGGGAGCGCTCTCATCGGGTTGTGGGAGACGTTATGGGATCGCTCCCACGACTGTCAGGGGAGCGCTCCCACGGCGGGAGTCACGGTTTGGTCACGGACGGCCGCGGTGGAACGCAACGGCGGCGCGGCGCGGGCTCTAGACTGGTCGCGCACCCTGCCCGCGACTTCCCGGAGCTTTCTGATGCCCACCATCGTCGTCGACGTCATGCCCAAGGCCGAGCTCCTGGACCCGCAGGGGAAGGCCGTCGCCGGCGCCCTGCAGCGCCTCGGTCACGCCGGATTCGGCGACGTCCGCATCGGCAAGCGGTTCGAGCTCACGGTCGACAGCGCCGACGAGCAGACCCTCGCCGCCGTCAAGACCATCGCCGACGAGATCCTGTCGAACTCGGTCATCGAGGACGTCGTGGGCATCGAGGTCGTCGAGTGACCGTCCGCGTCGGGGTCATCACCTTCCCCGGCTCGCTCGACGACGGCGACGCGCGCCGCGCCGTGCGTCTCGCCGGCGCCGAGCCCGTCGCCCTCTGGCACGGCTCGCACGATCTCGACGGCGTCGACGCCCTCGTCCTGCCGGGCGGGTTCAGCTACGGCGACTACCTGCGCGCCGGCGCGATCGCCGCGCTCGCGCCGATCATGTCCGAGGTGAAGGATGCCGCGGCGAAGGGCATGCCCATCCTCGGCATCTGCAACGGCTTCCAGATGCTCGTCGAGGCGCACCTGCTGCCGGGCGGACTGATCCGCAACGCCCACCAGCAGTTCATCCGCCGCGACCAGCGGCTCGTCGTCGAGAACGCCGACACCGCGTGGACGAACGAGTTCCGCCGCGGGCAGGAGATCGTCATCCCGCTCAAGAACGCCGACGGCGGCTACATCGCCTCCGACGAGACGCTCAAGCGGATCCAGGGCGAGAACCTCGTCGCGTTCCGCTACGCCGGCGTCAACCCGAACGGGTCGATCGACGACATCGCGGGCCTGACGAACGAGGGCGGCAACGTCGTGGGTCTCATGCCCCACCCCGAGCACGCGATCGAGCCGGGCTTCGGTCCCGACACCCCCGCCGCCATGCGATCGGGCGTCGACGGTCTGCGCTTCTTCACCGCGGCGGTCTCCGCGGTCGTGCACTCCGCCGCCTGAGCCGTCAGACAGTCCCCGCCGGGGCCAGACGCCGATGATCACGGCCATGACGAGGACCGTGACGAGCTCGTGCCCGATGTTCATCACCGTGAGCGAGGACGGCCGCCCCTCGAAGGCGTCATGCGTGATGAACCGGGATGCCGTGAACCCCGCCCACAGCAGGACCGCGGTGACGATCGCCGCCCAGAAGTAGGACCCGTCGTAGAAGTGCTGTCGGGGCGACAGTAGCGCCGCGCGGGCGCCCGCGCGAGATGCCACGGCGTCCGTGTCGGACCGAAGGTAGCGTGAGGGGATGACCCTCGTCGTGACCGTCCCGACCGCGGGTCTCGCCGCGGACCTCGCCCCCGTGCCCGACGGCGTCGAGGTGATCGTCTGGGCGTTGGACACCCCCGCGCCGCGCCCACGGATCGACATCGTCGTGCCGCCCTACATGTCGGACGTCACCTTCGATCGTCTGGCCGGCGTCGAGATCGGCCTCGTGCAGGGACAGGCGATCGGCTATGAGGGCATCGCCGACAAGCTCCCGCCCGGCACCGTCTTCGCCAACGCCACCACGGTGCACGAGACCTCCACGGCCGAACTCGCGGTGGGTCTGGTGCTCGCGTCGCAGCGTCGCATCGACAGGTTCGCCGTCGACGGGCGAGAGGGCCGGTGGAACCCCGTCCTCACCGACAGCCTCGCCGACCGCCGCGTCCTGCTCCTCGGCTACGGCGGCGTCGGCACCGCGATCGCCGCCCGACTCGCCCCGTTCGAGGTCGAGATCGTCCCGGTCGCCTCACGGGCCCGCGACGAGGACGGCGTCCACGTGCACGGCATCGACGAGCTGGGGGACCTCCTGCCGACGACCGACATCATGATCGTGTCCCTCCCCGGCGGCGATGCGACGCGGCACATCGTCGGCGACGCAGAGCTCGCCGCTCTGCCCGACGGCGCGCTCGTCGTCAACGTCGGCCGCGGCCCGCTCATCGACACCGACGCACTGGTGCGCCACACCGCGGCCGGGCGCATCCGCGCCGCGCTCGACGTCACCGACCCCGAGCCGCTGCCCGCGGACCACCCCCTGTGGCGGAACGACGGGGTGCTGATCTCGCCGCACGTCGGCGGGGCGAGCAGCGCCATGCGGCCCCGGATGGTCGCGCTCCTCCGGCGTCAGATCGCCCACGTCCTGGCCGGCGAGCGGCCGGAGAACATCGTCATCGGCGGCTGATCGGCTGCGGAAGGTCGGTGTCGGCGCCGTCCCACAGGTCACCGCACTCCACGACGAGCGCCCCGCGCGCCGCGAGGAGGGGTCCGGCGCCGCGGTCACCCGTCACTGCGGCGGCGAGCTCGGCCCAGTGGTCGCGCCCGATCAGCACGGGGTGCCCCGGCATCCCGTCGAATCCGGCTCGGACGAGCGCGGCCGGTCCGATCGCCGACGCGACGATGCGGCGACAGACGGATGCCGGGAGCCCCGGCACATCGACGGGAACGACCAGCAGCGCATCGGCCGTCGAGTCCGCCGCCGCCGCGAGGGCCCGCCGCACGGTGGCCGAGACACCGCGTCGCCAGTCGGGGACGACGGTGACGTCGCACCGACGCGGCACCAACGGAAGGGCCTCCTCGGCGCGTGCTCCCAGCAGGACGCCGACCTCGTCGCAGCCGCCGGCGGCGAGCGCCTCGGCGACGCGGGTCACCCACGGGGTGCCGTCGTCGGTGCGGGCCAGCACCTTGGGATGCCCGTAGCGCGTGCCGGCGCCGGCGGCGAGGACGACGCCCCGCACCCGCATCAGGACACGACCGTCCCGGCGTGGACCGGCCCGGAGCGCTCGGTCAACCGCATCCCGCTGGCTCCGTGCCGGTCGGCGACGATCTCGGCGAGGATCGACAGCGCGGTCTCGGCCGGCGTCCGGCCGCCGAGGTCGAGTCCCAGGGGAGAGCGCAGCCTCGCGAGCGCGTCGTCCCGGACGCCTGCCTCGCGGAGGCGTCGAGCACGGTCGTCGTGCGTGCGCCGGCTCCCCATCGCCCCGACGTAGCCGGCCGCGGAGGCGAGGGCGGCCTGGAGGGCGGGGACGTCGAACTTGGGGTCGTGGCTGAGCACGCAGACCGCGTCGCGCGGGACGAGGCGCTGCGCCGCGAGGTAGCGGCCGGGACGGTCGACGACGACCTCCGCCCCGGGGAAGCGGGCGGCGGTCGCGAAGACGGCGCGCCCGTCGACGATGGTGACCCGCATGCCCGCGGCGACACCCAGGCGCGTGAGGGCGACGGCGAACTCGACGGCGCCGACGACGATCAGCCGCGGCTGCGCTCCCACCACGACCGACAGGGCCGTCGGATCGGGCGCCGAGTCGACGTCGACGATGCGGCCGTGCCCGAGGTGCGCCCCCGAGAGGGCGAGGTCGAACCGGGTGGGAATGCCGGCGGCATCCCGCTCCGCGAGCAGGATGAGCTCGCGGGCCTCCGCCGAGCCGGGAAGGATGCGGCGCACGAGCACCTCGACGACGCCGCCGCACGTGAGCCCGATCTCGATCGCATCGGCGTCGCTGTAGCCGAAGCGCTCCACGACGGGCGCTCCGTCGGCGATGACCTCGAGCGAGGTGCCGTAGACGGCGCCCTCGACGCAGCCCGCCGAGACGTTGCCGAACAGGTCGCCGTCGGCCGAGACGACCATGCTCGCCCCGATCTCGCGCGGCGCGCTGCCGGCCACCGCGATCACCGTCGCGACGGCGAATGCACGCCCCGCGCGCGCCCAGTCGGCGGCGGCTTCGAGGATCTCCTGCATCCGGCAACGGTAGGACGGCGCCGGCACCGCCGCGTTGCGCCATCGTTTCGAACGCATGAAACACCGCGGAAACGACCGAGTGGTTCGATCGAGCGATCCCCGGCCGAGCCCCGACCGGGACCCGGGATCGGAGGCCGCCGTGGACATCACGTCCGTCACCTCCTATCGCCGCGCACGCGACCGCGGCGACCTCGCGCTCGCGCCCGGAGAGGTCGTCATCGCCGGCGGCACCTGGCTCATGAGCGAACCGCAGCCGGGCACGACCGGCTTCGTCGACCTGACGACCCTGGGGTGGCCCGACCTCGAGATCGATGCGAGTGGGCTGCGCATCGCCGCCACCTGCACGATTGCCCGGCTCGTCGCCTGGGCGGAGGGCCGCCTCCCTGCGCTGCCCGTCCCCGCGGACTGGCGCGCAGCCGCGATCGTGCCGGATGCCGCGAACGCCCTGCTCGCCTCGTTCAAGATCTGGAACACCGCCACCGTCGGCGGGAACCTCTGCCGCTCCTTCGCCGCCGCCGCGATGGTCTCGCTGTGCGTCGCCCTGGACGGCGTCGCGGAGGTCTGGACGGCGGACGGCGGCGAGCGCCGCATCCCCGTCGCCGAACTCGTCACCGGCGACGGCACGAACGTGCTCGCCCGCGGCGACGTGCTGCGCGCGGTCCGGCTGCCGGCCGAGGCGCTGCGCTCGCGTGCGCTGCTGCGCAAGATCGCCCTCGCCGAGCACGGCCGGTCGGGCGCCGTCGTCACCGGGCGGGTCGAGCCCGACGGTGCGTCGGTGTTCACGATCACCGCCGCGACCTGGACGCCCACCGTGCTGCGCTTCGCGGAGATGCCGGATGCCGCAGCCCTGGCCGCCGCGGTGGCCGCGGCATCCGGGTACTACACCGACCCCCTCGGGTCGGCCGACTGGCGACGGGGCGTGAGCGGGGTGCTCGCGGAGCGGATCCGCGTGGAACTGATCGAGGGGGGCGCATGAGGTTCGAGGTCGACGGCGAGCCGGTGGAGGCGGAGCCCCGCCCCGGCCAGTGCCTGCGGACCCTGCTGCGCGAGGCCGATCGCACCTCGGTGAAGAAGGGCTGCGATGCGGGCGACTGCGGCGCGTGCAGCGTGCTGCTCGACGGCGACCCGGTGCACTCCTGCCTCATCCCGGCGGTCCGCGCCGAGGGCAGGCGCGTGACCACCGCGGCGGGACTCGCGCCGGGCGATGACCTGCATCCGGTGCAGCAGGCGATCGCCGACGGTTTCGGGTTCCAGTGCGGCTTCTGCTCGCCGGGGATGAGCGTGACCGCCTCGACGCTGTGCGCGAGCGACCTTCCCGACCTCGATCGCCGGATGAAGGGCAACCTGTGCCGGTGCACGGGGTACCGTCCCATCCGCGAGGCGATCACGGCCGCGGTGCTCGGGCCCGTGCGCGAGACCGGCCCCGCCTGCGAGAGCGGCCCCGCCCCGGAACGGGTGGGGCACTCGACGCGGCCCGAGGCCGCCGCCCGCGTCGTGCAGGGCACCGAGCCGTTCACCTTCGACCTGCCGCCGGGGCATCCGGCATCCGGCGCGCTCGTCCTCCGGGTCGTGACGAGCCCGCATGCGCACGCCCGCATCCTGTCGATCGACACGGCCGCGGCCCTCGCCGTTCCCGGCGTCGTCGCTGTGTTCACGCACCGCGACGTGCCCGACCGGCGCTACTCGACGGGACGCCACGAGCACCGTGAGGACGACCCCGACGACACCCGCATGCTCGACGACGTCGTGCGCCACGTCGGGCAGCGCGTCGCCGCAGTGGTCGCCGAGACGGCCGAGGCCGCCGACGCCGCACGCGCGCTCGTGCGCGTGCGGTACGAGCTGCTCGACGCCGTCTTCGACCCCGAGGCCGCCCGGCGCCCGGGGGCACCGCTCATCCACCCCGACCGCACGCCCGCCGACAGGGTCGACGACGCCGGGCGCAACGTCGTGCTGCGGGTCGAGTCCGGCGACGACGTCGACGACATCCTCGCGGCGAGCGCCGTCGTCGTCGGCGGCACCTGGCGCACGTCGCGCGTGAGCCACGCCCAGCTCGAGACGCACGGGGCCGTCGGCTGGCTCGACGACGACGGCCGGCTCGTCATCCGCGCGTCGACCCAGGTGCCCTTCCTCGCCCGCGACGAGATCGCGCGGCTGTTCGACCTCGACCGCGAGCAGGTCCGTGTGCACACCGCCCGCGTGGGCGGCGGCTTCGGCGGCAAGCAGGAGATCTTCGCCGAGGACCTCGTCGCCCTCGCCGTGCTGAGCACCGGGAGACCCGTGGCGTACGAGCTCAGCCGCGCGGACGAGTTCCAGCGCACCTCCGTGCGGCATCCGATGCGCGTGCGGGTCGACCTCGGGGCCGACGCGCACGGCATGCTGACGGCGCTCAAGCTCGATGTCCTGAGCGACACCGGCGCCTACGGCAACCACTCGCGCGGCGTGCTCTTCCACTCGCTCGCGGAATCCACGACGATCTACCGCTTCCCCGCCCGGCGCATCGAGGCGGAGGCCGTCTACACGAACAACGTCCCCTCCGGCGCCTTCCGCGGGTACGGGCTGGGGCAGGTGATGCTCGGCGTCGAGTCGGCGATGGACATGCTGGCCGAGCGGCTGGGCATCGATCCGTTCGACCTGCGGCGGCGCAACGCCATCCGCCCCGGCGACGACCCCGGCCACGACGACCTGGTCTGGGGCAGCTACGGCTTCGACCAGTGCCTCGACCTCGCCCAGGACGCGCTCCGACGCGGCAACGGCGTCGAGGCGCCCGCCGGCTGGCGGGTCGGCGAAGGGGTGGCCGCCGCCATGATCGCGACGATGGCGCCCTTCGGCCACATCGCGCACTCGAGCGCCACCCTCCGACCGGACGGTACGTACCTGCTGCGCACCGGGACCACGGAGTTCGGCAACGGCACGACGACGGTGCTTCGTCAGATCGCCGCGACCGACCTCGCGGCATCCTTCGACCGCCTCGAGCTGTGGACGGCCGACACCGACGCCGTCGCGCACGACACGGGAGCGTTCGCCTCGGCCGGCATCACCGTCGCCGGCAAGGCCCTGCACGCGGCGTGCCTCGCCCTCGCGAGGCGGATGCGGGAGCGCGCCGCCTCGCTCACCGGCACCGACCCCGACGAAGCGGTGCTGACGGAGACCGGCGTGTCCACGCCCCGCGGCACGGTGGGCTTCGCCGCGCTCACCGCCGACGGCGAGCTCTCGGCGCACGGCGGGGAACTGGGCGAGCAGCGCTCGCTCGCCTTCAACGTGCACGCGGTGCGCGTTGCCGTGGATCCCGAGACGGGTGTCGTGCGGATCCTGCAGTCGGTGCACGCCGCCGACGCGGGCTTCGTCATGAACCCCGCGCAGTGCCGCGGCCAGATCGAGGGCGGCGTAGCGCAGGGGATCGGCAGCGCCCTGTACGAGGAGGTCATGGTCGACGCGGACACGGGCCGCGTGACGACGCCGGTCCTCCGGCTGTACCGGATGCCGCAGCCGGCCGACATCCCCGAGACCGAGGTCCTCTTCGCCGACACGAGCGACGACCTGGGGCCGTTCGGGGCGAAGTCGATGAGCGAATCGCCCTACAACCCCGTCGCCCCGGCGATCGGGAACGCCATCGCACGGGCGCTCGGCGCCCGCCCGTTCGTGCAGCCGTTCTCCCGCGACCGGGTCTGGGAACTCGCCGTCACACGTCGGAAACGTGACTGACCGTCAGCCGGAAATACGAGCGGTCTAGCGTAACGACTGCACCTCTCACAGATGGAGTCCCGATGCACGCACCTCACCTCACCCGCCGCCGCGGCGGAACCGTCCTCGCCCTGGCCGCCACCGCCGCCCTCGCCCTGTCCGCCTGCGCCGGCACGAGCGCCGAAGAGGCGTCGAGCTCCGGCGAGGCCGCCGACTTCGGCTCGATCAGCGTCCAGTACTCCTGGATCAAGAACGAGGAGTTCGCGGGCGAGTTCTACGCCTACGACAACGGCTACTACGACGAGGCCGGCTTCTCGGAGGTCACCGGCATCGCCGGCCCCGACACCGGCGTCGCCAAGCTCCTCTCCGGCACGGTCCAGGTCGCACTCAGCGATGCGGCATCCATCGGCGCGGCCGTCGCGACGGAGGACGCGCCGCTGAAGATCGTCGGCGCGACGTTCCAGAAGAACCCCTTCACGATCCTCTCGCTCGCCGACGGCGCCGACATCGAGACGCCCGAGGACCTCAAGGGCAAGAAGATCGGCGTGCAGGACTCGAACGCCTCGGTGTTCCAGGCTCTCCTCGCCGCGAACGGCATCGACGAGAGCGAGGTCGAGATCGTCCCGGTGGACTTCGACCCGACGCCGCTCATGAACGGCGAGGTCGACGGCTTCATGGCCTACCTCACCAACGAGGCCATCACGGTCGAGATGGCCGGGTACGAGGTGACGAACCTCGCCTACGCCGACAACGGCCTGCCCTACGTGGCCGAGACGTTCTCGGTCACCGACCAGTACCTCGCCGAGAACCGTGAGCTCATCAAGGCGTTCCTCACCGCCGAGATCAAGGGCTGGACCGACACCTTCACCGAGCCCGTGGACGACACGGTCGCGAAGGTCATCGAGCACTACAACGAGTCCGCCGCCGCCGGCGACCTGACGTTCGGCGAGCTGGACCCCGCCAAGGTCGAGGCGGGCCTCGCCGCTCAGGCCAAGCTCATCTCGACCGAGGAGACCGAGGCGAATGGCCTGTTCACGATCTCGGACGAGCTGAAGGAGCAGACCCTCACGTCGCTCGCCGCGTCGGGCTGGGAGCTCGAGGCCGACGACCTGTTCGACACGACGATCATCGACGAGATCTACGCCGAGAACCCCGACCTGAAGGAGTACCTGCCCTGAGCAGGCCGACCCGTCATGAGCACCACTGACACCCTGGATGCCGGTTCCCTCGCGGGAACCGGCATCCGGATCACCGGAGTCTCCAAGACCTTCCCGCTGCGCGGCGGCAAGACCCTGACCGCGCTGCAGGACACCGATCTGCACACCGAGAAGGGCTCCTTCCTCGCGCTGCTCGGTCCGTCCGGATGCGGCAAGTCGACAATCCTTCGGATCCTCGCCGCGCTCGAGCACACGTCCTCGGGCGTGGCGCTCGTCGACGGGCAGACGCCCGACCAGTTGCGAGCCCGCAGCGAGCTCGGGATCGCGTTCCAGGACCACGCCCTGCTGCCGTGGCGCAGCATCCGCAAGAACATCGAACTGCCCTTCGAGGTCGCCGGTCGCAAGGTCGACAAGGCGTACGTCGACGAGCTGATCGAGCTCGTCGGGCTCGCGGACTTCGCGAACGCGAAGCCGGCGCAGCTCTCGGGCGGCATGCGCCAGCGCGCCTCGATCGCCCGGGCGCTCGTCCTCAAGCCGTCGGTACTGCTACTCGACGAGCCGTTCGGTGCGCTCGACGACATGACCCGGCAGAACCTCAACCTCGAGCTGCTGCGCATCTGGACCGAGAAGCCCGCGACGACGCTCCTCGTGACCCACGGGATCAGCGAGGCGATCTTCCTCGCCGACCGCGTCGCGGTGATGTCGCCGCGCCCGGGGCGGATCAAGGAGATCCTCGAGATCGACCTGCCGCGTCCCCGCACGCCCGACATGATGCGCACCCCCGAGTTCCACGCCTACGTCGACCGCGCCTCCGAGCTGCTGTTCGGGGCCGACGGGCGCGCCGAAGCGGAGGCGTGAGCGTGACCCGCAGGGGCCTCCCGGGCTGGGTTTCGGGGATCCTCGGCGGCGGCGCGCTCGTGCTGCTCTGGTGGCTGTTCTCGGCGACCGCCTTCCGCCCGCAGGAGGGGACGAGCTTTACTCCGGTCCCCTCGCCGGGGGCGGTCTTCGATTGGCTCATCGTGCAGGGCAACATCGCCGGCGCCTGGAACGTGTTCCAGCCCACGGTCACCGCCGCGGCCGTCGGCTACCTCTGGGGCAACGGCATCGCCCTGCTGCTCGCGGCCCTCGTGCTGCTGTTCCCGCGCCTCGAGCTGCTCGTGTCGCAGATCGCCGTCGTCACCTACTGCCTGCCGATCGTCGCCGTCGGCGGCATCTCGATCGTCGTGCTCGGCGGAGCCAAGAACCCCGGCGACCCGTCGCCGACCGCGATCTTCCTGGCCGCGCTCGTGTGCGTCTTCACCACGGTGGTCGGCTCGATCCTCGGGTTCACCTCGGCCGACAAGGCCTCGCTCGACGTCGTCCGCGTCTTCGGCGGCGGCGCGTGGACCCAGCTTGTGAAGGTCCGCTTGATCGCCGCGCTCCCCGCGATCCTCAACGCCCTGCAGATCGCGGTGCCGAGCGCGTTCCTCGGCGCGGTCCTGGGCGAGTACCTCGGCTCCATCACCGCGGGCGTGGGGCCCACGCTCATCCGCCTGCAGGGTCAGCTCGACTCCGCCGGCGTCTGGTCGGTGTTCCTGCTCACGGCCGTCTTCGCGCTCGTCGCGTACGGCCTGTTCGGTCTGCTCGTACGGCTCGTCACGCCGTGGGTCTCGGGGAAGGCACGCTGATGGTCGACACCACGCATCCGACGGGCGCGGCGCCCGCGGCCGAGGACGCCGCCCACGCCGCCGCGCAGGCGCGACTGCGTGCCGAGCGCCGTCGCGCTCTCGGGAGGACGCTGCTGCGCTCACTGGGAGGCGCCGCGCTCACCCTCGCCGTCCTGCTCCTGCTGTGGCAGGCCGTCGTCAGCTTCACCGGCATCTCGCCCTTCGTCGCCAAGGGTCCGCTCGACGTGTGGGGATTCCTGTTCACCGACGAGGATGCCGCCGAGCATCGCGATCAGATGTTCCCGCTGGTCGCGGTGACCCTCGCGGACGCGGCCATCGGGTTCGTCGTCGGCATGAGCGTCGCGATCGTCGCCGCGATCCTGTTCAGCCTGTCGCGGTCGATCGAGGCCGGCGTCATGCCGCTCGTGCTGCTGCTGCGGACGATCCCGCTCGTCGCGATCGCGCCCGTGATCATCCTGGTCACCGGGCGCGGAACCCCGGCATCCGTCGCGGTCATCGGCACCATCGTGGTGCTCTTCCCCGCTCTCGCCAACGTGCTGTTCGGCCTGAGCCGGGCGAGCCAGCAGAGCGTCGACGTCGTGCGGGTGTTCGGCGGCGGTCGGTTCACCACCCTCCGCAAGGTCAACCTGCCGGGGGCGCTGCCCAGCGTCTTCGCCGCAGCCCGCGTCTCGGTGCCCGGCGCCGTCACGGGAGCACTGCTCGCCGAGTGGCTCTCGACCGGCACGGGGATCGGCGGGTCGATCCTCAAGTTCAACGCGCAGGCCCAGTTCACGCAGGTGTGGGCCTCGATCGCGCTGATCACCGTCATCACGCTCGTGCTCTACAACCTCGTGCAGATCCTCGAGAACGTCGCCCTCACCCGCATGGGCATGACCGGCTCGCGCTGAGCCGACCCGCCCGCCGCTCAGTGCGGGTGGCCGCGGTGCGGCAGGAGGGCCGCGGGCAGCTCGTGCACCTTCGCCGAAGCCTCGACGGCCAGCGGGTTCGTCGACACGCCGCCCTCGTCGACGAGGACGCCGCCGACGTAGACCGCCTCGAGGTTGCGCGGGCTCATCGCGAGGACGTAGGACCGCACCGGATGCCACAGCGGTCCGACGTCGGGGCGACGCGGGTCGACCACGACGAAGTCGGCGAACTTGCCCACCTCGAGGCTGCCGACCCGGTCGTCGACCCCGAGGATCTCGGCGCCGCCGAGGGTGTGCAGGCGCAGCATCCGCTCGGGCATCATCGACAGCGGGTCCTTGGTCCGCGCCCGCTGCATGTAGATGCCCATGCGCATGTTCTGCCAGGGGTCGCTGACGTCGGTGCACGCCTGGTCGTCGAGCCCGACGCCCACCTTCATTCCCATCGCGAGCATCTCGGGCACGCGCGCCACGCCGGATGCGAGCCGACCATTGGATGCCGGTTGCCACGACATCGACGCACCGCCGGCGACCGCCTGCTCGATGATCTCGGGGGTCGTCTGGATGAAGTGCCCGAACATGAGGCCGAGGCCCAGCGCCCCGGCATCTCGGTACAGCGCGAACTTCGACTGCTGGTGCTCGATCGCCTCGGGCGACTCGAGGAAGTGCGCCTGGTTGGTGACGCCGTAGCGGCGCATCGCCTCCACCTCGAACTCCGCGGCATCCGGGTGCGGCGACCACTGCACCTGGCCCATGATCGATGAGCCGAGTGCGAAGTCGGGGTCCATGCTCCGGGTGTGGGCTACCTCGGCGGCGAAACGCTCGAACACCTCGTCCGCGGTGCCGACGGTGACGTCCATGCCGGTCGCATCGACGAAGCGGATGCCGGCGTCCCGCGTGCCGTCGGCCTGTCGGAAGTGGTATTCGAGGTCGCGGATGCCGGCGGTGCCGGCGCGCTTGCCGTCGACCATCGACTCCCAGGCCTGCAGCGGGTCAGTGAAGTTGTAGGCCGTCGTGACGCCGTTGCCGAGGAAGTCGAGGCTGCCGTGCAGGGTCGACCAGTACATCTGCTCGGGCGTCATGTGCGCCGTCGTGCCGAGCATCGAGTCGCACCAGCCGTAGAGCGTGTCGGCGACGCCGAGCCCTCGCAGCCCCGACGTGAACAGGTGCGAGTGGCTGGAGACGAACCCGGGGGCGACGAACTTGCCCGCCACGTCGAGGACCTCGTCGGCGGTGACATCCGGGGTCCCGGAGCCGATCGCCGCGATGCGACCGTCTCCGATGAGCATCCAGCCGTCCTCGATGTACCCGGGGTCGGCGGTGCCGGCGGGGATCGTGATGAGACGCGCGTGGGTGACCAGAACAGACATGCTCGTCACGGTATCCGGGCGATGTTTCCGCGCTGTCACGGCCTGGAAACACGCAGGCACGCCCCGGAAACACGCGAGTTCTAGCGTCTATCCATGGAACGGTTCACAGTCACGGTCTTCTGCGGATCCTCGCCGGGGTTCGACCCGATCTACGTCGACGCCGCCCGCGCGGTCGGCACCGCGATCGGCCGGGCCGGCATGAACCTCGTCTACGGCGGTGGGCACGTCGGGCTCATGGGCACGGTGGCGGATGCCGCGGTGGCAGCCGGCGCGCACGTCACGGGCGTCATCCCGCGCGCGCTGCAGGCGCGTGAGGCCGTCAACCACAACATCGCCGAACTCGTCATCGTCGACACGATGCACGAGCGCAAGATGATGATGGCCGACCGGGCCGACGCGTTTCTGGCCCTCCCCGGCGGGCCGGGCACGCTCGAGGAGCTCACCGAGCAGTGGACGTGGGCGCAGCTGGGCATCCATCAGAAGCCCGTCGGCCTGCTCAACATCGACGGCTACTTCGACCCGCTGCTCGCGTTCGTCGCGAACATGCGCGACCGCGGCTTCACCCACCCTCGCTACACCGACATGCTCGTCGTCGCGACCGAGGCCGACGAGGCCCTCGCCCGGTTGCGCGACTACGTGCCGCCGGCGCGGAGCGAGGCATCGCCCGGCGCTGAGATGACCGGCGCGCTGTCGCTGCCCGTGCGGCCCTGACGCGGCGGGCGCGGGCCGCGGGCTGCACGGGCAGCGGGTCAGCGCGGCTCGGCGGCGAGGTGCAGGATCGATTCGGCGAGGGCGCGGATGCCGTGGGCCACGTCACCGGCCGAGACGAACTCGTCGGGGTGATGACTGATGCCGTCGGGGTTGCGCAGGAACAGCATCCCCACGTCGGTGATCGCGCCGAGCGCCATGCCGTCGTGGCCGGCCGGGCTGAAGAGGACCGGCGTCGCATCCGAACGCACGGGCAGTGTCGCGCGGATGCCGGCGGCCACGACATCCTGCAGCAACGGCGCGCAGAACACGGCCGGGGCGCTGTGCACCTCACGCGCCGACCAGCGCAGGCCGCGGCGACCCATGATCTCGTCGAGGTCGCGCGAGAGCAGGTCCCACACGCGGTCGCGTTCGCCATCGAACTCGCCGCGCAGATCGAGCGAGAACCGCACTTCGCCGGGGATCACGTTGACGGCACCGGGGAAGGCCTCGAACCGGCCCACCGTGCCGATGATGTGGTGCTCCGCGGCGCACACGCGCTCGACGGCGAGCGCCGCTTCGCTTGCGCCCAGCAGGGCATCGCGGCGCATGTCGTAGGGAGTGCCGCCGGCGTGCCGCGCCTCGCCCTCGACGACGAGCTGGAACCGGCGCGCCGACGCGATCGACGACACGACCGCGAGGGGCTCGCCGGCGCGGTCGAGCGCGGGGCCCTGCTCGATGTGGGCCTCGAGGTAGGCGACGAGCTCATCGGGGCGGCGAGCCGCCTCGCCGATGCGCGCGGGGTCGAGTCCGAACTCGAGGAACGCCTGCCGCAGGCTCACGCCGTCGGCATCCGTCAACGTCCACCACGCGTCGTTCCACGAACCGGCGACCGCCGACGAACCCAGCAGCGCCTTGCCGAACCGGGTGCCTTCTTCGTCCGAGAAGGCGACGACCTCGATCGGGAACGGTAGCGGCACGGCCCAGCCGGTGTCGGCCGGCACCCGCAGCAGCCGCACGACCTCGAGCGCGATGAGCACGCCCGCGATGCCGTCGAACCGGCCCGCGTCGATGACCGTGTCGAGGTGGGACCCCAGCAGCAGTGCGGGAGCGTCGGATGGTCTCGATACGCCCGGCACTCGACCACCGGGGGACGCGTCGCTCCGCGACGGCACTCGACCACCGGGGAAGGCGTCGCCGGCCGCCTCGATCCGCCCGACCTGGTTGCCGGCGGCATCCTGCCACGTGCGCATGCCGACCTCGCGCATCCATTCGGCGGCGAGGCGGTTGACGCGGGCGTGCTCGGGCGAGAGGTAGACGCGCTCGATGCGCCCCGGCGTCGCGGTGACGCGGGCGAGCTCGTCGCAGCGCGCCATGACGCGGCGCGCGGCTGCCGCCACGGCATCCGGCGACGCGGTGAGCAGGCGGGACGCAGCGCTCACGCGGCCCCCGCGTAGACGTCAGCGGCCGCCTCGACACCGCCACCGGCGGGCACGGAGGCCCCGAACCGCCGCAGCACGGCCTCGAGCGCGGCGAGCGTCGTGAGCACGGCGTCCTTCCGGGCGTTGTAGCCCATCGTCCCGATGCGCCAGACGCGGCCGTGCAGGGGTCCGAACGAGGTGCCGATCTCGATGCCGAAGTCCTCGAGCAGGGCCGAACGCGCGGCATCCCCCGGCACGCCCTCCGGGATCTCGACGGCGACGACGTTGTTCATCTTGTGCGCGACGTCGCCGAAGACGCCGAGGCCGAGGCCCCGCACGCCCGCGAGCATTGCGCGCCCGGCGAGCTCGTGCCGGGCGATGACCTCGTCGCGCCCCTCGAGCAGCAGCACGCGTGCGCACTCGCGCGCCGCGTACAGCATGCTCGTCGCCTCGGTGTGGTGGTTGAGCCGCCGCGGCCCCCAATAGTCGAGGATCATGCCGAGGTCGAAGTAGTTCGACAGCACGAAGTCGGATGCCGCGACATCGCCCGCCTCACGGATGCCCGCCTCGACGCGGCCGCGCGAGCGGATGACCTCGACGGCGCGCTCCGACAGCGTGATCGGCGACGAGCCCGACGGCCCGCCGAGGCACTTCTGCAGTCCGGCGGTCGCGGCATCCAGCCCCCACGCATCCGCATCGAAGGCGTTGCCGCCGAGCGATGCGGTGGCGTCGGAATAGAACAGCACGCCGTGGCGGGCGCAGATCGCGCCGATGTCCTCGAGCGGCTGGTTCATCGTCGTCGAGGTGTCGCCCTGCACGAGGGCGAGCAGGGCGGGCTTGACGCGGATGATCGCCTCCTCGATGACGGATGCCGGGAACACCTGCCCCCACTCGGTCTCGATCGTGTGCACCTCGGCCTGCGCGCGCTCGGCGATCTCGGCGAGCAGATGCCCGAACCGGCCGAAGACGGGGACCAGCACGCGGTCGCCGGGGCGCACGAGCGAGACGATCGCCGCCTCGATGCCGGCGCGGCTCGTGCCGTCGACGAGCAGGGTCGCGTCGTTGGTGGTGTTCCAGACGACGCGGTAGAGCTCCTGCGTCTCGGCCATCGCCGTCGTCATGAACGGGTCGTACTGCCCGACGAGGGGTGCCGACATCGCGCGCAGCACGCTCGGGTAGGCCGAGATCGGGCCGGGGCCCATGAGCAGGCGCGCAGGCGGGTCGATGGGGCCGGGGATGACGGTGGTCATGGTGCTTCCGTTCCGGTGGTGAGTGCGTGCAGGGCGAGGCCCTGCCGCACGAGGGCGATGTCGGTTCCGGAGCGCGCGACGAGGCAGACGCCGACGGGGGCCGGCCCGAGGGGCGAGGCGACCGTCAGGAGCGGCACCGAGAGGGCGGGCAGCCCCGCGACGGCGGCGGGGGTCGTGAGCCGCAGCGTCGCCTGGCGCACGGCGTCGATGCCCTCGCCGCCGGCCGTGCGCGCGGGGGCAGGGCCGGGCGCGGTCGGCAGGATCAGGACGGCATCCGTCACGAGGTCGGTCAGCCGTGCGCGCAGCGGGGCGAGGGCGGTGCGGGCCGCGGCCTCGTCGGCGGCCGTGACGGCAGCGGCCGCGCGGAAGCGGTCTGCGACGGCGGGACCCGTGGCGCCCGGGTGCGCGCGCAGCCAGTCGCCGTTGTTGCGCCAGGCCTCCGCGCCCTGCACCGTGCGGAACGGCACGAGGTAGTCGTCGAGGTCGCCGATCGAGGCGGTTTCGACGGGCAGAGCGGATGCCGCGACGAGGGCCTCGAACGCGGCGCGCGTGGCGGCATCCGCGGCATCCAGCGCCTCGGCCGGGATGACGAAGCGCCAGGGCAGGTCGGCGCCGGACTCACCGAAGACCGACTCGGTCGAGTCCGACCCGTCGTAGCTGAGGCACCAGTCCGCGACGCGCTGCAGGGTCGCGCCGTCGCGCGTCAGCCAGCCCACGGTGTCGAAGCTCTGCGCGAGAGGCAGCAGACCCTGCCGCGGCACGAGGCCGTGCGTCGTACGCAGACCCCACAGCCCCTGGTACGACGCGGGCACGCGCACGCTGCCGGCGGTGTCGGTCGCGAGGCCGATGTCGGCCTGGCCTGTCGCGACGGCGGTCGCCGGTCCACTCGACGAGCCGCCGGGCAGGGCCCCCGGGAGGGCTCCGTTGGGCGGGGTGCCGTAATGCGCGTTGTCGCCCGCGATCGAGTACGCGAACTCGTCGGTGCGGGCGATGCCGCGCAGCGACGCGCCGCCGCGGAGCAGGTCGCCCACGGCGGGAGCCGTCGTCGTCTCGGCGCGCGCCGAGTCGAGGTAGGTGGGGTTGCCCGCGCCGATGCGGTAGCCCTTGATGGCGAAGAGGTCCTTGACGGCGACCGTGAGGCCCTCGAGCGGACCCTCCCACGCGCCCTGGAACAGCGGGTCACCGACCGATCGCCAGACCGACCGGTCGAGCGCCTGCGCGCGCGGCGTGACGTGGGCGGCCGTGATGAGCCAGCGCCCGTCGAGGCGCTCCCAGACCTGCGTCTGCAGTCCCGTGCCACCACCGCGGAAGCGCGAGACCGACACGAGCAGCGCGACGCCGTCTGCCAGCGGGCGATACTCGATGCGCTCGATCGTGCGGGGCGGAACCCCAGCGCGCACGCCGCGGAACGCGCTGATCGTGTCGTGCCCGACGAGCAGGCCCGCGCCGTCGCCGCGCATCGTCTCGGCGCCGGGCGCGAACGCGGCATCCAGCGCATCGAGGTCGTTCGCGAGGATCGCGGCCTCGTACGCGTCGAACGCCGCGCGCAGGTCGGCGGGGATCTCGGTCACGCGTCGCCCGCCCTCGCGACGCCGGCGAAGTCGGCCTCGCGGATGCGGGCGTGCACACCGCACACGATGTCGACGACCTGCGAGATGTCGAAGTCGGTGGCCGCCGACAGGTACGCGTAGGCGAGGTGCTCGGCCATGCCGTAGCGGGCCGCGAGCAGGTCGAGCGCCGCGCGCACGGCCTTGCGCATCGCCTCGTTGAGGTTGGGGTCGAGTCCCGTCGGCACGAGGTACTCGTCCGTCCGCACGAGGGGGCCGGTGACCTCGCCGAAGGCGGCGAGCGCTTCGGCGCGCGGCACGACCTCGAAGCGCAGCGTCGCGCGCAGGGATGCCTCGAGCGCCGTCAGCGCGACTTCGCCGTCGCCCTGCGCGAAGTGCGGGTCGCCGACGTAGGCGAGGGCGCCGGGCACCTGCACGGGCAGGTACAGGACCGTGCCCTCGACGAGCAGGTTGATGTCGATGTTGCCGCCGTGCGAGCCGGGCGGCACCGAGTGGGGGCGCTCCGGCCCCGCGACGGCGACGCCCATCGTGCCGAGGAACGGCGCGAGCGGGAAGCCCACGACGCGATCGCCTCCCTCGACGAGCGGCAGGCGTCCGGCGCCGCCGGCGACCGGCGTGAAGACGCTGACGTTCTCGGGGCCGCGCGGCAGCGTGCCGGGCAGGGCCCCCTTGCCGTGCCGGTTCGAAATGACGCCGTACGGCACGCGCGGTGCGAGATCGACGACCGTGATCTTGAGCAGGTCGCCGGGCTCGGCTCCCTCAACGAAGACGGGACCCGTGACGACGTGCGGACCGTCGGCGACGGCGTCGCGGGGGACGGATGCCGCGATCTCGATCGCGTCGGTGAGCACGGCCTCGGGCGCGACCCCGTGTCCCGTGAAGTAGGCGAACGGATCCTGCCCCTGATCAGGCAGGATGCCTTCGTGGCTGACGGTGTCGAACGTGACGGTCGCCCCGGCCGGAACGGCCAGCACCGGGGCATCCGTCTCGCACGGCAACCTCCCCCACATCACCGTCTGCGGCGACGCGGCGACGTAGTGGTCGCCGGGGATGGGCCCGACTCCGGGCTGCAGGATCTCGCTCACGCCGTTCCTCTCGACAGGAGGCGGCCCGCCGGTGGGCGCCTCAGCCACGGCGCCTCGCCGGCGCCGCCTTCGCTCGCGTCGTACACACTCTGCCCGCGCAGCCACGTGCGGCGCACGCGTCCGGTGAGGACCTTGCCGTCGTAGGCCGAGATGGGGTTGCGGTGCTGCAGGGCGCGCGCCTCGATGCGCAGGGTGTCGTCGAGGCCGAACACCGCGAGGTGCGCGGACGCGCCGACGACGATCTCGCCGACGCCCGTCAGCCCCGCGACGCGCGCGGGACCGGTCGTGAACAGCGGCAGGAGGGTGTCGAGCGGGATGCCGCGGCGGCGCGCCTCGGTCCAGACGGCCGAGAGCCCCACCTGCAGGCCGGCGATGCCGCCCCACGCGAGACCGAAGTCGCCGTTCCCCGACCGCTTGAGGTCGACGGTGGAGGGCGAGTGGTCGCTCACGATCGCGTCGATCGTTCCGTCGAGGATGCCCTGCCACAACAGCTCCTGATTGCCCGCTTCGCGGATCGGCGGGCAGCACTTGAACTCGCTCGCGCCGTCGGGGATCTCTTCGGCGGTGATCGTCAGGTAGTGCGGGCAGGTCTCGACGGTGAGGTCGACGCCGTCGGCCTTGGCGGCCGCGATCGCGGGAAGGGCGCGCGCGTCACTCAGGTGCAGGATGTGGGCGCGTGCGCCGTGACGCCGCGCGGCGGCGATGACGGCGTCGATCGCAGCCTCTTCGCTCGCCGGCGGGCGCGACGCGAGGAAGGCGGCGTAGCCGCGCCCGAGCGACCCGTCACCGGAGAGGAGGTCGGGGTCTTCCGCGTGGACGATCAGGCGCGAGCCGATCGCCGCGACCTCGGCCATCGCCCGGTCGAGCTGGGCGCGATCGAGGTGTCCGAACTCGTCGACGCCGCTGGGCGCGAGGAAGCTCTTGAACCCGTACACCCCCGCGTCGTGGACCGGCCCGAGCGCACCGAGGTTCTCCGGAACCGCGCCGCCCCAGAACCCGATGTCGACATAGGCGGATGCCGCGGCAGCCGCCCGCTTGATCGCGAGGGCCTCCGTCGTCGTGGTCGGCGGGATCGAGTTGAGCGGCATGTCGACGAGGGTCGTCACGCCGCCCGCGGCGGCGGCGAGGGTCGCCGCGCGGAAGCCCTCCCACTCGGTGCGGCCGGGTTCGTTGACGTGCACGTGCGAGTCGACGAGACCAGGGAGGAGGACCGCGTCTTCGGGCACTTCGACGGCTCCGCGCGGGGCACCGTGGGGCACCCGGACGTCCGCGATGACTCCGCCGCGCACGACGACCTCGGCGGGGCGGAACGCACCGTCGATCCACGCGCGCTCCGCACGGATCACGAGGTCCGCGCCATCCACCTGCTCTTCACCGGTCTTCACGCCTCTAAAGCTATTGCTTAACGTGACGCGAGCGATTACCCCCACGTAACGGGCGTGTGAAACGCCGCAGGGTTCAGACGCCGCGCGCCGGGAGGATCGTCAGCCAGATCGCCGAGGCCACCTCCGCCGTCTGGTTGACGACGCGGTGCGGCCGAGACGCCGCGAACGAGAGCGACCCGCCTGCTCCGAGCCGCACGGCGCCTTCCGTGAACTCGAACGTGAGCTCGCCCGAGCGCACGTAGCCCGACTCGAGACCGTCGTGCACGAGCATCGCACCGTCGGCGCTCGACGCGGAGCCAGGCGGGTAGATCGACTCGAAGAAGTCCACGCCGGGAAGAGGCGCCGGCGACAGTCGTCGGTAGACCACGTCCTGGTCCAGCTGCGCGGGGGCAGCCTCGCCCGGCCCGGTGACGAGGACCCCCGGGAGGGGTTCGGCGACGTCGCCCGCGGCGTGATCGAGGTCGGGTGCGAACAGATCGAGATCATCGAAGATCGCCGACACGGGAGCGCCCAGCACGGCGACGAGCTCGACGAGCCGGTTGACCGAGGGACGCATCGTGCCCGTCTCGATCTGCGACAGCGCGCTCGACGAGATGCCGAGCTGCTGTGCGACCGACGCGAGGGAGCGGCCCGAGGCCGTCCGCAGCCGACGCAGTCGCGCACCGATCTGTGCGGGCAGGGGGCTCTCTTCCACGGCATCCTCCGGTCCTCGTGCGCGACCCATCGTATGCGCGACCGACTCCGCGCGTGTTCAGTCATGACTTAACACAACCGTTACACCGCCTTCATGGCGAGCGCGACCGCGCTCGCTTTACTGGGGCCACACAGCACCTCGCACCGTCCGTCGGCCGTGTCGTCGGCGGACCGAACCCGGGAGTCCTTCACATGGCACGATTCCGTCCTCGCATCGCCGCCGCGCTGGCCGTGGCATCCGTCCTCATCCTGTCCGCCTGCAGCTCGGGTGACACGACACCCGCGTCGTCGGATGCCGCCGAGACCGTCACCGTCAAGATCGGCACCCTGCGCGGCCAGCCGCACTTCTACCAGCCGTTCCTCTACGACGACCACGCCGTCGACGGTGTGAAGTTCGAGGTCGTCACGCTCGACACGACGCCCGCCCTCTCCGACGCGCTCGTGTCGGGGTCGATCGACTTCGCGATCTCGGGTGTCACGCCGACGATCTCCTCGATCGCGCAGGGCCGCGATCTCAAGATCATCGCGAGTGCCGCCGACGGCGGATCCGGCTTCATCGGCAACGGCGAGTCGAGCCTCGACGAGCTCGTCGGCAAGAAGATCGGCATCGTCCAGGGGTCGGCCCAGGAGGTCGCCCTCCGCCTGCTGATCGACGAGGCCGGTCTCACCCCCGAGGACTTCGAGCTGTCGGTGATCCCCGTGCCCGAGATGGCATCGGCGTTCATCGCGGGCGACATCGACGCGTTCATGGGCGTCGAGATCGGCGTCTCGATCGCGAAGAACGCCGGCGGCACCGAGGTCGTCGACCCGTACTCGACGCCCATCGGCAAGGTCAACATCGGCCTGGTCACCACCGGCAAGCTCATCGAGGAGAACCCCGAGCTCGTGCAGAAGGTCGTCGACACGCACGCCGCGACGACCGCCTACATGGCCGACAACATCGAGGAGTGGCTGCCCGGCATGGTCGAGGAGTTCGGCGGTGACGAGGACGTGTTCACGTCGGCGCTGGCGAACTTCTGGCTGCGCTCGGATCTGTCCGACGAGTACGTCGGACAGCTCTCCGCCCTCGCCGAGGCGATGGCCTCGATCGGGCTCATCACCACGACGCCCACGGGCGACGACATCGTGGACACCTCCTTCACCTCGTGATCGCGCGTGCGGGGGCGGCTGCGGCCTCCCCCGCACGCCAGAAGGGCGGCCGCATGGCCACGCAGACGACGGCGCGACCCGTTCGCCGACGCCCTCCCGCGCAGCGACCCAATCAGCGCGCACTCCTCACGCGGATCCTCCTCGGGATCCCGATCCCGTTTCTGTTCCTCGTCCTGTGGCAGGTGGGGCGCGACCAGGCGTGGGAGATTCCCCTCATCGGCATCCGGATGGGGTACCTGCCCGCCCCCGGCGACGTCGTCGCGTCGCTGTGGGACTACGCATTCGGGGGCATCCACGACGACGCCTTCTCCGGCGACCTGTGGGTGAACCTCGGGGCGTCCTCGCTGCGGGTGCTCATCGGCTTCCTCATCGCGTCGGTGCTGGCGATCCCCCTCGGCATCCTGATGGGCCGCTACTACAAGATGGACGCGATGTTCGATCCGTTCATCAACCTGTTCCGGCCGATTCCGGCGACGGCGTGGGTGCCGCTCGTCGGCCTCCTCATCGGCTGGGGCGACCAGGCGACGATCTTCCTGATCGCCCTGTCCTCGTTCTTCCCGATCGTGCTCGGCGCGATCAGCGGATCCAAAGAGGTCCCGGGTCGGCTCATCGAGGCCGGGCAGATGCTCGGCGCCAGGCGGTGGGAGATCCTCGGCCAGATCGTCGTGCCCGCCTCGGCGGCAGCCGTCATCAACGGAATGCGCGTCGGGCTCGGGCTCGCCTGGGTCGTGCTCGTGCTCGGCGAGAGCGTCGGCGTCAATGTCGGCCTCGGCTCTGCGATCATCCTCGCCCGCGACGTGGTGCGCACCGACATGATCGTCGTCGGCATGATCGTGATCGGCCTCGCCGGCTTCCTCTCCGACCGCATCCTCGTCGGAGCCTTCCGCCTGCTCACGCGCGGGCGCCCCCTGGTGAAGTGACGGGAGCACAGCACATGACCGATCTGACCACCGCCGACGTCGTCCTGCAGGATCTCGGCAAGCGCTACGGTCCGGAATGGGCCGGCGTGCAGGCCGTCGCCGACGTCGACATCGACATCGCGGCGGGCGAGTTCATCGCCGTCGTCGGCGCATCCGGCTGCGGCAAGAGCACCGTGCTGCGCATCCTCGCCGGATTCGAGCCCGCCACGAGCGGCAGCGTCACCGTCGGCGGGCGGCCCGTGACCGCCCCCGGTCCGGACCGCGGGGTCGTCTTCCAGGACTACGGGCTGTTCCCCTGGCTCACGGTGCGCGAGAACATCGCCTACGGCCCGAAACGGCGGCGCCTGCCGCGCGCACGTGTGCGCGAGCTTGCGGACCGGTTCACCGAGACCGTCGGGCTGAGCCGCTTCGCCGACCGTTACCCGGGCGAGCTGTCCGGCGGCATGCAGCAGCGGGTCGCGATCGCCCGCGTCCTCGCGAACGAGCCGAGCGTGCTGCTGATGGATGAGCCGTTCGGCGCGCTGGATGCGCTGACGCGGTCGGATCTTCAGGCCGAGCTCAAGCGCATCCACCTCGAGACCCGCACAACCGTCGTCTTCGTGACGCACTCGATCGAAGAGGCCGTGTTCCTCGCCGACCGCGTGGTGGTGATGACCGGTGGGGCCTCGCACGGCGTGCCCGGGCACATCGCGCGCACCGTGCCGATCGACCTGCCCGAGCCGCGGGATGTCACGACCCCCGCGTTCAACGCGTACAAGCGCGAGATCTCAGACCTCGTGCACGGCGCAGGCGATCACGCCTGACACCGGCCCCGGCCCCGGCCGCGGGGCAGCGCCTCACACGGCGACGAGGCGGGGCGGGCTCGCGTACTCGCTGCGCTTGCTCGTCTTCAGCCCCATCCGCACCATCGCGGTCGCGAGGCCCACACCCGACGCGACACCGTCGACGACGGGGACACCCGCTGTCGCGGTGAGCATGCGGCACAGATCCGCCATCCCGGCGCAGCCGAGCACGATGACGTCGGCCTCGCGGCGCACCGCTTCGTGGCAGAGGCGGGCGATGGATGCCGCGGCCTCCGACCCGGTGTCCTCGAGCTCGAGCACGGGGATCTCGGCGGCCGTCAGCCAGACGGCCGCGTCACCCATGCCGTAGCGGGCCACGAGGTCGCGGGCGCGGCCGAGCGTGCGGCTCAGGGTCGTGACGACGGCGAAGGTGCGTCCCGCGAGGGTCGCGGCGTGCATCGCGGCCTCCGCGATGCCGATGACGGGAACGTCGACGAGCTCCCGCGCGGCATCCAGCCCCGGATCCCCGAAGCAGGCGATGACGTACGCGTCACTGCCCCCCGCCTGCTGGTCCTGCCGGACGAGGTCGACCACCGCCGCGGCGGCGAGGACCTCGTCGACGTGCGACTCGATCGCGGCGGCGCCCGTTTCGGGGCAGACCGCGTCGATCACGACGCCGGGCCCCGCCGCCTCCCGGGCGGCGGCGGCGATCTTCGCCGTCATCGCCCGGGAGGTGTTGGGGTTGATGAGGAGGATCCTCATGCGGTGGCCGGGACCGTCGCCGGGGCTTCCTGCTCGATGCTGCCGTCGGAGATGCCCTCGGTCTCGCCGTCGAAGGTCGGGACCTGCGGGTCGATGCGCTCGAAGACGACGAAGGCGGCGAAGGCGAGGCCGCAGCCGATGAACCACGTGAAGTTGCCGATCCACGACACGTCGAACAGTCCGAGGTCGGCGAAGGTCTTCGGTAGGATCGCGATCAGCACGGTGGGGATGCCGGCGACGAGGAGCGTCTTCATCGCGTTCGGGTTGTAGCCGCGCCGGTACCAGTAGGCGCCCTGCTCGCTCATTGTGAACATGTCGTCCGTCTTGATCCGCTGCCGCGCGGCGATGTAGTAACCGGCGACGAGGAGGCCGAAGAGGGGCCCGATGAGCGCGGCGAGGATGCCGAGCGAATAGTGGATGGCCGTGGCATCCGAGTACCAGTTCCAGGGCGTGAGGAACACCGAGCCGACGGCGGCGATCATGCCGCCCATCCGCCACGAGATCCTCTGCGGAGCGACGTTCGAGAAGTCGAACGCGGGGGCGATGAAGTTGGCGACGATGTTGATGCCGACCGTCGCGGTGACGAAGGTGAGTCCGCCCAGGAGGATCGCGAACGGGGTGTCGATCGCCTCGACCGTGTGGATCGGGTCGAGCAGCAGCTCGCCGAAGACCGGGACGGTCGCGGCGGCCGTGAGGACCGTCAGAATCGAGAAGAAGAGGAAGTTGACCGGCAGACCCCAGAAGTTGCCCTTCTTCACGTCGCGGAATGAGCGGCCGTAGCGGGCGAAGTCGCCGAAGTTCAGCATCGGTCCCGCGAAGTAGGCGACGACGATGCCGACGGCCATGGCCATGAGACCGAGCGTGCCCCAGAAGTCGTGCGGGGCTGCCTCGGGGTCCGACAGGTTGAGGTCGATGTTCTCCCAGCCGGCCTGGCTCACCAGGTAGATCGCGAGCACGATCATGACGACGTAGACGGCGGGGCCTGCCCAGTCGATGAAGCGGCGGATGACCTCCATGCCGTTCCAGAACAGCGCGACCTGCGCGACCCACAGGATCGAGAAGGAGATCCAGCCGAGGGCCGAGAGTCCGAGGAACTCGATGTCGAGGAGGACCTCGGAACCCGGGATGAACTTCAGGAAGATGATGTTGAGCGACTGCGCCGCGAGGAACGTCTGCACGCCGTACCAGGCGATCGCGATGATGCCTCGGATGATCGCGGGGATGTTCGCGCCGCGCACGCCGAAGATCGCTCGGTTGATGACCGGGTAGGGCACACCCGTCTTCTGACTGGGCTTCGCGACCAGGTTGGCGAAGATCTGCACGATGACGATGCCGACGACGAGCGCGACGAGCACCTGCCACGCGGCGATGCCGAGCGCGAACAGCGATCCCGCCGTCACGTAGCCGCCGACGGAGTGCACGTCCGACATCCAGAAGGCGAAGATGTTGTACCAGGTCCACTTCTGCTTGCGAAGCGGGGCGAGGTCCTCGTTGGCGAGGCGGGGGTCGTATCCGGGCTTGACGTTCCCCGATCCGGTCGGGTGGCCGGCGGCCTCGACGAGGTCGTGCGGCTTCGTCGTCACCGACAGCTCCTGCGATGTGGTCATTGGTGGGCTTACCTTCCAGGTGGGGCCGATACGGCCCGCGGATGAGGGGACCACGACGTGGAGTCCGCGGCCTGGTGGTACGTGAAATGAAGCTATTGATTCACGGGATCGCGGCGGTTTCGCTCATGTAACAGCCGTGTGAAGTCGTCGCTTCACATTCACCGGACGGGATCGACCGAGAGTGGATGACGCGGATGCGCTCCGACCCGCCCGTAGGATCGGCGGTATGTCAGAGCTCGCTGCCGTGGGGACGGTGCCCGAAGTCGGACGCCGCCTCCGCGAGCTGCGTCGGGCCCAGCGCATGTCGGCGCGTGCACTGGCGGAGACGCTCGGCATCAGCCCCAGCGCGGTGTCGCAGATCGAACGCGGCGTCCTGCAGCCGAGCGTCTCGCGGCTGATCGCCATCACCGACGCACTCGGCGTGCCCCTCGCATCGGTGTTCGAGGCCGATGCGGAGCCGGGTGACGCGGTTCCCGACCCCGATGCCGACGGCTTCGTCCTGCAGCGCGCCGGCCACGGATCGACCGTCGTCCTCGACAGCGGGGTCGCCTTCCGCCGGCTCACCCCCGGACGGACGCCGGGGGTCGACTACTTCGAGTCGATCTACCCTCCGGGTTCGAGCGCCCACGCCGATACCGAGCTGTTCCGCCACGACGGGTACGAGATCGGCACCGTCCGCTCCGGCGAGCTCACGATCGACTTCGAGTCCGAGCGGGTCGTGCTGCGGCCGGGCGATTCGATCAGCTTCCCCTGCTCGAGGCCGCACCGCATCCACAACGCGGGTGCCGAGATCGCCGTCGCGCAGTGGCTCATCGTGCACCCGCCGCACTGACGCGACATCCCGGCGAAACCTCGGACCGCTAGCCTCGCGGCATGCAGCTCAGCGCCTTCAACGCGGCACCGGATGCCGAAGCCGCCCGCACCGTCGCAGCCTTCGCCGCGGTCCCCGACTGGGTAGACGCCGTCGTCGCCGGGCGCCCGTACGACAGCGTCGACGAGCTCGCGCAACGGGCGGCCCTGCTGTCGCAGGAGTGGGATGCCGACGACCTCGCGGCCGCGCTCGCCCACCACCCTCGCATCGGCGAGCGACCGGCCGGTGCCGGAGCCGAGGCGGACCACTCCCGCACCGAGCAGGCGGCGATGAGCGCGGCATCCGACGATCTGAGCGAGGCGATGGCCACCGCGAACGCCGCGTACGAGGCACGGTTCGGACGCGTGTTCCTCATCCGCGCCGCGGGCCGATCGGCCGAGGAGATGCTCGCCGAGGCGCGTCGCCGCGTGGGGAACGACGCCGTGACCGAGACCGACGAGGCCCTCACCCAATTGCGCGAGATCGCCCTGCTCCGACTGCGCGCGACTCTCGTCGACGACGACGACGACGAGGAGCGCACATGAGCCTGCTGACCACTCACGTCCTCGACGCCGTGCGGGGGGCGCCGGCTGCCGGCGTCGAGGTCGTCCTCCTCGGCCCCGACGGCGCCGAGGTCGCTCGGACGACGACGGATGCCGACGGCCGCGCCGCGGTCGGACCCGACTCGCTCGAGCCGGGCGAGCACGCCCTGCGCTTCGGCACCGGCGCGTACTTCGCGCGCAGCGGGACCGAGACCTTCTACCCGACGGTGACCGTCGCGTTCGTCGTCGGCGACCGCCCGCACTACCACGTGCCGCTGCTGCTGAGCCCGTTCGCCTACTCGACGTACCGGGGCAGTTGAGGTCCCACGAAACGAGGCCGTGACATGCGAGCCGTAGCGTGCTCGGCATGAAGGTCATCATCGTCGGCGCCGGGATCGGCGGCACGAGCGCGGGGATCGCGCTGCAGCGGCTCGGGCACGAGGTGGTCGTCTACGACCAGATGCGCGAGAACAAGCCGGTCGGCGCCGCGCTCTCGCTCTGGCCGAACGGGGTGAAGGTGCTCAACTGGCTGGGCCTCGGCGACGAGGTCGCGCGGCTGGGCGGCGACATGGCCGACCTCGTCTACGCCGACGGGAGGACCGGCGAGACCCTCTGCGACTTCTCGCTCGCCCCGGTGACGGCCCAGACCGGCCAGCGCCCCTACCCGGTCGCGCGCGCCGACCTGCAGGCGCTGATGATGCGCCGGCTCGGGGGCGACAGCATCCGCCTCGGAATGCGACTGGTCGGCATCGAGGACGACGGCGAGACGGTCACCGCGACGTTCGCCGACGGCACGACCGACACCGCTGACCTGCTCATCGGGGCGGACGGCGCCCGGTCGATCACCCGCGCCTACGTGCAGCCCGATGGTGCGGCGCCGATCGAGCGCGAGTACGCGGGTTATACGAACTTCAACGGGCTCGTGCCCGTCGACGAGTCCATCGGGCGTGCGACGGCCTGGACGACCTACGTGGCGGACGGCAAACGCGCCGCGGTCATGCCGGTCGCGGGCGACCGCTTCTACTTCTGGTTCGACGTGCCGCAGGCGTCGGGACTGCCCTACGACCGCTCCCAGGGCACCGCGCCGCTCCGGGCCGCGTTCAAGGGCTGGGCCCCGGGCGTGCAGGCCCTCATCGACGCGATCGACCCCGAGTCGTCACTGAACCGGGTCGAGATCTGGGACATCACCCCGTTCTCGACGTGGGTCAAGGGTCGAGTCGCGATCCTCGGCGATGCGGCGCACAACACCGCCCCCGACATCGGTCAAGGAGCGTGCTCGGCCCTCGAGGACTCGTTCGCCCTGGGCATCGCGTTCGCGACGAACACGGTGAGCGTCCCGGACACCCTGCTGCGCTACCAGGACATCCGCGTCGAACGTGCGGGAGACCTCGTGCTGCGCGCCCGCAAGCGGGGCCACGAGACGCACGCGTTCGACCCCGCGGTGACCGCCGCCTGGTACGAGAGCCTGCGCGGCACGGACGGCGCCGGCATCATCCGCGGCATCGTCGGCAACGTCGACGGCAGCCCGGTGAACCTCGGCGGTCCTCTGCGGGCGTGAAGCCGCTCAGACGGTGAAGACGCTGTGCACGTCGCCGCAGACGGTGCGGCCCTGCAGGGCGGTGAGCTCCATCAGCACCGAGGTGCCCGCGAGCGTGTAGCCGAGCTGCTCGAGCAGCTGCTGCCCGGCGCGCAGCGTCCCCCCGGTGGCGAGGACGTCGTCGACGAGCAGGACGCGGGCGCCGGCGGTGAGGTCGTCGGTCATCTCGATCGTCGCGCTGCCGTATTCGAGGTCGTAGCTGACCGATCCCGCCGGACGCGGCAGCTTGCCCGCCTTGCGGATCGGTGCGAGGCCGGTGCCCGACGCGACCGCGATCGCCCCGGCGAGCAGGAACCCGCGCGCCTCGACGCCGGCGACGACGTCGAACGAGCCGTCGTACGGCTCGGCCATGGCCATCGCGATCGTGCGGAGGGCCGCGGCATCCGCCAACAGCGGCGAGATGTCACGGAAGAGGATGCCGGGTTCGGGGAAGTCGGGGATCGTCGCGATGAGCGATTCGGCTCGGGCGAGGGCGTCGGGATTCACTGGGTCGAGGTTACTCGCCTCGCCTGACGACAACGGATACCCGGTGCGCAAGCGCTTGCGCTAGGCTGGCGCGCATGACTTCGACCCCCGTCTCGACCGTCACCTCGACGCTGGCCCCGATCGGCGAGAGCCGCCCCGGCGCCGAGTGGTGGCGCACCGCCGTGATCTACCAGATCTACCCCCGCTCCTTCGCGGACGCCTCGGGCGACGGCATCGGCGATCTGCCCGGCATCACCGCGCACCTCGACGACCTCGCTTCGCTCGGCGTCGACGCGGTCTGGCTGAGCCCGTTCTTCACCTCTCCGCAGAAGGACGCCGGCTACGACGTCGCCGACTACCGTGACGTCGACCCGCTCTTCGGTACCCTCGGCGACTTCGACGACATGCTCGAGGCGGCGCACGCCCGCGGCATCCGCGTCATCATCGACCTCGTCCCCAACCACTCGTCCGACGCGCACGTCTGGTTCCAGCAGGCCCTCGCCGCCGCGCCCGGCAGCCCCGAGCGCGCGCGCTACATGTTCCGCGACGGCACCGGCGAGAACGGCGAACTGCCCCCCAACAACTGGGAGTCCGTCTTCGGCGGGCCGGCCTGGACCCGGGTCCCCGACGGCCAGTGGTACCTGCACCTGTTCGACAGCTCGCAGCCCGACTTCGACTGGAACAACCCCGAGGTGCGCGCCGAGTTCGAGACGACGCTGCGCTTCTGGCTCGACCGCGGCGTCGACGGCTTCCGCGTCGACGTGGCGCACGGTCTGATCAAGGCCGACGGCCTGCCCGACTACACGCCCCCGGCCGAGGCCGACTCGATGGGCGGCGCCGAGCCGGTCCCCTACTGGGGTCAGGACGGTGTGCACGAGGTGTGGCGCGAATGGCACCGTGTGCTCGCGGAGTACGACGGGGACCGCGCGCTGTGCGCCGAGGCGTGGCTGCCGACGGTCGACGAGACGGCGAAGTGGGTGCGCCCGGACGAGATGCACCAGGCGTTCAACTTCCCCTACGCGATGAGCGAGTGGGATGCCGCGCAGCTGCGCGAGGTCATCAGCGAGTCGCTGCGCGCCTTCCCCGCCGTCGGCGCGCCGGCCACCTGGGTCCTCTCGAACCACGACGTCATCCGCCACGCGACCCGCCTCGCGATGGCGGGTCACCCGCAGGGGCACGGCGTGGGACCGGCGACCCCCGGCAAGCCCGACCCCGCGGCGGGCCTCCGTCGTGCCCGCGCGGCGACCGCGCTGATGCTCGCCCTGCCGGGCTCGGCCTACCTGTATCAGGGCGAGGAGCTCGGCCTCCCCGAGGCGATGGAGCTGCCCGACGACGCCCGTCAGGACCCGACCTGGTTCCGCACCGACGGCGAGCGCTACGGCCGTGACGGATGCCGCGTCCCGCTGCCCTGGACCGCGGATGACGGCGCCTTCGGGTTCAGCCCGACCGGCGAGAGCTGGCTGCCGCAGCCGGCCGAGTGGAAGGCGCTCGCCCGCGACGTGCAGGAGGACCAGCCCGAGTCGACGCTGTGGCTGTACCGCACGCTGCTCGCCACCCGTCGCGCGCACGACCTCGGCTCGGGCGCGCTCGAGTGGCTCGACGGCTACGGCGACGACGTCATCGCGTTCCGCAACGGCGACGTCACCGTCATCGCGAACGTCGGGTCGACGCCGGTCGCCCTGCCGAAGGGCACCCTGCTCATCGAGAGCGACGCGTTCCTCGGTCGCGAACTGCCCGCCGACACCACCGTGTGGATCGCCGCGGAGTGACGTGACCGGGATCGACGACGTCGCCCGCGCAGCCGGCGTGTCGGCGGCGACCGTCTCCCGCGCACTCAGCGGGCGCGGGCGCATCTCGGATGCGACCCGCGCCCGCGTGCGCGCCGCCGCCGCCGACCTCGGCTACGTCGTCTCGGCCGCGGCATCCGCTCTCGCGACGGGCCGCGCGGCGAACATCGGCGTCGTGGTGCCGCTGCTGGACCGCTGGTTCTTCGCGAACGTGCTCGACGGGATCGCCAGTCGGCTCACCCCGCGCGGGTACGACATGACGCTGTACAGCATGAGCACGGACCGCGCGCAGCGCGACGGGGTGCTCGACGTGTCGTTGCGCCGCGGGCGCGTGGACGGGCTGATCGTGCTGTCGCTCACGCTCGCCGACGACGAGGTCGACCGGCTGCTGGCCCTGGACCTGCCGGTCGTGGGTCTCGGCTCCACGAACCGCCGGCTGCCCGCGCTGCGGATCGACGACGTCGCCGTCGCGCGCCTCGCGACCGAACACCTGCTGGCGCTCGGGCACCGCCGGATCGCGCACCTCGGCGCCGGGTACCCGGGAGACCCGGGCCTGGACATCCCGTCCCAGCGCCGCCACGGGTTCGATGCGGCGATGGCGGATGCCGGCATCCGCGACGCGCGCTTCGTCGCCACCGACTTCACGATCGACGGCGGCTACCGCGCCGCTCGCGCCCTGCTGCAGGAGGCGGAGCCGCCGACGGCGATCTTCGCGGCATCCGACGAACTGGCGTTCGGTGCGCTCTTCGCGGCGCGGGACGAGGGCCGGGACGTCCCGTGGGACCTCTCGGTGATCGGCGTCGACGGTCACGAGATGAGCGACTTCTTCGGCCTCACGACGATCGCGCAGTTCCCGCACGAGCAGGGCGAGCGGGCCGCCGACGCCGTCCTGGCCGCGGTCGACGGACGCACCGAACTGGGGGAGCTCTCGTTCCGGCTCGTCGAACGCACCTCGACGAGCGCCCCGCATGGAGGACTCGCTGAGGTATCGGGGTCTCCCGCGCCGTAGGCTCGAAGGTATGCCCCTCGACCTCGAAGCGATCTACACCGATCTGCACCGGCATCCGGAACTCTCGTTCCAGGAGACCCGGACGGCCGGCGTCATCACGCGCGAGCTCGCGGCGCTCGGCCTCGAGTACGAGGAGGGCGTCGGCCGCACGGGTGTCGTCACGGTCGTCCGCAGCGGCGACGGCCCCGTCGTCTGGCTGCGCGCCGACATGGACGGCCTCCCCGTCGCCGAGCAGACCGGACTCCCCTACGCCAGCACCGCCCGCGGCGTCGACCCGGCGGGGCAGGACGTACCCGTCATGCACGCGTGCGGACACGACATGCATGTGACCGCGCTGCTGGGTGCACTCGAGAAGCTGCAGGCGACCCGCGGCGAATGGTCGGGCACCGTCGTCGCCGTCTTCCAGCCCGCCGAGGAGTACGGCGCCGGCGCGCAGGCGATGATCGCCGACGGCGTCTTCGACCGGTACCCGAAGCCCGACATCGTCCTCGGTCAGCACCTGACCCCGCTGCCGGCGGGGACGATCGGTGTGCGTTCGGGCACGCAGATGGCGGCATCCGACGGCATCACCGTCACCCTGCACGGCCGCGGCGGACACGGCTCGCGCCCCCATTCGACGATCGACCCCGTCGTGATGGCGGCGGCCACCGTCATGCGTCTGCAGACCATCGTGTCCCGCGAGGTCGACCCGCGCGAGATGGCGGTCGTCACCGTCGGCTCGATCCACGCGGGACTGAAGAACAACATCATCCCCGCTGAGGCGACCCTCGAGCTCAGCTTGCGCTACCCCAACGACGAGGCGCGCGCCGACATCCTCGCGCGCGTCGAACGCGTCGTTCGCGCCGAGGCGGCGGCCTCCGGTGCCGAGCAGGAACCCACGATCTCGACCCTCCATTCCCTCCCGCCGACGATCAACGACGCAGAAGCGACCGCGCGTCTGACCGCGGCGCTCGACCGCGCGTTCGGCGAGGGCACGGTCGTCGACCCCGGCATGTTCACCGGCAGCGAGGACGTCTCGTGGTTCGCCCGCGAGTCCGGCGCCCCGCTCGTCTACTGGTTCTGGGGCGGTGTCGACCCGCAGCAGTACGCGGATGCCGCCGCTGCCGGCACGATCTCGCGCGACATCCCGACGAACCACTCCCCCTTCTTCGCCCCCGTGCTGCATCCGGCCATCGAGCGCGGCGTCGACGCCCTGGCCGTCGCCGCGCGGGAGTTCCTCTCGTGAGCAACGACGACTGGCTGCCTTTCGCCCCCCTCGACCCGCAGGAGCACCGCGAGCCGGAGCGCCCCGAGAACCCGAACCGGGTGCCGATGATCCTCGGCGCCATCGCCGGCGTGCTGCTCGTGGCCGTGATCGTCGTGGTCAGCGCCTACCTGCTGCGCGCGACCGAGCCGACCACAGCGGCCCCGCCCGCGGCGAGTTCACCGGCCGCGCCGCAGCCCGCGCCCTCGACGCCGCAGGAGCAGCCGCAGCCGTCCGAGACGCCCACGCCCGAGCCGCCGGCGGCGGCTTCGACGATCGCGCTGAACGGATCGGGCTTCACGATCACGTCCGAGGACGGCGAGTTCACGCACCGATGGGCGGATGACGCGGCCCCCGCGATCGCCGCGCTCACCGAAGCGTTCGGCACGGCGCCGGAGGAGGACTTCGTCAACGGCGACGCCGAGAACTGGGCGTACGACATCTACGTGTGGCCCGGCTTCCGCCTCTACGACGTCTTCCTCGGTGACGGCGGACGCTCGCGCAGCGAGGTGCCGGCGCCGACCTGGGTCACCGTCGGTGCCGGTCTGCCGGCCGACGTGCAGGTCACGAACGAGTTCGGCGTCGCGGTGGGCGACACCATCGACCAGGCCCGCAGCAAGGGGCCGTTCGACGAGTTCGCCCTCACGAACGGGCGCCTCCGCCTGACCTACGGCGAGGGCCGCGGCACGTTCTACAACAACGGCGAGCGCGTGTTCAGCGCCTTCGTCGAGTCGGACGAGTCCGCGCAGAAGGTCGCGACGATCACGTACACGTTCCGCGCCCGCGGTCAGTGACCGTCGGCGCGCGCGGAGTCTGACCGCGAGAGCTCCCCGGTCATGCCTGGATTCTGGGGACGGAGCGGCATCCGCGTCGCGTTGCACTGTGTTCGCGGGAGGCGTAATGTCGCCCGCCGTGACCAGTGACAGCCGCGATCCGAACGCGGCCCCCTCCCCCGCCGTGAAGCGCATGCTGATCGGCGAACCCCTCGACACCGAGAAGCTCGACGGGCAGCTCCTGCCCAAGAAGCGGGCGCTGCCGATCTTCGCCTCCGACGCGCTCTCGTCGGTGGCCTATGCGCCGCAGGAACTGCTCATGATCCTGCTGCTCGGCGGCACGGCGTTCATGGCCTTCGCGCCGACGGTGGCGGCGGCCGTCGTGGTGCTGCTGGTCGTCGTGGTCCTCAGCTACCGCCAGCTCATCAAGGCCTACCCCTCCGGCGGTGGCGACTACGAGGTGGCCCGCACGAACCTCGGCGAGAAGGCCGGTGTCGTCGTGGCATCCGCTCTGCTCGTCGACTACGTGCTGACCGTCGCCGTGTCGGTCTCCTCCGGCGTCGACAACATCATCTCGGCCCTCCCGGCACTCGACCCCTGGCGCGTCGAACTGGCGGTGGGCTTCGTCATCCTGCTGGTCATCGTCAACCTGCGCGGCGTGCGCGAGGCGTCGCAGGCGTTCGCGATCCCGACGTACGTCTTCATCGGGTCGGTCGCCCTCATGATCGTGACAGGTCTCTCCCGGTGGGCGATGGGCGACGCCCCCGTCGCCTCGAGCGCCGACTTCACCGTCGAGGCCGAGAGCCTGTCGCAGGTCGCCTTCATCCTGCTCCTGCTGCGCGCCTTCTCGAGCGGATGCTCCGCCCTCACCGGTGTCGAGGCGGTCAGCAACGGCGTCCCCGCCTTCCGCACGCCGAAGATCAAGAACGCGCAGACGACCCTCGTCCTCATGGGCGGCATCGCCATCGCGCTGTTCGCCGGGCTCACCGCCCTCGCCCTCATCGCGGGGGTGCACTACGCCGAGAACCCCTGCAAGCTGATCGGGTTCGACTGCGAGGCGGGACCCCAGCCGAGCCTCATGGCCCAGGTGGCCGCGGCGACGTTCGGCGGCGACTCGATCTTCTTCTTCGTCATCCAGGCCGCGACCGCGTGCGTCCTGCTGCTGGCGGCCAACACCGCCTTCAACGGGTTCCCGCTGCTCGGATCGGTGCTCGCGCGCGACAGCTACGCGCCGAAGGCGCTGAACTCCCGCGGCGACCGCCTCGTCTTCTCGAACGGGATGCTGATCCTCGGCGGCGCGGCGATCGCGATCCTCGTGGTCTTCCAGGCCAACCTGACCACCCTCATCCAGCTCTACATCATCGGTGTGTTCGTGTCGTTCTCGCTCGGACAGATCGGCATGGTGCGCCACTGGCGGCGCGAGCTGCGGCTGCTCAAGACCCGGCCCGCCGCGGCGCGACGCGAGGCGACGGCGGGACTCGTGATCAACTCGATCGGGGCGGCGTTCACCGTGGCCGTGCTCGCGATCGTGACGATCACGAAGTTCACCCACGGCGCGTGGCTCGTCTTCCTGGCGATGCCGGTGCTCGCGTTCCTCATGATCGGCGTGAACCGCTACTACCGCGACGTCGAGCACGAGATCGAGATGGACGACTCCGTGAAGTTCGGCTCGTCGGGCGACCTCGCCATCATCCTCGTGGGCAAGCTGCAGAAGCCCGTCGCCAAGGCGATCGACTACGCCCTCGCCGCCAAGCACGAGAAGACGCTCGCCGTCCACGTGGCCGTCACGACCGACGACATCGCCGAGCTGAAAGCCGATTGGGAGTACCACCGGATGCCGGTGCCCCTCGTCGTCGTCGACTCGCCCTACCGCCACTACGCCGGGCCGCTCATCGGCTTCATCGAGAAGTACCGCGAGAAGCACGGACCCTCCGTCGTGACCGTCTACCTGCCGCAGTACATCGTCGGGCATTGGTGGGAGACACCCCTCCACAACCGCCGGGCCCGCCGCATCGCGCAGCAGCTGATGATGGTGCACGGCGTCACGGTGACGCTCGTGCCATGGCTGCTCGACTCGTCCGAAATCGTCTACGGACGGCGTTCGCGCCCCCTCCCCGGCGACGACCGCGGCGGCCGCGTCGAACAGCGTCATTACGGTTTGGTAGAGCATTCCGAAAGCTGATGGATGAAAGTCGGCGGGCTGCCATGATGTGCCCATGGCAGAGTCCCGGCGTCCCCGCAACCTCATCCCGCTCCTGACGTTCGCGGGTGTGCTCGCGATCGCGGCCGTCATCGCGATCGTGCTCCTGCTGAACCGCGCGCCGGCCCCCGCCGCCGCGCCGGGAGCAGGCTCGCCGACGCCCGAGGCATCCACTCCGTCCCCGGCGGCGCCCACGCCCGCGCCCTCGGAGACGCAGACCGAGGACCCGACGGCGAGCGCGGTCCTGCTGGGCGCGGACGGCTTCACGATCGTCGCGGATGACGGGTCGGAGCTGTACGCCTACGGGTGGCGCGACGACGCGGAAGCTGCCGTCGCGGCGCTCACGGACGCGTTCGGCTCCGAGCCGTCGGAATCGGTCTACGAGGGCGACGGCTCGCACTTCCCCGATTACACGTCGTACGACTGGGAGGGGTTCATGTTCCGCGACATGATCGTCACGGAGGACGGCAAGCCGCGCGACGAGTACTTCGTCCCCTCGTACGTCTCGGTCACGGCGAACGAGGTGGGCGACGTCGCCGTCACGCCCGAGTTCGACCTCGCGATCGGTCTCACCGCCGACGACGTCCGCGCCCTCGGACCCGACGAAGAGGTCGAGATGCCCGACGGCGAACCGCGTTTCTTCTTCGCGATCGATCGCGCCGACGGACCCGAGGACGACGCCGAGCTCGACGGATACTCGCCGTGGGTCAACACCGACCCCGCCGACGAGACGGTGGTCTCCATCACGTACCGCCCGTGGTCCGAGCTCTGAGCCGGGGCGACCGGCCCCGGAACCCCGCACCGGCGTAGCCTAGAGGGGTGACTTCTCCCGCCCTGTCCGAGACCGCGACGCTCGACGCTGCCCGGCTGCGCGCGGACTTCCCGATCCTGCAGCAGGAGGTGAACGGGCACCCGCTCGTCTACCTCGACTCCGGTGCGACGAGCCAGAAGCCGCGTCAGGTGCTGCAGGCCGAGTACGACTTCCTCACCCGCAGCAACGCGGCCGTGCACCGCGGCGCCCACACCCTCGCCGCCGAGGCGACGGACCTGTTCGAGGATGCCCGGGCCACGGTCGCGCGCTTCGTCGGCGCCCGCGAGGAGCAGCTCGTGTGGACGAGCGGCGCGACGATGGGACTGAACCTCGTGGCGTACGCGATCGGCAACGCGACGCTCGGGCGGGGGGCACCGGCATCCGTTCGGTTCGCGCTGCAGCCCGGCGACGAGATCGTCGCGACCGAGGCGGAGCACCACGCGAACCTCATCCCATGGCAGGAGCTCGCCGCGCGCACCGGCGCCGTGCTGCGCCACATCCCCGTGCACGACGACGGCCGCCTCGACCTGGATGCCGCCGCGCAGATCATCGGCGAGCGCACCCGGATCGTGGCGTTCTCACACGTGTCGAACGTGCTCGGGATCGTGAACCCCGTCGCCGAGCTCGTCGCGCTCGCGCAGGAGGTCGGCGCACTGACGGTGCTCGACGCGTGCCAGTCCGCTCCGCACATGCGGCTCGACCTGCCCGCGCTCGGGGTGGACCTCGCGGTTTTCAGCGGGCACAAGATGCTCGGCCCGTACGGCGTCGGCGGTCTCTACGGCCGCAGCGACGTGCTCGAGGCGCTGCCCCCGTTCCTCACCGGCGGGTCGATGATCACGACCGTGACGCTGGACGAGGCGGGATACCTGCCGCCGCCGCAGCGGTTCGAGGCGGGGACCCAGCCGATCGGTCCCGCGATCGGACTCGCCGCCGCGGTGTCGTACCTCGAGGATGCGGGCATGGCCGCCGTGCACGCGCACGAGGTGCGCCTGGCCGCGCGGATGCGCGAGGGGCTCGTCGACATCCCCGGCATCCGCCTGCTCGGAGACGCCGAGGGCGCCGAGCGCGTGGGCCTGTGGAGTTTCACGGTCGACGGCGTGCACGCGCACGATGCCGGTCAGTACCTTGACGCGCAGGGGATCGCCGTGCGCGTCGGGCACCATTGCGCCGCGCCGCTGCACAAGCGGTTCGGGGTGACGGCGTCCGTCCGGGCGTCGGCCTCGCTGTACAACACCGACGACGACGTCGATGCGCTGGTGGATGCCGTGGGCGGCATCCGTTCCTACTTCGGAGTGGACGCATGAACGGTCTCGACTCGCTGTACCAGGAGCTCATCCTGGATCACTCGAAGCACCCGCACGGGCGCGGTCTGTCCCCCGAGGAGGGGCGGACGGCGAGCTCGCACCAGCACAACCCGATGTGCGGCGACGACATCACGCTGCGCGTGCGCGTCGACGACGCGGGCGAGCGCATCACCGACCTGTCCTGGGAGGGGTCGGGCTGCTCGATCTCGCAGGCGTCCGCCTCGATGCTCGCGGCGCTGATCGAGGAGGACGGCGGCGACGACGGACTGCCGCGGGAGGATGCCGTGAAGCTCATCGACGGCTTCCGCGAGGCGCTGCGCTCACGCGGCGCGATCCCGCTCGACGAGGAGACCTTTGCGGACGCGGCGGCGCTCTCGGGGGTCTCGAAGTTCTCGGCGCGCGTGAAGTGCGCGATGCTCGCGTGGGTCGCGCTCGAGGACGCCCTCGCCCGCGCCTGAGCCTGACGATGCCGCGGCCCGCCCCGCGGCGCGCCGTTGCGCACCCGGTCAGGCCGCCTGCAGCACCTCGCTCTCGAGGCGGGCATAGGAGGTCTCCATACCGTCGGCCATGCCGGTGGCGAGGATCATGTCGCGCGTCTCCTTGTCGGGGTACTCGATGAGGAGTGTCAGCAGGGTGGCGCCGTCCTCCTCGTAGAACTGCAGGTCGTTGGTCGTCGACGGGCCGTCCATGCCGATCATCTTCTCCGTGCTGACCGAGCGGCGGGGTTCGTCGTCGAGGAGGGTCTCGCCCTCGAAGCCGAAGCGGCTCTCGGGGTTTCCGCCCTCCTCCCACACGTACCGGTAGGTGTCGCCGACGACGCACTCGACCATCGACCAGCCGTCGGGGCCCAGCATCCACTTCTTCAGAAGTTCCGGATCGTGGTGGGCACGCCACACGAGATCGCGGGGCCCCTCGACGAGGCGCGTGATGCGCACGTGGGTGTCGTCGAGCAGCTCGACGTTCGTGCCCTTGCCCTGGAACCACTCGCGCAGGCCGTGGAGCACGGTGTCGAGCTGGTCCATCGCCATGCGGGAGCCTTCGACGGCGCCCATCGCGACGACCTGTTCGAGCGCCTCGGCGGAGGTGAAGTACGTGACGTTCGAGAGGCGCGAACCGCCGGCGGTCTCGGCGAACGAGAAGACCATCCGCATCGACGGGAACTCGGCGATCGGCTGTCCGTCCTCGTCGGCGAACGCGTCGAGCACCTCGAAGCTGCGGCCCTCGTCGATGGCGAGGAACTCCCACGTGCCACGGGATTTCTCGCCCTGCGGGCTCGTCATCGCGTACCGGGCGCGACCGCCGACCGTGAAGTCGAACTCGGTGAAGGTCGCCGGCCAGCCGGGAGGGCCCCAGAACCGCTCGAGCTGACGCGGCTGGGTGAACGCGCGCCACAGCCGGTCGACGGGGGCGTCGACGTCGGCGATGAGCGTCATCGTGAGGTTCTCGGTGTCGGTGGTGATGTCGGTGACGGGCATGTCCTTCTCCTTCGGTGGACGGTCGGTCAGTTCTGGGGTTCGGGTTCGGCCAGCAGCGCATCGAGGCGGTCGATGCGCGCGCGCCACAGGTCTTCGTACTGGGCGAGCAGCGCGCGGGCGCGGGCGATCATCGCGGGGTCCGCTCGGACGAGTCGCTCGCGACCCTCGGCGCGTTTGACGACGAGCTCGGCCGCCTCGAGCACCGCGATGTGCTTCTGCACCGCCGCGAACGACATGTCGTAGTCGGCCGCGAGTGCGGACACGGACTGCTCGCGCTGCAACGTGCGGCGCAAGATGTCGCGCCGCGTCGCCGTCGCGAGGGCGTGGAAGACACGGTCGATCCGATCGTCGCTGAGCTCCGTTTGTGCAACCATTTGGTTGTACGTTAGGGCAGCGGATGCCCCGCGTCAAGGGGCGGCTACGGAGTCGATGTCAGGCCGCCGCCATCGCCTCAGCCCTCGCGAACATCGCCGCCGTGTTCATCATCTTCCTCGGCGTCACCGCCGCGCTGAACCAGATCGACGTGGCCACCTCGGTCACGAGCCCCATTCTGATCGCCGTCCTGGCCATCATCGCGGGCGTCATCATCGTCGGCGCCGGCGGCGGACTCATCAAGCCGATGCAGCAGCGATGGGAAGCCATCCCGACGAAGGGCGAGGAGGAGGCTCCGAAGATCGCAGAGCGCGCGAAGGGCGCTCCGTCCGTCGCTGCTCAGGCGGAGGAGGCCATGCGCACCCTCCAGCAGCAGACACAGCCGGAGGCCCCGACGCAGCCGGCAGCCCCGACGCGCCCGACCCTGCGGTTCCGCCCCGGCCGTGAATGCTGAGAGACGCGGCGTCGACGGGGGCGAGGATATTTGCCACCCGGGCAGGGCCCTCAGGGTTTGTCGCTCCGGGTGTCCTAGCGAAGGCGGCCTGAAGACGCGGCGTCGACGGAGGCGAGGATTCTCGCCACCCGGGCGAGTATCCGTTCTGCCGGGAGTGGTTCCGTCAGGAATCGATGTCGGTGGTCCGTGGCAGAGTGCAGGTATGACGGATGCGGCGGAAACCCCCGGTGGCGAGGACTATCTCGCCGCCCTGGCGGGTGTCGTCGCGGACGTCGATTCCGCGGCCCGGCGGATCGCCGCCGCGCAGATCGAGGAACTTCGCGCGCTGGCTGCGGCGGGCCGGTTGGCGGAGGTGCAGACCGCGCAGCGCAACGCCCGCGTCCAGGTCCATGACATGGCGCTGCGGTCGATCGCGGCCGAGGTGGGCGGGGTCATGCGTGTCACCGATCGGACCGTGCAACGCCGGATCGGTGAAGCACGAACCATGATCGAAGGGTTTCCCGCGACGGTCGAGGCGTGGGAGCAGGGGCGGATCGTCCGCGGGCACGCGATCGCGATTCTCGAGACCGGGACGAGTCTGCCGGCGGAGATGTGGTCCGAGTTCGAACAGCTCGCGATCAGCCGATGCGAGAAGGACACCCCGAACCGTGTGCGAGGAGAGCTCGAGATCCTCGCCCACCGGATGCATCCCCGCTCGTTCGCGGAGCGGCACGAGGATGCCGCCGCGACGCGGTGCGTCCGGATCGTGTCGGGCCGAGACGGAATGTCCGACGTGGTCGCAACCGTCTCGACGGTGATCGCCGAGGGCATCCACGACCGACTCACCCAGCAAGCGAGGGCGATCATCGACACCCGCGACGAGCGCGCCGCTGCGCACGGCGGGGCTGGTGTCGCGTTCGGGGAAGCAGCCACGGCGCACAGCGACAGCGACGATGCCGCAGCCATCGTCGCCACTGACCAGCGCTCCATCGACCAGGTCCGGGCGGACGTGTTCGCGGATATGCTCCTCGCGGGAACCCCAGCCCTCGACGACACCCGCGACACCACCGCCGGTCCGCTGGGCGCGATCCGCGCTCGCGTGCAGGTACTCATCCCCGCAGCGACACTCACCGGTCAGGACGACGGGCCCTGCGACCTGACCGGGCGCTCCCCTATCGACCCCGCAACCGCGCGGACGCTCGCCGGCGGCACCCGCGTCTGGGAGCGCCTGTTCCACGACCCCACCACCGGGGTCACGGTGTCGACAGATTCGTACCGTGTCCCGTCGGGGATGCGCCGGTTCCTGCAAACCCGTGATCAGCACTGCCGGTTCCCCGGATGCCGCGTCGCGGCCATCCGCTGCGAAGTCGACCACACCCACGACCACGCCCTCGGCGGCCGCACCGAACTCACCAACTTGGCGCACTTGTGCCAACGGCACCATTCGATGAAGCAGTTCACCGCCTGGAGAGTCCGACAACTGAAGGGTGGCGTCCTCGAATGGACCTCACCCCTCGGCAGGACCTACCGCGAAGACGCCCCCGCCCCGGCAGTCGCCTTCACCCCTGCCGCACCACCATCACCGCCGACCGCACCAGCGGAACCCGCACCCTTCTGACGTCACCCACGGCGCGCGTCGTGTTGCGGCAGCAGCATCCACCCCGACGCATCGCAGTCAGTCCGGCGCTCGCGCGATGCCCGGCGAGACCCGCATGCCCGTGCGGCGTGCGGGAAACCGGCCGCCTTCCGCCCGGCGACGAAGACCGCGCCCTACCGCGCGTTCCCCGAACGCCGCGAAGCGCCGACCAACGAAGGCGGCTGCGGTCAGCCGATCGACGCGCACGCGACGCACATCGTCGCTTGCGGGCGCACCTCGAGTCGCGCCTCGGGGATCGGTCGTCCGCACCGTTCGCAGACGCCGTAGGTCCCGGCATCCACCCGCGCCAACGCCGTCGCCACCTGCGTCAACTCGTCCCGCGTCGAGGCCCGTAAGGCGTCGACGCGCTGCCACTCACCCGACAGCGTCGAGCCCTCGGGGTCGTGCTCGTCATCCGCCGTCGCGTCCGACCGGTCGACCCGCAGCGCCGCATCATCCGCATCGAGCCGGGCGAGCTGCGCGCGCAACTCACGCTCACGTTCCCGCAGACGCTCGATCGGATCCATCCGGTCAGCCTAGGCCTACCCACCGACACGAGGGCCGTCAAGACCGTCGCGACCGCGGCATCCCACCCGCACAGTAAGACCAACGGAAGGAGCCGCCATGGCCGACAACGAAGGCACCGAGAACGAAGGCACCGATCAGGAAGGCACCGAGCACGCCGACCCCGAGGAGATGCCCGACACCGACGAGCTCGAGGAGCCCAGCGTCGCCAAGGAGCCCGGCGAAGAGCCGAAGGCTCCCCCGCAGCAGGATGAGGAACCCAGCCACCACGCCGTCGGCATCGGCGTCATCGACTCCGACCCGAGCGAGACGGACGAGCCCGGCGCTGAGGACTAGGACGACTCCGCCCCGCTGCCCTCGGCGCTGCCGGTGAGCATCCCGTCCTCGTCGAAGACGACGCAGAGCACCCGACGATCGTCGTACTTCCACGACGCCTCGGTCGGGGTGTACGACCAGAACTCGAGGAACGAGTCCTCGTACGTTTCACCGACGTAGTCCTCGAACGCCGAGTAGCAGACGGTGTCGGCAGCGTCCCAGACCGCCTCGTCGCCGGGGTACTCGCCCGCGGGCAACAGCGACTCCGGGATGTCGGTGTCGGCGTACAGCTCGAACATGTGCGGGTCGTCGCACGACACCGGATAGACCGCCGAGCTCCACTCGGGGGTCGACTCGTCCGGCTCGGGCTCGTCGAAGCAGTCCCCCACCTCGAGCCCGCTCACGCTGACCTGCAGGTGCGACGCCGGGTCATCGTCCTCCGGCGCTGCGGTCGGGCCCTTCTCCGCCTGCGCCATCCCGCGGGCGACCGCGAACACCACCTCGGAGCATCCCGCGAGCATCGGTGTCGCCGCGAGAAGGATGACGCCGACGCCGGCCGTCGTGATGAGGCGCCCTCGACGCGGTGCTGTCGACATGTGTTCCCCCAGGAGTGCGCCGAGCTGACGGCGTCAGCGTATCGCTACGGGCCCGACCCGTATACGACGGGATGCGGGTGCCCCGCCGATAGGATGGGGGCGTCCCCCGGCATCCCGAGTCTTGGAGCCCAGCCGCGTGAGCACCCCCGTCGCAGACACTGTCCAGAACGCCGTCGCCACGCCGGAGAAGGAGCAGCCGTACGCGGCGCTCGGCCTCAAGCCTGACGAGTACGACAAGATCCGCGAGATCCTCGGCCGCCGCCCCACCTCGGGCGAGCTGGCGATGTACTCCGTCATGTGGAGCGAGCACTGCTCCTACAAGTCCTCGAAGATCTACCTGCGCCGCTTCGGCCAGAAGGTCTCGGACGAGATGAAGGAACGGCTCATGGTCGGCATGGGCCAGAACGCCGGCGTCGTGGACGTCGGCGAGGGCTGGGCCGTCACCTTCAAGGTCGAGTCCCACAACCACCCGAGTTACATCGAGCCGTTCCAGGGGGCCGCGACGGGCGTCGGCGGCATCGTCCGCGACATCATCTCGATGGGCGCGCGCCCCGTCGCCGTCATGGACCAGCTGCGCTTCGGCGACATCGACGACCCCGACACCGCCCGCGTCGTGCACGGCGTCGTCAGCGGCATCAGCTTCTACGCCAACTGCCTCGGCCTGCCCAACATCGGCGGCGAGACCGTCTTCGACAAGGTCTACCAGGGCAACCCGCTCGTCAACGCGCTCGCGGTCGGCGTCCTCCGCCACGAGGACATCAAGCTCGCCAACGCCACCGGCGCCGGCAACAAGGTCGTCCTCTTCGGCGCCCGCACGGGCGGCGACGGCATCGGCGGCGCGTCGATCCTGGCATCCGACACCTTCGCCGACGGCGGCCCCACCAAGCGTCCCGCCGTGCAGGTCGGCGACCCGTTCGCCGAGAAGGTGCTCATCGAGTGCTGCCTCGAGCTGTACCAGGGCGAGCTGGTCGAGGCGATCCAGGACCTCGGCGCCGCCGGCATCTCGTGCGCGACGAGCGAGCTGGCCGCCAACGGCGGTTCGGGCATGCGCGTCGACCTCGAGAAGGTGCTGCTGCGCGACCCCTCGCTCACGCCCGAGGAGATCCTCATGAGCGAGAGCCAGGAGCGCATGATGGCGATCGTCGCTCCCGAGAAGCTCGACGCGTTCCTCGCCGTTGTGCAGAAGTGGGATGTCGAGACGAGCGTCCTCGGCGAGGTCACCGGTGACGGCCGCCTGCAGATCTTCTGGCACGGCGAGCAGATCGTCGACGTCGACCCCTCGACCGTCGCGGTCGACGGCCCCGTCTACGAGCGCCCCGTCGCCTACCCGACGTGGATCGACGCGCTGCGCGACGACTCGGCCGCCGCGCTCGAGCGCAGCGACGATCCCGAGGTCCTCCGCACGCAGTTCCTGCAGCTGCTCGGCAGCCCCAACCTCGCCGACACGTCGTGGGTCACGAACCAGTACGACTATTACGTCATGGGCAACACGGCCCTCAGCTTCCCCGACGACGCCGGCATGATCCGCGTCGACGAGGAGTCCGGTCTCGGCTTCGCGATCGCGACCGACTGCAACGGCCGCTACTGCCAGCTCGACCCGTACGCGGGTGCGCAGCTCGCCCTCGCCGAGGCATACCGCAACGTCGCCGTCACGGGCGCCCAGCCGACGGCGGTCACCGACTGCCTCAACTTCGGCAGCCCCGAGAACCCCGAGGTCATGTGGCAGTTCGGGCAGGCCGTCGACGGTCTCGCCGACGCCTGCTTCGAGCTCGGCGTCCCGGTCACGGGCGGCAACGTCAGCTTCTACAACCAGACCGGCGACCAGCCCATCTTCCCGACCCCCGTGGTCGGCGTGCTGGGCATCATCGACGACGTCGCCCGCCGCATCCCGAGCGGCTGGCAGGATGCCGGCGAGAACATCTACCTGCTCGGCACGACCTCCACCGAGCTCGACGGCTCGGCCTGGGCCGACACCGTCCACGGTCACCTCGGCGGTCGTCCGCCGAAGGTCGACCTCGCCGGCGAGAAGACGCTCGCGGGCCTGCTGCAGGCCGCGCGCGACGAGATGCTCGTCTCGAGCGCGCATGACCTCTCGGCCGGCGGTCTGGCGCAGGCCCTCGCCGAGGCGACGACGCGGTTCGGCGTCGGTGCCCGCGTGTGGCTGCGCGAGATCATGGAGCGCGACGGGGTGGATGCCGCGACCGCCCTCTTCAGCGAGTCGACCGGCCGCGTCATCGTCTCGGTCCCGCGCGAGGAGGACGTGAAGTTCCGCGGCCTGTGCGAGGGTCGCGGTTACCCTGTGCTGCGCATCGGCGTCACCGACTCGGCCCCCGAGGGCGAGCAGTCGTCGCTCGAGATCCAGGATGTCTTCTCGATCCCGGTGCCCGAGCTGCGACGCGTCGCGAAGGCGACGCTGCCCGCCGCCTTCGGCCCGATCGTCGACGAGGTCCCCGCGTGAGCGACGACCCGGAGTACGCCGATTTCGTCGGGCGCAGGCGCGCCCGCACGAAGGTGATCGCGTGGACCGTGATCATCTCGATGGTGCTCGTGGGCGGCGGCGCGACCGTGCTCACGCTCCTGTTCGGCTGACCCGGGTCATGGACGCCACCGCTCCCGCCCTTCCCGGCCGTGCGGTGCTGCAGCAGCGCTGGAGCGGGGCGTGCTTCCTGCACTGGCGCGTCGACCCGTCGCAGGTCGCGCCGCTGCTGCCGCCGGGCACCGAACCCGACGTGTTCGACGGGTCGGCGTGGGTGGGCCTCATCCCGTTCGTCCTCAGCGAGTTCCGGTTCCTGCCGCTGCCCCCGGTCCCGTTCGTGGGGCGGTTCGTCGAGATCAACGTCCGGACGTACGCGCGGGATGCCGACGGTCGCCGCGGCGTCGTCTTCCAGACGCTCGAGGCCGAGCACCTCCTGCCGGTCCTCGGCGCGCGCGCCGTGTTCGGGCTCCCCTACCGCTGGGCGAAGGCGGCGACGCGGACGGACGGCGACGCGATCGAGTACGCGTCGCGGCGGCATCCGGGATTCGGGGATCGGGTGCGCACCCGCATCCGCGTCACCCCCGGAACCGAGGCCGTCGACGACGAGCTGAGCCGGTTCCTCACGGCGCGCTGGGGCTTCCACGAACGGCACCTCGGCCGGACGATCTGGGCCGCGAACGAGCACGAGCCGTGGCCGATCGTCCGCGCGACGGTCGGCCGTCTCGACGACGGCCTGCTCGCGGATGCCGGCTTCCCCGGCCTCGCGGACCGCGCACCCGACTCGGTGCTCGCGATGCCGGCCCGGCACCCCGGGGTGGTCACCCGGTTCTCGGGCGCACGCCGCGTGCGCTGAGCGCGACCTGGGAGCGCACCCACCGGTCGCGGCTAGCATGGCGGCATGCAGCTCTGGGTCGTCGCGATCGGGGCCGCGGTGGCGGAGTTCTGGTGGGTCGCGCCCGCCGCGGTCGGCGCCGGCGCGGTCAGCGTCCTCGGCGTGCGACGCGGGCGCATCACCCGCGCGCGGCGCCTCGGCCTGACCGCGGCGCAGCGCGAACTGCAGCAGGCCCGCTCCGACGCGGTCGGCGCCCGCGCTGCGGCGCGTGTCGCGCAGGCCGAGCTCGTCCGCGCCGAAGCCGAGCGTGCCGCCGGCCGCGCCCGCCCCGACGACGTCCGCGCCGCGCGCCGCGCGCTCGAGACCGCCCAGCGCGCGAAGGCCGCGGCGACCGCGACCATCCGTGTCGCGCGCGCCCGTGTGGGCGCCGAGCGCGCCGCCGTCCCCGCCCGCGGCACCGACCCGAAGCACCTCCCCCTCGCGCGCCTCATGGCCGCCCACGACGCGATCGCCGCGCGCTGGATGGAGTACGAGACGGATGCCGCCCGCCGCCTCGCCTTCCCCGCGATGAGCGACGTGCGCGTACCCGCGACGGCCGAGTTCCTGCGCCTCGAGGGCATCGCCCGCGAGCTGCGCCCGGCATCCCCCACCGCGAAGCTCACCCCCGACCAGTTCACCGCCTACCGGTCCGCCGTCGACGAGGTGGGCCGCGCTTTCACCGCCGCCGAGCAGGAGGCGTGGCGCCGCGCCGGGCACCGACCCGACGACGCCCCGACCGACGCACCCTCCGCACCCGTCTGGACGGTCATCGCCGGTGAGGCGATCGCCCGCTCGGTCGACGGGATCACGCGCGCGGCCGAGGGCGCGGCATCCGCTCTCGACGCCTACCGGTCGCGCCGCGGCGGTCGTGACGATCGTCCCCGCACCTAAGCTGTAGCGGGTGGACGGATTCTGGGCCTTCGCCGGCAACTACTGGTGGCTCGTGTTCCCGCTCTTCGGACTCGCCTCGGCCGCCAGCGGATCGTTCGCCGCCGCCTCGAAGCGTCGGCACAAGCACCGTCTCGAGATCATGAAGGCGAAAGCCGAGCTCACCGCCGCCCGCGCCGCCGCGAAGCGCGGCGTCGGCTCGGCCTCCGCGGCCGAGGTCGAGGCGCCGTCGCAGTCCCTCGCCGATCAGCTCGACGACCTGCGAGCCGTGCACGACGAGGTCACGCATCGCTGGCTGGACTACGAGCTCGACGTCGCCAAGCTCATCGCCTTCCCGTCGATGAGCGACGGCCGCGACCCGCTCACCGCCGGGTTCCTGCGCGCCAAGAAGGTCGCCGACCGCGCGCGACCGGCCGACAGCGTCAAGCCCCCGGCCGACCAGGTGCGCGAGTACCGTCGCGCCGTCACCGACTTCGAGGTCGCCTTCGACCTCGCCGAGCGCGAGGCCCGTCGGGTGCGCGACTCCGGGTTGACCGACGCGGAGCGCAAGCGTCTCGCGACGGCATCCCGCATGCTCGCCGTCGCGACCGACGAAGCCGCCACCCCCGCCGAGCGCCACCTCGCCTACCAGCGCGTGCGCGAGGAGGTCGACGGGCTCATCGCCCTGTCGGACGAGGCGGTCGAGGTGCTGGAGAAGAAGGTCGCCCAGCCGCTGACGCAGCGTCCGAACGACGAAGGGGACCCGGCCGCAGCCGGATCCCCCTGACGTCGCCGACGGTCAGTCGGTGACGATCGTGTCGTAGGCGTCGGGGTTGGCCTCGAGCCAGGCGTCGACGGCCTCGGCTTCCTTGCCCTCGCCGTACTCGTTGACGACCATGTCCTCGAGCGAGGCGTACTGCTCGTCGTCGAGGGCGATGCCGGCGATGTACTCCGCAGCCTCGGGGTACTCCTCGGCGAAGCCGTCCGTGCCGAGGAAGTGCAGCGCCTCGGCCTCGCCCATCGCACCCTTCGGGTCTTCGAGGTCCTTCAGGCCGTACCGGTCGTTGGCCCAGAACGGCCGCCACGACGTCACGACGATGTCGCGCTCGGCAGCGATCGCGCTGTCGAGCTCGGTCAGCATCGCCGCGGTGGACGAGGTGACGAGCTCGTAGCTGTCGCCGAGGTCGTACTCGGGGATCATGGAGTCCTGCGTCTGCGCCGTCAGGCCGGCCCCGGGCTCGATGCCGTAGATTTTGCCGCCGAAGCGGTCGGCGTTCGCCTTCAGATCCTCGATCGAGTCGATGTCGACGTACTCGGGAACCGCGATGGTGAGCTTGGCACCGTCGTAGTACGAGCCGAGGTCCTCGATCTGGTCGCCGTACTCGTCCATGTAGGACTTGTGGGTCAGCTCGGGCCAGGCCGACGGGTAGATGTCGACGTCGCCCTGCGCGAGGCCGGCGTACAGCGGGCCCGCCTCGGTGAGCTCCTGCATCTCGACCGTGTAGCCGATCTTCTCGAGCTGGTCCTCGAGCAGGTACGCGGTGCTGAGGCCGTCGGTCCACGAGGGCAGGAAGCCGAGGGTGATCGTGCCGAGGCTCTCGTCCCCTCCCTCGTTCGAACCGCCCTCGGCCTGGTTGCCGCTGGCGCAGCCGGCCAGCGCGAGGGATGCCGTGGCGCCGATCGCGAGGATGCCGGTCAGGTGTCGCTTGTTCATGAAGTGCCTTCCGTATGTGATTGCTGGTTCCGTATCGTGCAGGTCCGGGTGCAACCGGACCGTGCGACCGAGGCCGCACGTGTGTGGGGTCAGATGCCGCCCGTGGCGATCGGCGCCCGGCGAGGCGACGCCTGCTCGCGCTCCGCCTCGGTGGCGGCATCCTGCGCAGCATCCCGAGGATGCGACGTCTCGCCGCCCTTCTGACCGGGTCCCCGGCGACGCGCGATCGCGCCGAGGAGCGAGCCGCGCTGGTTCTTCAGCGCGCCGAGCGCCCCAGTGAGACGGTCGAGGTAGACGGCGAGGATGACGACGCTGAGGCCGGCCTCGACGCCCTTCGCGATGTTGACTGTCGACATCGCCTGGACGATCTCCTTGCCGAGACCGTCGGCGCCGGCGATGCCGGCGATGACCGCCATCGACAGGGCGAGCATGATGAGCTGGTTGACGCCCGCCATGATGCTGGGCATCGCTAGCGGCAGCTGTACGCCGCGCAGGATCTGGCCGGGCGTCGCACCGAAGGCGTGGCCGGCCTCGACGGTCTCGTTGTCCACTCCGCGGATGCCGAGCTCGGTGAGTCGCACGCCCGGGGGCAGCGCGAAGATCACGGTCGCGATCACGCCGGGTACCACGCCGATGCTGAAGAAGACGATCGCCGGGATCAGGTAGACGAACGCCGGCATGCTCTGCATGAGATCGAGCACCGGGCGGATGGCGGCGCTGAACGCGTCGCTGCGCGCCGCCGCGATGCCGACGGGCACCGCGATGACGACGGCGATGAGCGCCGCGACGAGCACGAGAGCGAGGGTCTGCATCGCGGTCACCCACTGACCGACGCCCAGGATCAGCACGAAGCCGATCACGGTGCCGATCGCGAAACGCCACGAGCGCAGCAGCCAGGCGAGTGCGGCGAACAGCACGATCGCGACGACGATGGGCAGCGCGAGCAGCCCGTCGGCGAGCGTGTCGACCAGCCAACCGACCACCGTCGAGATGAACGAGAGCAGCCATCCGAGCGTGTCGCGGATCCAGTCGACGGCGGCGTCGGCCCATTCGCCGACGGGGATGCGGAAACCATCCATCAGCGCACCACCTCCGCGTCGGATGCCGGGCCTTCGCCGGAGGCACCTGCGAGGGCTGCGTCGATCTCGGCGCCCGGCACCGGGTCGAGGATGACGGGGATTTCGGTCGTCTCGGTCGTCGAGGAGCCCAGCGCGGTGAGGAGCGTGATGCGCGGGATGACGCCGACGAGGCGACCCTCGGCATCCGTCACCGCCAGCGGCAGCGGCGACTCGGCGGCGGGGAAGAACAGGTCCATGAGGACGTCGTCGCGGCCGACCGCCTGCGGCACGGGGCGCAGCAGCGACGAGATGGTCGTCTCGCCGCGGCGGACGAGCTTGAGCGCGTCGCGGTCGGTGATCATGCCGAGGAGCTTGCGGCTGCGGTCGGTCACGTAGACGGCGGCCATGCGGGCGTCGCGCATGGTGCGCAGCGCCGTGCGGGGACCGGCGGCCACGGTCACCGAGACCGAGCCCGGACGCTCCATGACGTTCGCCGCCGTGAGCACGCGGGCGCGGTCGACGTCCTGCACGAACTGCTCGACGTAGTCGTTGGCGGGGTCGGTGAGGATGTCCTCGGGGGTGCCGATCTGCACGATGCGCCCGTCGCGCATGACCGCGATCCGGTCGCCGAGGAACATCGCCTCGTTCAGGTCGTGCGTGATGAAGATGATCGTCTTCTGCAGGGTCTGCTGCAGCTCGAGCAGCTGCTCCTGCATCTCGCGGCGGATGAGCGGGTCGAGCGCGCTGAACGCCTCGTCCATCAGCAGGATGTCGGTGTCGGCGGCGAGCGCGCGGGCGATCCCGACGCGCTGCTGCATCCCGCCCGACAGCGCCGAGGGCAGCTTGTCGCCCCAGCCCTCGAGGCCGACGAGGGCGAGGATCTCCTCGGCCTTGGCGAGGCGCTCGGCTCTACCGACGCCCTGCAGCTCGAGCGGGTAGGCGACGTTCGCGGCGACGGTGCGGTGCGGCAGCAGGGCGAAGTGCTGGAACACCATTGCGATGCGCTCACGACGGATGCCGCGCAGCTTCGCGGCCGGGATGCCGGTGATCGGCTCGCCGTGGACGCGCACCTCCCCGCCGGTCGCGTCGTGCAGCCCGTTGAGCATGCGGATGATGGTGGACTTGCCCGACCCCGACAGACCCATGATCACAAAGATTTCGCCCTTCTCGACGCGGAAGCTCGCGTCGATCACGGCGGCGGTGCCCCCATCGCGGACGGCGTCCCGGCGTTCTCCCGCCTTCAGGCGCTTGACGGCCTGGGCGGGATTGCGTCCGAAGACTTTGAACAGGTTCTTCGCTTCGACAGCGGCAGTTGTCACGTGCTTCCCTCGGCGGGCGCGCACGCGTCCGCATAGGTAGCGCCCGGGTGGCGATCACCGGCATCCGCACGAGCGAAAACGTCACTCGAGTGCAGGGCTCCGACGACGAACATCGGGCTCGTCGTCCAGACCGCCGACCATACGCCCGCTCGTCGCCGACATCACGGGGTGTCGGTTCGAGCGGCCGCGGACTGGTCGTCGAGGGCACATGGCCCGCCTCGACGCTAACGAAGATCGTTGACCGGAATCAAATCGATCCATCGGGTTGCATGAATCGCCGACGGTGGTATCACGCGCGCGCCGGGGCGACGACACGGCGTCGGCGATCCGCCAGAATCAGGAGAGCCCGAGAAGAGGAGCGCCATGAGCGGGTTCGCACGACGGATCGACGGCACGACGATCGAGCAGTTGCGCTCGACGGGGGCCACCAAGTGGTCGGCGGATGACGGGACGCTCGGCGCGTTCGTCGCCGAAATGGACTTCGGGATCGACCCGACGATCACGGCCGCCCTTCACCGCGCGGTGGATGCCGGGTCGTTCGGCTACATGCCGCAGGGGATCTCGGCGGATCTCTCGGCGGCGACCGCCGAGTTCGTCGCGCGTCGGTACGGGTGGCAGGTGGCGGCATCCGACGTGCAGCCGATCCCCGACGTCATCATGGGTCTCGAGCTCGCGATGGAGCACTGCTCCGCCGCCGGGTCGAAGATCATCGTGCCGACGCCGTCGTACATGCCATTCCTCTTCGTGCCGCCGATGCGCGGGCGGGAGGTCATCGAGGTGCCGCTCGCCGTCCGCGACGGTCGGTACGAGTTCGACCTCGACGCGCTGCAGCGCGCCTTCGACGACGGCGGCGGCCTCCTTCTGCTCTGCAACCCCTACAACCCGGTGGGGCGCGTGTTCTCGCGGGACGAGCTCGTCGCGATCTCAGAGGTCGTCGAGCGCAACGGCGGCCGCGTGTTCTCGGACGAGATCTGGGCGCCCCTCGTCTACGGCGGCGCCACCCACACCCCCTATGCGACCGTCTCCCCCGCCGCGGCGCAGCACACGATCACGGCGATGAGTGCGTCGAAGGCGTGGAACCTGCCGGGGCTCAAGTGCGCGCAGCTCGTGCTCACGAGCGACGCCGACCGCGAGACATGGGAGAAGCTCGGCCCCTTCGCCGGTCACGGCACCAGCAACCTCGGCGCCATCGCGAACGCGACGGCCTACCGCGAGGGCGACCCGTGGCTCGCCGACCTCGTCCCCTACCTCGAGCAGAACCGCGACACCCTCCTCGACCTGCTCGCCGAGGAGATCCCCGGCGCCTGGATGCCGGAGCCCGAGGGGACATACGTCGGCTGGATCGACTTCCGCGCCGTCGGGCTCGGCGACCGCCCCGCGGACTTCTTCACCCGCGAGGCCGGCGTCACCCTCACCGAGGGGTCGATGTGCGGCGTGGCCGGCACGGGCTTCACCCGCCTGATCTTCGCGACGCCGAGGCCGATCCTCGAGCAGATCGTCCGCCGCCTCGGGCAGGCGGTCCGCTCCGTCTGATTCCGGCCGCACGGCCCTCTTGATACTCCTCGGGTTCAATGGTTACCTACTCATGTAACTAACCAACGAACAACGCGGAGTCGGAATGGTCGATGAGGGACGCCCGCTCTTCCTGCAGATCGCGGAGAGCATCGAGGACTCGATCATCGACGGCAGCCTGTCCGAACAGGACCAGGCCCCGTCGACGAACGAGCTCGCCGCCTTCCATCGCATCAACCCGGCCACCGCGGCGAAGGGGATCACGATGCTCACGGACAAGGGTGTGCTGGTCAAGCGACGCGGCATCGGCATGTTCGTCGCCGACGGTGCGCGCGAGCTCCTGCTCACCGAGCGGCGCTCGGCCTTCGCCGACCGCTACCTCGACCCGCTGATCGCCGAAGCCCGCAAGCTCGGCCTCGGCCCCGACGACCTCGCGCGCCTGCTGGCGGAGCGCGCCACCGCATCCGGAACGAAAGGAACCGCACGATGACCGCCGTCATCGAGGTGAAGAACCTCACCAAGCGCTACCGCGACACCACCGCCGTGGACGACATCTCGTTCACCATCGAGCGCGACTCGATCTACGGACTGCTCGGCCGCAACGGCGCCGGCAAGACCACCGTCATGTCGATCCTCACGGCGCAGAACTTCCCGACCGCGGGCGAGGTCCGCGTGTTCGGCGAGTCGCCGTACGAGAAAGCCGCCGTGCTCAGCCGCATGTGCTTCGTGCGGGAGAGCCAGAAGTACCCCGACGACGCGACGCCGCTGCACGCGTTCCGCATCGCGCGGCTGTTCTACCCGCACTGGGACCAGGCGCTCGCGAACAAGCTCATCCGCGAGTTCCGGCTGCCCGTGAAGACGCGCATCAAGAAGCTGTCCCGCGGTCAGCTCTCGGCCGTCGGCGTCATCATCGGCATCGCGGCCCGCGCCGAGGTCACCTTCTTCGACGAGCCGTACCTGGGGTTGGATGCCGTCGCCCGCCAGATCTTCTATGACCGGCTGCTCGAGGACTACGCGGAGCACCCGCGCACCATCATCCTGTCGAGCCACCTGATCGACGAGGTCTCGAACCTGCTCGAGAAGGTCATCGTGATCGACGGCGGGCGGATCGTGATGGACGAGGACACCGAGTCCGTGCGCGGCCGGGCCGCCACGGTCGTCGGCGATTCGGCGGCCGTCGAGGCGTTCGTCGCCGGCCGCGAGGTGATCCACCGCGAGACCCTCGGCCGCGTCACGAGCGCCACGGTGATCGGCGAGCTGACCGCTGCGGACCGCGCCGAACTGGCGGCATCCGGCCTCGACGTCACCCCCGTCTCGCTGCAGCAGCTCATCGTGCGGCAGACCCAGAACGCCGCCACCACCGACGAAGGAGCACTCCGATGAACCGCACCCTCAACGTCGTGCGCATGCAGCTGGTCAACCGCGCCACCTACATCTGGGTGCCGTTGATCATCCTCGGCGGCACGCTCCTCATCAGTCTCGCGATCTTCGGGCTCATCTCGAGCAGCGGGGCCGACGCGCAGATGTTCGGCGGCGGCGCGCAGGCACCGCTGTGGTACTTCGGCGTCGTCGGCGTGCAGGCCCTCACCCTGACGTTCCCGTTCTCGCAGGCCATGAGCGTCACCCGGCGCGAGTTCTACCTCGGCACCCTGCTGACCGCCGCCCTGACGTCGTTCGTACTCGCCGCCCTCTTCATCGTGGGCGGGCTCATCGAGCAGGCGACCGGTGGCTGGGGCATCGGCGGCTACATGTTCTACCTGCCGTGGGTCTGGTCGCAGGGCCCCGTCGTCGCGGGGCTGTTCTTCTTCGGGCTCGCGATGCTGTTCTTCGTCGTCGGGTTCTGCGCGGCGACCGTCTACAAGCGGTGGGGCAACCTCGTCCTCACGGTCGTGCTCGTCTCGCTGGGCTTCGTGCTCATCGCCGCGATGTGGCTCGTGGGGCAGCTTCGGGCGTGGGGCGATCTGTTCGCCTTCTTCGGCTCGCTGACACCCATCGCGGTGACCGGTGGGATGGTGCTGGTCGGCGCCCTGCTGGCCGCCCTCTCGTACGGGATGCTGCGACGCGCCATCGCGTGATGGAGCCCTCGTGACCGGCGCGGCCGGGGATCGCACTCGCGGTCCCCGGCCGCGCTACGATGCGGAACACCGACCCGACGCTGGGAGCACCATGGCACGTCTGAGCCCCGATCCGACGACCGACTTCGAGGCCGCGAGGGCTGCGGTCAGGTCCGAACTCGGCGGACCGGATGCGTCGTTCGACGCCCGCCTGCAGGAGTCCCTGCCCGTGCTGCACGACCTGTTCCGGCAGCTCTACGGCGAGCGCGAGGACGGCCGCGAGGCGCTGGCCGCCGTCGTCGCATCGGCCGCCGCGAGCTGGCGCGACCGGCCCGACGACCTGAAGGCGCTCGACCGTCGGCGCACGGCCGACCCGGGGTGGTACTTGTCGGAGCGGATGCTGGGCGGCGTCTGCTACGTCGACCGGTACGCGGGGTCGCTCCGCGGCATCCGGGATCGCATCCCCTACTTCCGCGAACTCGGGCTCACCTATCTGCACCTCATGCCGCTGTTCGCCTCGCCCGAGGGGAACAATGACGGCGGGTACGCGGTGTCGAGCTACCGCGCCGTCGACGAGAAGCTCGGCACGATGGACGACCTCGCCGAGCTCGCCGCCGACCTGCGCGAGGCGGGGATCTCGCTCGTCGTGGACTTCATCTTCAACCACACGAGCAACCAGCACGAGTGGGCGCAGAAGGCGGTCGCGGGTGAGCCGGGGTACGAGGACTTCTACCTGATCTTCCCCGACCGGACGATGCCCGACCGGTACGAGGAGACCGTCCGCGAGATCTTCCCCGACGACCACCCGGGCGCGTTCGTGCAGCTCGATGACGGCCGCTGGATCTGGGCGACGTTCTATCACTTCCAGTGGGACCTCAACTATGCGAACCCAGCGGTGTTCCGCGCGATGGCGGGCGAGATGCTGTTCCTCGCCAACCAGGGCGTCGAGGTGCTGCGGATGGATGCCGTCGCCTTCATCTGGAAGCGGCTCGGCACGACGTGCGAGTCGCTGCCCGAAGCGCACCTGCTGCTGCGCGCCTTCAACCAGGTGCTCTCGCTCGGTGCGCCGTCGGTGCTGTTCAAGTCCGAGGCGATCGTGCACCCCGACGAGGTCATCACCTACATCTCGACCGACGAGTGCCAGCTCTCCTACAACCCGCTGCAGATGGCGCTCGGGTGGGAGGCGCTCGCCACCCGCGACGGCCGCCTCCTGCAGAAGGCGCTCGACGAGCGTCACGCCCTGCCCGCCGGCACTGCGTGGGTGAACTACGTCCGCAGTCACGACGACATCGGCTGGACCTTCGCCGACGAGGATGCCGCGGCCCTCGGCATCGACGGCTACTCCCACCGCCGGTTCCTCAACGACTTCTACGTGGGCCGCTTCCCCGGCACGTTCTCGCGCGGGGTGCCCTTCCAGGAGAACCCGAAGGCCGGCGACGCCCGGGTGACGGGGACGACGGCGTCGCTCGCCGGCGTCGAGGCGGGTGACCCCGGCGGCGAGGACCGCGTCATCCTCGCGCATGCGCTCGCGCTGTCGACCGGCGGCATCCCCCTGCTCTACCTCGGCGACGAGCTGGGGCAGCTGAACGACTACAGCTACCGCGACGACCCCGCCCACGCGGGCGACAGCCGGTGGGTGCACCGACCGGCGGCCGACCCGGTCGCGTTCGCCGCGCGACACGACCCGACGACGGTGGCGGGCCGCATCCACACCCGGCTGACGGCGCTGATCGAGGCGCGGCGGCGGACGCCGGAGTTCGCGGACATCCCGCTGACGCCGTTCCACACGCCGCATCCGTCCGTCGTCGGCTTCCAGCGCATCGGCGAGGGCGTCGTGCTCGTGCTCGCGAACGTCGGCGATGACGCGGTCGTCGTCGAGGCCGACACCCTCTCGGGGTTCCGGGCCGACGCCACCGACGTCGTCACCGGCGAGGATGTCGACCTGTCGGGCGGGCTCGAGCTGCCGGCGCACGGGTTCCGCTGGCTGCGGGTGCGGCCGGTCTGACGCCTGCTGTCACGGGATGCCACGGATGCCGCGCGGCGCGCCGCGGCATCCGTTCATTCACCGGCGTGTCGCCTCGGATCCATTGCATCCGTGAACGCCGGCGGCGCAGCTGGGGCTCAGCGCTCCTCGGCGGCCTCGGTGTGGTGGCGGATCACCTCGGCGACGACGAAGTTGAACCACTTCTCGGCGAACTCGGGGTCGAGGTCGGCCTCGAGGGCGAGACGGCGCAGGCGCGCGGTCTGCTGCTCCTCGCGGGAGGGGTCGGATGCCGGCATCCCGTGCTCGGCCTTGAGGACGCCGACCTGCTTCGTGCAGCGGAATCGCTCGGCGAGCATGAAGACGAGGGCGGCGTCGATGTTGTCGATGCTGGATCGCAGGCTGTGCAGCTGGGCGATCGGGTCGGTCATGATTCCTCCGCGCCCGACCCTATCGCGGACACCACGGCGGACGGCGCGCGCAGCGCGCGTACGAGCGCGGCTTCGACGCCGGCTTCGCACGCGGCCGGGAGGCCGGCGCGGCCTGAGCCGCGGCATCCGTCCACAAGCCACACGCGCGCCGAGACACCACTGCGAACGGGATGTCTCGGCGCGTCCGTGGTCTCTCCCGGGCGTCGGCGTCACACGCCCGTCATCGAGGCGAGGCACAATGGGCGCGTGACCTCGACGCCCGCGCTCCTCGCCATCTCGCACGGCACGTCGTCGCCCGCGGGACAGGCGGCGGTGGAGTCGCTCGTCGAGGCGGTAGCCCGGCGGCTGCCCCACACGATCATGCGGCTCGGGCACGTGGACGTGCAGCAGCCGGATGTCGCGGCATCCCTCGACGCGATCCCCGCCGGCGCGCCCGTCGTGGTCGTGCCGCTCCTGCTTTCAGCCGGCTATCACGTGCGTGTCGACCTCATCCAGCAGACGGCGGGGCGTGATGGCGTCCTCATCGCCCCCGCACTCGGACCCGATTCCCGGCTCGTCGACGCCCTGCTCGCCCGTCTCGCTCCGCTCGAGCTCGCGGCATCCGATGCCGTCGTGCTCGCCGTCGCGGGTTCCAGCGACGACCGTGCGAATGAGGACTGCCGCGAGATCGGACGGATGCTGGGCGCCCGGCTCGGACGCGAGATCACGGTCGGCTTCCTCGCGGCCGCCGACCCACGCGTCGACGTTGCGGTGAGAGCCGCGCGCACGAGCGGTTCCCGCGTCGTGGTCGCCGACTACCTCCTCGCCCCCGGGTACTTCCACGACTTGGCCGTGACGCTCGCCGACGGCGCTTCCGTCGCGGCGCCGCTGCTGGGCGAGGACGAGCCGCCCGCCGCCCTCGTCGACCTCGTCGTCGAGCGCTACCGCGTCGCCGCCGGCCGCGCCGGCTGAGCCCGACTGCGGGTCGGCTCAGCAGCCGGGCACGCGGATCACATCCCCGCGTCGCCCGCGCCGCAACTGTGTGACGCCCCGTTACGCCGGTTAACGCACGTTGACACTCGCTCAGGACGGGGCGCCGCGCGCTTCTAGTCTCATGGAATGGGCTCGCTCGAGTCCTGCCCGGGCGCGGCCCGGGAATCGACCCGGAGGCCACCGTGACCATCAGCGACACCGACGCGCGCGCAGCGGCAGAGCGTCCGCGCGCCGCCGTGCGCCCTCCCCGGCCGTCGTCGAAGCCGAACGGCCAGTGGAAGATCGACGGCACGACGCCGCTCAACGGCAATGAGGAGTGGAAGCAGGTCGACAACGGCCTGAGCGTTCGCGAGCGCATCGAGAACGTCTACTCGAAGGGCGGCTTCGCCTCGATCGACCCCACCGACCTGCACGGCCGCTTCCGCGTGTGGGGCCTGTACACGCAGCGCAAGCCCGGCATCGACGGCGGCCGCACCGCGACCCTGACTCCCGAAGAGCTCGAGGACGAGTACTTCATGCTGCGGGTCCGCATCGACGGCGGCCAGCTCACCACCACGCAGCTGCGGGTCATCGCCGGCATCTCCACCGAGTTCGCGCGCGGCACCGCCGACATCACCGACCGTCAGAACATCCAGCTGCACTGGATCCGCGTCGAGGACGTCCCTGAGATCTGGCGGCGCCTCGAGGCCGTGGGTCTCGGAACCACGGAGGCCTGCGGCGACGTGCCGCGCGTCATCCTCGGCTCGCCCGTCGCCGGCATCGCCGCCGACGAGCTCATCGACCCGACGCCGCAGATCCGGGAGATCACCGCACGCTTCCTCGGCGACGAGACGCTGGCCAACCTCCCCCGCAAGTTCAAGTCGGCGATCACCGGCCACCCCAGCCAGGACGTCGTGCACGAGATCAACGACGTGGCCTTCGTGGCCGTCGAACACCCCGAGCTCGGCATCGGCTACGACCTGTGGGTCGGCGGCGCCCTGTCGACCACTCCGCGTCTCGGCGAGCGCCTCGGCGCGTTCGTGCGACCTGACCAGGTGGCGGATGCCTGGCACGGGGTCACGCAGATCTTCCGCGACTACGGCTACCGGCGCCTGCGCAACAAGGCGCGCCTGAAGTTCCTGCTCGCGGAGTGGGGCACCGAGAAGTTCCGCCAGGTGCTGCAGGACGAGTACCTCGGCTACGCCCTGCCCGACGGTCCCGCGCCCGCGCAGCCGACGACGATCGGCGACCACGTGGGGGTCCACCGCCAGAAGGACGGCCGTTTCTACGTCGGCGTCACACCGATCGTCGGCCGCGTCTCGGGCTCGAACCTCGCGAAGCTCGCCGACGTCATCGAGGCGCACGGCTCCACGCGGCTGCGCACCACGCCGCACCAGAAGCTCGTGATCCTCGACGTGCCGGAAGGCGATGTCGAGCCGCTCATCGGCGAGCTCGACGCCCTCGGCCTGCAGGCGCGTCCGAGCCTCATCCGCCGCGGCACCATCGCGTGCACCGGGATCGAGTTCTGCAAGCTCGCGATCGTCGAGACGAAGGTCAACGCCACGGCGGCCGTCATCGACCTCGAGGAGCGCCTCAAGGGCTTCGAGCTGCCGCATCCGATCTCCCTGCACGTGAACGGATGCCCCAACTCGTGCGCGCGCATCCAGACCGCGGACATCGGGCTCAAGGGCCAGCTCGTCACGATCGACGGCGAGCAGGTTCCCGGCTACCAGGTGCACCTCGGCGGAGGGCTGGCGTCGCAGGACCGCGACGAGCCCGGTCTCGGCCGCACCGTGCGCGGCCTCAAGGTGGCCGCCGACGGCATCGCCGACTACGTCGAGCGCGTGGTCACCCGCTTCCTCGCCGACCGCGACACCGCGTCGAACGAGACGTTCGCGCAGTGGGCGCACCGGGCCGAAGAGGAGGCCCTGCAGTGAGCCGCGCCGCGATCCCCGCCCCCACAGCGCCTGCATGTCCCACTTTCGTTCGCAAGGCGGCGCTGAGCACTCCGTTTTCGGGACACGAAGGCGGGAAATCGGGACACGCAAGAGGGCGAAGCGCGCGAGAGGAGGCGCTGCGGTGACCGTCTCCCTCGCCCCGCGCATCGCGGTCAAGCGCTCCCGCGACGAGCTCGAGGCGCTCGCCGCGCAGGGGAACGCCGAGCTCGGCAGCCTCACCGACCACGAGGCATCCGCCGCCGAGGTGGTCGCGTGGGTCGCGCGCAACTTCGGGACGGATGCCGCCGCCGTCGCCTGCTCGATGGCCGACGCCGCGCTCCCGCACCTGGTGGCCGAGCAGCTGCCGGGCGTCGACGTGCTGTTCCTCGACACCGGGTATCACTTCACCGAGACGTACGCCACGCGCGACGAGGTGCAGCGCGCACTCGACGTGCGGATCGTCGACATCACCCCCGACCAGACCGTCGCCGAGCAGGATGCGCAGTTCGGAGCGAAGCTCTTCGAGCGGGACGCGAGCCTCTGCTGCGCGCGCCGCAAGGTCGCCCCGCTGCAGCAGGCGCTCGGCGGCTATGAGGTGTGGTTCACCGGCGTGCGCCGCGACGAGGCGCCGACCCGCACGAACACGCCGCTGGTCACCTGGGACGAGCGCAACGGTCTCGTCAAGGTGAACCCGGTCGCCGCGTGGAGCTTCGACGACGTGCTCTCCTACGCCGCCGCGCACAAGGCGCCGGTGAACCTGCTCGTCGGGTTCGGCTACCCCTCCATCGGCTGCGAGCCGTGCACGAGGCCGGTCGCCCCCGGCGAAGACCCCCGATCCGGCCGCTGGGCCGGTTCCGCCAAGATCGAATGCGGGCTCCACGAATGACTCTGTCGAACACGGCCACCGCCCCCACCACGCCACAGACTCGGAGATCTTCCGACAATCGGACCGATTCGGCCGAAACGTCCGACTTGCGGCAGATCTCCGACTCCCGGGATGCGCCCGCGGGCCTCAGCACGCTCGACCTGCTCGAGGCCGAGGCGATCCACGTCATCCGCGAGGTCGTCGCCGAGTTCGAGCGTCCGGTGCTGCTGTTCTCGGGCGGCAAGGACTCCGTCGTCGTGCTGCACCTCGCCACCAAGGCGTTCGCGCCGGGCAAGGTGCCGTTCCCGGTGCTGCACGTCGACACCGGACACAACTTCCCCGAGGTGCTCGCCTTCCGCGACGAGACGGTGCAGCGCCTCGGCATCCGTCTCGAGGTCGCCCGCGTGCAGGACTACATCGACGACGGCCGCCTGCAGGAGCGCGCCGACGGCACCCGCAATCCCCTGCAGACGCTGCCGCTCCTCGACGCGATCGCCGCCGGCCGCCACGACGCCGTCTTCGGCGGCGCGCGTCGCGACGAGGACAAGGCCCGCGCCAAGGAGCGCATCATCTCGCTGCGCGACGAGTTCGGCCAGTGGGACCCGCGCAACCAGCGCCCCGAGCTCTGGAGCCTCTACAACGGCCGCCATACGCCCGGCCAGCACGTGCGTGCGTTCCCGATCTCGAACTGGACCGAGCTCGACGTGTGGCGCTACATCGAGCGCGAGGGCATCCCGCTGCCGTCGCTGTACTTCGCGCACGAACGCGAGGTCTATGCCCGCGACGGCATGTGGCGCCCGGCCGGCCCGTTCTCACCGCCGCGCGAGAGCGAGACGGTCGAAGTGCGCACCGTGCGCTACCGCACCGTGGGCGACATGAGCTGCACCGGAGCGGTGGAATCGGATGCCGCCGACCTCGCGTCGATCGTCGCCGAGGTCGCCGTCTCGACCCTCACCGAGCGCGGTGCGACACGCGCCGACGACCGCCTCAGCGAGGCGGCCATGGAGGACCGCAAGAAGGACGGGTACTTCTGATGACCGCGACACTAACCGCGCAGCCGACCCTCTTCCGCTTCGCCACGGCGGGCTCGGTCGACGACGGCAAGTCGACGCTCGTGGGCCGCCTGCTGCACGACTCCAAGGCGATCCTCGCCGACCAGCTCGAGCAGGTCGCCCGCACCTCGGCCGACCGCGGCTTCGCGCACGGCGAGGTCGATTTCGCCCTTCTGACCGACGGCCTCCGGGCCGAGCGCGAGCAAGGCATCACGATCGACGTGGCCTACCGCTACTTCTCCACGGGCGCGCGGTCGTTCATCCTCGCCGACTGCCCCGGCCATGTGCAGTACACGCGCAACATGGTCACCGGTGCGACGACCGCCGACGCGGTCGTGATGCTCGTCGACGGCCGCAAGGGCGTGCTCGAGCAGACGAAGCGTCACCTCGCCGTCGTCGCGCTACTGCGCGTTCCGCACGTCATCGTCGCGGTGAACAAGATCGACCTGATCGGCTTCTCGGCGGATGCCTTCGCCGACGTCGCCGCGCAGGCCCGTGCGGTCGCGGCCGAGCTGGGGATCGAGGATCTGCACGTGCTGCCCGTGTCGGCGCTCGAGGGCGACAATGTCGTCGAGCGCTCGGAGCGCACCCCCTGGTATGACGGGCCTGCTCTCCTCGAGCTGCTGGAGACGCTGCCCGCCGCAGACGACGCCGAGCGTCAGCTCGAGCCGCTGCGACTGGCGGTGCAGCTCGTGCTGCGTCCGCAGGGCGGTCTTGCGCCCGACATCGACGCCGACGAGGCCGAGGGTCTGCGCGACTACCGCGCCGTCGCCGGTCGCATCTCGAGCGGCGTCGTGCGCGTGGGAGACCGCGTGGAGATCTTCCCCGCCGCCCGCGCCACCACCGTCACCGGCATTCGGTCGGCCGGCGTCGAGGTCGAAGAGGCCACCGCTCCCCAGTCCGTGTCGCTCGAGTTCGAGGACGAGATCGACACCGCGCGCGGCGCGCTCGTGGTCGCCGCAGGCTCGCTGCCGACTGCACGTCGCGAGTTCGAGGCGGAGCTCTTCCAGCTCGACGCGCGGGCGCTGACGCCCGGCATCCGCGTCCTCGTCAAGCACGGCACCGCGACCGTGCAGGCCATCGTCGCGCAGATCGAGTCGCGCTACGACCTCGACGCACTGGTGCACGAGCCGGCGCAGACGCTCGAGACCAACGACATCGGCCGCGTGCGGCTGCGCCTGGCGGCCGACCTGCCGCTGGAGCCTTACCGCGCCAGCCGTCACGGGGGATCGTTCCTCGTGATCCATCCGTCCGACGGCGCCACGCTCGCCGCCGGCATCGTGCGCGACTGACCCGTCGCGCACACCCTTCCCACCCCGATCGAGCACCACCCGACCTAAGGAGGCGACACCGTGAACAACATCCGCACCGCGACCGCACGCCGTTCATTGACCACACTGGCAACCCTGGGGCTCGTGGCGGCCATGATGGCCGGCTGCGCCTCCGCCGCCGCGTCGCCCGGCGAGGCGTCGGGCGACAGCGACAGCTCGTCGGTTGACGAGCTGCGCCTGGGATATTTCGCGAACGTCACTCACGCGCCGGCGCTCGTCGGCCTCGAAGAGGGACTCATCCAGGACGCGCTCGGCGACGTCGAGGTGACCACGCAGGTGTTCAACGCCGGACCCGCCGCCATCGAGGCGCTCTCGGCCGGCGCGATCGACGCGACCTACATCGGGCCGAACCCGTCGATCAACACCTTCATCCAGTCCGACGGCGAGTCGGCACGCATCATCGCCGGCGCCGCGACCGGCGGTGCCGCGCTCGTCGTCCGCGAGGGCATCGACGACGCCGCCGACCTCGAGGGCACGATGATCGCCACGCCGCAGCTCGGCAACACCCAGGACGTCGCGGCGCGGGTCTGGCTCGCCGACGAGGGGTTCGAGACCGACACGTCGGGCGGCGGCGACGTCAACATCACGCCCACCGAGAACGCGCAGACGCTGACGCTGTTCCAGCAGGGCCAGCTCGACGGCGCGTGGCTGCCGGAGCCCTGGGTCTCGCGGCTCATCATCGACGCCGGCGCGAAGGTGCTGCAGGACGAGGCCGACCTGTGGGAGGACGGCGAGTTCCCCACCACCGTGCTGCTGGTGCGCAAGGAGTTCCTCGATGAGCACCCCGACGTCGTCGCCGACCTGCTCGCGGGCCACCAGGCGTCGGTACAGTGGATCGCCGACAACGCCGCCGACGCCCCCGCTGTGATCAACGGCGCGATCGAGAAGGAAGCGGGAAAGCCGCTCGCCGACGCCGTCATCGAGCGCGCCCTCGAGCACGTCACCTTCTCGGTTGACCCGCACGCCGACACCTTCGAGACGCTCGTCGACAACGGCATTGGGGCAGGCACGCAGAAGGAGGGCTCGATCGAGGGCCTGTTCGATCTGCGCCTGCTCAACGAGCTGCTCGAGGGGAACGGCACCGAGCCGGTCTCGGCCGCAGGACTCGGCGAGGACTGACATGAGCACCGCTCCCGCTTCCGCCTCCGGGGCCGCACCGAGCTCGCCGGCTCAGACGCCGGCGTCCCCGGAGGCGGGCGCGCCCGGCGCGCCGGTCACCGCTGCGCCGGCAGCGCCGAGCGTGGCCGTGCCGTTCGCACCGAGCTTCGACGGTGTCGCGCCGGTGCCCGTGCCGGCGCCGGCCCCCGCCCCCGCCGTCCGCATCGACGGCGTGTCCAAGCGGTTCGGCGTCGGCCCGGTCGTGCTCGACGACGTGTCGCTCGACATCGCCCCCGGCGAGTTCGTGTGTCTCCTGGGCGCATCCGGCTGCGGCAAGTCCACGCTCCTCAACCTCATCGCCGGCCTCGATCGCCCCACGGCGGGTCGGATCGACACGCCCGTCGACGGTTCGGCCGTGATGTTCCAGGAGTCGGCCCTCATGCCGTGGCTCACCGCGCGCAAGAACGTCGAGCTCGCCCTGCGTCTGCGCGGGGTCCCCCGTGGCGAGCGCCGCGAGAAGGCGCTGATACTGCTCGACACCGTGAATCTGGCGGATGCCTCCGAGAAGCGACCGCACGAACTCTCCGGCGGCATGCGACAGCGCGTCGCCCTCGCGCGGGCGCTCGCGCAGGACCGGCCGGTGCTGCTGATGGACGAGCCGTTCGCGGCACTCGACGCCATCACGCGGGACCTGCTGCACGAGGAGCTGGAGCGCGTGTGGCGGGCCACCGGCCGCACCATCGTGTTCGTCACGCACAACGTGCGCGAGGCGGCGCGTCTCGGTCAGCGCGTGGTGCTCATGGGCAGCCGCCCCGGGCGCGTCGTGCAGCAGTGGCAGATCGCGAAGACCACGGGGCGCCGCATCGAGTCGCCCGAGGTCGCCGCGCTCTCGGTGGAGATCACCGACCAGCTGCGGAAGGAGATCCGTCGCAATGCCGCATGACAACCTCACCGCCTCGAAGACGGATGCCGTCCACACCGGAAACCGGGCAGAGGCCGCACACTCCGACGAGCTGAGGTCGCTCGAGGCCGGGCTGGATCGCCTCCAGACCGACGCGAGCACCGGCCCGCGTCACTGGCGTCGCATCACCGCGAGCGTCGTGCCGCCGATCGTCTTCGTGATCCTCCTGATCGTCGCGTGGCAGCTGTACGTCGTGATCGCTCAGCCGCGGCCCGACATCATCCCGGGGCCCGCAGACGTCGCAGCCGCGCTCGGGTCGGCGTGGGACGCGGGACGCCTGCAGGAGGCGGTGACCACGAGCCTCGAGCGAGGCATCATCGGCTTCCTCATCGCCATCGTCGTCGGCACCCCGTTCGGCCTGCTGCTCGCCGAGGTGCGCCCCATCCGCCGTGCCGTCGGGCCCATCATCTCGGGCCTGCAGGTACTGCCGTCGGTCGCATGGGTGCCCGCCGCCATCATCTGGTTCGGCCTGTCGGACGCGACCGTGTACTTCGTGATCCTCATGGGCGCGATCCCGTCGATCGTCAACGGCCTCATCGCGGGCATCGACCAGGTGCCGCCGCAGCTGCGCCGCGTGGGGACCGTGCTCGGCGCTTCCCGCTGGCAGCTCGCGACCGCCGTCGTGCTCCCCGCCGCCCTCCCCGGCTACCTCGCTGGGCTCAAGCAGGGCTGGGCGTTCTCGTGGCGCTCGCTCATGGCCGCCGAGATCATCGCGATGGGCGGCACCATCGGCTTCGGACTCGGCTCGATGCTGCAGAACAGCCGCGATCTCGCCGACCTCGCCGGCGTGCTGGGCACCATCCTGGTGATCCTCGCCATCGGCGTGCTCATCGAGCTCGTCTTCTTCGGTCCCCTGGAGCGCCGGATGCTGCAGCGCCGGGGTCTTCTCATCACAGGAGGTTCCCGATGACCGCCCTCATACACGTGCCAGAGTCGACGCCCACCGGCAAGGTGTGGCTCGTCGGGGCCGGTCCCGGCGACGCGAGCCTCCTCACCGTCAAGGGACTGCGCGCCCTCGAGGCGGCCGACGTCATCGTCGCCGACCGGCTCGGCGCCCGGGCGGTGCTGGAAGGGCTCGCCGCCGACGGCGTCGAGCTCCGGGCCGAGGTCGTCGACGTCGGCAAGCTGCCCGGCCATCACGCCGTGCCGCAGGACGCCATCAACGCCCTCCTCGTGCAGCTCGCGCAGAGCGGCAAGACGGTCGTCCGCCTGAAGGGCGGCGACCCGTACGTCTTCGGCCGCGGCGGCGAGGAGCTGTTCGCCTGCCAGACGGCGGGCGTCACGGTCGAGGTCGTGCCGGGGATCACCAGCGCGATCTCGGTGCCCGCGATCGCCGGCATCCCGCTCACCCACCGCGGCGTCGCGACCGCGTTCACGGTCGCCACCGCCCACGACCAGATCGAGGCCCTCGGCGGCGGACGCGACCACACCGTCGTCCTGCTCATGGGGATCGGCACGCTGGCGAACTCCGCGATCACGCTGGCCCGCGGCGAGCGCGGGGCGGACTGCCCGGTCGCAGTCGTGGAGGACGGATACGGACCGCGCCAGCGGGTCACGGTCGGCACGCTCGCGACCATCGCGCACCAGGCCGCGGAACGAGGCATCCGCTCCCCCGCCGTCGTCGTCGTCGGCGACGTCGTGCGGCTGAGCCCCTACGCACCCGAGCAGCTCACCACCCGAAATCTCACGCAGTACGACCCCCTCGCCGTTTCCGGCACCTCCCGAAAGGCCCCCACGCAGTGACCTCCTCGAGCCTCCAGAACCTGCGCGTCGCGATCGTCGGCGCCGGTCCCGCCGGCATCTACGCGGGCAACATCCTGACCACAACGGTGACCGCCGTCGGCGGTTCCGTCGAGATCGACCTCTTCGAGTCGCTGCCGGCGCCGTACGGCCTGATCCGGTACGGCGTCGCGCCCGATCACCCCCGCATCAAGGGCATCGTCAACTCGCTCCACGAGATGCTCGATCGCTCTTCGTTGGCCGCGCACCGTCGAGACACCCGGTTCATCGGCAACGTCGAGGTCGGCCGCGACATCGCCCTCGCCGAGCTGCACGAGCGGTACGACGCCGTGATCCTCGCCACCGGGGCGATCCGCGACGCGTCGCTCGACATCCCCGGCATCGACCTGCCCGGATCGTTCGGGGCCGCGGACTTCGTCGCGTGGTTCGACGGTCACCCCGACGTGCCCACGGAGTGGGCGCTCGACCAGCGCGAGGTCGCGGTCATCGGCAACGGCAATGTGGCGCTCGACGTCGCCCGCATCCTCGCCAAGCACGCCGTCGACCTGCGCTCGACCGAGGTCCCCGACAACGTGCTCGCCGGGCTGGAGGCATCCGCCGTCACCGATGTGCACGTCTTCGGCCGCCGCGGACCCGCCGACATCAAGTTCACGCCGATCGAGCTGCGCGAGCTGGGCGAGGTGCCGAACGTCGACATCGTCGTGAGCGACGAGGACTTCGCCCATCTCGAAGGCCTCACACCGGCGAACAACCAGCTCAAAGTGATGCTGCGCATCCTCGAGAGCTGGCGCACGCGGGAGTCGACCGGTGCGAGCCGCCGCCTGCACCTGCACTTCTACCACTCGCCCGTCGAGGTGCTCGGCGACGGCAGGGTGGAAGGGCTGCGTTTCGAGCGCACCGAGCCCGTCGGCGACGGCCGGGTGCGCGGCACCGGCGCGTTCCGGGACTACGCGGTGCAGCAGGTGTACCGCGCCGTCGGCTACTACGGCACGCCTGTCGTCGACGCGCCGTTCGACGAGAAGGCCGGCGTCGTCTCGAACGTCGAGGGACGGGTGACGGATGCCTCCACCACCGGCGACGCCGACGCACCGGTGATCCCGGGCCTCTACGCCACCGGATGGATCAAGCGCGGGCCCGTGGGACTCATCGGCCACACCAAGTCCGACGCGATGGAGACGATCGCCCACCTCGTGGCCGACGTCCAGGCCGGCCGGCTCGTCGCCCCCACTCTGGATGAAGACGTGCTCGACCTGCTCGACGAGCGCAAGGTCGCCTACACGACGTGGGACGGCTGGCTCGCCCTCGACGCGCACGAGCGGTCGCTCGGCGCCGAGCACGTCCACACCCGCGAGCGCGTCAAGGTGGTGCCGCGCGACGAGCAGGTCGGCATCTCGCGGGGAGCGCTCGTCCAGTGACGTATGTGATCGCGCTGCCGTGCGTCGATGTCAAGGACCGCGCCTGCATCGACGAGTGCCCGGTCGACTGCATCTACGAGGGCACGCGGTCGCTGTACATCCACCCCGACGAGTGCGTGGACTGCGGCGCCTGCGAACCGGTCTGCCCCGTCGAGGCGATCTACTACGAGGACGACCTGCCCGACCAGTGGCAGGACTACTACACCGCGAACGTCGAGTTCTTCGATGACATCGGCTCGCCGGGCGGCGCGGCGAAGACCGGCGTGATCGCGAAGGACCATCCCGTGATCGCCGCCCTGCCTCCCCAAGGAGAAGGCCATGGCTGACACCCCTCCCGCCTCGGCGGACGCGCCGCCCACCGAGGTCGACGTCGTCGTCGTCGGCGGCGGTCCCGCCGGGCTCTCCGCGGCGCTGAACCTCGCGCGCGCGCGTGCGTCGGTGGTGGTCGTGGACGCCGGCCGGCCCCGCAACGCCGCCACGCTGCGCTCGCATGGGTTCCTCACACGCGACGGGGTCTCGCCTCTCGAGCTGCGCAAGCTGGCCAGGGCGGAGCTCACCGCCTACCCGAACGTGACGGTGTACGACCGCACCGCCGCGACGGCTCTCCTCGAGAAGGACTGCGGCGACGGACGCCGATTCATCGCGGCGCTGAGCGGCCGTGGCGCGAGCATCCCGCCCGCTGTCTCGGCGCGCTCGGTGCTCGTCGCGACGGGTCTGCGCGAGACGCTCCCGGACATCCCGAGCCTCCGCGCGTTCTACGGGATGACCGTCTTCAGCTGCGCCGCGTGCGACGCGTGGGAGCTGCAGGACCGGCCCCTCGCGCTCATCGGCGAGACGCCCGACCTCGCGGTGAGGGCGCGGCTGATCGCGCGCTGGACCGACCGGCTCACCGTCTTCACGCACGGCTCGGACGCCGTGAACACGGTCGAAGAGGCCGAGCTCGCGGCATCCGGGATCGTCGTCGAACGCCGCCGGATCGACGACCTCGAAGGCGACAGGGGCGCCGTGTCGGCGGTGCGCCTGCAGGGGGGCGGACGCGTCGAGGTCGACGGCGGGTTCGTGCGCCCGCAGTGGCATCCGGCGCTGGACTTCCTGGGCGGCCTCGATCTCGAGCGCGACGGGTTCGGCAACCTGGTGACGGACCGCTCCGGGCGCACGTCCGTGCGAGGACTGTACGCCGCGGGGGATGCCGCCTCCCCCGGCCCGCAGCAGCTCATCGTCGCCGCAGGCCAAGGAGCCCGAGCCGCGGCCGTGCTCGTGCACGACCTCGTCGGCGTGCGCACCGCCCACTGATCACGGCGCTGCGCACGCCGCGGCTCACTTCTTGCTGAGCTTGTCTTCGACGACGCCCGCCGCCTTGTCCATCACGTTGGGCTTGGCGTCCGCACCGTAGAACCGCGGGTCGGGCTGCGTCGGAGTCGGCATCAGCACCGACGTCGTCGGCCCGTCGAGGTAGGTGAACTCGCCTTTGCCGTCGGGTGTCGCGCCGGCCGCCCAGCTCCCCTCCGCCGCGGCGGCGACAGCCTCCGCGTGCTGGTGTTCCCGCAGACCTTCGGCCCCGGCGGCGCCCAGTCCTGCCTCGATGTCGTCACCGAGGACGACGGGGGCTTCGGCGCGAGCAGCTGCGGCGCCGAGGCATACCCGGCGACCGCCTCGATGGAGATCGACCGCCTCTCCCCCGACGCTCTCCGCGACTCCTTCCCCGACGGCACGTCGCTTCAGTTCGTGCACGAGGGCGGCGCCGGGGCGTCGAGGCCCTCCGGAAACGCCTCGACGAGCTCGCGGGCCTGCGCGATCTCGAGCGCTCGCCACAATTCGTCGTCTCCGGCGTCCGCATCCCCGTAGAGGGGGTGGGAGCGCACCGCAGGTCAGGCAGGACCACACGACGAGGAACCGCTCGTCGTCGAGGATCTCGAACCGCAGCGGGTCGCCGCAGGTGGGGCACGCGCGCGGGTCGAGGGTCGAGCGACTCATCTCAGAGGTCGACCCGGCGCCCGAAGCGGCGCTCACCGCGCGGCCGGGGCGAGCAGGTCGCCGCGGCACGGAGCCGCACGATCTCGTGCGGCTGCAGCCCGGCGGCCTCGCCGAAGTCCTCGAGCGACGAGAAGCCGTTCTGCTTCGTGCGCTCCTTCACCACGCGGCGAGCGCGGGTGCGGTTCATGCCGGGCAGGTCCTGCAGCTCTTCAGCCGTCGCCGTCTGCACGTCGACCGGTTCGGCGGGAGCCTCCGACGCCAGCAGGTCGGACGACCCCGCACCCAGATCAGCCGCGATCCTGGTCGCCTCGGATTCGGCGGGCTTTTCGTCGCGCACCCGCGCTCCCCGCGCCGCCGACCGCTTCGAACGCGAGGAACGCTTCGAACGCGAGGAACGCGACCAGCGCGAGGACCCCGCAGGCCGCGGCGCGCGAGCCCCCGACTGCTCGGCGCCCGCGGCATCCGACCCTCGCAGACTCTGACCCCGGCTGCGACGCTCCCACATCGTGCGCAGCCAGCCCGGATTCAGGGCGAGTGCGACCACGATCCCCGCGAGGTGCGCGACGGAGTTCACGAGATCGTCGAGCGGACCCCAGACCTCGATCCCGCCGCCGCCGCGGTCGTCCGCGACGATCGGGGCCGGGCTCGTCCACGGCTCGCGCGCGTAGTCCTCGTCGACACCGACCGGCCCGCGATCCAGACGAAAGCGGTGAAACCGCCCAGTCGCGCGATCGCCGTCCGGCTCGCGCCCGTCTGCCCGCCCGCGCTCATGTTCCCCTCCGTCCCGACACGTTACCGGGCACGGAGGTCAGGACGAGAAGGCTAGGAGCGCCGTCGGCGACGGTGCTATTGTCCGGTGCCGGACGCGGCCGGGGACCCCCGTGCGATCCTCGATCGCGAGCGAGACGACCTCGTCGGCCCGCTCACCCGCGACGAGCAGCGTGTCGCGCGCGACCACGTGGTGACGCGGCCAGACCGTGCCCGCCTCGGCGAGCGCGATCGGCTGCAGGGCCTCGCCGCCGCCGCGCACCTTGACGGTCGCGATCGTGTCGCTGCCGCGCAGCCCCGCGTAGAGGAAGACACCGTCGGCGGACATCGCGAGCTCCGCGCCCCTGTCGCCCGGGAAGGCGCCCAGCTGCGCCCCACCCACCAGGCGCCATTCGCCGGCGGCATCCGCCGCGAGCGCGAACACCTCGCCCGAGTACTCCGTCACGACGTACACGTGCTCACTCGGGTGCGCCCGCAGGTGACGCGGGCCGGTGCCGGTCGGCAGGGCGAGGCGCTGCACCTCGCGGCCGCCGCGCCAGAAGCGCACGAGATCGAGGCCGAGGTCGGTCGTCGCGATCACTCCGCCGGGCAGCGCGGCCGCCTGGTGCGCGTGCGACGGTCGGCCGGGCGCGGGTCCCGCCGCATCGGTCTCGTCGTCGGCGTGCGGGATGAGGTGGGCGTACTCCGCGCCGGCGGCGGCACGCAGCGCGCGGGCCGCAGCGGTGAGATCGGATGCCGGTCCGCCCTCGGCGGCGGCCGTCCACGCGCGGGCGGACCCGAGCCGCCCGTCGGGAGCGAGCGCGACGCGCACCACCGCGCCGTCGCCGTAACAGGAGACGATCAGCGCGTCCTCGAGCGCGAGCACGTGGCAGGGGCTCTCGCCCACGGCCACCTCGGGTCCGAGCGGAGCGAACGTGCGCTCCCCCGTCTGACGGTAGGCGCGAACGGTGCCGCGGCCCTCCAGCGTCGCGTAGACGACGTCGAGGGACGGGTGCCGCGCGATCCACGACGGTGACTCGGCCGCGACGACGTCGCCGCCGAAGCCGAGGGGGCCGCTCGCCAACGGGGATGCGGCACTCCCGGCATCCAGCAGGCCGATGCCCGTCGCGGAGCCGCCCATGTCGGCGGAGTACCCGCCGAGCAGGAACCGCACGGGTCAGTCGAGCAGGTCGTGGCGCACGATGACCGCGTCGCGCGCGGGCCCGACGCCGATGACCGAGATGCGCGTGCCGCTCATCTTCTCGAGGGCGAGCACGTAGTCCTGCGCAGTCTGCGGCAGGTCCTCGAAGGTGCGCGCGGTGGAGATGTCCTCGCTCCAGCCGGGGAAGTTCTCGAGGATCGGCGTCGCGTGGTGGAAGTCGCTCTGGTTGACCGGCACCTCGTCGAACCGCTGTCCGTCGACGTCGTAGGCGACGCAGACGGGGATCTCCTTCAGACCCGTGAGGATGTCGAGCTTGGTGAGCACGAGGTCGGTGATGCCGTTGATCCGCGTCGCGTAGCGCGTGATCGGGGCGTCGTACCAGCCGACGCGGCGGGGCCGGCCGGTCGTCGTGCCGAACTCGAACCCGCGCGAGCGCAGGAAGTCACCGTCCTCGTCGAACAGCTCGGTCGGGAACGGACCCGAGCCGACACGCGTCGTGTACGCCTTCACGATGCCGACGATGCGGTCGAGGCGGTTCGGCCCGACGCCCGATCCGGTCGATGCGCCGCCCGCCGTCGCGGAGGACGACGTGACGAACGGGTAGGTGCCGTGGTCGATGTCGAGCATCGTCGCCTGGCCGCCCTCGAAGACGACGACGTCGCCGGCATCGAGCGCGTCGCTCAGCAGCAGACCGGTGTCGCACACCATGGGCCGCACGCGCTCGGCGTACGAGAGCAGGTCGTCGACGACCTCGTCTACGGTGATGGCGCGGCGGTTGAAGACCTTCACCAGCAAGTGGTTCTTCTGGTCGAGGGCGCCCTCGACCTTCTGGCGCAGGATGTTCTCGTCGAACAGGTCCTGCACCCGGATGCCGGTTCGGTTGATCTTGTCGGCGTAGGTGGGGCCGATGCCGCGACCGGTCGTGCCGATCATGCGCTTGCCGAGGAAGCGCTCGGTGACCTTGTCGAGCGTGCGGTGGTACTGCGTGATGATGTGCGCGTTGGCGCTCACCTTCAGCCGCGAGACGTCGACGCCGCGGGCCTGCAGGGCGCCGAGCTCGGCGAAGAGCACCTCGAGGTCGATGACGACACCGTTGCCGATGACGGCGTTGACGCCCGGCGACAGGATGCCGCTGGGCAGCAGGTGCAGGGCGTACTTCTCGTCGCCGATCACCACGGTGTGGCCGGCGTTGTTGCCGCCGTTGAACTTGACGACCCAGTCGGTGCGCTCACCCAGGAGGTCGGTGGCTTTGCCCTTGCCCTCGTCTCCCCATTGAACGCCGACGATCACGATGCCTGGCATGGGCTCTCCCCCGTTATCGGACGGTTACACCCCATCCTATCGGGCCGGGTCCGCGGCCCGAGCCGCGGCATCCGCCCCGCAACGCGGCGTCACACGATTTGTCGTCGTCGGCACGGGTTGGGTTGCATCGAGGGGACTGCGCGCGGAACCGCGCCATCGTTCCCCCACCCCCACCATCCGAGAGGACGGCCGTTGATCGCGCTCGATCGGGTCTCGAAGCACTACGGCGGTGTCCCCGCCGTAGATGACGTCTCGCTGACCATCCCCACCGGCGAGGTGTTCGGCATCGTCGGTCAGAGCGGCGCCGGCAAGAGCACCCTCGCCCGCATCGTCAACCTCCTCGAACGGCCCGACCGCGGCACCGTGACCGTGGACGACGTCGAGCTCACGGCACTGGGCGAGACGGAGCTGCGTGCGGCCCGCCGCCGGATCGGCATGGTCTTCCAGCGGTTCAACCTGCTCAGCAGCCGCACCGTGCGCGGCAACGTCGAGCTCGCCCTCGAGCTCGACGGCGGCTCCCGCGCCGCCCGTCGCGACCGCGCGCAGGAGATGCTCGACCTCGTCGGCCTCGGCCACCGCGGCGACGCGTCGATCCACGAGCTGTCGGGCGGTCAGCAGCAGCGCGTCGGCATCGCCCGCGCCCTCGCCTCGCGGCCGAGCGTGCTGCTCTCGGACGAGGCGACCAGCGCCCTCGACCCCGAGACGACGGACTCGATCCTCGAGCTGTACCGCCGCATCAACGAGGAGCTCGGACTCACGGTCCTCCTCATCACGCACGAGATGGACGTCGTGAAGTCCACCTGCCACTCGGCCGCACTCCTCGAGCAGGGCCGCGTCGTCGAGCAGGGGCGCCTCGTCGACGTCATCCGCACGCCCGGCTCCCGCCTCACCTCGCAGCTGTTCCCGCTCGGCCCTGTGCCCGACGGCGTATCCGCCGAGGCAACGGTCATCGACATCACCTTCGCGGGCGGCACCGCCGACCGGCCCGTCATCGCACGGCTCGCACGCGACCACGACGCCGACGTATCGATCCTCGGCGCCGTCGTCGAGCGCATCGCCGGAACCCAGGCCGGCCGCACCCGCCTCGAGGTGCCCGGCCACGTCGCCGCGGCCGTCATCGCGGACCTCCGCGCGCAGGGCCTGCTCATCGAGGTCCTCCAGGGGGTGGCCGCATGAACCAGCAGCTGATCGACGTCCTGCTGAAGGCCACCGGCGAGACGCTCTACATGGTCGGCGTGGCCCTGCTCGTCACGATCGTCATCGGGCTGCCGCTCGGCGTCGTGCTCGTCGGCACCGAGGCCGGCCGGTTCCTCGAGCGTCCGTTCGGGTCGCGCGCCGCGGGTGTCGCCATCAACCGGGCGCTCGACTTCATCGTCAACTTCGGCCGGTCGGTGCCGTTCATCATCCTGATGGTCGCCCTCATCCCCGTCACGCGCGCCCTCGTGGGCACCTTCATCGGATCGACCGCGGCCATCGTCCCGCTGTCGGCCGTCGCGATCCCGTTCTTCGCCCGCATGGTCGAGATCGCGGTCAAGGAGGTCGATCCCGGTCTGCTCGAGGTCGCCTCGTCCCTGGGCGCGAGCCGGTGGCAGCTCGTCACCAAGGTCCTGCTGCCCGAGGCGGCCCCCGCCGCCCTCCTCGGCCTCTCGACCACCGTGACCTCGATCATCAACTTCTCGGCGATGGTCGGCACGGTCGCCGGCGGCGGTCTCGGTGACGTCGCGATCCGCTACGGCTACCAGCAGTACAGCTGGATCCACATCGTCGCGGTCATCGTCATCATCTTCGCGATCGTCATGGTGCTGCAGAGCCTCGCCGCCTGGGGCGCCCGGCGCCTCGGCCGACGCAGCACCCGCCGCAGCGCGCGAGTCGCCGCGGCATCCACCGTCTAATCCGCCCCTCCCTCCTCCGGCCGTCCCGACGCCGGTCCCCCGCACCACCGACGAAAGGCATCACGATGTCCCGCACCCTCCGTTCCGCCCTCCTGGCCACCGCCGCCGCCACCGCGCTCCTGCTCAGCGGCTGCGCCTCGACGCCCTCCGCCGGTGGTGAGGGCGACGGCGACGGCCTCGGCACGCTCAAGGTCGGCGCGCTGCAGACGCCGGCCGGCGACATCCTCAACCACATCGCCGAGACGAGTGCGAAGGAGGCGGGACTCACCATCGAGTTCGTGCCCTTCACCGACTACAACACGCCCAACACCGCGCTGGCCGACGGGTCGATCGACGCGAACCTGTTCCAGAACGCGACCTTCCTCGAGACCTTCAACGAGCAGGCCGGCGGCGAACTGGTCAGCCTCGGCGAGGCATACCTGCCGAGCGCAGCGTTCTACTCCGACAAGGTGTCGAGCCTCGACGACCTCGCCGACGGCGCGAGCATCGCGATCCCCAACGACCCGACCAACGAGGGACGGGCGCTGAAGCTGCTGGCATCCGAGGGCCTCATCGAGGTCACCGACGACGTCGTCGACCTGAGCGGTGTCACCGCCAACCCCAAGGACTTCGAGTTCCGCGAGATCGAGAACGCGACGCTGCCGCAGGCGCTGCCCGATGTGGATGCCGCCTTCGTCACCATCTCGTTCGCCCTGCCCGCCGGCCTCACGAGCGACAAGGCGATCCTGCTCGAGGGCGAGGACAGCCCGTACTACAACGTCCTCGCGACGCGCCCCGAGCTGAAGGACGACGCCCGCGTGCAGAAGCTTTACGAGCTGCTGACCTCGCAGGAGACCGCGGACTTCGAGAACGAGACCTGGGGCGGCCTCGTCGTCCCCGTCGTCAAGGGCTGACCTCTCCCCTAGCGCGCGGCCCGCCTCGCCGGGCCGCGCGCTAGGGTTCGGTCATGCGTACCCGAACGTGGCCGACGGTGTGGTCGGTCGTCAGGCTGCTCGCCGCCGCGGTCCTCATGACCGCCGTCGTCGGGCAGTTCGTCACCACGATCCGCTTGGCGATCGCAAACGACCACGACGTGACGACCACGATCGCGAACTTCTTCAGCTTCTTCACGATCCTGTCGAACCTCGTCGGGGCCATCGCCCTGCTGGCGGCGGTCATCTGGTTCTTCATGCGACCGCCGCACGAAGACCGCGAACCCCGGGGGATCGCCGTCGCCCTGGCCGCAGCCACGACCTACCTCACGATCACCGGCGTGGTCTACAACCTGCTGCTGCGTGGGCTGCCCACGGCCGACGACCACGTCGCCTGGGCCAACGAGATCCTCCACGTCGTCGCGCCGCTGTTCCTCGTGATCGACCTGCTCGTCGCGCCCACCCACCGCGCTTTGCGGTGGCGGTCGGTCCTCGTCATCCTCGCCGTCCCGATCCTCTGGATCGTCTACACCCTGATCCGCGGACCGTTCGTCACCGACCCGGTGCGCGGCGTCGCGTTCTGGTACCCGTACCCGTTCCTGAACCCGAACGGGGTCGCCGGGTGGGGCGGTGTCTGGGCGTACGTCGCCGGGATCGCCGTCACCTTCGTCGTCGTCGGCACGATCGTCGTCGCCGTCGGGCGCCTGCGCACCCGCGGGGCGCGTTCCGCCCTCACGGTCTGAACCCCGGATCATTCCGAGGGCGGTCGCGCGCGTCAGCTACGCCAGGCGGCGAGCTTGCGGCGCAGCGGAGTCACCTGCCGCAGCTTGAACAGGACGTACTCGAGCGCTGCGGATTCCGTGTCGAAGGTCTGCAGCGTGCGTCCCATGACACCGCCGCGCTCGTCCGACACCCACGCCTGCCACTGCGCATCCGTGCGCGTGAGCAGCACCGCGTTCATGTGGACGTCGCCCACGCCGTACAGGACGGGCGCATCGAGGGACTCCTCGCGGACGATCGCCATCAGTTCCTCGACGCTCATCAGTGGACCTCCGGGATCACTCCGCGGGGCGCGAGGACTCGCGCACGATCAGGTGGGTCGGGAGCGGGGTGTCCTCGGTGAGTCCGTCGGGCTCCTCGACGGCGAGGAGCACCTTCTGCATCATGAGCTCGCCGAGGGCACGGAAGTCCTGCCGCACGGTGGTGAGCGGCGGCGACAGGTAGGCGGCCTCAGGCACGTCGTCGAACCCCACGACGGCGATGTCCTCGGGGACGCGCAGTCCACGGGCGCGCAGCGCCGAGAGCAGACCGATCGCCATGTGGTCGTTGCCCGCGAAGACCGCGTCACCCGGGGAGAGGTCGAGCGACCGTCCGATCTCGGCCCCGCTCGCCGCGGTCCAGTCGCCGTGGCGCGGCTCCACCACCGCCAGCTGGCGGGCCGCGAGCTCGTCGCGCCAGCCGCGGATGCGCTCGACGGCATCCGGATTCCGCACCGGACCCGCGATGTGGAGGATGCGGCGGTGCCCCAGCTCGGCGAGGTGACGCACGGCCGACCGCGCGCCGCGGTACTGATCGATCGACACGAGCTGCGGATGCCGGCGCTGCGTCGCGGCGGCGGCGACCATCGGCACACCGAGGTCGAGCCCGCGCACGACCTCGAGGACGCCGAGGTCGGTCACGACGAGGACGATCGCGTCGACGCGCTGCCGGAGGAGCCCTTCAACGACCGAGCGGATGCTGGCGGCATCCGTGTCGGGCGCGGTCACCGAGTCGACGGAGTACCGCTCCACGCGCGCCGCGACGTTGAAGTGCATCGCGATCGAGGTGGGCCCGAAGTCCGCCGTCCCCGGCGTGATCAGACCGATCGTGCGGGTGCGCTTCGTGACGAGGGCACGGGCGGCCGGCGACGGGCTGTAGCGCAGCTGCGCCATCGCCTGCTCGACCCGCGCGCGGGTGGCGGGCCGGACGTTCGGCAGGTCGTTGAGCACCCTCGAGACGGTCTGGTGCGAGACGCCGGCGAGGCGCGCGACGTCGAAGATGTTCGCGGACTTCGCGCCGCGCTCGTCGCTCACGACTCGTCCTCGGGTCGGGCCACGAGCGCCAGCAGCGAGTCGACGGTGAGCGAGTCCGCCGGAATGGTGTCGACGAGTCGACCGCCCCGCATGATCGCGATGCGGTTCGAGACCCGCAGCACTTCTTCGAGCTCGGCCGAGATGAACAGCACCGACAGGCCGTTGTCGGCGAGGTCGGCCACGAGCCGCTGGATCTCGACCTTCGCGCCGACGTCGATGCCGCGGGTCGGCTCGTCGAGCACGAGCACCCGGGGTGACAGCGCGAGCAGCCGCGCGAGCAGTACCTTCTGCTGGTTGCCGCCGGACAGGGTGCCCGCGGGCCGGTCCGGATCGGCGGGACGGATGTCGAGCGCCTCGATCCAGCTGAGAGCGAGTTCGCGTCGGCGGGCCCGCGAGAGCCGGTGCAGGATGCCGCGATCGGCCTGCAGCGCGAGGGTGATGTTGTCCTGCACGCTGAGCTCGCCGATGATGCCCTCGGTGCGCCGGTTCTCGGACGAGTAGACGATCCCCTGCCCGATCGCCCGTCGCGGCGTCGCGAGCACGGCGGGCGCACCGCGGACCTCGATCTCACCGGCATCCGGTCGATCCACCCCGGTCAGCGCGCGCGCCAGTTCGGACCGTCCCGAACCGAGCAGCCCCGCGAGACCCACGACCTCGCCCTCGCCGATCGCCAGGGTGGCCGAGGTCAGCCCCGTCCCCGAGGCGAGGCCGCGTCCGGCGAGGGCGACGGGAGAGGATGCCGCGGCGTCCTCCCGCTGGTGGACGTCGAGCTCGTCGGCCCCGCGTCCGAGCATCTTCTCGACGAGGTCGATGCGCAGCAGCTCGGTCGGCACGTACTCGCCGATGCGGCGGCCGCCGCGCAGCACCGTGATGCGGTCGCAGATCTCGTAGACCTGGTCGAGGAAGTGCGAGACGAACAGCACCGCGACACCGCGGGAGGTCAGTTCGCGGATGACGCGGAAGAGCTCCGCGACTTCGTCGAGGTCGAGGCTCGAGGTCGGCTCGTCGAGCACCACGACACGGGCGTCGACCGAGATGGCCCGCGCGATCGCGACGAGCTGCTGGATCGCCAGGGAATGCCGCGACAGTCGCGTGCGGGGGTCGATGTCGAGCCCCAGCCCCTCGAGGATCTCGCCCGCGCGGCGGTGCGTCTCGCGCCAGTCGATCGCCCCGAACCGCCTGCTCTCACGTCCGAGCAGCACGTTCTCGCCGACCGAGAGGTTCGGCAGCAGGTCGATCTCCTGGTAGACGGCGCTGATCCCGGCGGCGAGCGCATCGGCGGGCGAGCCGAAGTGCACCGGCTCACCGCCGACGCGGATCGTCCCGGCATCCGGTCGCAGCGCACCCGTGATCGCCTTGATGAGCGTCGACTTGCCGGCGCCGTTCTCGCCCATCAGCGAGTGGACCTCGCCGGGCAGCAGACGGAAGTCGACGGCGTCGAGCACCGTCTCGGAGCCGAAGCGAACGGTCGCGCCGGTCACCTCGACGACCGGCGCGACCGCTGCTTCGCACGCATCCATACGGACCATCATGCCCGCGGTGAGCTCCCCCCGAGCGTCACCGCGACGTTCGCGCGGTCCGCGCCACGAGCAGGCGCTGCACGACGACGAAGACGAGCAGCAGTGCTCCGATCGTGATGCGGGTCCACGACTGGTCGACTCCGAGGAAGGAGATGACCGTCTTGATGGTGCCGTAGACGAACACGCCGATCATCGATCCGAGCACGAACCCGCTGCCGCCCGTGAGCAGCGTGCCGCCGATCACCACCGCGGCGATGGTGTCGAGCTCGGTACCGATGCCGTTCAACGGGTAGGAGGCCCCGGTGTACGCCGTGAAGACGACGCCCGCGAGTCCCGCGCACACCCCGCTGATGACGTAGGCGAGCAGCTTCGTCCGCACGACCGGCAGACCCATGAGGCGCGCGGACTGCTCGTTGCCGCCGATCGCGTAGATCGTGCGTCCGAAGCGGGTGAACTGCAGGATCAGGATGCCGGCGAGCACGACCAGGAGCGCCAGGATGCCGGTCGGGGTCAGATAGAAGCTGCCCGGTCCGCCCTGCATGCGGGTCGACTGCAGCCACAGGATGGCGGGCTCCTCGACGCGGATCGACGACAGGCTCACCATGAACGCGAGACCGCGCGCCGCGAACATGGCCGCGAGCGAGGCGATGAACGGCTGCACCCCGAAGTACTGCACGAGCACGCCGACGAACAGACCCATGAGGGCGCCGAGGACCAGCATGACCGGGATGACGAGGGCCACCGGCATCCCCTGGCTCAGCATGCTGGCACCCAGCATCCCGGTGAAGGCCATCACGGCGCCGACGGAGAGGTCGATGCCGCCAGTGAGGATGACGAAGGTCATGCCGACGGCGAGGATCAGCAGGTACGCGTTGTCGAGCAGCAGCGCCGACAGCACGCGCGGGGTGACGAAGTTGCCGAAGTAGGCCTGCGCCCCGATGAGCATCGCGACGAGGATGACGACGGCGGCGAAGACGGGCACCCACGAGGCGTGCCGGCTGCGGAAGCGCTGGACCGTGTCGGCGAAGCCGCCGGTGCGTCCGAGGTCTGCGGTGATCGCGCTCACGAGGCCACCTCCACGGTGCGACGGGTGCCGCCCCGGACGGCATCGGCTCCCTTGGCGAAGAGGGACCGCGTGCGCGGGGACTGCACGAGGACGACGATCACGACCACGATGGCGAGGAACAGCGGGCTGACCGCCGGCGGCACCCCGAGGAAGGTGATCGTCGACTTGAGGGTCTGGATCGTGAAGACGCCGACGACGGTGCCGGCGATCGTGAACTTGCCGCCCATGAGGCTGGTTCCGCCGAGGACGACGGCGAGGATCGCGTCGAGCTCGATGTAGAGGCCCGCGGCGTTCGCGTCGGCCGCCATGATGTTGGACGAGTAGAGGATGCCGGCGAACCCGGCGAGCAGCCCGCTCGCCGCGTACGCGCCCCAGACGATGCCGCGCGAGCGGACACCGGCGAGGCGGCTGGCCTCGGGGTTGATACCGACGGCCTCGGTGAGGACGCCGAGCGCGGTGCGCCGCTGCAGGACGGCGACGATCACGATCGCGACCACCGAGACGTAGAACGCGAACGGCAGACCGACGAGGTACCCCTGCGCCATGAAGCGGTACGGCGCGCTCGTGATCGTCGTGATGAAGCCGCCCGTGATGAGGAGGGCGACACCGCGGCCGGCGAGCATGAGCACGAGGGTCGCGATGATCGGCTGCACCCCGACGACGGCGACGAGGAAGCCGTTCCAGACACCCAGCACGAGGGCGACCCCGACGGCGAGCGCGATCGCGATGAGCACCGTCGAGAGGTCCTCGGGCGCCGGCGACGACGAGATGAAGGTGAGGGCCACCGCGCCCGAGACCGCCATGATCGCGCCGACCGAGAGGTCGATGCCGCGCGTCGCGATGACGAGCGTCATGCCGAGCGCGACGAGCATGAGCGGTGCGCTGTTGCGCAGGATGTCGATGAGCGGCCCGTAGAGCTGACCGTTCTGCACCGTGATCGAGATGAACGAGGGCCGCGCGATCGTGTTGATGATCACGAGCACGAGCAGTGCCGCGATCGGCCAGACGAGGCGATGCGCCAGGAAGCGCTTGAGTGTCGGGTTCATGCCGCTGTCTCCGGGTTGAGGCGGGACGTCGTCGTCTCGCCGGACTCTTGCGCGATGAGGGCGACCAGGTCGTCGACGGTCACGTCGGTGGCGTCCAGTTCGCCGATCTTAGAACGGTCGCGCAGCACCACGATGCGCTGCGCGATGCGGACGACCTCCTCAAGCTCCGAGGAGATGAAGACGACCGAGAGGCCCTCCGCCGAGAGCTCGGCGACCTTGCGCTGGATGTCGGCCTTCGCGCCGACGTCGATGCCGCGGGTCGGCTCGTCGAGGATGATGAGCTGCGGCGCGGTGGCGAGCCAGCGCGCGAGCAGCACCTTCTGCTGGTTGCCGCCCGAGAGGTTGCGCACGAGTGCGTTCGGGTCGGCGGGGCGGACCCCGAGTGCCGAGATGTACTCAGTCACGATGGCGTCGCGCTCGGCGCGGCCGATCGGGCGCATCGCTCCGCGCTTGGCCTGGATGCCGAGGACGATGTTCTCGGCGACGGTCAGGTCGGCGATGATGCCCTCGGCGCGACGGTCCTCGCTCGAGAACGCGATGCGCTTGTCGATCGCGTTCCGCGGGTTGGTGATGCGTGCGGCATCCCCCCGCACTTCGTGGGTGCCCGCGTCGGCGCGGTCGGCGCCGTAGACGAGGCGGACGAGTTCGCTGCGCCCCGAGCCGAGCAGACCCGCGATGCCGACGACCTCGCCCTCGTAGACCTCCATGTCGACGGGTTCGATGACGTTCTTGCGGCCGAGGCCCGCGACACGCAGGACGGGCGTCGCGGTGCGGTCGATCTCGCGCTCGGCCGAGCGCGAGAGGGCCTCGAGCTCGTCGAGCTGCCGGCCGATCATCTTGGCGATGAGTTCGCCGCGGGGAAGCTCGGCGGGCAGGTACTCGCCCACCAGCTGGCCGTTGCGCAGCACCGTGAGCCGGTCGGAGATCTCGTAGACCTGGTCGAGGAAGTGCGTGACGAAGAGGATGGCGACGCCGCGGTCGCGGAGACCGCGGACGACGGCGAACAACTGCTCGACCTCGCTGCGGTCGAGGCTCGAGGTGGGCTCGTCGAGGACGAGAACCCGGGCATCGGCGACCGTCGCCCGGCTGATCGCGACAAGCTGCTGCACCGCGATGGAGTGCGATGCGAGCGCCGAGCGCGGGTCGATGTCGAGGCCGAGGGCGGCGAGGTACCGCGTCGCCTCGCGGTGGGTGGCCCGCCAGTCGATGAAGCCCGCCCGGCGCACCTCGCGGCCGAGCATGACGTTCTCGCCGACCGAAAGGTTGGTGCAGAGGTTGACCTCCTGGTACACCGTGGAGATCCCGGATGCCTCGGCGTCGGCCGTCGAGCGGAAGACCCGCTGCTCGCCGGCCACCTCGATCGTCCCGCCGTCGATGGCGTACACGCCCGTCAGCGCCTTGATGAGCGTCGACTTGCCGGCGCCGTTCTCACCCATCAGGGTGTGGACCTCGCCGGCGCGCAGCGTCAGGTCGACCCGGTCCAGGGCGAGCACGCCCGGGAACCGGATGGTGACGTCCCGCATCCGCACGACCTCGTCGTGCGCCGGGACGGTGGCCGGGGACTCCGGCGTGGCTGCGACATCGACCATGACGCGCACCTTTCCGTGGTGACCGCCGGGGACCGGAATCCGGTCCCCGGCGGTGGTTCGGTGATCCGTACGGACCGTGGGGTTCCGTCGATCAGTAGGGGCGGGAGTCGAGGACCTCGGCGGCCTGCTCCTGCGTGAACGACTGGTCCTCGACGATCGTGCGCTTCTCGACCTCGTCGCCGGCGACGACGGCCTTGACGAGTTCGGCGGCCTTGTCACCGAGGAGCGGGTTGCACTCGACGATGAAGTTGAACTCGCCGTTCGCGAGGGCGGTCATGCCGTCCTTCACCGCGTCGATCGTGACGATCTGGATGTCCTTGCCGGGGGTCAGACCGGCGGCCTTGATGGCGTCGAGCGCACCCAGGCCCATGTCGTCGTTGTGCGCGAACAGGACGTTGATGTCCTTGCCGTACTTCTGGAGGTAGCCCTCCATGACCTTCTTGCCGCCGTCACGGGTGAAGTCGCCGGTCTGCGAGTCGAGCACGTTGATGTCTGTGCCCTCGATCGCCTCGTTGAAGCCCGTCGCCCGGTCGAGCGCGGCCGACGAACCGGTCGTGCCCTCCAGGACGACGAGGTTCGCGCCCTTGCCGTCGAAGTTCTCCTTGACCCACTCGCCGGCGGTGCGACCCTCCTGCTCGAAGTCGAGGCCGACCCACGAGGCGTAGAGGTCCTCGCTGGCCGAGACGGTGCGGTCTTCGAGGATGACGGGGATCCCGGCATCCTTGGCTTCCTTCAGGACGTCGTCCCAGCCGTCGACCGTGATGGGGGCGATGACGATGGCGTCGACACCCTGGTTGATGAAGTTGCGGACGGCGGAGATCTGCGCCTCCTGCTTGTTGTCGGCCGCGTTGAAGATCAGCTCGAAGCCGTTCTCTGCCGAGAAGGCCTTCTTCATCGACTCGGTGTTGGCGGCACGCCACCCCGACTCCGACCCGGTCTGCGCGAAGCCGACCTTGATGACGTCGTCACCGCCACCGCCCCCGTTGCCACCGGCTCCGGGAGCCGCGCCGCCGGCGCAGCCTGTTGCGACCAGCGCGAATGCCCCCAGCATGGCTGCAGCCGCGAAAACGCTCTTCTTCATCCCAAAACCTCCTTGTTCGGGTCCGGCTCACCGCCGGTGTTCCGGGCCGCCCTGGCCTTCGGATGCTCGAATGTTAGCCTTCACATTTCTTGCAGCGCTAGATTGTGAGCGATAACATTCCGGTAACACGGGGGGCGAGCGGGGCTGCACCTGCCCGGACGCCCGGCGGCCCGGCCCCAGGGGATGTGAGCATTCACATCCCGGCGCACCGACCCGCCGAGCGGAAGTTCTCGCCGACACACCGGCCCCCGGCATCCGTTCCCCCGCGTGTCGCCCCGCATCTCCGCCGCAACCGCCCGCGCGTAACCGCGCCGGGGAGCGGACCGCCCGCTCGATAGGATGGAGGCCATGTCGAAGGTCCTCCAGTCCCTGCCCGTCGGCGAGCGCGTCGGCATCGCCTTCTCGGGGGGTCTCGACACCTCGGTCGCGGTCGCCTGGATGCGCGACAAGGGCGCCGTCCCGTTCACCTACACCGGCGACCTCGGCCAGTACGACGAGGACGACATCGCATCGATCCCCGGCCGTGCCCTGCAGTACGGCGCCGAGGGTTCCCGCCTCATCGACTGCAAGCCGATGATGGTCGAAGAGGGCCTCGTCGCCCTCTCGTGCGGCGCGTTCCACATCCGCTCCGGCGGGCGCACCTACTTCAACACGACGCCGATCGGCCGCGCCGTGACGGGCACGATGCTCGTCCGCGCCATGAAGGAGGACGGCGTCGACATCTGGGGCGACGGCTCCACCTACAAGGGCAACGACATCGAGCGGTTCTACCGCTACGGACTGCTGGCGAACCCGGCCCTGCGCATCTACAAGCCGTGGCTGGATGCCGACTTCGTCACCGAGCTCGGCGGCCGCACCGAGATGAGCGAGTGGCTCGTCGCGCACGGCTTCCCCTACCGCGACTCCGTCGAGAAGGCGTACTCCACCGACGCGAACATCTGGGGCGCGACCCACGAGGCGAAGACGCTCGAGCACCTCGACGTGTCGCTCGAGATCGTCGAGCCGATCATGGGCGTCCGCTTCTGGGACCCCGAGGTCGAGATCGCGACCGAGGACGTGTCGATCACGTTCGAGGCGGGTCGCCCCGTCGCGATCAACGGTGTCGAGTACGCGGATGCCGTGGCCCTGGTCATGGAGGCGAACGCGATCGGCGGGCGCCACGGCCTCGGGATGAGCGACCAGATCGAGAACCGCATCATCGAGGCGAAGTCCCGCGGCATCTACGAGGCCCCGGGCATGGCGCTGCTGTTCATCGCGTACGAGCGCCTGGTCAACGGCATCCTCAACGAGGACACCCTCGCCACGTACCACGAGCAGGGCCGGCGTCTCGGTCGGCTCATGTACGAGGGCCGCTGGCTCGAGCCGCAGTCGTTCATGCTGCGCGAGTCGATCCAGCGCTGGGTCGGGTCCGCGATCAGCGGCACCGTGACCCTGCGTCTGCGTCGCGGCGAGGACTACACGATCCTGAACACCGAGAGCCGCAACCTGTCGTACTCGCCCGAGAAGCTCTCGATGGAGCGCGTCGGCGATGCCGCCTTCGGCCCGACCGACCGCATCGGCCAGCTGACGATGCGCAACCTCGACATCGCCGATTCGCGCGCCCGCCTCGAGCACTTCGTGTCGCTCGGTCTCATCGGCGGGGCGACCGGCGAGCTCGTCGGTGACCTCGAGCGCGGCGGCGCGGCGGCCATCACGGGTCACGCGCAGCCCTTCGACGAGCAGCGCGAGGGTCTCGCCGAGGCCTTCGACGAAGCCGGCGAGTCCGCCTCGTTCGACTTCGGCGCCGACTGAGCCTCAGCCCCGCGGCGGGCGGTACGCGACCCGGGCACGGGTCTCGCCCGAGCGGCGGACGAGCCACGTCCAGGTAGTAGTTGACGAGCGCCCGCTGTGGGTTGGCTGAATTATCTTGCACACATGTGTGCAGGATAATTACACTGGCTCCGTGACCGACTCCCCTACTCCCCGCCGCATCCGCCGTGACGCCGTCGCCAACCGCGCCGGCCTGCTCACGGCTGCGGCACAGACCCTGGCGGCCGACCCGAACGCCTCCGTCGACACGATCGCGCGTGCCGCGGGCCTCAGCCGCCGCGCCCTCTACAGCCACTTCGACGACCGCGACGCGCTCATCCGCGAGATGATTCACGCCGGCGCCGAGCGCTTCAACGCCATCGCCGACACGGTCGACGACGACGGCCCCGCGCCGCTCGCCCTCGCCCGGCTGGCCCTCGCCCTCTGGGACGGCGCCGCGCACGTGCAGTTCGCCGCCGCCCTCGCCCTCGACGACTCCCACGTCGGCGAGACCGCCGCCATCCTCACGCCGGTCCGCCGCCGCGTGCTCGAGATCGTCGACCGCGGCCGCTGCGAGGGCACCCTCCGCGGCGACCTGCACGTCACGACGGTCGCGCGCCTCGTCGAAGAGGCGGCACGCACCGTCATCACGCGGCTGGATTCGAGTCGGCCGGATGCCGCCGGTGTGGCCGTCCGCGCGGTCCTCGGTGTCGCGGGGCTCGGGTGGCGCGAGGCCGACGCCGTGCTCGCGGAGGCTCGCGCATGAGGATCGCCCTCGACGCCGTCGCGAAGGGCAAGGACGGCGGCATCCTGCCCCCCACCTCGCTCATCCTCGAGACGGGACGTGTCACCCTCGCCACCGCCGAGACGGAGCAGCGCCCCTCGGTGCTCGGTCTCATCGCGACGGGACGGATGCGTCAGGATGCCGGCACGGTGACCCTCGGCGGACACCCCGGCGCCCGTCGGCTCCGCCGCGTCGCCGCGCTCGTCGACGCCCCCGAGGTCAACGACCCGGCCCCCGACGTCGCCGTCGTCGGTGTCGTCGAGGAGGAGCTCATGTTCGCGGGGCGTCGCGCCGACCCCCTGTCGGCCCGGCACTGGCTCGACGACCACGGCTGGCGCCACCTCACCCGCACACCGTTCGGCCAGGTCCCGGCGGACGACCGCATCCGCATGCTGCTCGAACTCGCGGCGCTCCGCCGCGGCATCGAGGCTCTCGTCCTCGTCTCGCCCGACCGCCACGGCGGCGATCCCGTGCACTGGCAGCGGATCGCCGAGGAGTTCGCCGCCCGCGGCTTCGCCGTGCTCGTCATCGCCGGGACGGCCGCGGCGAGCGCGCTCACCCCGAGCGTGCCCGCGGCGCCCGCGCACGTCGGTCGGCCGCGGATCCGCGCCGGCGCCGCGCTGCGCCGCGCGCGCCGCCGGCCGGCATCCGTCACCGCTCGCCCTTCGACCGGAGGCATCCGTCCGTGAAGATCCCCGCCCTGTTCGCCGCCGAGCTGCGGCGGCTCACCTCCACCCGCATGCGGGTGATCGCCCTCATCGCCCTGATCCTCGTGCCCGTCCTCTACGGCGGGCTGTACCTGTGGGCGAACCAGGACCCGTACGGCAACCTGTCGCAGGTGCCGGTCGCCCTGGTCGTCAGCGACGAGGGCGCGACGCTCAACGGCAGCGCCCGAAACCTCGGCGACGAGGTCGCGGACTCGCTGCTCGAGGACGGCAGCTTCGACTGGCACGAAGTGGATGCCGCCGGTGCCCGCCGCGGCCTCGATGACGGCGCGTTCGACTTCGCCGTCACCCTGCCCGCCGACTTCACCGCAGCCGTCGCCTCGATCTCGTCGGCGGACCCGCGTCAGGCCGAGATCGACCTGACGACGAACGACGCCAACAACTACCTCGCCTCGACGATCGGCACGCAGGCGGTCGAACGCATCCGCACCACCGTGAGCGAGAAGGTCGTCCGCGAAGCCGGCCTGACGATGCTCGACGCGCTGAACACCGTGCGCGTGAAGCTCCTCGACGCCGCCGACGGCGCCGGCACCCTGACCGACGGTCTCACGACGGCCGGCGACGGTGCCGACACCCTCGCCGACGGCGCGGGCACCCTGGCCGCGGGCACGACGAAGCTCGAGGGCGGGGCGACGAAACTCGCGTCGGGTGTCGACACGCTCGCCGACGGCCTGCGCTCGCTCTCCTCCGGGGCCGCGCAGGTCTCGGGCGGCACCGCGGAACTCCGCAGCGTCGCCGACCGCGTCGGATCGGCCGCCGACCGGGTGAGTTCCGCCGTCCCCACCCTCCGCAGCGACCTCACGAGCGCGCTGACCGACCAGGGACTCGACGACGCGCAGATCGCGAAGGTGCTGGACGTCCTCGACCCCATCGGCACCCGCGTCGACGACCTCGACACCCGGGTGCAGCAGGCCGTCTCGCAGATCGACGCGCTCGACGACGGCGCGTCCCAGGTGGCCGCCGGCAGCTCCACGCTCGCAAAGGGGGCGGCGACGGCGGCGACGGGGGCGCACACCCTCGCCGACGGCATCGCGACGGCGGATGCCGGGGCCCACGAACTCGACACCGGCGCGCACTCGCTGGCCACCGGCATCCACCGACTCGAGGACGGTGCGGGCACGCTCCGCGACGCCCTGCAGGCGGGCGCCGAGAAGCTGCCCGACGACAGTGCCGAGACCCGCGCCGCGCAGGCGGCGACCCTCGCCGACCCGGTGGGTGTCGCCGAGGACTCGCTCACCCAGGCGCAGAACTACGGCGCCGGACTCGCCCCGTTCTTCGCCGCCCTCGCCGGGTGGATCGGCATCTACGCGCTGTTCCTCATCGTGAAGCCCGTGTCCCGTCGCGCGGTCACCGCGCTCCGCTCCCCCGTCCGCGTCGCGATCGCGGGTTGGCTGACGCCGGCCGCCCTCGGCGCGGTGCAGATGGTGACGCTGTTCGGCGTGCTGTCGATCGCGCTCGGCTTCTCGTTCACGCATCCGCTGCCGACCCTCGGCATCCTGCTGCTCGCGTCGGCCACCTTCGCGGCCATCATCCTCGCGCTGAACGTGTGGCTGGGGTCGGTCGGGCAGTTCCTGGGCCTCGTGCTGATGGTGCTGCAGCTCGTGACCGCCGGCGGCACGTTCCCGTGGCAGACGCTGCCGGCGCCGCTGGCGGCCCTGCACCACGTGCTGCCGATGGGGTACGTCGTCGACGCGATGCGGCAGGTCATGTACGGCGGTGTCGCCGGCCGCGCCTGGGCGGATGCCGCGGTGCTCGCGACGTGGCTCGTCGGCGCCCTGCTGCTCGCCGTCGCCGGGGTCACGCGCATGACGTTCCGGCGGACGATGCGCGACCTGCAGCCGAGCCTGATCGGCTGAGACTCAGCCGCCCGCGCCGGGCGGGGTCTCCTTCGCGTCGGCGAGCTCGTCGACGTGCAGGGTCCGCCGGTCGATGGTGCCGTTGCGGTACGCCTGGCGCCCGACCATGTGGGCCGACAGCGGCGCCGTCGCGAACTGGATGACGAGCACGGGCACGAGGAAGGCGACGACCGCCCACGACTGCAGCTCGATCCCCACCGCGATGGCGATCAGCAGGAGCCCGAGCACCTGCGGCTTGGTCGCCGCGTGCAGGCGGGTCGGCACGTCGCGGAGGCGCAGCAGTCCGATCGCGGCCGTCAGGCACAGGAGCGCCCCCGCGAGGATGAGGACGAGCGACACGACGTGCAGGATCTCGGTCATCGCTCGGCTCCGTCCCGGCGGGCGACGAACCGCGCGATCGAGACCGACCCGAACACGCCGACGGCCGCGACGATCAGCAGCACGGGAAGCGTCCGCGTGTGATGGTTGATCGCCATCTCGGCGCCGAGCGCGCAGATGAGGAGCGTCAGCAGGACGTCGGAGGCGACGGCGCGGTCGAGGATCGAGGGCCCGACGATGATCCGCCAGACCGTGAGCAGGGCGGCGACACCGAAGACGGCGCAGATGACGACGATGAGGGCGGTGGTCACGAGCGCTCCTCCTTCACGCGGGTGCGGATCTCGGCGCCGCCGGCGCCCGACGCGCGGATCGCCTCGAGCTGGACGGGCGAGCCGACGGCCCGCACGATCCGCGCCTCCCAGCGCTGCACCATCCGCCGCTGCGCGTCGACCTCGGCATCCGTCGCGGCGCCGAGGACGTGCAGGTAGAGGATGCGGCGGTCGCGGTCGGTCTCGAGGACGAGCGAACCGGGGATGAGGGATGCCGTGACCCCGACGTGCGCCATGATCAGGTCGTCGTCGGTCACGAGCGGCACCGCGACGACCGAGGCGCCGGGCTGCCGGCCGGGCCGGACGACCTGCCACGCCACGACGAGCGAGCCCTTCACGACGGCGCCGAGGAACTGCACGAGGAAGACGAGCAGCCACCACGGGTTGAGGCGTCCGGAGAGCTCGACCGGAGGCAGACGGAAGACGCTCGTCACGAACACGGCGACGACGGTCCCGGTCAGGAAGGCGAGTACGGTGAACTGACCCCACAGCAGCATCCAGAGTGCGATGAGCCAGAGGAAGAACGGCAGCTGCCGCCAGATGCCGGTCAGCGCGCTGCGCTTGACGTCAGTTCCCATCGTTCACCTCGTCCTGCAACTGGGTGAGGCTCACGGGGTAGGGAAGCGCCGCGCCGATGCTCGCGCAGAGGTTGTAGAGCGGCCCGGCGAAGAGGGTCAGCGCCACGGTGACGGCCACCATGCCCGCCGTAGAGGCGGTCATGATGCGCGGGATGACGCGGCGCTCGGTCTGCACACCGGCGGCGGGGGCGTCGCCCAGGTACGAGATGCGGTCGACGACACCGGACTCCTCGGTGTGGTCCTCCTCCTCGCGCCAGAACGCGAGGTTCCACGCGCGCATCAGCGCCAGGAGTGTCAGGAGCGAGGTCACGATCCCCGCGACGATGAGGGCGTACATGATCGGCGTGCCGACCTCGGCGGCCGCGTTGAACAGCGCGTACTTGCCGATGAAGCCCGAGAACGGCGGCAGACCGCCGAGGTTGATGGCGGGGATGAAGTAGAGGACGGCGAGCACCGGCGCCGCCTTCATGAGCCCCTTCACCTTGAGGATCGACGTGGACCCCGCCCGGCGCTCCACGAGCCCGACCGCGAGGAACAGGGTGGTCTGCACGACGATGTGGTGGACCATGTAGTAGATCGTGGCGCCGAGGGATTCCGGTGTCGCGATCGCAAGGCCGAAGACCATGTAACCGATGTGGCTGACGAGTGTGAACGACAGGATGCGTTTGAGCTCGGCCTGCGCGACGGCGCCGAGGATGCCGACCACCATCGTCGCGAGCGCCACGATCAGCAGCAGCTGGTTGACGTCGTTCTCTCGGAAGATCTGCGTCTCGGTGCGGATCATCGCGTAGACGCCGACCTTCGTCAGCAGGCCCGCGAACACCGCCGTGACCGGCGCCGGCGCGGTCGGGTACGAGTCGGGCAACCAGAACGACAGCGGGAAGACCGCCGCCTTGATGCTGAAGGCGAGCAGCAGCATCAGGTGAAGGACGAGCTGCACCTCGTCGGGGAGCTCCCCCATCCGGTCCGCCAGCTGGGCCATGTTCACGGTGCCGAGCGCGCCGTAGATGGCGGCGATCGCGGCGAGGAAGAGGATCGACGAGACGAGCGACACGACGATGTAGACGACGCCGGTGCGGATGCGGGACTCGGTGGACCCGAGCGTGATGAGCACGTACGACGCGACTAGCAGGATCTCGAAGCCGACGTAGAGGTTGAAGAGGTCGCCCGCGATGAACGCGTTGAAGATGCCCGCCGCGAGGATCAGGTACGACGGGTGGAAGATCGAGACCGGGGTCTCCTCGTCGCCATCGGCCGCACCCTGGCCGACCGAGAAGAGCAGGACCGCGAGCAGCACGATGCTCGAGACGAGCACGAGCAGCGCCGCGAGGCGGTCGACGTACAGCACGATGCCGAACGGGATCGGCCATCCGCCGACCGACACCGCCAGCGGCATCCCGCTCACATCCACGTAGTACAGCAGCACGGCCGCGACGGCGGCGGCGACCGTGAGGGTCACGATCGAGACGCCCACCTGCACGCGGCGGCGGCGGCCGAAAATCAGCGCGATCCCCGCGCCGAGCAGCGGCAGGGTGACCAGGAGCGGGACGAGCGCGGTCATCGCGGGCCTCCCGGGGTGTCCGTCGGGGCGTCGTCACGCAGTTCGGCGATGTCCTGCGCGTGGAGGATCACGATGGGCGAGGTCTCCGTCCCGATGAAGTCGGTCGTGGCGTCGTCGTCCTCGTCCGTGATCTCGTCGTCCATCGTCTCCTCGTCGCGGGCGCCGCGCTCGCGCACCTCGCGGTCGGCCTCGTCGTCGGTGACGGTGTCGGCCTGACCGAGCTGCCAGGAGCGGTAGATGAGGGCGAGCAGGAAGGACGAGATCGCGAAGGTGATGACGATGGCGGTCAACGAGAGCGCCTGCGGCAGCGGGTCGCTGAAGGACTCCCCCTCGCCGGCGCTGCCGTAGAAGGGTGCGACACCCGGGGCGCCCATGACGACGAGCAGGAAGAGGTTGGCGGCGTTGCCGAGCAGCAGGAAGCCGATGAGGACGCGCGTGAGGCTGCGCTCGAGCATCGCGTACACCCCGGCGGCGAACAGCACCCCCATGATGATGACGAGGACGAGCGAAACGGTCATGCGGTCACCCGCTCCCGCTGCGCCTGCGTCTGCCGGTCGACCTCGGCGCCGAGCGACCGCAGCACGTCGAGGACGAGCCCGATGACGACGAGGTAGACGCCGACGTCGAAGATCGTCGAGGTCACGAACTCGACCTCGCCGAGGAGCGGCAGTTCGGCCTTCCAGTAGGTGCTGGTCAGCGGTGCGGCGCCGAAGAACAGGGGCACGATCGCGCACGAGAGCGCGAGGACCATGCCCGCGCCGAGCAGGCGACCGGCATCGGTGGGCGCGGCGGCACCGAGCTCCCACCGTCCGCCCGCCACGTAGCGCATCACGAGGGCCATGCCCGCGACGAGGCCGCCCGCGAAGCCGCCGCCGGGCAGGTTGTGACCGGCGAAGAGCAGGTAGACCGACACGACGATGATCGAGTGGAAGAGGATGCGGACGATCACCTCGAGCAGCAGCGATCGGTTCTCGGGCTTGACCTTCAGCCCGCCGACGAGCCAGGCCTGCCGGGTCGAGCCGGGCGCCGTCGAGCGCGGGCGCGGGCCATCGGCCGTCTCGACGAGCGGACGGCGGCTGCGACCCGTGCTGGTCGGCATCGACGGCAGGACGCGGCTGTCGGAGCGGTTCGTGACGAAGACGAGCGAGGCGACACCCGTCGCGGCGAGGATGAGCACCGAGAGCTCCCCCATCGTGTCCCAGCCGCGGAGGTCGACGAGGGTGACGTTGACCACGTTCTTGCCGTGTCCGATCTCGTAGGCCAGGTCGGGGAACGGGCCCGAGACGGGGTCGGCGACGCGGGCCCCCGTGGCGATGAGGGCGATCGCCGCCATCGTGACGCCGACACCGATGCCGATGACGGCCCGGACCACCGGCAGCACCGAGGCGTTGTGGTCGCCGAGACGGGCGGGGATGCGGCGCAGCACCAGGGCGAAGGCGATCAGGGTCACGGTCTCGACCAGGATCTGGGTGAGCGCGAGGTCGGGGGCACCGCTCGTCGCGAACAGCAGCACCATGCCGAGCCCCGTCACCGAGACGAGCACGACCCCGGTGTAGCGCTTACGGGCGCGGATCGCGACGAAACCGGCGAGGATCATGACCGGTGCCGCCAGCAGCTGGGCCGGGCTCTGCCACGCGTCGACCGCGATGCGCCATTCCGTACCGGCGAGTAGCGCCGTGGCCTCCGCCGCGACGAACACGACGAAGATCGTGCCCACGTAGAACGGCAGCGAGCCGCGCTGGGTGAGCGAGGTGGTCCAGACCGAGACGCGGGCGATGCCGCGCAGGGACAGGTTGTAGACGTCGTTCGCGGTGAACGGGAGGATGCGGGCCTTGAGCGCGCGGCGCTGGGTGACCCAGAACAGCATGGCGCCGAGGACGATCGAGCCCAGCGACAGGAAGAGCGCCGGCTCCCAGCCGTGCCAGAGCGCGAGATAGTAGGCCTTTCCACCTTCTTCGAGCGGGATGCCGTCGGCATACCCGGCGATCGCTGAGTCGACCACGGGCGAAGCCACACCGGCCACCACGGTGAGACCACTGAGCACGACGGGGGCGATGAGGAAGCCGATCGGCGGGTCGGGCCACTCGGTGCGCTCGAGCGGGGCGCCGGCGGCATCCTTCTTCGTCCAGAACGCACCCCACACGAAACGGATGCCGTACGCCGCCGTCACAGCCGAACCGAGGAGGATGCCGACGAGCGGGATGAGGGCCGCCGGCTCGGTGCCGCCCTCGAGGAACGAGGTGAGCGCGGCCTCTTTCGCGACGAAGCCGACGGTCGGGGCGACCCCCGCCATCGAGGCGATCGCGATGATCGAGAAGGTTGCGAGGGTGGGCGCCTGCCGACCGACGCCCGAGAGCTCCGCGATGTCACGGGTGCTGAGCTGGCGGTCGATGACGCCGACGACGAGGAACAGCGCCGACTTGAAAAGGGCGTGCCCGACGAGCAGGGCGAGACCGGCGAGTGCGCTGTTGCGTTCGCCGTACCCGAGGACGACGGTCAGCATGCCGAGCTGGCTGACGGTGCCGAAGGCGAGGATGCGCTTGAGGTCGGACTCCCGCAGCGCCTGGAAGCCGCCGAGCAGCATCGTGAAGACACCGAGTCCGATGACGATGGGACGCCAGGGGTCGGTGTCGGCGAAGGCCGGGGCGAAGCGGGCGATGAGGTAGATGCCCGCCTTCACCATGGCGGCGGCGTGCAGGTAGGCGCTCACCGGGGTCGGCGCGGCCATGGCGCCGGGCAGCCAGAAGTGGAACGGGAAGATGGCCGACTTGCTGAGCGCACCCACGAGCAGCATCACGGTCGCGGCATCCAAGGCGACGGCCTGGCCGCCCTCGAAGATCGGGCCGGTCTCGAGCATCGTCGCGATGCTCGTCGTGCCGTAGAGGACGACGAGCATGACGACGCCGATGAGCATGACGAGCCCGCCGAGGGTCGTCACCAGCAGGGCCTGCAGCGCGGCACGACGGCTCGCGCCGCGCCGGTGGTAGAAGCCGATGAGCAGGTACGAGAGGACGCTCGTGACCTCCCAGAGCATGATGAGCACGACGATGTCGTCGGTCAGCACCAGCCCGTACATCGCCCCGGCGAAGGCGAGCAGCACCGCCGAGAACGTCGCGAGGCCCTCGGTCTTGCCGGCGAAGTACCAGCGGCAGTAGATCATCACGAGCGCGCCGACGCCGGTGACGATGAGGGACATCACCCACGACAGAACGTCCATCCGCATCGACACCTGCACCGCGAGATCCGGGATCCAGGTGTATGTCTCGAACGGGATATCCCCGGCGAGCACGGCGGGCGTCTGCCAGGCCGTGTGCACGAAGGCGGCGATCGGGACGATGGCCGCGACGAGGAAGGTGCGTGACCCGAGGCGCGCGACGAGTGCCGGAAGGAGGAGGGGCACGAGCGCGAACGCGGCGAGGAGGATCAGCAACCTGGCCTCCTCTGTGCATTCGCGGGGGTCGAGGACTCCAGTCTACCGGCTGACGACCAGCCGGCGCCCGGCGGGTTCCCAGGTCAGGCGGGTACCGGACCGGTCGTGTTCCCTCGTCGGAATGTGCAGGTGAGGGTGAGGGATGCCGGGTCCCGCCCCTCGAGCATCGCGACGACGGCCTCGCCCGCGGCGCGCCCCTTCGCGATCGCGTCCTGCACGAGCGTCGTCAGGGCGTACGGCGCGAGCCCGTCGACCGTGATGCCGTCGAAACCCGTCACGCTGAGGTCCTCGGGGACACGCAAACCTGCCTCCTCGGCCGCGCGGATGACGCCGGCAGCGAGCAGGTCGCTCTGCGCGATGATCGCCGTGGGCCGCTCCCCCTGCAGCAGGACGCGACCGGCGGCGAGTCCCTCGTCGATCGAGCTCGCCCCGACGGCGTAGGCGGGCGCGTCGGGGTAGACCTGCCGCGCGCCGCGCAGGCGGTCGCGGGTGACCTCGACGGCGATTCGGCTGGGGTCGTCGATGAAGCCGCGGGGGCGCGTGGCATCCTTCGTCAGCGTGACGAGGGCCACCCGCTCGTGTCCGAGCGAGCGCATGTGCTCGGCGGCGGTGCGCTGGGCTTCGACGTTGTCGAGCAGGATCTGCGGCACGTCGGGTCCGGCGTCGCCCTCGATGACGACGACGGGGATGCCGCGGCGCCCGAGGACGTCGACCGAGGACTGCAGGATCTCGTTGCACCCGAGCAGGATCGCGGCGTCGACCGGAGCCGTCGTGAGCGTGGGCGCCGACTCGACGGGTCCCTCGTCGTGGAGGAGCAGGACGCCGGCGCCGATGGGCGCGAGCGCATCGGTGAGACCATCCATCATCGCCGCGGTGACGGGGTCGCGGAACGCGGACGCGAGGCGCTCGCGGAAGAGCACGGCGACGACGCCGGCACGTCCGGTGCGCAGCGATGCCGCCCGCGGATCCGGTCCGCTGTACCCGAGGGCCTCGGCCGCTTGCAGCACTTTGGCGCGGGTGGCGTCCGACACGGACACCTTGCCGCTGAAGACGACGGATGCCGTCGATGCCGACACCCCGGCTTCACGCGCGACGTCGGAGATCGTCGCTCGGCGGCTGCTCATCTTTCGATCGTAGCCGCACGGATCCGATTCTCGAATCGATTCGGAGATCCCGCTAGAGTGACGCCATGACGTTGCAGCTCACCGCCTCCCGCCTGTGGACCTGGCGCCTCGCCGTGTTCGCGATCTTCACCGCGAGCGGTCTGAGCATCGCGACGTGGGCGTCGCGGGTGCCCTCGATCAAGGCCGCCCTCGGCATTGAGAACTCGACCATCGGCCTGCTCCTTCTCGGCATGGGCGTCGCGTCGATCCTCGGCCTCTCGGTGTCCTCCGTCATCGCCGCCCGCATGGGGACGCGTCGCGGGATGCTGACGGTCATGCTGGTCCTTGCCGTGGGGCTGTTCCTCATCGGCCTCGGCACCGACGTCGCGCCCTCGCTCCTGCTCGTCCTCATCGGGCTCGCCCTCTTCGGGTTCGGAAACGGCGCGCTCGACGTGCTCATGAACGTCGACGGTGCGGCGATCGAGGTCGAGGTGGGCAAGACGATCCTGCCGCTGTTCCACGCCTTCTTCAGCCTGGGCACCGTCATCGGCGCCGGCATCGGCGCGCTGGTGGCCGGTGCACGCATCGGCGTCTTCCCGCACACCGCTGTGATCGCCGTCGCGATCGTCGTCCTCGCGGTCGTCGCCTTCGCGTACGTGCCGCAGCGCGACTTCGGCGCCCCGGACGCGGCACCCAGCGGGTGGCGTTCGCGGCTGGCGGCCGCGCTGTCGGCGTGGCGCGAACCGCGCACCTACGTGCTGGGCGTGGTCATGCTCGGTATGGCATTCGCCGAGGGCGGCGCGAACGACTGGATGGCCCTCGGCGTGAGCGAGGACCACGAGGGCGGGGTCGCGCTCGGCGCCGCGGCGCTCACGGTCTTCTCCGTGGCGATGACCGTCGTGCGGGTCTTCGGCGGCCCGCTCGTCGACCGCTTCGGCCGCGTCGCGACGCTGCGGGTGCTGGCGGTCACGGCCGTGGTCGGCATCCTGCTGTTCATCCTGGCGCCGAACCTGCCACTCGTCTTCGTCGGCGCGGCCCTCTGGGGCGTGGGCGCCTCGCTCGGCTTCCCGCTCGGGATGTCGGCCGCCGCCGACGACCCCGAGCACGCAGCTGCGCGGGTGAGCGCCGCCGCGACCATCGGCTACGTCGCATTCCTGTGCGGCCCGCCGATCCTGGGTGTCATCAGCACGCACATCGGCCTGCTCAACACGCTGTTCATCATCGCCGCGCTGGTCGCGGCGTCGGGGTTCGCCTCGGGCGCCGCCAAGCCCCTGCCGGGCACCCGCGGCACCAGCCACTGAGGGGCGTCAGAACAGACGCGGAGCTCCCGACTCGATGCCCTTCATCTCGTCGTAGTCCAGGGTGACGCAACGGATGCCGCGATCGGTCGCCAGGACCTTCGCCTGCGGCTTGATCTCCTGGGCGGCGAAGACGCCGGTGACCGGCGCGAGGTGCGGGTCGCGCCCCAGCAGTTCGAGGTAGCGCGTGAGCTGCTCGACGCCGTCGATGTCGCCCCGACGCTTGACCTCCACCGCCACGGTGCCGCCCTCGGGGTTGCGCAGCAGCAGGTCGACCGGTCCGATGGCGGTCGGGAACTCCCGGCGCACGAGCGTCAGGTTCTCGCCGATGACGCCGACCTGCTCCGCGAGCAGCCGCTGCAGATCGGCCTCGACGCCGTCCTTGACGAGGCCCGGGTCGGTGCCGAGCTCGTGCGACGAATCGTGCAGCACCTCGTAGATCCGGATGGTCAGCTCATCGCCCGACTTGGCGTGCGTCACGCGCCACTTCTCGACGACGTCGACGTCGTCCTCGCCGGGCTCGATGACCGTCAGCGTGCACGGCGGGCTCATCCAGTTGAGCGGTTGGTGCTGGATGTCGCGGTGGAACGCGACCGTGCCGTCGGCCTTCACCATGATGAGGCGGGCGGCGGGCGGCAGGTGGGTGTTGAGGCGACCGGTGTAGTCGACGGAGCAGCGGGCGATGACGAGACGCACGGCGACGAGCCTACCCGCGGGCCCGTTCGGGATCGTCCGGGAATGGGCTCCGACGCCCCGTCCGCGGCTGACGGCTCGTACCGTGGACGGCGAGCAGGTGCGCCGGTGGCGGTCCGTCTCCGGGGGGAGAACGAGATCACCACGTCACCGGGCGCCGTCGCTGCACGCGGATTCGGGCTCGCGTGCCGCTCACCGCGGTGGTGCCGTGTCGGTGACCCGGGGTCCGACTCGGCACCTCCGCGGCTCCCGGCCGATCGCGGACCACGTCGGACGCTCCGACCCGCCCGTAGGCTGGACGCATGACGACACGCTCCCCCTGGTCCTGCATCCTCTGGGACGTGGACGGCACCATCGTCGATGCATCGGACGGCATCCTCAACCGACTCGACCGCTGCCTCAGTCATTTCGGGTACCCCGCCCCGACCCGCGCGGAACTGGTCCACTGGATCGGACCGCCCATGTACGACTCGTTCCAGAAGAACGTGGGGATGACCCCGGAGCAGGCGACCGAGGCGGTCACCTACTACCGCGCACTCGGCAAGCAGGACGGGTACACGGCGCGCACGCGGCTCTACCCGGGTGTCGGGGAGCTCATCGCGGACATCTCGGCCGCCGGCATCCCGCAGGCGACGGCGAGCTCGAAGCCGGAGGTCCAGGTCGTCGCGCTGATGGAGCACTACGGTCTCGCCGAACACATGCAGGCGATGGCGGGCGCGACCCCGGACGAGAAGACCCTCGCCTCGAAGGCGGACATCGTGGCCGAGTCACTGCGGCGGCTGCGCTCAATGGGGGTCGACACGAGCCGACCGATCCTCATCGGGGATCGCCATCACGACATCGACGGGGGCGCGGCGAACGACGTGCCCGTCATCTTCGTGCGGTGGGGCTTCAGTTGGCCCCACGAGTCAGAAGGAGCGCAGGCGGCGGTCGACTCGATGGTCGAACTCCGCCGCCTGCTCCTCACTGAAGAGGTGTGAAACCTCAGAGGGGACGGATGTTCTCCGCCTGAAGACCCTTGGGGCCCTGTGCGATGTCGAACTCGACTCGCTGGTTCTCCTCCAGCGAGCGGTAGCCCGAGGAGTCGATGGCCGAGTAGTGGGCGAAGACGTCGGCGCCGCCTTCATCGGGAGCGATGAACCCGAAGCCCTTCTCCGAGTTGAACCACTTGACGGTACCGCTGACGCTCATGAACTGCCTTACTGATTGGTGCCGACGACACGTCCGCCGGTCGTTCCCCAACCTAGCCCTCGCAGCCTGTGCAGTCACCCCCCACGTACGAAGGTGACACAAACGTTGCCGGGCGTACACCCGCCGTCTGCCCGTCCGGCGACTGCAGCGATACCCCCGGGGGTATCATGAGGACATGCGGACCATCATCATCGGAGGTGTCGCGGCAGGGATGTCGGCGGCCACCCGCCTGCGCCGTCTCGACGAACAGCGGGAGATCGTCGTCTTCGAGCGCGGCGCGCACGTCTCCTTCGCGAACTGCGGACTCCCCTATTACGTCGGCGGCGTGATCGCCGACCGGTCGTCGTTGCTGCTGCAAACCCCCGCATCGCTCGCCGCGCGCTTCGCGCTGCGCGTGCACGTGCGGCACGAGGTGACGGCGATCGACGCCGCGTCCAAGGTCGTCACGGTGCGCGACCTCGATGCCGGCACCGAACGGGACGAGCCGTTCGACGACCTCGTGCTCGCCATGGGAGCGGCGGCGACCAGCGGCATCCCGGGCGAGGGCGTTCCGGTCGCGACCCTGCGCAGCGTCGACGACGTCGATGCGATCACCGAGGTCCTCGCGGGGCTGCGGACGCCGCGGACGGTCGTGGCCGGTGGCGGGTTCATCGGCGTGGAAGCCGTCGAGAACCTCGCGCACCGCGGCGCACAGGTCACCCTCGTGCAGCGCGGGGCGCAGGTCCTGAGCGCCCTCGACCCCGAGATGGCCTCGCCCGTCCACCGTGCACTGTCGACCGCCGGAGTGGACGTCCGCACCCGGACCACGATCGAGCGCCTCGAGGCGGGCGCCGTCGTCCTGTCCGACGGCAGCCGCGTGCCCGCCGATCTCGTCGTCGACGCGCGCGGCGTGCGTCCCGACGTCCGGATCGCCGAGGCCGCGGGCATCGCACTCGGCCCGACCGGCGGCATCGCCGTCGACGACCGGCACCGCACGAACATCCCGGGCGTGTGGGCCGTGGGCGATGCGGTCGAGAAGACCGACCACCTCGACAGCGCCGCGACCCTCGTCACCATGGCGGGCCTCGCCAACCGGCACGGCCGAGCGGCGGCCGACGACATCGCCGGCGTCGCCACCGCACCCGCGACCCCCGCGCTCGGGACGACGATCGTCGGCATCCTCGGCCTCACGGTCGGGCTCGTCGGCTGGAGCGAGCGCCGGCTCGTCGCGGCGGGCCGGGCGCACCGCGTCGTGCACACCCACCCCTTCTCGCACGCGACGTACTACCCGGGCGCCGAACAGATGGCCATGAAGCTGCTCGTCGACCCCGAGACCGACCTGATCCTGGGGGCGCAGATCGTCGGCGGAGCCGGCGTCGACAAGCGGCTCGACGTCCTCGCCGTCGCCATGACGGCCGGGCTCACGGCATCCGCTCTGTCCCAGCTCGAACTCGCGTACGCACCGCAGTACGGATCGGCGAAGGACGCGATCAACATGGCGGGGTACGTCGCCGAGAACCTCGCGACGGGAGCCGACCGCACGATCCAGTGGCACGAAGTGGATGCCGCCCGCGCGGCCGGCGCCGTCGTGGTCGACGTCCGCACAGCCGAGGAGAACGGGGCCGGAGCGATCCCCGGCGCCGTCCTCCTGCCGCTCGACGAGATCCGCGAGCGTCATGCGGAGCTGCCCGACGCGCCCCTCATCGTGCACTGCAAGGTGGGGCAGCGTGGGCACACCGCGAGCCGCCTGCTGCAGCAGCTGGGGCACGATGTCCGCAACCTCGACGGCGGCTGGCTCACGTGGACCGACGGCGTCGAGGCCGCGGCGCGCGAGGAGGTCTGACGGTGTCGACGGCGCTCCGGGACGACGAGGCCGTTCGCCGCATCGCGAACCGCCTGAAGCGCGCGCAGGGCCAGCTCGCCGCCGTGATCGCCGCCGTCGAGGAGGGCGGCGACTGCCGCGCGGTGGTCACGCAGCTCTCCGCAGTGTCGAGCGCGATCGATCGGGCCGGGTTCGCGGTGATCGCCGCCGCGATGCAGCAGTGCCTCGGCGAGGACGACGCCGAGCTGCAGATGGCGGACCTCGAGAAGCTCTTCCTCTCGCTGAGCTGATCGGCGCGTCATCAAGGGACGGGCACCGGCATCCGCTCTGGTCACGCGGGTGACGGCGGTCTACGGTGAGCGGATGACCGGACTCACCCCGTATCTGATGTTCCCCGGCACGGCGCGCGACGCACTGACCTTCTATCAGGGGGTGTTCGGCGGCGACCTCGTGCTGAACACGTTCGCCGAGTTCGAGCGCGTCGACGGCCCCGGCGATTTCACCGCCCACGGGATGCTGACCGGCCCGGTCGCGCTCTTCGCCTCGGACGGCGGGCCCGGGGACGAGGCGCTGCAGCTGCGCGGAGTGATGTTCGCCCTGCTGGGGGCTGCGGAGCCGGCCGTCCTCGAGACGTGGTTCGCCCGGCTAGCCGACGGAGGCCGGATCGTCGACGATCTGCAGCTGCGCGCCTGGGGCGACCACGACGGAACGGTCACCGACCGCTTCGGGGTCACCTGGCTCATCGGCTACCAGGGCTGATCCGGACTCAGGCCCGCTGGCGGCGCCCGCGGATGAGCGCAGAGCCCACGGCGACGGCGGTCCCCGCGACGATCCCCACGACGGTCTCCCACAGCCGGTCCGTCAGCAGAACGCCGACCGTCGTGGGCGCGGCGAGCTGGACCATGAGGAGGGCGAGCGGCGTGATGAAGACCATCGCGATCGCGTAGTTGCGCCCGACGAAGAGCTCGGCGCCCGCCTGCAAGGCGACGGCGATGAGGATGACGGCGAGCGGTGGCATCCCCAGGGCGAGGATGCCCGCCGCGACGAGCACGCCGAGCAGGGTGCCGATGAGCCGCTGCAGCCCGCGGATGACGCGGGCCTTCACGTGCGGGCCGCTCACCGCGGCGACCGCGCCCACCATCGCCCAGTACCAGTGGGCGTGGAAGAGGAGCAGCCCGGCTGCGCCGGCGAGCACCGTCGCGACCGCGACCGTGAGGGCCATCTCCGCGGCGACGGCGCCCACCGGCATCCGGTTCTTCGTCCGCGTAAGACGGGGGATCCGGCGGCCGGTCACGGTCTCGGAGACGAGGGTCACCGTGAGGGAGAAGACGACGGCGGCCAGACCCACGACGAGGACGTGGCCGAAACGCGCGCCTTCTGCAGGGATGGATGCCGTGGCCCCGGCCGCGAACACGATGAACAGCGCGCCGGGCGGGTGCCACTGCGTCGCGTATGCGAGCAGGGTCGCCATGGAGGCGACCACAGCCACGACCACGATCGCGAACGGAGCCGGCACGTCGGCGACCGAGAGCGCGGTGCCGATGAGCATCGCGGCGACCACGACCGCCCCGGCGGCCACCTGCATCCGGACGCGGTCGCCGATGCGATCGGTGCGGCCGTAGAGCGAGGCGAAGGCTCCGAAGCTCGCGTAGATGCTGAGGTCCAGCCGACCGATCGACCACAGCACGATCAGCGGGACGCCGACGCTGATCGCGGCCCGGATAGCGACGGTGTGGTCGCGATCGTAGGGTGCGACACGGATGACGCCGGTCCAGATCCTGCCGCGCGACGTGCTCACCGTACGAGCCTAGGAGCCCGGCTGCATCGCCCGGAAACGACGAAGCCGGTCGGGGTTCTCACCACCGACCGGCTTCGTTTCGCAGTGTCTGTGCGCGAGGGGGGAGTTGAACCCCCACGCCCTTTCGGGCACTGGCACCTGAAGCCAGCGCGTCTGCCTATTCCGCCACTCGCGCGAACCCGTGTCGCCACGGGATCAACTTTCCGAGGATATCATGGCGCGGGCCCGCCGGAGAAACGGCCGCAGCTGTGTTCCCCAGACCCTGCCAGGGTCGACAACTAGCATGTGAGCACCGGTCCAGACTGCCTGAGGAGCCCCGTGGGACTACTTGACAGCTTCGAGAAGGGAATCGAGCGCGCCGTGAACGGCGCGTTCGCGAAGACCTTCCGCAGCGGTGTGCAGCCTGTAGAGATCGCCTCCGCACTGCGTGCCGAACTCGATGCGAAGGCCGCCGTCGTCTCGCGCGACCGCATCCTCGTGCCGAACACGCTCGTCGTCCGGCTCGCCCCCGCCGACCACGAACGCATGGGCGCCCTCGGCCGCACACTGCACGACGAACTCGTCCAGCTGGTCGAGGGCCACGCCAAGGCGCAGAAGTACAGCTTCGCAGGCCCCGTCTCGCTCGCGATCAACCCCGACGAGTCCCTGACGACCGGCACCGTCCGCGTCGACTCGCGCTCCGCCTCAGCCGAGGAGGTCTCGTGGCACGGCGTCATCGAGATCGACGGCACGCAGCACCGCCTCACCGGCAGCCGCACCGTGATCGGCCGAGGGACGGATGCCGACATCACGATCCCCGACGCCGGCACCAGCCGTCGCCACGTCGAGATCCTGTGGGACGGTCGCCGTGCGATGGTCCGCGACCTCGGCTCGACCAACGGCACCCAGCTGAACGGGCAGAAGGTCTCGGAGGCCGCCCTCGAGCCGGACTCCGTCGTCACGATCGGTCGCACGCGCATCACGTTCCGCGTCGTCGCGCAGGCGGCATCCCGCATCCCCCCGCGGCCGCAGGATCCCGCGACCCGCTTGTTCGACCTCGGAGGCCAGACATGAGCGAACTGACACTCCTGCTGCTGCAGATCGGATTCCTGATCCTGCTGTGGTTCTTCGTCTTCGCAGTGGTCTACTCGCTGCGCGCCGACCTGTTCGGCGTCAAGGTGCGCAAGATGCCCGAGCCGGCACCGGCCGCCGCGGGCCCCGTCGCGACCGCCCCGGCCAACGCCGAGACCTCCATCGTCTCGCCGGTCATGACGCGCCCGGCGGCACCCTCGGGTCCCCAGAAGGCGACGGTCAACACCGTGTCCCGCATCGTCATCACGAGCGGACCGAAGGCCGGACTCGAACTGCCCCTCGGTGACGAGCCCCTCACGATCGGCCGCTCCAGCGAGTCGGGCCTCGTCATCCGCGACGACTACACCTCGAGCCATCACGCCCGCCTCGTCCTCTGGGGTGAGCAGTGGATGGTGCAGGACCTGGACTCGACGAACGGCACCTGGCACGACGGCGAGCGCGTGGCATCCCCCGTCCCCGTCATCGTCGGCGCTCCGATCAAGGTCGGCGCCACGACGTTCGAGCTGCGGAAGTAACGGCCCGCACCGATGGTCTTCGAGGGCTCGAGCGCCGCCATCTCGCATACCGGGAAGGTCCGCTCCAACAACCAGGACTCGGGCTTCTCGGGCTCGAACCTGTTCGTCGTCGCCGACGGCATGGGCGGACACGCCGGCGGCGACATCGCCTCGAGCATCGCCGTCCACCACCTCGAGGGCCTCGACCACGCATTCCCGACGCCGGCCGAAGCCGAGCGCGAACTCCGTGACGCGATCGTCGACGCCGCCCACGTCCTCGTCGACACGGTCACCGAGCGCCCCGAGCTGGCCGGGATGGGCACGACGGTCAGCGCCGTGCTCATGGTCGACGACTACGCCGTCATCGCCCACATCGGCGACTCCCGCGTCTACCTCTTCCGCGACGGCGTGCTGACGCAGATCACGACCGACCACACCTTCGTCCAGCGCCTCGTCGACTCCGGGCGGATCACTCCCGAAGAGGCGCGCTACCACCCGCGCCGGTCCGTCCTCATGCGCGTGCTCGGCGACATGGGCACCGATCCCGAGGTCGACGCGTTCATCATGCAGACCCAGCCGGGCGATCGGTGGCTCATCTGCTCCGACGGACTGTGCGGCGTCGTCGACGACGCGCAGACCGCGAAGGTCCTGCGCCAGGACCTCGCCCCGGGTCGGACCGCCGACATGCTCCTGAAGCTGGCGCTGGATGCCGGTGCCCCCGACAACGTCACGATCGTCCTCGTCGACGTGGGCGGGCGGCATCCGATGTTCAGCGGCACCGCGACCATCGTCGGGTCCGCGGCCACCCCGAAGGGCATCGAGGTCCCCGTCGCGCGCCCCGCCCGGACGGGCTGGTTCCAGACCGGACGCCAGGCGGCGAACGAGCCCAGCCACTTCGAGCCCGCGGCCGAGTACCTCGAGGAGCTCATCGAAGAGGACCGGCGCCGCGCGCGCCGGCGCCGCGTCTGGTGGTTCGTCGGCTTCATCGCGATCGTCGCGGTGCTCGCCGCGGGGGTCTTCGCCGGGTACGCCTGGACCCAGACGCGCTACTTCGTCGGCCCCGACGACGACAGCGTCGTGATCTACCGCGGCATCCAGCAGGACATCGGTCCGATCTCGCTGTCGACGCCGTACGAGGACACCGACATCCTCCTCGCGGACCTGCCCGCCTATCAGCGGCTGTCCGTGGAGCAGACCATCTCCGCCCGATCCCTCGCCGACGCCGAGGCGATCGTCGACAACCTCCGCCAGGGGACCCCATGACAGCCGCGGTAGAAACCGACACGACGGTCATCAAGGCACTCCGGAAGCTCCGGATGCCGGCGACCCAGCGCAACCGCGAGTTCGGCCTGCTCGTGTTCGCCATCATCGTCTCGACGGTCGCCGTGCTGCTCGTCCAGCTGGGCACCCGCGACGAGATCGACCCGACGTTCCTCTCGTACTGCGGATGGCTGGCGGGGCTGTCGCTCGCGCTGCACATCGTGACGCGCATCTGCGCCCGCGACGCCGACCCGTTCGTCCTGCCGATCGCGACGCTCCTCACGGGCATCGGCGTCGCGATGATCTACCGCCTCGACATCGCCGAGGACCGCGTCGGCTGGTCCTCGCTCGGGTTCCGCCAGCTCGTCTGGGCGGCGATCGCGATCGCCGGCGCCATCCTCATCGTCATCTTCCTCCGGAACTACCGGGTGCTCTTCCGGTACACGTACGTCTTCGGCCTCAGCGGCATCCTGCTGCTGCTGCTCCCCTTCGTCCCGGGACTCGGCATCGAGGCGGGCGCCGACGTCTGGGTGTCGGTCGCCGGTGTCTTCTCGTTCCAGCCCGGTGAGCTCGCGAAGATCTGCCTCGCGATCTTCTTTGCCGGCTACCTCGTCCGCACCCGTGAGGCCCTCACCTCGGTCGGCACGCGCTTCCTCGGGATCACCTGGCCGCACGCCCGCCAGCTCGGGCCGCTGCTGATCGTGTGGGGTGTCTCGCTCGGGATCATCGTCCTTCAGCGCGACCTGGGTACCGGCATCCTCATCTTCGGCATGTTCATCGCGATGCTCTACGTCGCGACGGGCAAGGCGAGCTGGGCGATCCTCGGCGTCCTCCTGGCCGTCGCGGGCGCCCTGGCCGCCGCGCAGGTCCTGCCCTACGTCGCCTCCCGGTTCTCGAACTGGCTCGACGCCTTCAACCCGGACTACATCAACGGCAGCAGCTTCCAGCTCGTCTCGGGCATCTTCGGCCTCGCCCACGGCGGACTCATCGGCACCGGCTGGGGCATGGGCCGACCCGACCTGACGCCGCTCGCCCACAACGACTACATCCTCCCGAGCCTCGGTGAGGAACTCGGCCTGGTCGGCGTCTTCGCGATCCTGGCCCTTTACATGGTCTTCGTCAGTCGCGGCATCCGGATCGGCATCGCGGGTCAGGACGACTTCGGAAAGCTGCTCGCGACGGGGCTGTCGTTCACCCTCGCGCTGCAGGTGTTCATCATGGTCGGCGGCGTCACCCGTCTCATCCCGCTGACGGGTCTGACGATGCCGTTCCTCGCGGCCGGCGGTTCCTCCCTCATCGCGAACTTCCTCATCATCGCGATCCTGTTGAGGATCTCGGATGCCGTCCGCTCCAGGCCCCGGGTGGTGATCGGATGACCAAGCAACTCCGTCGACTGAGCGTCGTCGTGCTCCTCATGTTCCTCAGCCTGTTCGCGGCGACGAGCGTGATCCAGGTGGCCCTCGCCGGTCAGCTGAACGAGAACCCCGACAACCGGCGCACGCTGTACGACTCGTACGCGGTGCAGCGCGGCACGATCTTCGCCGGCAGTACGGCGATCGCGTCGTCCGAGCCGAGCGACGACGTCTACAGCTGGATCCGCACATACCCGGATGCCGAGATGTGGGCGCCCGTGACCGGGTTCATCAACCCCGTCTTGCGCTCCTCGACCGGGCTCGAGTACGCGATGAACGCGGCCCTCGCCGGCACCGGCAGCCAGCAGTTCCTGACCCGTCTCGACCAGATCGTGAGCGGCCAGCCGCCGCGCGGGTCGAACGTGCTCCTCTCGCTCGACCCCGCGGTGCAGAAGGTGGCGTACGACGCGCTGGACGGACTCGAGGGCGCGGTCGTCGCGATGGAGCCCGACACGGGCCGCATCCTCGCGATGGCCACCAGCCCCAGCTTCGACACCAACAAGCTCGCCTCGCACAACAGCTCGGCGGTCAACGCCGCCGATCAGGAGCTGCAGGCGGATCCGCTGCGACCGCTCACCAACCGGGTGACCCGCGAGACGGAGCCCCCCGGATCGACCTTCAAGCTCGTCGTCGCGTCGGCCGCCCTCGCCTCGGGGAAGTACACCCCCGACTCCGAGTTCGACAACCCGGCGACCTTCACGCTCCCGGGAACCAACAACGTCCTACACAACTTCGACCGCGGCACGTGCGGACCGGGGGAGAAGACGACGCTCGAGACCGCGCTGCGGCTCAGCTGCAACATCCCCATGGCCGAGCTCGCGCTCGAGCTCGGCACCGACGCCATCCGCGAGCAGGCGCAGAAGTTCGGCTTCAACTCGGCCTTCGAGATCCCCCTCGACGTCGCCGCGTCGAGCTACCCCGAGGGCTTCGACGAGCCGCAGACCGCGCTCAGCGGCATCGGTCAGACCGACGTGCGCGCCACCCCGCTGCAGATGGCGATGGTCGCCGCCGGCATCGCGAACGACGGCGTCGTCATGAACCCGCGGATGGTCGACCGCGTCGTCGCGGCCGATCTGACGGTGCAGGACGAGCCCGCGAACACGCAGTTCGGCGAAGCGCTGACCCCCGAGGTGGCCGAGACGATGACGACCCTGATGATCGGCAATGTCCAAAACGGTGCGGCGTCGGGTGCGAGAATAGACGGCGTCGACGTCGCCGGGAAGACCGGAACGGCGGAGCACAATCCGGGGGACCCGTACACGCTCTGGTTCACCGGTTTCGCGCCCGCAGAGGACCCGGAAGTGGTCGTCACGGTGATGGTGGAGAACGGTGGTGGGCTCGGCCAGAACGGCACGAGCAACGGGATCGCGGCCCCGATCGCGAAGAAAGTGATTGAGGCGGTGCTGAGCGAATGAGACCGACGCAGGGTGTGAGCTTCGGCGGACGGTACGAACTGGACTCGCGGATCGCGATCGGCGGCATGGGCGAGGTCTGGGAGGCCACCGACCACGTCATCGGCCGCACGGTCGCCATCAAGATCCTCAAAGACGAGTACATGGGCGACCCGGGCTTCCTCGAGCGCTTCCGCGCCGAGGCCCGTCACGCCGCGCTCGTGAACCACGAGGGCATCGCCAGCGTCTTCGACTACGGCGAGGAGAACGGCTCCGCCTTCCTCGTCATGGAGCTCGTCCCCGGCGAGGCGCTGTCGACGATCCTCGAGCGCGAGGGCGCCCTCTCGACCGACAAGACGCTCGACATCGTGGCGCAGACCGCGTCGGCGCTGCAAGCGGCCCACGCCGCGGGGCTCGTCCACCGCGACATCAAGCCTGGCAACCTGCTGATCACCCCCGACGGCCGCGTCAAGATTACCGACTTCGGCATCGCCCGCATCGCCGACCAGGTGCCGCTGACCGCGACCGGCCAGGTCATGGGAACCGTCCAGTACCTCTCGCCCGAGCAGGCGTCGGGGCACGCGGCATCCCCCTCCACCGACATCTACTCGCTCGGCATCGTCGCCTACGAGCTGCTCGCGGGTCGTCGTCCGTTCACGGGTGAGTCGCAGGTGGCCATCGCGATGGCGCAGATCAACGACACCCCGCCGCCGCTGCCCGACACGGTCGCCGAGCCCGTGCAGCGCTTCGTGATGAGCATGATCGCGAAGAAGCCCGAGGACCGTCCCGCCTCGACCTCCGCCGTCGCGCGTGCCGCCGGCGCGCTGCGTCGTGGGGACGTCGCCGGTGCCGCGGCCATCGTCCCCGCGATCGGCGGCGCCGCCGACGCAGACGCGTTCACCCAGCTGCTGACCCCGACCACGGGATCGGATGCCACGACCCGGCTCCTGCCCGCCGGCGCCGCCGCTGCGGCCGGGGCCGGTGCGGCTGCTGCCGTCGGCACGGGCACGGCCGCGCTGTCGACCGACCAGGCCTCGCCCGCGGGGACGCAGCGCAAGAAGAAGCGCAGCCCGTGGACCTGGCCCCTGGTCGCGCTCATCGTGCTGCTGACGATCGTCCTCGTCGGCTTCTTGATCACGCTGTTCATGCCGCAGGGCAACACCGCGGCTCCGAGCAACACGCCCTCGAACCCCCCGTCGAGCGCGAGCGTTCCGCCCTCCTCACCCGCACCGACCCCCACCGAGACCGAGCCGACGACCGCGAACCCCGCGACCCTGGGGCTCGAGGGGAAGACGTGCGAGGAAGCCACCGCGATCCTCAACGACAACGGTTTCGACAACGTCGTCTGCGAGCGCGGTGCCGAGGCGGACACCGACGCGGAGGCCGGTCAGGTCTACAGCGTCGACCCGACCGGCAACGTGCGCTTCGACCGCGAGATCACGCTGCTGTACTACGCCGACGCCGCGGCGCTCGGAGTGCCCGCTGCCCCCCGCATCGAGGGTGGCAACGGCGACGGCACCGTCACCGCCGGATCGACGGTCCAGGTCATGTGGGACAGCTACACCTGCCCCGCGGGCGCTCCCACGGCGTCGAGCTACACGATGACGCTCTCGGGCGGCATCTTCGAGATCAACGGCGAAACCACGGCCAGCTTCAGCATCGACGATCGGCCCGAGGAGATCGTCGTGGACAGGAACAGCCAGGCCCTCTCGGTGACCTACACCGTCACGTGCACGGGCGAGAGCACCGAGCGCGAGTCGGGGAGCTCCCCCGAGGCGTCCGCGTCGATCGTGCCCGCGCCCGAGGAGACCCCGCCGGCCGACGGCGAGGGCGACGGCTGACCACGACCGCTTTCAGCGGGCTTTCGAGCGGGGTCGGATAGGCTGTCCGGGTTCCATTCCGGGGAGTGATGTGTCCGTTCAGCAACGCGTGCTTTCGGGCCGCTACCGCGTCGATGATCTCATCGGCCGAGGCGGCATGGCTTCGGTGTATCGCGGGCAGGACCTCACCCTCGGGCGCGACGTCGCCATCAAGATCCTCGAGCCCGATCTCGCCGCCGACGGGGCGTTCCGCACCCGGTTCCGCCTCGAGGCGCAGTCCGCGTCGCGCATGTCGCACCCTGCGATCGTCCGTGTCTTCGACGCCGGCGAGGAGACGAGGACGGATGCCGCGGGGCAGCCGCATCCCGAACCGTACATCGTCATGGAGCTCGTCTCGGGGCGCCTGCTGAAGGACATCATCAGCGAGGGTCTCGTCCCGATCGAGGACGCCCTGCGCTACACCGACGGCATCCTCGAAGCCCTCGAGTACTCCCATCGGGCCGGCGTCGTCCACCGCGACATCAAGCCCGGCAACGTGATGGTGACGGATGCCGGTCAGGTGAAGGTCATGGACTTCGGCATCGCGCGTGCCGTGTCGGACTCGTCGTCGACGGTCGCCGAGACCACCGCGATCATCGGAACCGCGTCGTACTTCTCGCCCGAGATGGCCAAGGGCGACCCTGTGGACGCCCGCGCCGACATCTACTCGGCCGGCATCGTCCTCTACGAACTGCTGACGGGGCAGCCGCCGTTCCGCGGCGAGAACCCGATCGCGGTCGCCTATCAGCACGTGTCCGAGGCGCCCGTCCCGCCGTCCGAGGTGGTCGAGACCGTGCCGCGGTCGCTCGACGCCCTCGTGCTGCGCGCGCTCGCGAAGGACCCGTTCCAGCGGCCGCAGACCGCCGTCGCCTTCCGCGACGCCCTCGCCGCCGCGACCGGCCGCAAGGCGCCGAGCAAGCGACGCGTCGAGCACCTCAGCAACGAGCTGTACGGACCCGACCCGAAGCAGGCGGCCGAGACGGCGCGGTCGCTGCGCCAACTGACGAGCGACGACACGATGCGCCGCACGCAGGCCGGGCCACCCGTCGCGTGGGTGTGGGCCGGCATCGCGATGCTCGCCGTGCTGCTCGTGTCGGTCTTCATCTGGGTGAACACGATCCGCCCGGAGGAGGGGACCGTCACCCCGAACGCGCTCACCGTCCCCGACGTCGTGACGATGACCTGGGACCGCGCGCAGGAGGTCCTCGGCAAGGACCAGCTCGAGCCGCTGCAGGTCGGCGAGACGAGCGCCGACGTCCCCGAGGGCGCCGTGGTGCGCACCGACCCCGCGGCCGGCACCACCGTCGCACCGGGAGACCAGGTCACCGTGTACGTCTCGGAGGGTGTCGAGATGGCCGCCATCCCCACCCTCGCCAATCTGACGGTCGACGAGGTGACGACCGCCCTCGAGCAGGAGGGCCTCACGCTCGGTTCGATCACGCGACGCAACGACCCCGCCCTGGCGGCCGATGTCGTGATCAGCGGATCCGTGGACGGCGCGCCCGTGACCGCTGGCGAAGAGGTCCCCCTCGACACTGCCGTCGACCTCGTCGTCGCCACCGGCACCGTCACCGTCGAGGACTTCGCGCTGAACTACACGGTCGACAAGGCCGCCGAGATCCTCAGCTCGGACGAGTACGGCCTCGAGCCCGTCGTGCAGGAGGATCCCTCCTGCACGGCCACCGACCCGCGCATGGTGAAGGTGCAGTCGGCGATCGGCGAGGTTCCCGTGGGGTCGGAGATCGTCCTCACGACCTGCAGCGGCTGACCCGGTCGATCACACCACGCTCCGGTGCGGCGAGAGCCCGGCGCCTCGCGCCGCGGCATCCGTCACTCCGATGCCCTCCAGCCACGTGCCCAGCAGCAGGTAACCGCCCTCGGTCAGCACGCTCTCCGGGTGGAACTGCACCCCGACCAGCGGCAGCGAACGGTGCGCGAGCGCCATGACGGTGCCGGACTCCGTCCATGCCGTGACGCGCAGGTCGGCCGGAACGCGGTCGCGCTCGACGGCGAGCGAGTGGTAGCGCGTGGCCGTGAACGGCGACGGCAGTCTCGCGAACACCCCGGTGCCGTCGTGGTGCACGGGCGAGGTGCGTCCGTGCATGAGGTCGGCAGCGTGCGAGACGACCCCGCCGAACGCGACCGCGATCGCCTGATGCCCGAGGCACACGCCGAGCAGGGGGGTGGCCGTGGCGGCGCACCGCCGGACGATCTGAATCGACGCACCCGCATCCTCCGGCGTGCCGGGGCCGGGAGAGATCACGACGCCGTCTGCCGCGTCCACGCGAGAGAACGCATCCGCGGCATCCGATTCGACCATCTCGACGTCGGCACCCAACTCGGCGAGGTACCCGATCAGGGTGTGGACGAAACTGTCGTGGTTGTCGACGACGAGGACACGGATGCCGGTGGTCACCCGCCGCCGCCGACGGTGGACTCCTCGCTCGGCCACAGCGTTTGGAAGACCCATGGAAACGCGTAGTAGAAGAGCAGGTACAGGATGATCGCGGCCAGCACGATCAGGATCAGCACCCGCACCCACCACGGACCGGGCAGCACACGCCAGAGAGCCGCGTACATCAGGCGCCCACCCCGCCGGTCAGCGACGCCGGCGGTCCGTCGGCGGTCGGGGTGAACTCGTCGAACACGGCGTAGGCGATGATGCGCTCCAGGGAGTTCAGTTTCGGCGCGCAGCTGGTGAGCGTCAGGTATCGGCCGTTGGCCTCGACGTCCGGCTGATTGGGGACGGGGAGCAGCACCTGCACCTGCGTCTCCTGCACGTACTCGAGCGAGCGGAACCGGTAGGTGTACCAGCCCGCCTTCGTCTGAATGACGATCGCGTCGCCGATGACCAAGCGGTCGATGGGGTCGAAGGGGGCCCCGGAGGTCCAGCGATGCGCGGCGTACGCGGTGTTCCCGACCGCGCCGGGCATCGCGGTGTCGGGGTAGTGCCCGATCTCCCCGCGATCGAGGATGTCGGGCCGCGTGATGCCGGAGGCGATCTTGAACTGCCAGTTCGCCCCGAACCGCGGCACCTTCATGATCCCGAACACGTCACCGTGCGACTGGTCGCCGAGGACGGGAATCGCCGCCGGGGACCCGGGCTCGGCCGTCGCGTCGGGCGCGGGTGTCTCGGACGGTGCCGGCTCCTCCTGCGCCTCGTTCGCCCATTCGTCGGCGAGCGCCTGCGCCGCCGCGTGCTGCTCGCTCTGCACGATGGCGTCACCGATCCAGGTGTGCCAGGAGACGTAGAGCAGCGTCAGCACGCCGAACGTGAGGAGGATCTCGCCGAGGACGCTCGCAACCGTGGCGCGACGACGAGGACGCGGGCGACGGGAACGTCGGGTGGGGTGCTCCGTGGGCGAGGAGTCGGTCACGATCGGAGTTTAGCCAGCGAAGGCTGAATCCGGGCTGGCAGGTAGACTTCCCCCCATGGCACGTGGAGACAAGGACGACGACCGACTCGTCCAGACCGAGGGCGAAGCCGCCCCCAACCCCGTCTGGTTCAAGCCGATCATGCTCGGGCTGATGCTCATCGGTCTGATCTGGATCATCGTCTTCTACCTGAGCGGCCAGGCCTTCCCGATCCCCGAGATCGGACCGTGGAACCTCGCGATCGGCTTCGGCATCGCGTTCATCGGGTTCCTCATGACAACGCGCTGGCGCTGAGCCTGCGGCATCCCTCTGCCCCGGCGGGAATTACACCGGTGTGATTCATCCCCATCTGTGGATGAACCTGTGGATAACTCAGAGGTAGAGCAGACCCGGCACGGTCACGGCGACGGCGACGAGGCCGAGCCCGACGGCGACGAGCAGCAGCGCCTGCAGGCTTTGACGGTTCTGCGCGCGTGTCCGCGCGAAGACGAAGCCGACCAGCAGGCCGACGAGGCCACCACCGATGTGGGACTGCCACGAGACCCCGGCGCCAACGAACGAGAACACCAGGTTGATCCCGAGCAGGATCGCGATCGGCAGGATGTTCGCACCGACGTGGCGGCCGATGATGAGCATCGCCGTCAGCAGTCCCCACACGGCACCGGACGCGCCGACGACCGCCGAGCCCGGCGCGATGAGCGCCACGAGGACCGACCCGCCGATCGCACTCAGAACATAGAGGGCGAGGAAGCGGGCTTTGCCGAGCAGGGGCTCGAGGCTGCGTCCGAGCGCCCACAGCGCGAGCATGTTGAGGGCGACGTGGAACGGCAGCGGTGTCGAGTGCACGAGGGCCACCGTCACCATCCGCCACGGCTCGAAGGGCGCACCGGTGCCCGGCACGACATACGGCGGGGCGAAGGCGAGTGCACCCGTGACCGCGCCGCCGACGACGGGGATCAGCTGCACCAGGTAGACCGCGACCGTGACGATCATGATGGCGTAGGTGACGATGGGGCGGTCGCTGCGCATCTTGCGTGCGAACCGCCCCGGCATCCGCCTCACCTCGGCCGACCGCGCGCCCTTCTGCTGCTCCGCCAGGCACTCCGGGCAGATGACCCCCACCGGAAGCGGGGTCTGGCACTCGGGGCAGATGGTGCGGAGGCATCGCTGGCAGAGCACGAAGCTCTGACGGTCGGGATGCCGGTAGCAGAAGTTGTCCGGATCGGTCCGGGGGTCGGCCGAGGTCACGAAGGGATCAGGCCTCGGCGATGTCGATCGAGGAGATGACGACGGGCTCGAGCGGACGGTCCTGCGCACCGGTCGGGACGGCGCTGATGGCGTCGACCACCTTGCGGGAGGCGTCATCGGCGACCTCGCCGAAGATCGTGTGCTTGCCGTTGAGCCACGGGGTCGGGTCGGTCGTGATGAAGAACTGCGACCCGTTGGTGCCCTCGGCCTTGCCCGTGATGGCGTTGCGGCGCAGGCCCGCGTTCGCCATGGCGAGGAGGTAGGGCTTGCTGAAGGTCAGCTCGGGGCTGATCTCGTCGTCGAAGTTGTAGCCCGGTCCGCCGACGCCCTGACCGAGCGGGTCGCCGCCCTGGATCATGAAGCCCGGGATGATGCGGTGGAAGATGACGTCGGTGTAGAGGGGACCCTCGCCCGGCTTGCCGGTGGCGGGGTGCGTCCACGCCTGGGATCCGTCGGCGAGGCCGATGAAGTTCTTGACGGTGCGCGGCGCCTGGTCGCCGAACAGGTTGACGACGATGTCGCCGTGGGTGGTGTGCAGGGTTGCGACAGCGGAGTGAATCGGCATACCCATCATCCTCTCACTTGCAACCCCCCTCACAGCCTGAATGCGTCTGGCAGTATGGACCCACTACGTCCCCGGATGAACCCCGAAAAGGGAGGGCCCCGTGAGCCTCAACCGCAAGACCAAGAAGGAACTCCGCAAGCTGCAGAAGCAGGCTGCGAACCTCTGGGAGTCCCAGCAGGTGCTGGTCGGCCAGGCCGGTGAGGTCGCCCGCGAGGCGGGTCGCCAGCTCGGCAAGTACAACCACGACCACGTGGTGCCCGCCGCCAAGCACTCCTACGAGCGGTACGCCGCTCCCTACGTCGACCGCGGTGTCGAGACCGGACGCAAGGTGCTCAACGGCGCCCTCGTCCCCGCCGCGGGAGCCGTCGTCGGTACCGCCCTGTCGGTGTGGGACGTCGCCAACGACAAGCGTCTCCGTCTGGCGAAGGGCAAGGGGCTCGGCGGCTTCGACGCCGACGACTTCCGCAAGAAGGCGAAGAAGGCCGGCAAGAAGGCGACGAAGAAGCTCAGCGTCCCCGAGAAGAAGAGCGGCCCGAGCGCCGGCGGCGTCCTCGCCCTCATCCTCGGCATCGCCGCGGCCGCCGGTGTGCTCTACGCCGCGTGGCAGACGCTGCGTGCCGACGACGAGCTGTGGGTGGCGGACGACCCGCTGCGTGCACCGGATGCCTGAATCCACGCCCGTACCGTCGGAGCGCGTCGCTGAAGCGGCGCGCTCCCGGTCTTTGTCGGTGGAGTTCGTCGCCCGGCCGGCCGCGGGGAGTCTCGAGGAAGCCGCACGGCTGCTGGGTCTCGCGGCATCCGACATCGTGAAGACCCTCGTCGTCAAGCGCAGCGACGACACCTACCTGTTCGCCCTCATCCCGGGCCATCGCGCCATCTCGTGGCCGAAGCTGCGGGCCGTGGTCGGTGTGAACAAACTGCGGCTGCCCGAACCGGAGCTCGCGCTCGCGGCGACGGGGTTCGAGCGCGGCACGATCACACCGATCGGCAGCACGACGGACTGGCCCGTCTACGCGGACGAGACCATCACGGGTCGACGGATCGCGATGGGAGCCGGCGCCCACGGCTTCAGCCTCTTCGTCGACGCCGACGACCTCATCCGTGCTTACGGCGCGACGGTCGCCGACATCTCGCAGGCGATGGGCGAGCGTCAGGCCTGAGGCAGCAGCCCCGCCATCCGCAGGGCGGTGTCCACGAGACCGACCCGGGTCAGCGCCGGGACGTCGCTGAGCGGGAACCACGCCGCCTCGTCGGTCGATCCGTCCTTCTCATTGCGGAGGTCGCCGCCGACGATGTGCGCGCGGTAGAGGATGCGGAGCGCCTGGATGGGCCCGTCGCCGTGCAGCCGGTCCTTGGCGGCGATCACCTGCGAGTCGGTGCCGAGGATGCCGTCGAGTTCCACGTGGAACCCCGTCTCCTCGAAGACCTCGCGCACCGCGGCATCCTTCGGATCCTCACCGGGATCGATGCCCCCGCCGGGCATGGTCCACGCGGGTCTCGTGGGGCTGTTCCAGTGAGCGAGCAGGATGCGGTCCCCGTCGGTGATGACGGCGTACGCGGCGACGCGGATGTCCACGCGTTCACCCTACGCGCCCCCTCGACGCGGGGGGACTGCCTGGGGTGCGAGCTCCCCAACCACGCACCCCAGGCCCTGTCGCGCAGAGCCCCCAGAAACTCCGCGTCCCCCAGCGGAGTTGCTGCTCACGATGGATCCGAGCTTCGGGTGGTCGTCTCCAACGGCGACACCATTCATGGTGTCGGGTGCGGCGCAAGCGAAGCGCAACATCACCTCAAGATCAGCGCAAGATTCCTCACACCTCGGCGTGGTGACGCTGCGCAACCCCCGTCTGAGCCTCGAGTTCGCGCACCAGAGGGATGACCTTCTCGCCGAACTGCTCGAGCTCCTCCTGGAAGTGCAGGAAGCCGAGGAGGAGGAGGTCGACCCCGCGCCGGCGGTACTCGACGATGCGTCGGGCGACCTGCTCGGGTGTGCCGATGAGCTGCGTGCGGAACCCGTCGTTGTACTGGACGAGGTCCGAGGACTGTTCGAACGAATCTCCGCCATGGCCGCAGGGGTGTCAAAGAAGACGACGATCCGTGTCGCGGCGTGACGGGATGTGACGACCGGGGATGCGCGAGACGCCGGACCCCGTGGGGAACCGGCGTTTCTGGAATGTGGAGCCTAGGAGATTCGAACTCCTGACATCCTGCTTGCAAAGCAGGCGCTCTACCAACTGAGCTAAGGCCCCCGGTGCGGTGACGGTGGGGCTACCAGGACTTGAACCTGGGACCTCTTCATTATCAGTGAAGCGCTCTAACCGCCTGAGCTATAGCCCCGTCGTTGCCGGCTCACGCCTGCAACCTCCAAGACTTTACCCGAAGAGGGCGACGTTTGACGAATCCGCGGGGGCGGCGGCCCGCGGCATCCGTTCGATCTGATTCACTGGCCTCATGAGCACGACCATCCCCCGTGAGCCCGGCCACCGCGAACCGCAGGGCGCCGGCCTCGGCCAGCGCTTGAACTGGCTGCGCGCCGGTGTCCTCGGCGCGAACGACGGCATCGTCAGCGTCGCCGCCGTCGCGGTCGGCGTCGCCGGTGCGACGAGCGACCTCGGACCGATCCTCACGGCATCGTCCGCCGCTCTCGTGGGTGGGGCGATCTCGATGGCGCTCGGCGAGTACGTCTCGGTGAGCAGCCAGCGCGACACCGAGCGCGCGCTCATCGAGAAGGAGACGCGGGAGCTCGCCGAGATGCCCGACGAGGAACTCGGCGAGCTCGCCGAACTCTACGAGGCGAAGGGGCTGAGTGCGGAGACCGCGCGGAAGGTCGCCGAGGAGCTGACCGCGCACGACGCCCTGCGCGCGCACCTCGACATCGAGCTCGGCATCGACCCCGACGAGCTGACCAGCCCGTGGCAGGCTGCGGTGTCGTCGGCGATCGCCTTCACGCTCGGCGCGCTGCTGCCGTTCCTGGCGATCCTGCTGCCACCGGCGGAATGGCGGGTGCCGACGACGTTCGTCGCCGTCCTCATCGCGCTGGGTCTGACCGGTACGATCTCGGCGACCCTCGGCGGCGCCGGCAAGCGGCGGGCCGTCGTGCGTCTCGTCGTCGGTGGGGCGCTCGCCCTCGCCGTCACCTGGGCGCTGGGTCTGCTGCTGGGGACATCCGTCGCGTGAGCGGATGCCGCAGCATCCGACTCAGTTCGAGGTGAAGCCGACGAGCAGGCCGCCGGTGACTTTGACCATGAGGTTGTAGATTCCCGCGAGGACCGCACCCAGCACGGTCACGACGATGAGGTTCAGGATCGCGACGACCGCGGCGAACGCCATCACCTGGGGCAGGTTGAGGATCGAGGCGAGCGTGAAGGTGTTCTCGCCGTTGACCGCACCCAGCAGGGCGTCGACCTGGCCGACGAGACCGGTCGAGCTGATCACGAGGTAGACGAGCAGCGTCGAGACGACCGTGACGATCGCGAGGGCGACGGCCGCCAGGAAGGACAGCTTCACGGCCGACCAGAAGTCGACGTAGACGAGACGGAGGCGGACCTGCTTCGCGGTCGTCCGGCTCGAGGACTTCTTGGCCAGCTTGTCGGCTACGGAGCTCATGCGTCACTCTCTTCGGTGGTCTCGGGAGCTGCGGCGGCCTCCTCGGCCCCCGCACTCTCAGCCAGACCCCGCTCGCCGTTGCGGGCGATCGCGAGGATCCGGTCGTCGTCATCGGGGCGAGCGAAGACGACACCCATCGTGTCGCGACCCTTCGCAGGCACCTCAGCAACGGCCGAGCGTACCACCTTGCCGCTGGCAAGAACCACGAGGACCTCGTCGTCCGCGCTGACGATCAGACCGCCCGCGAGCTCGCCGCGGTCGTCGTGCAGCTTGGCGACCTTGATGCCGAGACCACCGCGGCCCTGCACGCGGTACTGGTCTACCGAGGTGCGCTTGGCGTACCCGCCCTGGGTGACGACGAAGACGAATCCCTCGTCTCGGACGACGGATGCCGAGAGCAGGCTGTCGCCGTCGCGGAAGGACATGCCCTTCACACCCTCGGTCGAACGGCCCATCGGACGCAGCGATTCGTCGTTCGCCGTGAAACGCAGCGACATGCCCAGGCGCGAGACGAGCAAGAGGTCGTCGGTCGAGTCGACGAGCATCGCGCTGACGAGCTCGTCGCCGTCCTCCTCGTCCTGACCGCGCAGGCGGATCGCGATGATGCCGCCCTGCCGGTTCGTGTCGTACTCGGTGAGCGCCGTCTTCTTGATCTTGCCGTCGCGCGTCGCGAGGACGAGGTACTCGGCCGCGGCGTAGTCGCGGATGTCGAGGATCTGCGCGACGTCCTCGCCGGGCTGCAGGGCGAGCAGGTTCGCGACGTGCTGACCCTTCGCATCCCGTCCGCCCTCGGGGAGCTCATAGCCCTTCGCGCGGTAGACGCGCCCCTTGGTCGTGAAGAACAGGAGCCAGTGGTGCGTCGTCGAGACGAAGAAGTGCTCGACCACATCGTCGGCGCGCAGCTGCGCACCCTTCACACCCTTGCCGCCGCGGTGCTGCGAGCGGTAGTTGTCGCTGCGTGTGCGCTTGACGTAGCCGTTGCGCGTGACGGTGACGACGATCTCCTCTTCGGGGATCAGGTCCTCCATCGACATGTCGCCGTCGTAGCCGTGCAGGATGTGCGTGCGACGCTCGTCGCCGAACTTCGCGACGATCTCGCCGAGCTCCTCGGCGATGATCCCGCTCTGGCGGTCGCGCGAGACGAGGATGTCGTTCAGGTCCGCGATCTTGAGCTCGAGCTCGGTGGCCTCGTCGACGATCTTCTGGCGCTCGAGGGCGGCCAGGCGGCGCAGCTGCATCGTCAGGATCGCGTCGGCCTGCGCGTCGTCGACGTCGAGGAGCGACTTCAGCCCTTCGCGCGCCTCGTCGACCGTGGGGGAGCGGCGGATGAGGGCGATGACCTCGTCGAGCGCGTCGAGCGCCTTGAGGTAGCCGCGCAGGATGTGCATGCGCTTCTCGGCCTCGCGCAGCCGGTACCGGGTGCGGCGGACGATGACCTCGAACTGGTGCGCGAGCCAGTAGCTGATGAACCCGTCGATCGGCAGCGTGCGCGGCACACCGTCGACGATGGCGAGCATGTTCGCGCCGAAGTTCTCCTGCAGCTGCGTGTGCTTGTACAGGTTGTTGAGGACGACCTTCGCGACGGCATCGCGCTTCAGGACGACGACGAGTCGCTGACCGGTGCGGTCGCTCGTTTCGTCGCGGATGTCGGCGATGCCGCTGAGCTTGCCCTCGCGCACGAGCGAGGTGATCTTGGCGGCGACGTTGTCGGGGTTGACCTGGTACGGGAGTTCGGTGATGACCAGGCAGGTGCGGTTCTGGATCTCCTCGACGTTCACGACGGCGCGCATCGTGATCGAGCCGCGACCCGTGCGGTACGCCTCACGGATGCCCTTCGTGCCGAGGATCTGCGCGCCGGTGGGGAAGTCGGGCCCCGGGATGCGCTCGATCAGCGCATCGAGGAGCTCTTCGCGGGAGGCATCCGGGTTCTGCAGGGCCCACATGACGCCGTCGGCCACCTCGCGGAGGTTGTGCGGCGGGATGTTGGTGGCCATGCCGACGGCGATACCGACCGAGCCGTTGACCAGGAGGTTCGGGAAGCGCGAGGGCAGGACGACGGGCTCGCGGGTGCGGCCGTCGTAGTTGTCCTCGAAGTCGACGGTGTCCTCGTCGATGTCGCGCACCATCTCGAGGGCGAGCTGAGCCATCTTGGTCTCGGTGTACCGGGGGGCCGCGGCGCCCATGTTGCCGGGGGAGCCGAAGTTCCCCTGACCGTCGGCCAGCGGGTAGCGCAACGACCACGGCTGCACGAGACGGACGAGTGCGTCGTAGATCGCGCTGTCACCGTGCGGGTGGTACTGACCCATGACCTCGCCGACGACGCGGGCGCACTTCGAGTAGCTCTTGTCGGGACGGTACCCGCCGTCGTACATGCCGTAGATGACGCGGCGGTGCACGGGCTTGAGGCCGTCTTCGACGCGCGGCAGCGCGCGACCCACGATGACGCTCATCGCGTAGTCGAGGTAGCTCCGCTGCATCTCGACCTGGAGGTCGACCTGGTCGATGTTGCCGTGCTGGTAGCCGGCGTTCGGGTCGGGACGCTCTTCGTCAGCCATGTTCTCTCAGTCTTCGTTCGTCGTCGGAGTGCCGGGGCGGATGCGGTGGACTCAGATGTCCAGGAACCGCACGTCCTTGGCGTTGCGCTGGATGAACCCGCGCCGCGCCTCGACGTCCTCGCCCATCAGCACGGAGAAGATCTCATCGGCCGCGGCCGCGTCGTCGATGGTCACCTGACGCAGCGTGCGCGTCTCGGGGTCCATCGTCGTCTCCCACAGCTCCTTGGCGTTCATCTCGCCGAGACCCTTGTAGCGCTGCACGCCGTTGTCCTTCGGGATGCGGCGCCCCGCCGCGGCCCCTTCGCGCAGCAGCGCGTCGCGCTCGGCATCGCTGTAGACGTACTCGTGCGGCGCGTTGGACCACTTGAGCCGGTACAGCGGCGGCTGCGCGAGGTAGACGTAGCCCGCCTCGACGAGCCCGCGCATGTAGCGGAACAGCAGGGTGAGCAGGAGGGTCGTGATGTGCTGGCCGTCGACGTCGGCATCCGCCATCAGGACGACCTTGTGGTACCGGGCTTTCTCGATGTCGAAGTCCGGCCCGATGCCGGCGCCGAACGCCTGGATCATCGCCTGGATCTCGGCGTTGCCCAGGGCACGGTCGAGCCGCGCCTTCTCGACGTTGAGGATCTTGCCGCGCAGCGACAGGATCGCCTGACGCTCGGGGTCGCGGCCGGACACGGCCGAGCCGCCGGCCGAGTCGCCCTCGACGAGGAAGATCTCGCTGATCGACGGGTCCTTGCTCGTGCAGTCCTTGAGTTTCTCGGGCATGGATGCCGACTCGAAGACGCTCTTGCGACGCGCCGTCTCGCGCGCCTTGCGCGCCGCCATGCGCGCGGTCGCCGCTTCGATGGCCTTCGTGATGATGAGCTTCGCCTGCTGCGGGTTGCGGTCGAGCCAGTCCATGAGCTGGTCGCCGACGACCTTCTGCACGAAGGCCTTCGCCTCGGTGTTGCCGAGCTTGGTCTTCGTCTGGCCCTCGAACTGCGGTTCGGAGAGCTTCACCGAGATGACGGCGGTCAGGCCCTCACGGATGTCCTCGCCGGCGAGGTTCTCGTCCTTGTCCTTGAGGAGGCCCTTCTCCTTGGCGTAGCGGTTGATGTACATCGTCATCGCCGCACGGAAACCCTCTTCGTGCGTGCCGCCCTCGTGCGTGTTGATCGTGTTCGCGAAGGTGAAGACGTTCTCGGTGTAGCCCGAGGTCCACTGCATCGCGAGCTCGAGCGAGATGTGACGGACCGTGTCCTCCGACTCGATCTCGATGATCTCCTCGTTGATGACCTCGGCCTTGCGGACCTTGTTGAGGTACTCGACGTAGTCGACCAGGCCGCGCTCGTACAGGAAGTCGTCGTGGCGCTGCGTGGTCTCGGAACCGCCCTCGGGCAGATCCACGACGTCGAGGGCCTCGGGGCGCTCGTCGGTCAGGGTGATGCGGAGACCCTTGTTGAGGAACGCCGTCTGCTGGAAGCGCGTGCGGAGGGTGTTGTAGTCGAAGTCGGTGGTCTCGAAGATCGCCGCGTCGGGCCAGAACGTGATGGTCGTGCCGGTCTTGTCGCTCTCCTCGCCCTTGGCGAGCGGGCCCTCGGGCTTGCCGCCACCCGAGAACGTCTGACGCCAGATGTGCCCCTGACGCGCGATCTCGACCTCGAACCGGGTCGACAGCGCGTTCACGACGGACGATCCGACACCGTGCAGACCACCCGAGACCGCGTACCCGCCGCCGCCGAACTTGCCGCCCGCGTGGAGGACGGTCAGGACGACCTCGACCGTCGACTTGCGGGGGTCGGAGGAGTGCGGGTCGACCGGGATGCCGCGGCCGTTGTCGACGACGCGCAGGCCGCCGTCGGCCAGGATCGTGACGTGGATCGTGTCGCAGTAACCGGCGAGGGCCTCGTCGACGGAGTTGTCGACGATCTCGTAGACCAGGTGGTGCAGACCGCGCTCACCGGTCGAACCGATGTACATGCCGGGGCGCTTGCGGACGGCCTCGAGGCCCTCGAGGACCTGGATCTCGTCTGCCCCGTACTCCGCGGGGATCCGGGGTGCGGCGGGCGGGTCGAGATCCTCGGGAGTGTTGTCGGGGGTATCTGACGTCATCGGTTTCGCGCGCTCCACATCCATCGTCTGGGCTTGATCCCAGTCTAGTGCCTCACGCTCTCGCTACGCGGCTGAACGCCGCTGTGGCGGCACGAAACCTTTCCGAAGCCTCCGGGACGTCGGTCAGCCGTAGGTATCGCGTGGACCCCGCCCTGGAACGGCTCTGGGGCCCCATTTCCAGGAGGGGACGTCCGGCCCCACGAAACGCACGGACTCGACGCCGGCCTCCGGGAACCGCCGGATGAGCTCGGTGACGATCGTCGCGCGCATGAGGTGGAGGTTCTTCGCCCACGCCGTCGAATCGCACTGGACGGTGAGCACGCCGTCGCTCAGGGCGACCGGATCCGCGTGACGCGCGGTCTCCTCGCCGGCGACCTCGGCCCACTGGAGCACGAGGTCCTCCTTCGCGAGCTGCGCGTCCCATCCCGACTGCCGGGTGAGGTCGGCCAGCAGGTCGCCGACGCTCTTGGGATCGCGACCCGGCGTGAACGGCTGGTTCTCGTCGTCGTCGTTGCGCCGCTTGCGGCGGCGCTTCTTCGCGGCCGACGGCTCGAGTCCGCGCAGCCGAAGGTAGGTCGCGACCGTTTCGGGGATGCCGGTGGTGTCAGACATCGGCATCCGTCACGATCGTGCCCGCCTCGACACGGACGGTCCGGACCCGGAGCGACGCCGGGACGTCGCCCTCGACCGCCGCCGTGACGATGACCTGCTCGAAATCGGCGACGACGCCCGCCAGACGGGCGCGACGATCGGCGTCGAGCTCGGCGAAGACGTCGTCGAGGATGACGATCGGGTCGCCGAGGCGCAACTGGTCGCGCAGCAGCTGCGCCGACGACAACCGCAGCGACAGCGCCGTCGACCAGGACTCGCCGTGCGAGGCGTACCCCTTCACGGGGAGTCCGCGCAGGCGCAGGAGGAGGTCGTCGCGGTGCGGTCCCACGAGGGTCACCCCGCGCTCGAGCTCCTGGGACCGCTTCGCCGCCAGTCCGGCGCGGAAGGATGCCGCGACCGCGTCGGCCCCGACGGCGGAACCCGTCTTCGCGACGGGTGCGGCGTCGTCCTCCGGGTCGGACCCCTCGACCGTGAGCACCCATTCGAGCTGCGGATCGTGGTCGGCGCCGGCGATGGCCTCGTACGCGTCGCGCATCGGCTGTGCGAGATCCTCGGCCAGGCGCAGGCGCGCCAGGATGATCTCGGTGCCGAGCGAGATGAGTTTGTCGTCCCAGACGTCGAGCGTCGTGAGCTGCTCGGCCTTCAGCCCCCGCGCCCGCGCCGACTTCAGCAGCGCCGTGCGCTGCTTGAGCACGCGGTCGTAGTCGCCGAGCACGCCCGACATGCGCGGCGCGCGCTGCACGAGGAGCTGATCGGCGAACCGGCGTCGCGCGGACGGGTCGCCGCGCACGATCTGCAGGTCCTCGGGGGCGAAGAGCACGACCTGCGCGTAGCGCGGAAGCTCCGAGGTGCGCACCGGCGACCCGTTGACGCGCGCCTTGTTCGAGCCGGACCGGTTCAGCTGCGCCTCGAGTTGGATGCGGCGTTCGCCGTACCCGAGCCGGGCGCGCACGAAGGCGGCATCCGCCCCGTACCGGACCATCGGCGCATCCTGCGACACCCGGTGCGAACCCAGAGTCGCGAAATAGCCGATCGCCTCGGCGAGATTGGTCTTGCCCTGGCCGTTGCGGCCGACGAACACGTTCGGACCGGCGGCCAGACTCACGTCGGCCGCCGCGTAGTTGCGGAAGTCGACGAGACTCAGGTGCTCCACGATCACCAGATCACCCTCCCTCGAGGCTCCGACACGCCTCGATGTGGACGGACGCCGGGGGTCAGCGCAGCAGGAGGTTCGGCTGCAGCAGGTACTTGAAGCTCTCGGGCGTGCCCGAGGTCTGCGGCGTGATGAGGACCGGGCTCAGCTTGTTGGCGTTCTCGCTCGAGGTGAACGTGATGCGCGTGAACTCGCTCTTCACGGCGCCGAGCGCCTCGAGCAGGTACTGCGGGTTGAGTCCGAGGGTCACCTCGTCGCCGGCGAGCGTCGCGTCGACCGACTCGGTGGCGCGGGCCTGCTCGGTGCCCGCGGCATCCATCGACACACCCTCGTCCGAGAACGAGAAACGCAGCGGCGCCGACCGGTCGAGCACGAGCGAGACGCGACGGACGGCCTCGGCGAGCTCTGCCGTGTTGACGACCGCATAGTGCTCGGTCTGCGCGGGGAAAAGCCGCCGGACCGGGGGGAAGTTGCCCTTGATGAGCAGGGAGGTGACGGTCTTGTTGCCCGCCGTGAACGCGATGATCTCGCGGTCGCCCGAGCCGGAGAACGAGATCTGGATGTCGCCGGAGTGCGCGAAGGTCTTCCCGACCTCGGTCAGCGTGCGCGCGGGGACGAGCGCGGTCGTCGCCTCTTCGCGGGCGACGGCACCGCTGTCGAAGTTGATCTCGCGCAGCGCGACGCGGTAGCGGTCGGTGGCGACGAGGCTGAGCTCGTTACCGGTCACCTCGAGCTGCACACCCGTCAGGACCGGGGTGACGTCATCGCGGGAGGCCGCGAACGCGACCTGCGCGATCGCGGTCGAGAAGTCGTCGCCCGGGACGAGGCCGGAGTCGCCCGAGACCTCGGGGATCGCGGGGTACTCGGCGACGGGCATCGCCGCGAGGGTGAACCGCGCCGAACCGCACGTCAGGAGGATCTCACCGTCGGCATCCTGCGTGATCTGGATCGGTGCGTTCGGCAGGCGGCTCGCGATCTCGGACAGCAGTCGGCCGTGGACGAGGATCGTGCCCGGCTCGTCGACTGTCGCCTCGATGCGGGTACGGGCGGATGCCTCGTAGTCGAACGCGGCGAGCGACAGACCGTCGTCGCCGGCTTCGATGAGGACACCGGCGAGGATCGGCTGCGGGTTCCGCTGCGGGAGCAGTTTCACGACGAACGACACGGCTTCGCTGAATACATCGCGGTTGACGTGGAACTTCACTGATGCTCCCTTGACGGCGAGATGGGCCCTCTCATGCTAGTGCCCACGACAGGACGCTCCGGAAGCCGCTCTGCCGAGCTCGCCGCGACCGGCCCGCACCCCGTGGGTGTGATCGGATCGGGCTTCCATTAGATAGTTCTCTGTCTTCTTGTTAACAGCTGTGGAAACTGTGGATAAGTCGGTGGGTCCCTGTCGTCGAGCCGGAACCACATCCGTGTAACTTGTGCACGGACTGCGGAAAGACGCGTGAGTCCGGCGACGACGAATCGTTGCGTGTCATCCGTTCATCCACAGGCTGTCGCCGTTCGTTCACATCCGACGGCCCGTGACGCACAGTTATCCACAGGCTTTCCACACTGTGGAAACGGCATTTTGGTGGTCCGGCCGCGGACGTGTCAAGTACGGCCGCACACCCGGGCGTGTGGGGCCGTCAGCGCGAGGAACGGCCGAGCTGAGAGGTGATCTCGGACACCTGGTTGTAGATCGAGCGACGCTCCTTCATGAGCTCGCTGATCTTCTTGTACGCGTACATCACCGTCGTGTGGTCGCGGTTGCCGAACAGCTGACCGATCTTCGGCAGCGACAGGCTCGTGCGCTCGCGGCACAGATACATGGCGATCTGCCGAGCCGTGGCGACGGACTGCGAGCGGCTCGAGCCGTACAGGTCGTCGACCGTGAGGCGGAAGTACTGGGCCGTGGCCGAGATGATGTCGGTCGGCGAGATGACGTTCGCATCGTCCTGGTCGACGATGTCGCGGAGCACCGTCTGCGCGAGCGAGATGTCGAGGTTCGAGCGGTTCAGGCTCGCGAACGCGGACACCCGGATGAGGGCGCCCTCGAGTTCGCGGATGTTGCTCGACACCTTGGTGGCGATGTACTCCAGCACGTCGTCGGGCACCTGCAGGCGCTCGGACTGCGCCTTCTTGCGCAGGATCGCGATGCGCGTCTCGAGGTCGGGCGCCTGCACGTCCGTGATGAGACCCCACTCGAAGCGGCTCCGCATCCGGTCCTCGAACCCGGTGAGGTGACGCGGCGGCACATCGCTCGTGATCACGACCTGCTTGTCGTGGTCGTGCAGCTGGTTGAAGGTGTGGAAGAACGCCTCCTGCGTCTCGGCGCGACCCTGCAGGAACTGGATGTCGTCGATGAGGAGGATGTCGACGTCGCGGTACCGGGCCTGAAACGCCGACGCGCGGTTGTTCACGATCGAGTTGATGAAGTCGTTCGTGAATTCCTCACTCGAGACGTACCGGACCTTGATGCCGGTGTAGAGGTTGATCGCGTAATCGCCGATCGCGTGCAGGAGGTGGGTCTTCCCCAGCCCCGAGTCCCCGTAGATGAACAGCGGGTTGTACGCCTTGGCCGGCGCCTCGGCGACGGCGACCGCCGCCGCGTGCGCGAAACGGTTGGACTGGCCGATGACGAAGTTGTCGAACGTGTACTTCGGGTTGAGGCGGGTGTCGTTGCGGGATGCCGGTGCCGCCTGCTCGCTGTAGTCCTCGGCGTTCGGCCGGGTCGGTGCCGACGGGGTCGGCGCGAGGGCCGACTGGACCGGGACCGGCGCGGTGAGGTGGGTGTCACCGAGCTCGGGGTTCACGACCACGCGGAAGGTGCTCGCCGACGGCTCGGCGTCGACCTGCGCGAGGGCCTCCATGATGGGTCCGCGCAGGCGCTTGTTGAACTGGCCGGCGGTGAGGTCGTTGGGGACGTCGAGGTAGAGCGTCCCGCTCATCACCCCCTGGGCGACGGCGAGGTTCACGAAGCCGTGCAGCTGCGGCGTGACGCGGTCGTCGTTCGCCAGCACGTCGAGCACGGCGCTCCAGACGGGGACATCTGGAAGTTCGTGCTCGGACATGACCCTCCCCGGGTGTGGACAATGGTGTGCACGGTACTGTGCACAACCTGTGGATAAGTATCCGGATCACGCTAGTCATCGGCGCCGCGCAAGGCAAAACCCACTGTAGAACCGGCCCGCGTGTCGTCGCCAGCAGCGTTCGGGCGTCGGTGGATAATGGCCGGTCGGCGTCCCGGTTTGGGATCTCAGGGATCTCGACGTATCCTAGGTCGGTTGACTTGTGCCTCTCGGCGCGAGTCCCCCATGTACCTGTGTCCCCGGTCTCGAGCGTTCGGGTGACCCCGCCCATCCGGAGTGATCTTCATGAGCAAGCGCACGTTCCAGCCCAACAACCGCCGCCGCGCCAAGAAGCACGGCTTCCGCGCCCGTATGCGCACCCGCGCCGGCCGCGCCATCCTCTCGGCTCGCCGCTCCAAGGGGCGCACCGAGCTCTCGGCCTGACACCACGCGGTGCTGGCGCGCGGGAACCGCATCACCCGCGGGGCGGACTACCGTTCCGTCGTCCGCGGAGGTTCCCGCTGTCCGGCGGCACACACCGTGACCCACGTGGTCAGCACGTCTGAACAGCGCCCCCCACGCTTCGGCTTCATCGTGAGCAAGCAGGTGGGGGGCGCTGTCGTGCGCAACACGGTGCGTCGTCGGCTCAAGGCGATCTGCGCAGAGGCCCTCCCGGAGGTCCGGCCCGGGGCCGATGTGGTCATCCGCGCGTTGCCCGCTGCGGCATCCGTCGATTTCGCGACCCTGCGCACGGAGGTCATCCGCTGCCTCGAACGGAAGGCGGCCGCATGAGCTCGGCGCCTCTTCCCTCGTACACCCGCGGAACGGCGGTGATGGATGCCGCGACCCTGCCGGCGACGATCACGCTGCTCCCCCGCAACGCGGTGATCGCCCTGCTGCACGGCTACCGGGCGACCGTCTCCCAGCTGTACGGCGACGTGTGCAAGTACTATCCCTCGTGTTCGGCCTATGCGCTGGGCGCCGTGCAGCAGCACGGGGTCCTCAAGGGTTCGGCGCTCGCGGCGGCCCGTCTCGCGAGATGCCACCCGTGGGCCGCGGGCGGCATCGACGACGTCCCCGCTCACACGCACTTCCGGCACGACCTGACTTCGCACGGCTTCGTCGTGCCCCTCAGAAAGGATTGATCCGTGATGGATCTCTTCGCCTCGGCGACCCTCCCGCCGCTCCCGAACCCGACGACACCCGAACCCGGTGATCCTGACTTCTTCAGCATCATCCTGTGGCCGTTCAAGTTCGTCGTCGAGGCGATCCTCGTCTTCTGGCACTGGATCTTCACGTCGATCGGACTGGCACCGGATGCCGGCCTGACCTGGGTTTTGTCCATCATCGGGCTCGTGATCGTCGTGCGTGCCGCGCTCATCCCGCTGTTCGTGCGGCAGATCAAGAGCCAGCGCAAGATGATGGAACTCGCGCCCGAGATGCGCAAGATCCAGGAGCGGTACAAGGGCAAGCGCGACCAGCTGTCGCGCGAGGCCATGAGTCGCGAGACCATGGCGATGTACAAGAAGCACGGTACGACGCCGCTGTCGAGCTGTCTGCCACTGCTGGTGCAGATGCCGATCCTCCTCGGCATGTTCTACACGCTCAGCGAGGTGAAGCGTCACGCGGAGTGGGGTGTGGGTGGTACCGGCCTGCTGAACGCGACCCTGACGCGCGAGTTCTACAACGCCGAGCTGTTCGGTGTCGCACCGCTGCACGTCAACATGATCGACGCGATCAACACCAATCAGACGGCGACCGTCGTGATCCTGGTGATCCTCGTGATCCTGATGATCCTGTCGCAGTTCTTCACGCAGCTGCAGATCATCTCGAAGAACCTCTCCCCCGAGGCCAAGACCGGCCAGGCCTACCAGATGCAGCGGATCATGCTGTACGTCCTGCCGCTGGCCTTCATCTTCTCGGGTGTGTTCTTCCCGCTCGGCGTCGTCATGTACTGGTTCACCTCGAACATCTGGACCATGGTCCAGCAGTTCGTCGTCATCCGGAACCTCCCGACCCCCGGGTCGGAGGCGGCCAAGGCGCGCGAAGAGCGTCTCGCGAAGAAGGGCAAGGCTCTCGACGCGAGCGGCAAGGTCATCCCCCTCGCCAAGTACGAGGCCGAGCAGCAGCGCCTGTTCGAGGAGGCCGAGCGCGCGAAGGCGCAGGCTCCCAAGCGCCAGCAGCCGGTGAGCAAGCAGCGCGCGAAGAAGCAGGCTCAGAAAGGCAAGCAGGACGGCAGGTCCTGACGAGGACCGAAGGATCGACCATGACGACCACTGACCAGACCCCCGGCGCTCGCGCTGTGCCCACCGTCGACGAGCTCGAGCAGGAAGGCGACATCGCCGCCGACTTCGTCGAGGGCATCCTCGACATCGCGGACATCGACGGCGACCTGACGCTCGACGTGCGCGCCGGCCGCGCTTACGTGTCCGTCGAGAACGAGCAGCCGGATGCGCTCTCGCTCCTGTCCGACCCTGAGACAGTGCAGGCGCTGCAGGAGTTGACCCGCATCGCGGTGCAGACCAAGACCGGTCGGTTCTCGCGCCTCATCCTGGATGTGGGCGGATCCCGCGACGCGCGACGCGCGCAGCTGCAGAAGCTCGTGGAGCGCGCGCTGGAGCGTCTCGACGACGGTGCCTCGCAGGCATCCCTGCCGCCGATGTCCAGCTACGAGCGCAAGCTCGTGCATGACATCGCCGCGGAGCACGGCCTGGTATCGGAGTCCTACGGCGAAGGCGCCGATCGCCACACCGTTCTGCGCCGTGGCTGACGTTTCACGTGAAACACCCGAGCGCGAACCGGATGCCGCGGCATCCGTCTTCGGCGATCGGATCGATCTCGCACGTCGCTTCACCGACGCGCTGATCGCCCAGGGCGAGGAGCGCGGTCTCATCGGACCACTCGAACTCCCCCGCATCTGGACCCGACACATTCTCAACAGTGCGGTCGCTGCGCCGCTGTTCACGGCCGGATCCCGCGTCGGTGACATCGGGTCCGGCGCCGGCCTGCCGGGACTCGTGCTCGCCATCGCACGTCCTGACGTCCGCTGGGTGCTCATCGAGCCGATGGAGCGCCGCATCGCGTGGCTGACGGAGCAGACGGACGAGCTCGGGCTCGACAACGTCGAGATCGTCCGCGCACGCGGTGAGGACTGGACCGAGGGTCCTGTGTTGGATGCGGTGACCGCCCGCGCCGTGAGCGCGTTCCGCACCCTCATCCCGATCACGGCGCCGTTGGTGCGGGACGGCGGGGAGCTGGTCCTGCTCAAGGGTGCCAACGCAGCGAACGAGATCTCCGCTGCGGAGAAGGCGATCCGGAAGTTCCGGTTGTCGGATGTCCGGGTCGAACCGGTCGGCGACGGTGTCGTCGCCGAGCCGACGCGCGTCATCCGCGCCACCGTGCGCTGACACCAAGCGGCGATGTTTCACGTGGAACATCGAGCGCGCTGACGATCGCCAGCGATGTGTGTTTCACGTGAAACGCGGGGAGCGCGAGAGCTCTGTTTCACGTGAAACGACGATCGGCGCCGGAGGCTGACGGAGGCCTCGACTACAGTGGGAACGTCCTCGACACGACAGGAGTAACAGGTGCCGGATTCGGAGAACACCACCTCTCCCGCACCCTTCTCTTTCGACGACAGTCCGATCGCCCGCGAATTGGCGGATCTGACGTCGCGCAGGAAGGTCCTCGCCGAGGTGAAGGTCGAGTTCGACGGCTCCACCCGCGTCTTCACGGTGTCGAACCAGAAGGGCGGCGTGGGGAAGACCACGACGACCGTCAACCTGGCGGCGGGGCTCGCCTCCGTCGGTGCGCGCGTGCTCGTCATCGATCTCGACCCGCAGGGGAACTCGTCGACGGCGCTCGGCATCCCGCACAGCGCCGACGTCGCGAGCATCTACGACGTCCTCATCGATGAGGAGCCGCTCGCGGACGTGATCCAGACGAGCCCGGAGTCGCCGAATCTGCTCTGTGCGCCGTCGACCATCCATCTCGCCGGCGCGGAGATCGAGCTCGTCTCACAGGTCGCGCGGGAGCACCGTCTGCGGACGGCCCTGGAGACCTACCTGGCGGACAACCACGTCGATTACGTGTTCATCGACTGCCCGCCCTCGCTCGGACTCCTCACGATCAACGCCTTCACGGCAGCGACCGAGGTCCTCATCCCGATCCAGTGCGAGTACTACGCGCTCGAGGGACTGAGCCAGCTGCTGGGGAGCGTCTCGATGATCCAGAAGCACCTCAATCCCGCCCTGCACCTGTCGACCATCCTGCTGACGATGTACGACGGGCGGACCCGACTCGCACAGCAGGTCGCCGACGAGGTGCGCACGCACTTCCCCGACCGGGTGCTGACCACCGTCATCCCGCGGTCGGTCCGTGTCTCCGAGGCGCCGAGCTTCGGGCAGACGGTCATCGCCTACGACGGACAGTCCGCGGGCGCCGTGGCCTACCGCGAGGCGGCGGTCGAGATCGCGCGGCGCGGTCTCGCACAGAACTCAGAAGAAGGAGCCCACTGATGGCCAAGCGAACCGGACTGGGCCGGGGCATCGGAGCCCTCATCCCGACGCAGGACTCGTCGGAGGCACGTCCCGTCGACGTGTTCTTCCCCGGAGCGTCGCTGCCCGCAGCCGACGCCGACGGATCGAACCAGGATGCCGCACCCGCGGAGACTCCGGCGGGGGAGGACGAGCTCGTCGCCGTTCCCGGAACGCGTCTGATCGAGGTCGACCCGAACGAGATCGTCCCCAACCCGCGCCAGCCGCGCACGAACTTCGACGCGGACGACCTCGCCGAGCTCGTGCACAGCGTCCGCGAGTTCGGTGTGCTGCAGCCGGTCGTCGTGCGGCGCAACGAGGACGGCGCGTACGAGCTCATCATGGGCGAGCGCCGCACTCGCGCTGCCCGCGAAGCCGGCCTGACCGCGATCCCGGCGGTCCTGCGGGAGACCGAGGACGAGCACCTGCTGCGCGACGCGCTGCTCGAGAACCTCCACCGTTCGCAGCTGAACCCGCTCGAAGAGGCGTCCGCCTACCAGCAGCTCCTCGAGGACTTCGGGATCACCCAGGAGGAGCTGGCGACGCGCATCGGACGATCGCGTCCGCAGATCAGCAACACGATCCGGCTGCTCAAGCTCCCCGTGCCCGTGCAGCAGCGCGTCGCGGCCGGCGTGCTCAGCGCCGGCCACGCCCGCGCCATCCTCTCGGTCGACGACGCCGACCACATGCAGCGCCTGGCCGACAAGATCGTGAACGAGGATCTCTCCGTGCGCGCCGCGGAGGCAGCCGCCAAGACGATCGGCAATCGGGTGCGTCCGCTCCCCAAGGCCGGCACGCGCCGTGCGCACCTCGACGACGTCGCGGAGCGGCTGGGAGACCGGCTCAACACCAAGGTCAAGATCTCGCTGACGGCAAGGAAAGGCCAGATCAGCATAGATTTCGCGACGATCCAGGATCTCAACCGCATCCTCGGTGAGCTCGGCGAGACGGAGTTCGGCGGCTCCTGATCGGGGCCGGACGTCGGGAGGCGAGCGTAGGCTGGACGGGTGAGCGATCGCCCCAACCTCCCCCGACGCGCGAGCCTCGAGGTGCTGCGCGCGGAGGCGTCCGACGAGTTGTCGGTGCTGGTCGAGGAGCGACTGCGCGACGGTGAGGACCCCTGGGCCTTCATGGAGGATCTCCCCTCGGTCGACGAGCTGGTCGTGCTCACCCTGCGGGCGGAGAGCATCGCGGCCGACGGCGGACAGCGTCCGACTCAGGCGCGGAACTACCGTGTGCTGCGACAGATCGCCCTGGACTACCCCGCGCTGAGCGCGGCGGTCTGGCGCCTGCTCGGCAGCGAGCCGCACCGGACGTGGAACGTCTCGGTCCGAGCCTCCTGACCGTTCCACGTGAAACGTCGCCGATGGACGAGCTGACGATCGCCACGTTCGACATCGCCCCGTCGCGAACAGTCCTCACCATCGACGCGGTGCGCGCCGGGCTCCGAGAACGGATGATCCCCGCCGTCGTCGGCGACGAGGACGGCACCGTGATCGCACGCGTGGCCCTCACGCCCGACGGCCAGCTGGTCATCGCGTCCGACGGCACGGTCACGAGCACCGCCCCGGAGCCGGTGCTGGACGCCCTCGCGGCGGAATGGTCGGCCGACGTGCTGCTCGAATCCGACGGTCTCGTCCTCGTCGGGCGCGGAGGGGATGCCGCGGACCCGCCGCCGTCGACGTCACCGATGCGTGACCTCCCGCTCCGGGTCTACGTGCTGCTAGGCGAGCGTGTTACCGGTCTCACCTCGCTCGCCCAGCAGCTCGAGGCATCCGTCACCGTCGCCGAGGTCGACGGAGCGGCCATCGTCGTGGCGCACGGGCACGTCCGGGACTCCTGGCCGCCGGCGCAGCGCCCCGTGGTCGCGCTCACCCGCACGCGGACGGGCCTCACGGTGGAGGTGTTCAGCGCCGCCGGACTCGGGGCGCTGCCGGAGAAGGAGCGGATGCGGGGGCGCTGCATCCCGGATCTCACGCTGTCGTGGCCGGCACGGTGGGTGCCGGTGCTGCCGGAGGAGGGGTGGACGGGGGAGGTGCAGCGGATGCTGCGCACGGCCGCCGTCGAGCGGATGTCGGAACTCGCCGATGACCGGCCCGTGCTCGACGAGCTGCGGGTGACGCGGGCGGCGTTCGAGCACCTTCGCCGATGCGACAACGATGACGACCTCCCCGGTCACCTCACCCGGGCCCTGCGTCTGCCGGCGGTCGTCGAGGACCTCGTCCGGGACCGTGGCGACGTCGCGGATCTGCCGGGTGCGCGTCGGAACGAACGCACCGATGAGGGTCGACGCGCGTGGGAACTCGCGTCCCGTCCGTCGTGGTGGTCGCGGTTGTTGCGGCGGCGCGGAAACGACGAAGGACGCGGCGACCGGGGTCGCGCGGGTCCTTCGTGACGTGGGGTGCTCAGCCGATGTAGTCGGCGAGGTCCTGCTCGAGGGCGAACTTCGGCTTGGCGCC